>DATJZU010000001.1:0-52055 GCA_035498835.1 Thermoanaerobaculia bacterium
AGGTCCGCCGCCACGGCGCGTACGAGCGACTCGAAACGCTTTTCCTCGACCGTCTCGCACACGACGAGCGGATGGCGCGAGCGGAAGAGCAGGCCAAGGTCTCGGGCGGCGACGTCCAAGTGCGGGAGAGTGTAGCGGATTGCGGCGCTAGACTCTGTGCGTGCCGCCGCGGCGCGTCATCTCGCTCTGTCCGTCCATCACGGAGACGCTCGTCGAGATCGGCGCGCGGGATCGGCTCGTCGCGGCCACGCGGTACTGCACGCGCCCGAACGGCGTGCTCCGCGGCCTGCCGCGCATCGGCGGAACGAAGGACCCGGACGTCGGGCGGATCCTGGAGCTCGCGCCGGACCTCGTCTTCGTCAACGAGGAAGAGAATCGGCGGCAGGACGTCGAGGCGCTCCGGTCGGCCGGCGTCGCGGTGGACGTGAGTTTCCCGCGCCGCGTCGCCGACGTGCCCTCGGACGTGCGCCGGTGGGGAGCGCTCGTGGGCGGCGAGCCGGCCGGAGAAGCCGCGCGCCTGGCCGCGAGCATCGAGTCGGGCCTGGCGGCGCTGTGCGACGCGCCGGCACGCGCTTTCCGCTACGTTTACTGGATCTGGCGCGATCCCTGGATGACGGTCTCCGACGATACGTACGTCGCCGATCTCCTGAGCCTCGCGGGCGGAACGAACGTCTTCGGATCCGAGAGCGCGCGATACCCGGTGACGACGCCGGAGGACGCGCGGCGCCGGCGTCCCGAGGCGCACCTCTTTCCCGACGAGCCGTACGCGTTTCGCGAGGCCCGGCACGCGTCGGAGATGTCGGAGCTCTTCGGGCGGGCCGCGCGTCTCCTCTTCGTCGCCGGAGACGACTGTTGCTGGCACGGCTTCCGGACCCTGGCCGGCCTCGAGGCGATGCGCGAGCTCCGGGAGCGTTTAGCCCCGCCGGTTCAGTAGGTCGAGGAACTCCTCGCGGACGGGGCGGTTGTAGAAGATCCCGCGGATCGCCGAGGTCACCGTCAGCGCTCCCGACTTCTTGACGCCGCGCATCTCCACGCAGAGGTGGCGCGCCTCGATGACGACCATGACGCCTTGCGGCGCGAGCTGCTCCTCGAGGAAGCCGGCGATCTGCTCGGTCAGCCGTTCCTGCAGCTGCGGCCGCCGCGCGTAGAACTCGACGATGCGGGGCATCTTCGAAAGCCCGACGATCTTGTCGTTGGGGATGTACGCGAGGTGCGCGTGCCCGTAGAAGGGCACGAAGTGATGCGAGCAGAGCGAGTAGAAGGGGATGTCCTTCTCGATCACCATCGCGGCGTACCGTTCATCGTTGGGGAAGACGGTGATCTTCGGCTCGGCGCCTTCGGCCAGCCCGCGGAACATCTCGAGGTACATCTTCGCGACACGGTCGGGCGTCTCGACGAGGTTCGGGTCGGAGAGGTCGAGGCCGAGCAGCGCGATGATCTCGCGAACGCGCGCGGCAATCTCCGCGACCTTCTCCCCGTCTCCGACCGAGGGCACGACGATCCCGGTCTCGCTCATGGCGGATGCGGCGCTCAGGCGGCCCGCGTCTTCTCGATCAGCTTCGCGATGTCGCGCGCGACCGGGATGTCCGAGGCGACGACCTCCTTGACCTTGCCGTCCTTGCCGATCACGAAGGCGGTGCGGGCCGAGATGCCCTTGTCCTCGAGGTAGACCCCGTACTTCTTCGCGACGTCGCCCTTCGGGTGGAAGTCGGCGAGCAGCGGGTACTCGATGCCGTTCTGCGCGGCGAACGCCTTGTGCGCCCAGAGGGAGTCGACCGAGATGCCGAGCACCTGGACGTCCGCGGAGCCCTTGGACGGGAGCATCTCGGCGCACTGCTTGTTCTCGACCGAGCACACGGGCGAGAAGTCGAGCGGATAGAACATCAGGAGGACGTTCTTCTTTCCGCGGTAGCTCGACAGCGTGACTTTGTCGCCGACCGTCGAGGGGAGGGTGAAGTCGGGGGCGGTATCGCCGGCTTTGAGGGACATTCGGAATCTCCTTGATTCGGTCCGCGGCATGCGCGCCGCGGGCTGGCGATTCTATTACGCCGAGTTATCCGTTGGCAGTTGTCAGTTCACGGTTCCGGGGCCTGACAAGTGTGAACTGCGAACCGAGCAGTCGGTCCTACGAGATCGTCTTCTTGAACGCCCGCGTGCTGGCCAGGATCAGAACGGCGTCGATCGCGAGGAGCGCGGCGACGCTCTGCCAGATGTCCGCGAAGCCCGCCCCGCGGATGATGATCGCCCGCGAGATCTTGATGAAGTGGGTCGCCGGGAGGATCTGCGCGACGACGCGCAGAGGGGCCGGCAGCGAGAAGAGCGGGAAGACGTAGCCGGAGAGGAAAACCGACGGAAGGAGGAAGGCCTGCGCCCGCTGGATGGCGTCCATCTGGGTCTTTGCGCGGGACGAGATCACGAGGCCGAGCGCGAGGAGCGAGAAGAGGTAGACGGTCGAGAGCGCGAGGAAGAGCGGCAGGCTGCCGTGAATCGGGACCTTGAAGAAGACCACCATGACGACGAGGATCGTCGCGAGCTGGACGAAGCCGAGTCCCATGTAGGGCAGGAGCTTCCCGAGCACGACGCCGACGGGGGAGGCCGGCGTCACCATCAGCTGCTCGAGCGTCCCGCGCTCGCGCTCGCGGACGATCCCGAAGGCCGCGAGGATCGTGCCCGAGAAAGTCAGCAGGATCGCGATGAGACCGGGGATGAGGAGGTTCGCGCTGCGCGAGTCCGGGTTGAAGAGGAGGAGCGGGTGCGCCTGGAGCGGCAGGTCGCGGATCCCGGTGCGGCGGGCGATCTCTTCGAGGGAGCGCTGGAGCGCGACGCCGTTGGCGGCGCCGAGCGTCTGCGACGAGATCGTCGAGTCGGAGCCGTCGATCAGGACGAGAAAGTCCGCCGGCTGCTCGCGCAGTTTCTTGCGCGCGTAGTCCGGCGGGATCTCGATGCCGACGGACGCCCGGCCGGCGACGATCGACTCGCGGAGCGCCTCGTGCGAGGGCGCCTCCTCGACGACGTCGAAATAGACGGTGTTGACGAGATCCGTCACGAGCTCGCGGCTCTCGCGTGTGCGGCTCTGATCGAAGACCGCGGTGCGCACGTGCTTGACGTTCGTGTCGATCACGCCGAAGAGCACGAGCTCGAAGATCGGAATGACGAGGGCCATGACGAGCGTCCCACGATCGCGCGTCATCTGGATCCACTCCTTGCGGAGGACGGCCCAGAATCCCCTCATGGCGCTTTTCCCGCCGCCGCGGCTTCCGGAAGGGCCGCGTCGCTCTGGATCTTCGTCAGGCGCACGAAGACGTCCTCGAGGGTGGCGGCGATCGGGCGGACGTGGACGCGGGCGTGCGCCGTCGCCCCGAGGTCGTCCGCGATCTTCGCGTCGCCGACGCCATCGTCGACGAGGAGATGGAGCGAGTTGCCGAAGATCGTGACGTCGTGGACGTAGGGCAGCGCGCGGGCGGGTCCGATGAAGGCCGCGGCGCCCTCCGCGCACTCGGCCTCGACGCGGCGCGAGCCGGCGGGTGTCACCTCGGGAAGCCGCGTCAGGTCGTCCGGCTTGCCGACGACGAGGAGTTTCGAGAGGTAGAGGTAGGCGACCGTGCCGCAGCGCTCCGCTTCGTCCATGTAGTGCGTGGTCACCATGAGCGTGACGCCCTGCGCCGCGAAATCGAAGAGCAGGTTCCAGAGCTCGCGGCGCGCGACGGGGTCGATTCCCGCCGTGGGCTCGTCGAGGAACAGGACGCGCGGCTCGTGCATCAAGGCCGCCGCGAGCGCGAGCCGCTGCTTCCAGCCTCCGGAGAGTTGCGCGGCAAGGCGATGCCGATACGGCGCCAGGCCCGTCAGGTCGATCGCCCAGCGGCGCCGCTGCCGGGCGCGCTCGTCGCGCAGGCCGTAGACCGACGCGAAGAAGTCCAGGTTCTCGAGAACCGTCAGGTCCTCGTAGAGGGAGAAGCTCTGCGACACGTAACCGATGCGGCGCCGAACCTCCTCACCCTGGCGCGCGACGTCGAGGCCATCCACCGAGGCACTGCCCTCGGTCGGCTCGAGCAGCCCGCAGAGGATCCGGATCAGCGTCGATTTGCCCGAGCCGTTCGGTCCGAGCAGCCCGAAAATCTCACCGCGCTTGACCTCGAGCGAGACCTTGTCGAGCGCGCGGACCTTTCCGAAGTCGCGCGAGACGGAACGGACCTCGATGCCGTTGCCGCGGCGAACGCCCGCCGTGGCGGGCGGCGCGGCGCTCATTCCAGCCGCACCGTGGCCGCCATGCCGGGCTTCAGATCCGGATTCGGGTCGATCGCGACCTTGACGCCGAACACCTGGTCCATCCGCTGATCGAGCGTCTGGACGTTTCGCGGCGTGTACTCGCCCTTCGACCGGATCTCGACGACCTTGCCGGGGTACTCGCGCTTGGGAAACGTGTCCACGCGGATCCAGGCTTTCTGCCCGAGGCGCACGAGCCCGAGGCGCGTCTCCGGGACGTAGACCCGGACCCAGATCTGGTCCGGCTCGAGGATCGTCGTGACCGGCTGGCCGGCGGCGACGAGGTCGCCCGGGCGCAGGTCGAAGGTCTGGATCACGCCGTCGGCCGGGGCGCGCACGACGAGGTCCTGGCGCTGGCGCTCCAGATAGTCGAGCTGTCCCTGTTCGCGCACCACGGCGGCGCGGGCCGACGCGATGTCCTCCGGCCGGCTGCCGCGCTGCTTTTCCTCGAGCGTCTCGAGCGCGATGCGGGCCGCCGTCGCCGCCGCGTCGTAGGACTGCTGGCCGACGACGCCGTCCTTGAGCAGGGCCTCCTGCCGGCGCCGCTCCGCCTCGGTGTTCTGCGCGTCGGCCTTCGCGCGCGCGATGTCCTCCTGCCGCGGGCCGCGCAGCGCCTTCTCGAGGTCCGCCCGCGCGGCGTCGAGACGGCCCTGCTGGGACCGGATCTGGCCATCGAGGAAGTCGCTCTCGAACTCGACGAGGGGCTGATCCTTCTTGACGGTTGACCCTTCCTCGACGCGCACGGCGGCCACGCGCCCTCCCACGAGGGATCCGACGTCGGCGTCGAGGGCTTCGATCGTTCCCGACAGAACGAGCGGCTTCGGGCGCTGGACGTACCGCCAGGCGAAATAGCCGGTGGCGGCGAGGAGCACCGCGAGTCCCAGGAGCAGGGCTCGTTTCACTTCGGCCTCCGATCGGCGGCGATCGCGCCGCGCCTCCAGATCGCGAGCAGCGCCGCCACGTATCGCGGGAGCGGGATGGGCGGAGCGAGCCGCGCGACGCGGTGCATGAAGACGTAGGACTGGATCGCGCCCATGAAGGCCAGGGCGGCGGCGCGCGGATCCTTCAGGCGGACCCGGCCGGCCGCCCGGGCGCGGCGCAGGTAGTCCTCGAGGGCGGCGAGGACGCGCGCGGGAGGGGAGCTGCTTTGCCGCGGATCGAAGGGGAGCCGCACGGCGCCCGACTCCTCGCCGGCTCCCGCCCGCAGGAAGCGGGCCATCGTTTCGCCCATCTTCTGCTCGATGAAGGGCTCGAGCGTCAGGGCCAGCCGGCGCAGCACCGGCACGGGGTCCTCGCGGCCCGAGACCCCGGCCAGGAAGTCGGAGGGCAGCGGTTCCTGGCCGCCGGAGGCGAGCGCCTCGCGGAAGAGCGCTTCCTTGGTCGGGGCGTGGCGGAGGAGCGCCGCCGGAGAGACGCCGAGGCGCGCCGCGATCGCGGCCAGCGTCGTCCCCTCGAAGCCCCGCTCGGCGAAGGCCTCGCGGGCGGCCTGAAGCACCTGGTCGCGGGTCACCCGCGGGTGGCGTCCCATAGTAACTGAATATTTACTAATTAATTCGCTCGGCGTCAAGCGCCTTGCGGCGCGGGCGCCGTTCGCGGGCCGGGAGAGGGGGACGGCGCGCCACGGTAAGATCGGCCGCCGCGATGCGCGTGGACCTGCACAGCCACTCGAACATTTCCGACGGGCTCGACTCGCCGGCAGAGCTCGTACGCCTCATGGCCTACGCGGGCATCTCCGCGTTCGCGCTGACGGACCACGACACGCTCCAGGGGCTCCCGGAGGCGCGGCGGGAGGCCGAGACGCTCGGCATCGAGCTCGTGCCCGGCGCCGAGATTTCCGCCTCGTTCGACGGCCAGGACGACATCCACATACTGGCGCTCTTCGTGGACGAGAACAACGACCGCCTGAACGGGCAGCTCGTGATCCGGCAGGAGAACCGGCGGCGGCGCGGGGAGCGGATGGCTCAGAAGCTCGTGGAGGCCGGTTATCCCCTCGACCTCGAGGCCATCCGCGAGGAAGTGGGGGACGGTGTCTGGGGCCGCCCCCACCTCGCGCGCGCTCTCGTCCGGGCCGGCCACGCGAAGGACAACGACGATGCGTTCGACCGGTTTCTGCAGGCCGGAATGCCCTGGTACGTGAGCTCGGAAAAGTGGGAGGCGCGCGACGTCGTGCGCACCGTGCGCGCGGCCGGCGGGATCACGTCGCTGGCGCACGCCGTCTGGTACAGGGACGTGGACGCGATGGTGCGGGAGCTCGCGGCCCACGGGCTCGACGCGATCGAGGTCTTCCATCCGGACCACGGGCCGGAGCAGGAGGCGCGTTTCGGCCACTTATCGCGCGAGCTCGGTCTCGCGGTCACGGCGGGCAGCGACTTCCACGGCACTCCCGAGGACCGAAAGCGGCCGGGCGGCGTGTCGGGGGACGGCGAAATGCTGGGAATCCTTCGGGCCCGGGCGAAGCGCTAAATCTCGTTTTCGCTTCGACACCGCTCGGACCTCATTTGTCCGTTTCCGCAGCGTCCTATTAGGACTGTGGAAAACGACGCCAAGATTTTTTTTCGCGTCGGCCCTTCGGAACACTCTGGCGCGAACGCCTGCGGATTTCGCGCGGGGCCGTTGACACATCTTCGCGCGGGATGAAAGATCCGCCCGCTTTTCCCGCAATGCTCGAGGAAGTCACTCTCGAAAAGGGTCTGCCGCAGAATCTCGAAGCCGAGCGCTCGGTTCTGGGTGGGATTCTGCTCGACTCGACGGCCCTTTCTCTCGTCGTGCCGATCCTCCGCCAGGAGGACTTCTTCCCCGACACGCATCGCCGCATCTTCCGCGCGATGCTCGAGCTCTACGAGCGTTCGGCGGAGATCGACACGCTCACACTGAAGGAGGAGCTCGACCGGACGGGCGGAGTCGAGAAGTCCGGAGGCTCGGCGTACCTCGCATCGCTCGTGGACGCGGTGCCCGACGTCGGCAACGTCGAGCACTACGCCCGGATCGTCAAGGAGAAGTCCACGCTCCGCCGGCTGATTCAGGCCGGCCAGAGGATCGTCCGGCAGGGGCTCGCCCAGGAGCAGGATGCCGAGGATCTGCTCGGCGCCGCCACGGGCGAAATCTTCGACATCGCCGAGGACGCGGTCCGCGGCGGTTTCACGCCGATCGGCCAGATCGTCAAGCACAACCTGGACGTCATCGAGGAAGCCCGGGGCCGCCAGGGGATGCTCTCGGGCCTGCCGACCGGTTTCGTGGAGCTCGACCGCATGACCTCGGGGCTCCAGGGAACCGACCTGATCATCATCGCGGCGCGCCCATCGGTCGGAAAGACGTCCTTCGCCCTGAACGTGGCCCAGCACGTCGCGTTCCGCGAGGGGCGCTCCGTCGGCTTCTTCTCGCTCGAAATGTCCAAGGAGCAGATCGGCTTCCGCGTCCTCTGCTCGGAGGCCGACGTGGACGCCAAGAAGGTCCGCGACGGCTTCGCATCCCGCGAGGCCACGGTGCGCCTCGTGACGGCGCAGGCCAAGATCGCGGGCGCCAACTTCTTCCTCGACGACGGTGCCGCCCTCTCCGTGCCGGAGATGCGCGCCAAGGCGCAGCGGCTGAAGCGGGAAAAGGGGCTCGATCTCATCATCGTGGATTACATGCAGCTCATGATGGGGCACGGCCGCTTCGACAACCGGACGCAGGAGGTATCGCAGATCTCGCGCGGGCTGAAGCTGCTCGCCAAGGAGCTGAGGGTTCCGATCGTGGCGCTGTCCCAGCTCTCGCGCCAGCCCGAGCAGCGCAAGGGCGAGCTGCGCAAGCCCCAGCTGGCCGATCTGCGCGATTCGGGCTCGATCGAGCAGGACGCCGACGTCGTGATCTTCCTCTATCGCGAGGAGCTCTACGACCGCGACACCGAGCGCAAGGGTATCGCGGACGTCATCATCGCGAAGCAGCGCAACGGCCCGACCGGAGACTTCCCGCTCGTCTTCCTCGCCGACCACATGACGTTCGCCAACTACGCGGGCCCGGCGCCGGTGTCCGGAGGAGAACAGCCGTTCTGAGGTGGCTGCAGACCGGTTGACAGGCTCCGGAGAACGGGAAAGAGTCGGCGCCGATGAGAGAGCCGCTGTCATCGCTTCGCCCGACCCGCGCCCTGGTGGACCTCGACGCTGTCGCGGGCAACGCCCGACTTCTCCGCGCCCGCGCCGGCGGCCGGCCGCTCTGGGCCGTCGTGAAGGCGGACGCATACGGACACGGCGCCGTGCCCGTGGCGCGACGGCTCGAGCGGGAGGGCGTCGCAGGGCTCGCCGTCGCGACGCTCGAGGAGGGGCTCGAGCTCCGGCGGGGCGGCGTGGCCGCTCCGGTCCTCGTCCTCGGCGGTGCCCGGCCGCAGGATGCGCTTCTCTGCCGAGGGTATGGCCTGACGCCGGTCGTTCACGATCTCTCGCAGGCGCATGGCCTGGCCGAAGCGGCGGCGTCGTTGCTCCGGCCGCTGCCCGTTCAGGTCGAGCTCGACACGGGGATGGGTCGTCTCGGCGTGCGTCCCGAACACGTCGCCGAGCTGGCCGGGATCCTGCAGAAGTCCCGGGGACTCATGCTGACCGGAACCTTCACGCAGCTCGCGTCCGGCGAGAGCCCGGCGGCCGAGCCCACCCACGGCCAGGTCGAGACCTTCCGCGCCGGCCTCGCCGCGCTTCGGCAGGCAGGACTCGATCCCGGGACCGTCCATGCCGCGAACTCCGGCGGCCTCCTCGCGCATCCCGAGACGCTGTGCGACGCCGTGCGCCCCGGCGTGGCGCTCTACGGGATCCTGCCCTCGGAGTCGCTGCCCGATCCCGGCCTCGTGCCCGCGATGGAGGTCGAGACGCGCGTGCTCGCGGTGCGCGACGTTCCCGCGGGCACGCCGCTCGGCTACGGCGGTACGTTCACGACGCGCCGCCCGTCGCGGATCGCGACGCTGCCCATCGGCTATCGTGACGGTCTTCGCCGGTCTTTTTCGGGAAAGATCTCGGTTCTGCTCGGCGGCGGCCGGGCGCCCGTGGTCGGGGTGGTGAGCATGGACCTGACGCTCGTCGACGCGACCGACGCGGGCGCCGCGCCCGGCGAGCGGGCCGTTCTGCTCGGCCGCCTCGGTTCCGAGTCCGTCACGGCCTGGGATCTCGCGCGCGCCGACGGCACGATCCCCTACGAGATCCTGTGCGGGATCGGCTCTCGCGTGCCGCGGGTGTACGGGCCGCACGGCGGCGCCGACTGAATGCGCTTCCTCGAGGGCCTCGGCCGGGCCGTCCTGCGGCTGCTCGAGCACATCGGGCGTTTCTTTCAGATGCTCGGACGCACGGCCGTCTGGGCCCTGCGGCCGCCCTACGACGTGCCGGAGTGGCTCCGACAGATGGTCCGCGTGGGCTGGGACTCGATTCCCGTGGTCTTCCTCACCGCGCTCTTCACCGGAATGGTCATGGCCCTCCAGACGTACAACGGCTTCGCGCGCTTCCACGCGGAGGGATGGGTGGGAAGCGTCGTGGCGCTCTCATTGACCCGGGAGCTCGCGCCGGTGCTGACAGCGCTCATGGTAACGGGCCGCGTCGGGAGCGCCATGGCGGCCGAGCTCGGGACGATGCGCGTGACCGAGCAGATCGACGCGCTCACCACGCTCGCGACGGAACCGGTGCAGTACCTGATCGTGCCGCGGGTGCTCGCTTCGATCGCGATGATGCCGCTGCTCGTCCTCATGGCGGACGCGATCGGGATGTACGGGGGATACCTCGTTGCGGTGCAGCTTCTGGGCGCGAACCCGGTGACCTACGTCGACAACTCGTTCAAGTACCTGACGGTCTCCGACGACGTGGTCTCCGGCCTCATCAAGGCGGCGGTCTTCGGTCTCCTCTTCAGCCTGATCGCCTGCGTCCGCGGCTACGACACGCGCGGCGGCGCGGAAGGCGTCGGGCGGGCCACGACGGCGGCCGTCGTCTCGGGGAGCCTCGCCATTCTGCTCACCGATTTCTTCCTGACGAAGCTGCTCTTCTGATGGCCGCCGAAACTTCTTCCCGCAAGCTCGTGGCGGAGGACTTGCACAAGTCCTTCGGGGAGAAAGTCGTGCTCGACGGCGTGAGCTTTTCGGTGGAACCGGGGGAGTCTCTCGCGATCGTCGGCCCGTCGGGGACCGGCAAGAGCGTGCTGCTGAAGCACCTCATCGGCCTCATCCGGCCCGACTCGGGGCGCGTCCTCGTGGACGGCGACGACATCTGGGCGCTTTCGGGCCTCGAACGCAACCGGCTGCGGCGGAAGTTCGGGATGTCCTTTCAGGAAGGCGCGCTCTTCGACTCGATGACCGTTTTCGAGAACGTCGCGTTCCCGCTGCGCCGATCGGGGCGCCCGAGGAAGGCCCTGCAGGACCGCGTCCGGGAGTGCCTGGACATCGTGAAGCTTCAGGGCGTGGACGACAAGTACCCGGCCGAGCTCTCGGGCGGCATGCGGCGCCGCGTCGGTTTCGCGCGCGCGATCGCGCACGAGCCGGAGATCCTGCTCTTCGACGAACCCAACACGGGACTCGACCCGATCATGACCGATATCATCGACGAGGTGATTCTGGAGATGAGGGAGAAGACGCAGGCGGCCATCGTGACGATCACGCATCACATGCCGAGCGCCGAGAAGATCGGCGACCGGATCGCGCTGCTCTTCGGGGGCCGGCTGCTCTTCGAGGCGCCGCCGCGCGAGTTCCTGAGCTCGAAGGATCCGGCGGTGAGGCAGTTCGTCGAAGGCCGGGCTCACGGGCCGCTCACGGACCGGCTTCCGGAGACCGGCCGGCGAGGGCTAACGGAGGAATCATGAACACGGCAGCGAAGGTCGGCGCCTTCTTTCTCGCGGTGCTCGTCATCGCGGCGCTGCTCATCTGGAAGATCGAGGACATCCGAATCGGTCGCGGCAAGGCGCAGACGGTCGTGGCGGAGTTCCGGGACGTGGCGGGGCTCGACGAGAAATCGACCGTCCGAGTGGCGGGCGTGCGCGTCGGCAAGGTCGGCAAGATCCGCGTGGATCCGCGCACGGGGAAGGCGCTCGTCGATCTGGAGATCGATCCGGGCGTCGAGATCCGTCAGGGCGCGGTCCCGCAGATCGCGAACCTGGGGCTCCTCGGCGAAAAGTACGTCGAGCTCTACCCCGGTCCCGCCGGAGGGCCGCCGCTGCCGGGAGGCTCGGTTCTCAAGGGCGACACTCCGGTCTCCTTCGACGAGATCACGAAGCTCGCCCGGGACATCGAAGTCCAGATCAAGGAGATTTCGACGAACCTGAACTCGTCCCTCGGCGGGGCCGCCGGCGAGGAGCGCCTGCGAACCATCGTCGAGAACGTGAGGGCCATCACGGACGACCTGCGCGTGATGGTCGCGTCCAACCGGGACAACGTCGACTCCACGATCGCGAACTTCAAGGAGTTCTCGGCGATGATGACGAAGCTGGTCGACCGCGTCGACCGGCTCGTGGCCGCCAACAGCGAGAACGTGACCCAGGGCATCGAGAACATCAAAGACATCTCGAAGAAGCTCGAGACGACCGCCGACAATCTGAACGAGATCACCGGCCGCATCCAGTCGGGACAGGGGACCATCGGGAAGCTCGTCGAAAGCGACGAGACGCACAAGAACCTGAACGACGCGCTCGTCGCGGTCAAGGAAGGCGTCTCGGGCATCGACAAGGCGCTCGGCCAGGTGCGGCGCACGCATTTCGACTTCGGAATGCGGGGCGAGTACCTGTTTCGGGGGCAAGCCAATCCCCAGAGCTTCGGTGCCGCGCAGGGCGCGGGGAAGGGATACTTCACCCTCGACATCGAGCCGCCGGACTCGCCGCGCTTCTACCGCCTCGAGCTCACGACGGAGCCGAACGGCCGGCGGTTGGACGAGTCGAACATCTACCAGATCACTTTTCCGGACGGGCACACCGAGGTCTACACGGTCAATCGCACCGAGTTCCGGGACGAGCTCGCAATTTCCGCGCTCATCGGCTGGCGGTGGAACGGCCTCACGCTCCGCGCCGGCCTGATCGAGTCGCGCGGCGGCGGCGGCATCGATTACGCGACGCTGCGCAACCGGCTCCGGTTCTCGGCCGACATGTGGGACTTCAACCGCCCGAACGACTTCGCCCCGCACGCGAAGATCTCGACGCGCTATTACTTCTCGCCCTCGGTGTACCTGACCGGCGGCTGGGACGACTTCCTGAACCGGAGCCGGAAGACCGACTCGATCTTCATGGGGGCCGGCGTCCGCTGGACCGACGACGACATCAAGTACCTTCTGGGCTCGGTGCCGATCCGCCCGTGACAATCTGGAGACGATGAAGGCCCGCGTCTCGACCGTCTTCGCCTGCCAGGGCTGCGGCGCCGTCTCGGCCAAATGGCTCGGCCGCTGCCCGGACTGCGGCGAATGGAACTCCTACATCGAGGAGGTTCGCGGCGGCGCGGCCGGCCCGGCGCGCGCGGAGAGCCTCGCGGTGGCGATCGGCGAGTCGTCCGTGGAGTCGGGCGAGCGGATTTCGACGACGCTTCCGGGCCTCGATCGGATCCTCGGGGGTGGGCTCGTCCCCGGCTCGGTGGTGCTCCTCGGCGGCGAGCCCGGCATCGGCAAGTCGACGCTGCTCCTGCAGGCGGGCCGCGGCGTCGCAGGCGCGGGGGACGTGCTCTACGCGACCGGGGAGGAGTCGGCCGGTCAGGTGCGCCTGCGCGCCGATCGGCTGGGGATCTCCGAGGAGCGCCTGCTCGTCGTCGCGGAAACCGATGCGTCTCGGATCGTGGCCCTCGCGGAAAAGAAGCCGCCGAAGCTCCTCGTCGTCGATTCGATCCAGGCGATTCGGGACGCGACGCTCTCTTCCGCAGCGGGAACCGTCTCGCAGGTGCGCGAGTCCGCGCTCCAGCTCCAGCGCCTCGCGAAGAGTTCGGACGTTCCGGTCATTCTGATCGGCCACGTCACCAAGGACGGCAGTCTCGCCGGCCCGAAGTCGCTCGAGCATCTGGTCGATGCCGTCGTGTCGATCGAGGGCGAGCGCGGCTCGCTCCGGAGAATCCTGCGAGCCACCAAGAACCGGTTTGGCCCCGTGGACGAGCTGGCGCTCTACGAGATGACGGGAGCGGGCCTCGTCGAGATCGCGAACGCGTCGGCGGCGATGCTTTCGGAGCGCCGGGGCGGGCGGCCGGGAAGCGCCGTCGCCGCCACGCGCGAAGGGACGCGGTCGCTGCTCGTCGAGATCCAGGCGCTGGTCGGCCCGGCGGTCGCCGGATCGCCCCGCCGCGTCGCGCTGGGGCTCGACGGCGCGCGACTCGCGCTCCTGCTCGCGGTGCTCGAGGTCGAGGGCCTGCGTCTCTCCTCGCGCGAGGTCTTCGTCTCGTGCACGGGAGGCCTGGTCGTCGACGAGCCGGCGGCCGACCTCGCCATCGTGGCCTCGCTCGCATCGTCGGCGAGCGGCCGCCCGCTGCCGGCGGGCGCCGTCTTCTTCGGCGAAGTGGGACTCCTCGGCGAGGTCCGGAGCGTCCCCGCGGCCGCCGCGCGCCTCAAGGAGGCCGGCGCGATGGGCTTCGGCGAGGCCTTCCTCCCGGCCGGCAACGCGGGCGACGCCGCGGTTTTTCCGGAGGTGGCGGCGAACCCCGTGGACCGCGTGGCGGAATTCCTCCGGCGGATCGAGGCGGGCCCCCGACTTCGATAGAATCGCGCCCCGTCCGGCGAACGCCGCCTGACGGTTGTTGAGGAGGTAGGCGATGAGATCTCGACTCGGATTCATTCTGGTGACCGCGGCAATCGCGACCCTGGCGGCGTGCTCCAGCATCACGACATCGGCCGACTACGACAAGGCGGCCAATTTCTCTCAGTACAAGACGTATGCGTGGAAGGACACCGACCAGAAGCAGAACGAGCTCGTCGAGAACCGGATCAAGGCCGCGGTCGACGCGCAGCTCCAGGCGAAGGGCCTTCACAAGGTCGACTCGAGTCCGGACCTCTGGGTGGTCGAGCACGTTCGCCTCTCCGAGCAGACCCAGATCAACACCTACGATTCGGGCTGGGGCTACGGCTGGGGCTGGCGCGGCTACGGAGGCGGGGGCATGTCGTCGACGACCGTCCAGAAGATCCCCGTCGGCAACCTGATCGTCGACCTCGTGGACGCCAAGGAGAATCAGCTCAAGTGGCGCGGAACGGCGTCGAAGACGCTCGACCCGTCGGCGAGTGTCGACAAGAAGACCCAGAACGTCAACGAGGCCGTCGCGAAGATGTTCGAGTCGTATCCGCCGAAGTAGCGGCGTCGGCTTCCGGCTTCAGGGCGAGACGTGCCGGGGCAGCGTCCCCGTCAGGAGCCGGTAGCCTTCGAGATACTTCTCTCGCGTCGTGCGGATGACGCCTTCGGGCAGGCGCGGCGCGGGAGGACGCTTGTTCCAGCCCGTCGACTCCAGCCAGTCGCGGACGAACTGCTTGTCGTAAGAGACGGGGCTGCGGCCGGGCCGGTAGAGCGCCGAGTCCCAGTAGCGCGAGGAGTCCGGCGTGAACGCCTCGTCGATCCAGACGAGGCGGCCGTCGATTCGGCCGAACTCGAGTTTCGTGTCGGCGAGGATCAGCCCGCGGGCTTCGGCATCGTCGCGCGCCCGCTCGTAGAGCGCGAGCGTCGTCTTCTTCAGCCACTCCGCTTCCTCGGTGCCGACTGCGGAGGCGACGGCCGCGAAGGTCACGTTGATGTCGTGGCCGCGCTCGCTCTTGGTCGCCGGCGTGAAGATCGGCTCGGGAAGCCTCTGCGCCTCGGTGAGCCCCGGCGGAAGCCGGTGGCCGCAGATCTCTCCCGTGCGCCGGTAGTCCGCCCATCCGGAGCCGGCGAGGTACCCCCGCGCCACGCATTCGAACGGCACCACCTCGGCCTTGCGCACGAGGACGGCGCGGCCCGCGAGGCGGGCGGCCTGCGGCTGGAGCTCCTCGGGAAACCGCTCGACTTCGGTCTCGATCAGGTGGTTCTCGACGTCGGAGTAACGCGCGAACCAGAAGTTCGAGAGCTGCGTGAGGATCTTTCCCTTGTCGGGGATCCCCGGCTGCAGGATGCAGTCGAAAGCGGAGATGCGATCGCTCGCGACGAGCAACAGCGCGTCCCCCACGTCGTAGAGGTCGCGAACCTTTCCGCGGCGGGAGAGGCGCGCCACGGACAGATGGGTCTCGGCGACGTCGGACATGGGGACCGACTTATAGCATGGCCCGAAGGTGGGGGCGGCGAACGCGGGGCAACCTGCTAGGCTTTCGCCCCATGCAACTCGACATCTCGAATTCCCTGCCGCGCGGCGCCGGAATTCGCCGCGTCGCTCTTCTGATGGAGACCGGCGGCCCCGCCGCCGGCGCACCTGCCTCCGCCGGAGCAGCACTCGCTCGCGCCTGCCGCTCCGCCGGCTTCCGCGGAAAGGAGAAGGAGATCGCGATCGCCGCCGCCAAGGACGGGACGTGGATCCTCGTCGGCCTCGGGAAGGCGCCGGCGACGACCGGCCGCCTTCGCCGGGCCCTGCGCCGCGCCGCGCGCGAGGCCCTGCGCCCCGGCGCGAAGCGCGTTGCGTTCGTCTTCGACCGGCGGGTCGGCGAGGCCGAAGTGCGTTCGATGTTCCCGCAGATCGCCGGCCTCGACTACCGCTTCGAACGGTATCGCTCGCGCGGGAAGACGGGCGCCTCGAAAGTCGGCGGCACGGTCGTCGTCGGACCCGACGCCGACCGCCGGAAGCTCCTTGCCGCGGCGCACGAGGCGTCGGTGACCGCGGACGCCGCGGCCTGGGCTCGCGACCTCGGCAACACGCCGGCCAACGACCTCGGGCCCGAGGAGTTCGCCGCCGCAGTGCAGGCGATGGGCAAGAAGCGCGGCCTGCACGTTCAGGTCTTCGACAAGAAGCGGATCGAGCAGGAGCGGCTGGCCGGGCTGCTCGCCGTCAATTCGGGGAGCGTGCGCCCGCCGCGCCTCGTGATCGCGGAACATCGGCCGGAGCGCAGCCGGGGCACGGCCGTCTTCGTCGGTAAGGGAATCACGTTCGATTCGGGGGGCATTTCGATCAAGCCGTCGGCGTCGATGGGGGAGATGAAGTACGACATGATGGGCGCGGCGACCGTGTTCGCGGTCGCGCAGGCGGCGAGCCGGCTGCGCCTGCCCGTGCACGTCGTCGCGATCGCGCCCGTGACCGAGAACCTGCCTTCCGGTTCCGCCTGCCGGCCGGGCGACATCCTCCGCATGCGCAACGGCCTGACCGTCGAGGTGGACAACACGGACGCCGAGGGGCGCCTGGTGCTCGCCGACGTGCTCGACTACGCCGCGGCGTATTCACCCGACGTGATGGTGGATTTCGCGACGCTGACGGGTGCGGTCCTCGTGGCGCTCGGAAGCGAGTGCGCCGGCGTGATGACCCCGGACGATGCGCTGGCCCGCGATCTCGTCGCGTCCGGCGAGTCGGTGGGCGAGCCCCTCTGGCGGCTCCCGGTCTGGGACGAGTATCTGGAGAACCTCAAGTCCGACTGGGCCGACATGAAGAACACGGGCGGGAGGGCCGCGGGAACGATCAACGGCGGCATCTTCCTCAAGCAGTTCGTGCCGAAGGGCGTCGCGTGGGCGCACATCGACTTCGCCGGCGTGGCGCATCTCGAGAAGGAGCAGGCGGGGTTCTCCGCCGGCGCGACCGGGTTCGGCGTCGCGCTCTCGATCGAGTTCCTGAAGCGCCGCTTCGACGGCTGAGCTCCGCGGCTACTTCCTCGGCGCCGGCGGCTTCAGGATCGCCGCGACGGGAATCGAGCGCGCGCCGTTCTTCCCCACGGACCGCACCGCGAAGAACCGGTTGTCCGTGGACACGCCCTTGAGGACATTCTCGCCGGCGCCCGCGACGACGTCGTAGACCGACCAGCGCGGATCGGTGGTCTCCCGCCAGAGGATCTCGAATCCCGTCCGCTCCGCATCGTCGGCCGCCGTCCAGGCGAGCTTCGCGTCCGGCGTGACGCCGCCCGAGATCGTCACCTGGGCCGGCGCGGCCGGAGCCAGGGCGAGCCGTCGAAGCGATTCGGCGTTGGCGCGCGCGACGTTGCCGAGGAACTGGTAGTTCAGGAACTTCGGCCAGTCGCCGTACTCGCGGCCATCCTCGACGCGCGGCGTCTGGTGCTCGTGGTCGTAGTTTTCGAGCGGCTCGGTGAAGCGCACGGCCGGGAGCCCTTCCTCGACGAAGGGCCGGTGATCGCCGCCGCGGCCGAGGCGGTCGAGGCGGAAGACGAGCCGGACGGCGTCGCGGCCGGCCGATTCCTCGACGGCGCGCGCGAGGTCGCGGGACGGGGAGTCCACGCCGTCGGGGCCGCCGCCCGAGAAGACACGGACGCGGTGCGGCGCGCCGGGCGCGAAGTCGGCGCCGACGATATCGTTGTCGAGGAAGCCGCCGACCGTATCGCCTTTCTCGCGTACGTAGTCGAGGAGCCGCTTGCCGCCGAGAAGTCCCTGCTCCTCGCCCGAGACGGCCGCGAAGAGGAGTGTCGCGCGGTACGTCCCCGGCGAGAGCAGCCGCGCGCACTCGATCGACACGGCGACGCCGGAGGAGTCGTCGTCGGCGCCGGGTGCGTCCGAATCGGGGTCCATCACGTTCGATGGCATCGAGTCGAAGTGACCCGATACGAGAAAGACGGTCTTCGCGAGCGCGGGGTCTGTCCCCGGGAGAATCGCGTAGACGTTTTCGAGGCGCGCGGGCTTGTCGTGGGTCCGCGGCGAGGTCGCCTCGAACCGGTCCACGACGACCTGGAGCCGGCCGCCCGACGACTTCGCGATCGCCTCGAAGCGCGCGACGATCCGGTCGCGTCCGCATCCGATCCCTCGCTTGGGGTCGTCCCAGGAGGAAAGGGAATGACGCGTCCCGCAGGCCACGAGATCGTCGACCGTCTCGGCGAGCGCCTTGTCGTCCACCGTGGCGCGCGCGATCGCTCCGGCGGGCGGAGGCAGGAGCTTCGGCGACGGCGCGCCGCCCGGCGGCTCCGCGGGATCCTGCGCGGCGGCGAACGACGCGAGGACCATCGCGGCGGACGCGAGTTTGACTGCCTGGAACCGCTTTGCTAGGGTGCGCGTCTCCATATGCCCCTCCGTCGATTCGAGATCGGTCCGGCCGGCGAGGAAGTCTATCCTCGCTTCGTCGAGGAGCTCGCACAGCGCTTCGACGACTCGAGGAGCGACCGGAACGTCGCCGTGCGCGAAGCGCTCGCCACGCTCTACCTCGGCGCCGTTCCGGACTTCGAGAAGGAGCTCGCCGACCCGAAGACGCCGCTCGCGCGCAAGGCGCTCCTCGCGAGCTTCGACCCGCGGAACGCCACGCTCGAGGCGGAGTACTACCGGGAGATCGACCTCGCGAAGTGGGCGCCGGTCAAGCCGCTTCTCTGGTTCTGGCAGATGTTCGACCACTCGCCCGTCGGCCGTAACGTTCGCCTCGGGACCAGGATGCGCGCGATGCTCGCCGCCCGGGTCTTCCGGAAGTGCGGCGAGGGTGTCCGCATCTTTCACGATGTCGAGCTCTCGTTCGGCTACAACCTCACGGTCGGCAACGGCGTGACGATCCATCGCAACGTCCTGATCGACGACCGCGGCGAGGTGATCATCGGCGACGAGGCCTCGATCTCCGACTACGCGAACATCTACTCGCACTCGCACGCGGTGGAGGACATCCACGAAGTGTCGCTGCACAAAACGGTGATCGGAAAGCGCGCGCGCGTGACCTACCACGCCGTGGTGCTCTCCGGCGTCGTGGTCGGGGACGACGCCATGGTGGGCTCGATGGGCGTGGCCTCGAAGCCCATTGCCGACGGCGTGATCGCGGCGGGCATTCCCGCCAAGCCGATCGGACAGAAGAAGATCCGCGGCTCGTCTTAGACTGGCGCCATGCTGCGCCGGCTGACGGTCCGAAATCTCGCGATCGTCGAGGACCTGGAGCTCGAGCTCGAAGGCGGCCTCACCGTCGTCACGGGCGAGACGGGCGCCGGCAAGTCGATCCTCGTGGACGCGGTGGCGCTGCTCGCCGGCGCGCGCGGCTCGTCGGATCTGGTGCGCGAAGGGGCGGGGAAGCTCGTCGTCACGGGGGAGTTCGACGCATCTGCGGGCGCGCGGGCCGTCGTCGCGGAGGCGGGCCTTCCGGACGCCGAGACGCTTCTGGTGCGGCGCGAGGTCTCGGCCGACGGGCGCGGGCGCGCGTTCGTCGAGGACGAGCCGGCGTCGGTGCGGACCCTGGCGCGCCTGGGCGAGGCCCTGGTGGCGATCCACGGGCAGAACTCGGAGCAGGAACTGACGGAGCGGGAGGCGCCGCTCGAGCTTCTGGACGCGTTCGCCCGGGCGGACGAGGAGCGCGAGGCGACGGCGCGGGCTGCGGCCGACTGGAAGGTCGCGCACGAATCGCTCGAGCAGCTCGAGGCGTCGCGCCGGGACCGCGCGGCGCGTCTCGAGATGCTCGACTACCAGATCCGCGAGCTCGAGGAAGCTGCGCCGTCCGAGAACGAGGAAGCGTCGCTCGCCGCCGAGCGCGAGCGGCTCCGCCACGCCGACCGGATCCGGCACGCGGGCGAGGCGGCGCTCGCGGCCCTGTCGGAAGGCGAGGCCTCCGCCGCCGACCGGCTCGGCGAAGCGGCGCGCGCGTTCGCGGACCTGGCGGCGATCGATCCCCGGGAAGCGGCGCACCTCGAGGAGGCCGAGGAGCTCAAGCGACGGATCTCCGACCTCGCCGCGGCCGCCCGCGACTCGGCTTCCGAGATCGAGGCGGATCCGGGCCGGCTGACCGCGATCGAGACGCGCCTCGAGAAGATCGCCCGCCTCGTGCGAAAGCACGGGACGCCGGCGGCGGAGCTGCTCGCCCTGCTCGACAGGCTCAAGGCGGAGCGCGGGGACCTCGCGAACATGGAGGACGCGCTCGACCGCCGCCAGAAAGAGTCGGAGAAGGCGCGCGCGGCGTACGCGGCCGCGGCGGCGAAGCTCTCGGGAAAGCGGCGCGCCGCGGCCGGCCGGTTCTCCTCCGCCGTCGAAAAAGAGCTCCAGGCCCTCGCAATGGAGAAGGCCCGGTTTCGGGTCGCGCTCGCCCCCCTCGATCCCGGCGAGCCGCGTGCGAGCGGTCTCGAATCGGCCGCGCTGCTCTTCGCGCCGAATCCAGGCGAGCCCGAAAAGCTCGTGGAGAAGATCGCCTCCGGCGGCGAGCTCTCGCGTCTGCAGCTCGCCATTCGGACGGCGGCGGCCGGAAGGAAGTCCCGCGGGCGCACTCTCGTTTTCGACGAGGTGGACGCGGGAATCGGCGGCCGCACGGCCGAAGTGGTCGGCAAGAAGCTCCGCGAGCTCGCGCGCGCCGAGCAGGTACTCTGCGTCACGCACGTGCCGCAGATCGCCGCGCTCGCGCAACGTCATTTTCTCGCGGAGAAGCGGGAGCGGGGAGGCCGGACCGTCGCCACGGTGCGGCGTCTCGAAGGGAAGGAGCGCGTCGAGGAGGTCGCGCGCATGCTGGCGGGCGAGAAGGTTTCGGAGACCGCCCTGAAGCACGCGCGCGCGCTCCTCGAGGCGGCGAGCGGTTGAGAGTATGAGCGGCTCGTCCCGCGCATCCGACCGGTTCTCGCGTTCGGTGCTCTTCCCCGGCATCGGCGAAGAGGGCCAGAAGCGCATCGGCGCGTTCTCGATCGCGATCGTCGGTGTCGGGGCCGTCGGCGCCGCGGCGGCGGAGTCGCTCGCGCGTGCCGGGGTCGGGCGGCTGACGCTCATCGACCGCGACGTCGTCGAGGAGTCGAACCTTTCGCGCCAGTTCCTGTTCGACGCAGAGGACGCGCGGCAGGTCCGCCCGAAGGCCGATGCTGCCGCGCGCCGTCTCTCGGCGATCGCGCCCGGGATTGCCGTCGCCGGCGTCGTCGCGGAGCTCGAGCACCGCAATGCTCGAGAGCTCCTGGGCGGACACGACCTCGTTTTCGACGCCTCGGACAACTTCGAGACTCGCCTCCTCGCCTCGGACGCGGCACGCGCTCTCGGAGTTCCCTCGATCTACGCCGCCTGCGTCGGTTCCCAGGGATTCGTCGCCGTGTCGTTGCCCGGGGAGACGCCGTGCCTGCGCTGCTACCTGGAGGGCCTGCCGGCCGCCGGAGAAGGCCCGACGTGCGACACCGCCGGGGTCGTGCCGACGCTCCCGCCGCTCGTCGCCGCCGCCGCGGCGACGGAAGCGCTTCGCCTCGCCGCCGGCCGCCCCGCCTCGCGGGGACTCTGGCGCGTCGAGGTCTGGGAGGGCGAGCTCTCCGCGCGGCGCCTGATGGCCGCGGCCGGGCCGTCGTCGGCGTGCCCCGTCTGCGCTGGGAAGCGCTTCCCGGCGCTCGAAGGCGAGGGTGCGGCGGACGCCGTCAAGCTCTGCGGCCGCGCCTCGGTCCAGGTCGCCGCCGCGGGCCGCCGGCGGCCGGACTTCGACGCGCTCGAGCGGCGGCTCGCGCGCGTGGGACCCGTGCGGCGGTCGCCGCAGCTTCTGTCCGCCCAGGTCGAGGGCGTTCATCTGACGCTCTTTTCCGACGGGCGCTGCATCGTCCGCGGCACGGGAGACGTCGCGCGGGCGAAGGGACTCTACGCGAAGTACGTCGGAGGCTAGCGGCGCGCCGCGTGCGGCGTGCAGCATGTTAGCTTAGCGGCTCTTTTCGGAGACGTATTTCCATGCGCCGCATCTCGATCGACGAGCTCCTCGCCTCCCGAGAGGAGACCTTCCGCCTCCGCGAGCTGCTCGGGAAGGGCGGCGTGGTGGCGATTCCGACCGAGACCTTTTACGGGCTGGCCGCCGATCCCTGGAGCGAAGCGGGTGTGCGCCGCATCTGCGAGACGAAGGGACGGGAGGGCAGCAAGGCGCTTCCGGTGCTCATCGGCGTCCGCTCGCACCTCGATCGCCTGGGCGTCGAGGCGCACGCGCGCGCGCTCGATCCGTACTTCCAGATCTGGCCGGCGCCGCTCACGGTGGTGTTCTCGATCTCGCAGCCGATCGCCGCGTCGCGCGGCCTGCGGAAACTCGGCGTTCGGCTGCCCGCAGACCGCCGCCTGCGGGAGCTCCTCCGCGCGATCGGTCCGGTCACCGGCACGAGCGTGAACCGCTCGGGAAGCCCGCCGCTCGACAACCCGGACGCCGTCGAGGGCCTGTTCCGGCGGGAGCTCGACTGGCTCGTGGACGGAGGCCGGACGCCGGGAGGTCTCCCGTCGACGGTCGTCGACGCGACGAGCGTGCCGCCCGAAGTTCTGCGGCCGGGCGCGTACGCTTGGGTGCGGCCGCCGACCGAGAGGTGACGGCGGCGCGGGGCGGGCGGCGCGGCGGCCCCTGCTAAGATCCGCGTCCCGATGGGTCTCATCAAGGATTACGCGGGAAAGCGGCCGCGCCTCGGCGCGCGCGTCTATCTGGCCGAGACCGCGGCGGTCATCGGCGACGTTCGGCTGGGAGACGACGTCTCGGTCTGGTACAACTCCGTCGTTCGCGGCGACTGCAACAGCATCGAGATCGGGGACCGCACCAACATCCAGGACAACTGCGCGATCCACGTGACCGTCGAGCGCTACCCGACGGTCCTCGAGGAGGAGGTCACCCTCGGGCACGGCGCGATCGTCCACGGGGCCGTCGTACGCCGAGGCGCCCTCATCGGAATTCGCGCGACCGTGCTGGATGGCGCGGACGTCGGCGCATCGGCATTCATCGGAGCCGGCGCGCTCGTGACGCCCCGCACTTTCGTGCCGCCGCGCACGCTTTGGCTCGGAGCGCCGGCCCGTCAGGTCCGCGCCTTGTCCGACGCCGAGGTCGAGGATCTGAAGAACTACCACCGGAACTACCTGGGCTACAAAGAGGAGTACTTCCGCGTGGACGGAAAGTGGGCGGGATGAAGGCGCGCCTCAAAGCCTCGAAAGGCACGCACGACCTCTTTCCGCCCGAGAGCGAGAGATTCGCGGCCGTCGAGAGCACGGCCCGGAGTGTCTTCGGCTCTTACGGTTACGGCGAGATCCGGACGCCGACGTTCGAGGCGACGGAGCTCTTCGCCCGGTCGGTGGGCGACACCACGGACATCGTCCACAAGGAAATGTACACGTTTACGGACCGGAAGGGCCGCTCGCTGACGCTGCGCCCGGAGAACACGGCCGGCGTCGTCCGCGCGCTCGTGGAGAAGGGGCTCCAGGATTTCCCGCGCCCGATCCGGCTCTGGTACGCGGGCCCGCAGTTTCGCTACGAGCAGCCGCAGGCAGGCCGTTATCGCGAGTTCCGGCAGATCGGCGTCGAGCAGCTCGGGATCGCCTCCCCGGCCGGCGACGCCGAGGTGCTCGAAATGCTCTTCCGTTTCCTGCGGGCGCTCGGCTTCACCGATCTCGTCGCCGCGATCAACTGCATCCCGCGCGGCCCCGCACGCGAGAAGTTCTCGCGCGCGCTGCGCGAGCACGCGGCGACCCGCGCCGGCGAGCTCGGGACGGAGGACCGGCGGCGCCTCGAGGAGAACCCGCTGCGCCTCTTCGACTCCAAGGACCCGAAGGCCGTCGAGATCCTCGAAGGCGCGCCCGCGACGCTCGACTTCCTGGACGAGGCCTCGCGCGCGCACCACGAGCGGCTCCAGGAGCTCCTGCGATCCGCCGGCGTCGATTTCGTCGAGGACGCCTCGATCGTGCGCGGACTCGACTACTACACGCTCACGGTCTTCGAGGTCGCCTCGCGGCGGCTCGGCGCGCAGAACGCGATCCTCGGCGGCGGCCGCTACGACGATCTCGTCGCCGAGCTCGGCGGTCCTCCCACTCCGGCCGTCGGCTTCGCGATCGGTGAGGACCGGTTGGTCGCGGCGATGGAGGCCGACGTCCGCCCGGAGTCCGGGCTCTTCTGGGTCGTCCCGGACTCGCCGGACGAATACGTCTATGCGCTCGGCGTCGCGGAGGCGATCCGCAGTCTCGTTCCCGGCGACGTCGTCGAGACCGATCTGACGGGCCGCGGCCTCGTCAAAGGCCTCGCGCGCGCGAGCCAGATCCTGGAGGCGCCCGCCGCGTATGGATTCCGCGTGCGGGGCGTCCATGCCGTGCTCCTCGGGTCCCGCGAGCGCGAGAAGGACGAGGTGACCATCAAGGACCTGGCGGCGCGCACGCAGGATACGTTTCCGCGGCGGCAGCTCGCCGAGCGGCTCGGGACGGGGCGGCGGGCGTGACCACGACGCGCGAGCGGCAGCCGGCGGGAGATCTCCGCGCGGCCGACGCGGGCCGCAGGGTCCTGCTCAAGGGCTGGGTGGGCCGGCGGAGGGACCTGGGCGAGCTCATCTTCCTGACGGTCCGAGACCGGAGCGGCGTCGTGCAGGTTCTCTTCGACCGCGCGCGCTGTCCCGAGGAGGCGGTCCGCCTCGCCGCGGAAGCGCGGGCCGAGGACGTGGTCGCGATCGAAGGCGATGTCGTTCTGCGCGCCGAGGCCCAGCGGCACAAGGACCAGCCGACCGGCGACGTGGAGGTCGTGGCGCAGAGCCTGAACTTCCTCGCGCGGTCCGACACGCCCCCCTTTCTCGTCGAGGATCGCACCAACGCGACCGAGGAGCTGCGCCTCCAGTACCGCTACCTCGACCTGCGCCGGCCCGCGATGCAGCGGAATCTCCGGCTTCGCGACGAGATCGCGTTCCGGGTCCGCCAGACGCTGCACGAACGGGGGTTCCTCGAGATCGAGACGCCGATGCTGACGCGCTCGACGCCGGAGGGCGCGCGCGACTTCCTCGTCCCGTCGCGCGGTCACCACGGCAAGTGGTACGCGCTGCCACAGTCGCCGCAGCTCTTCAAGCAGATCCTGATGATCTCGGGGTTCGAGAAGTACTTCCAGATCGCTCGCTGTTTCCGCGACGAGGACCTGCGGGCAGACCGCCAGTTCGAGTTCACGCAGATCGATCTCGAGATGTCCTTCCCGACGGAGGACGCGGTCTTCGAGGTGGTCGAGGCCTTTCTCTCCGCGGCGTTCTCGGCGGCCGGCATCGAGGCGGCGCCGCCGTTCCGACGGCTGACGTACGCCGACGCGATGGCGCGCTACGGGACGGACCGCCCCGACCTGCGATTCGACTTGTCGCTCGTGGACCTGACGCCGGAGGCGAGGGGTTCGAGCTTCCCGCCGTTCGACAAGGCGGCGGCCGCCGGCGGCACGGTGCGGGGCTTCCGGGTGCCGGGCGGCGCGGGCTTCAGCCGCAAGAAGCTCGACGAGCTCGCGGCGCTCGCGGGCGAGCACGGCGCGGCCGGCCTCGTCTGGTTCAAGCGGGCCTCGGGCGAGGTCGCGTCGCCGGCGAAGAAGAGCCTGGGGGAGCCGGTCCTCGAGCGGATCCTCTCGCGGGCGGAGGTCGGCGACGGCGACCTGCTGCTCGTCGTCGCGGGTCCCGAGAAATCCACGCTCGGGGCGCTCGCCGCTTTGCGCGCCGCGGCGGCGCGCGAGGCCGGGCTCGTGGACGAGAGCCGCCACGTCTTCTGCTGGGTGACGGAATTCCCTTTGCTCGGGCTTGACGAAGAGACCGGCCAGTGGTTTCCGATGAACCATCCGTTCACCGCGCCGCGCGAGGAGGACCTGTACTGGCTCGAGACGGAACCGGGCCGCGTGCGGGCCCACGCGTACGACGTGGTCGTCAACGGCTGGGAGCTCGGCTCGGGCTCGATCCGAATCCACCGCGCCGATCTCCAGGAGCGGATCTTCCGCCGCCTCGGCATCGCGGAGGCCGAGGGGCGCGAGCGCTTCGGCTTCCTGCTCGACGCGTTGCGCTTCGGCGCGCCGCCCCACGGCGGCATCGCCCTCGGGCTCGACCGGATCTGCGCGATCGCGGCCGGGGCGACGTCTCTCCGCGACGTGATCGCCTTCCCGAAGACGACGTCCGGGATCGACCTCATGACGCAGGCGCCGGCCCGCGTGCCGCGGGGACAGCTCGAAGAGCTCGGGCTCGCCCCGCCGCCCGACCGCGACGGGTCGTGAGGCGGGAGCCCGAGCAGCTCGTCGTGACGGCGGCGTCGCGCGCCGCCCTGACGCGAATCTGGATCGGGCCGGGCCTCCTCGACGCGGCGGGCGAGCGGCTCTTCTCTCCGTCCGGGCGTTTCCTGATCGTCTCTCCGCCGGCAGCCGCCGCCGCCCGCGACCGGATCGCGCGGGCGCTGGCCGGCAGGATCCTTGCCAACGTCGCTCTCGACGACCGCGAAGAAGCCAAGACGCTCGCCGCCGTCTCGCGCATCGCCGACGCCGCCTTCGCTGCCGGCCTCCGCCGTGACGACGCGATCGTGGCGGTGGGCGGCGGCGTGACCTCCGACGTGGCCGGATTCGCGGCGTCCGTCCTCCTGCGGGGCGTCGCCTGGAATGCCGTGCCGACGACGACGGGCGCGATGTGCGACGCCGCGATCGGGGGGAAGACCGGCGTCGACCACGCGGCCGGCAAGAATCTCATCGGCGCCTTTCATCCGCCGCGCGCGGTTCTCATCGATCCCGAGGCCGCGGCCGGGCTGCCCGACCGGGACTTCCGCGCCGGCCTCGTCGAGGCGTTCAAAGCCGCCTGGGTCGCCGATGCGGGCCTGGCGTCGCGGGCCGCCGCCTCCATCGACCGCATCCTCGCGCGGGAGGAGCAAGCCCTTCTTTCCCTGATCGCGGGCGCGGCGCGGATCAAGGCGGAGATCGTCGCGTCCGATCCGCGCGAGGAGAACGGCCGGCGCCGGCTGCTCAACTTCGGGCACACGCTGGGGCACGCCCTCGAGGCCGCCGGCGGATACCGGGACCTGCGGCACGGGGAGGCGGTCGCCTGGGGCATCGCGGCGGCGCTCGAGATTTCGGCGCGGCGCAGCCGCCTCCCGAAGTCCGACGCCGACGCCGTCCGCGGCACGCTGGCTCGCCTGGGGCCTTTTCCCGAGCCCGTCCGGGACGCCGCGCGCCTCGAGGCCTATCTCCAACGAGACAAGAAGGCTTCCGCCGCCGGGACGTCCGCGGTCCTGCTCGAGGGGATCGGCCGCGGCCGGGTCGAAGAGGCCGTGCCGGCGTCCGAGTGGCTGTCCGCGGCGGCTATAATGTCCTTCAAGTGAACACTCCCCGAGGGCGGTCTCGGATCCGCCTCTTTGTGCTCCTTTCGGGCGCCCTGGTCGTGGCGTCTCTGGCGCCGCTGTTGATCTCGGATTCCGTCCTGATTCGGCGCAATCGGAGGGCCCTCGAGACCCTCGAGGAGAAGTACCTGACCCGGTCTTCTTCGGCGCTGGCGGACCGGATCTCGGCCTATTACGCCTCGGCGACGACGCAGCTCGCGAGCACGGCCGAGGAGATGCGCCTGGCGAGCCGTCTGACGGGAAAGGATCCCTTCACCTCCGCGGAGGCGCCCCGGATGCTCGGCGCGGCCATCGAGCGGCAGCGGTCGCTCCTGGCGCTGCGCGGCGTCAATCCGGACGGGCTCGGCTCCTTCGCCGGCCCGGAGATCGCCTCGCCGCGCGTGGACGAGGAGTTCCGGCGGGGCTTCGATGCGGCCCACCGCGGCGAACGTTACTCCGGCCAGCCGTTCTGGGTGCCGTCGCTCGGGCCGGTGGCGGTCCTGGCGGTCCCGGTCGCCGGTTCGGAGGACAAGAGCCTCGGCGTCGTCGAGGCGCTCGTGTCCTGGGGTCCCATCCTCCAGGAGTTCCTCGGCGAGGCCCGGCGCGAGGTGCGCGCGACGCTCGTGGACCGCTCCGGGCGCATCCTGTTCCCGTTCTCGCCGGGCGAGGAGACGCGCAAGCACCCGTCCACTCTCGTCGCGGATTTCATCCGATTCCCGGCGCGCGTGACGCGGTCCGAGGAGACGGGCCACGGCGCCGTGCTCGCGTCGATCGCTCCCGTCGGCGAGCCGGAATGGGGCGTGCTCCTCGAGCGCGACCTCGACTTCGCGTTCGCTTCGGTCAACCTCATGGTGCGCGACACGCTCGTCTGGGGGGCCGTGTCGCTCGCGCTGGCCCTCCTCGCCGGAATCCTCTTTGCGCGCCGGCTCTCGCAGCCGATCGCAACGCTCGCCGCGTCGGCCCGGGCCATCAGCGAAGGCGCGTATGGCGCCACGGTCGACGCCGGGGGGACGGCCGAGATCGCCGCCCTGTCCACGAGCTTCAACCGGATGAGCGAATCGATCCGCGACGCTTTCGAAAAGGTCCAGCGCGCCGCGCGCGAGAACCGCGAGCTGTTTCTGTCCTCCATCCGAGCGCTCGCCGAGGCGATCGACGCCAAAGACCCGTACACGCGCGGCCACTCCGAGCGCGTCGCGCGCTATTCGGCGTCGATCGCCGAGGAGATGGGCATGCCCTCCGAGGACGTCGAGCGGGTGCGGGTGGCGGCGCTTCTCCACGATGTCGGCAAGATCGGCGTGGACGACCGCATCATCCGCAAGCCCACGGCGCTGACGGAAGAAGAGTTCGAAGTGATGAAGACGCACCCGGCCAAGGGCGCGGCGATCATGGGCGCGATCCCGCAGCTGGCCGACATCATCCCGGGCATGAAGCACCATCACGAGAAGTGGGAGGGAGGCGGGTATCCCGACGGGATCAAGGGCGAGGCGATTCCGATGCAGGCACGCATCGTGACCATCGCCGACACCTTCGACGCGATGACCACGACGCGCCCCTACCAGAAGGCGATGGAGATCAGCTACGTTGTCGAGAGGATCAAGAGTTTCTCGGGAGTGCGGTACGATCCCGTCGTGGTCCAGGCGTTCCTGCGCGCGCACGCTCTCGGGAAGTTCGTTCCCCCGCCGCGCGAACAGGTCTCGGAGCCGGAGGAGGAGCTCGCGGCTCCTCTCCGGCGCGCCCTTTGAGATCGCCCGCTGTGCGGCGCTTCGCCGCCGCGGCTGCGCTCCTCGCGGGCGCCGCCGCATGCTCGCACCAGACCAAGCCGCAGCCGAAGACCTCCGCCGAAGTGCTGCTCAACGAACGGATGGCGGCGGTCCTCCTGAGCGAGGGCCAGGCGGCCGAAGCGGAGCGCGCTTACCGCGAGGTTCTCAAGGACGATCCGAACAACGCGGACCTCTACGACGGCCTGGGATCCTCGCTCCTGATGCAGGGCCGGCCGAAAGACGCCGTCGAGTCCTTCGAGAAGGCCGTCAAGATGTCGCCCAAGAAGGCGAGCTTCCGCATCAACCGCGGCCTCGCCTACATGGAGCTCGCGCGGTATTCGGACGCGGAAGAAGACTTCCGGGTTGCCGACGCCTCGTCGATTCCCGACGACCGGCTCGCGGCGGCCATCAACCGGGGGCGGCTGCATCAGATGCAGGGCGATTACGCCGGCGCAGAGGAGCAGTTCACGGCGGCCCTCTCGCGGGATCCGAATTCCTTCGCGGCGCACCTCGGACGGGGCGTCTCGCGGGAGGCGCGCGGCGATCTGTCGGCGGCGGCGGAAGACTACCTGGAGGCCGTGCGCCTGCAGCCCCGCAGCGCCGACGCGAACCTGCGGCTGGGCCTGACGCTCCTCGAGCTCAATCGCGGCTCCCTCGGCTGCCGGTATCTGGAGCGCGCGATCGAGATCGATCCGGGCGGCGACGTCGGCTCCAAGGCTCGCCTCGTCATGAGCTCGACGCCGCCTCCCTGCGACAAGCCGGCCAGCAACAAGGCCTCCTGAGGCCGCCCGGGAATCCGGGGCTTCGCGCCTCGGGCCCGTAGTCGCGATATTTTCGCCCTTCCCATGAGCGACGAACGCCCCGACGCGTCCGGCCGAAGCGGAGGCTTCTTCGCGAAGATCCGGCGCGGGCTCTTCATGACCCACACCGAGATCCTCGAGAAGGTCGGGGCGGCGGTCAAGAAGGGCCTGGGAATCGACGAGACCGTTCTCGAGTCGCTCCAGGAGGCCCTGATCGCGGCCGACGTCGGCGCCGAGACCGCGGCGGCGCTCGCCGAGGGCGTCCGTCAGCGCGCGTACGTCTCGGAGCGCAAGGATCTGGAGGGTGTGCGGCGGATGCTGATCGAGGAGATCGAGAAGATCCTCGCGGCGGCGCCGCGGCCGGCGGCGGCGGCGAGTGTGCCTCTCGAGGTGATCTTCCTCGTCGGCGTCAACGGCTCCGGAAAGACCACGACGACGGCCAAGCTCGCGCGCCGGGCGATCGCCGACGGGCGCAGCGTGCTTCTCGCGGCGGCCGATACGTTTCGCGCCGGAGCGATCGAGCAGCTGGGCGTCTGGGGCGAGCGCCTCGGCGTTCCCGTGGTGCGGCATCGCGAGGGAGCCGACCCGTCGGCGGTGCTCTTCGACGCGCTCTCGGCGGCGCGCGCGCGCGGCGTGACGGTGCTCTTCGTCGACACGGCGGGGCGCCTCCACACGAAGAAGAACCTCATGGACGAGCTCGCCAAGATGCGCCGCATCGCCGCGCGGGAGGTGCCGGGGGCGCCGCATCAGACTCTGCTGGTCCTCGACGCCACGACGGGCGGCAACGGCCTCGCGCAGGCGCGCCGTTTCGTCGAAGCCGTCGGCGTCACCGGCGTCGTGCTGACGAAGCTCGACGGAAGCGCACGCGGCGGCATCGTCCTGGCGATCTACCGCGAGCTGAAGCTCCCCGTGCTCTACGTCGGCGTCGGGGAGGGGATGGACGACCTCGTGCCGTTCGACGCCTCCGAGTACGCGAAGGCGCTGCTGGAGGAGGGCTAGCCACGGACCGCCGCCGCCGCATCCCCGATCCGCGCTTTCTCGACCGGGCGTTGGCGCTCGCCGAGCGGGGCCGCGAGCGGGTTTCGCCGAACCCGATGGTGGGCGCCGTCGTCGTGCGCGGCGGCCGCGTCGTCGGCGAAGGCTGGCACCGGCGGGCCGGCGGGCCTCACGCCGAAGTCGAGGCTCTCCACCGCGCCGGCGAGCGGGCGAAGGGCGCCGACCTCTACGTGACCCTCGAGCCCTGCAACCACTTCGGCCGCACGCCGCCGTGCGTCGACGCGATCGTGCGGGCCGGCGTTGCCCGGGTGGTCGTGGCGGCGCGGGACCCGAATCCGACGGTCGCAGGCGGCGGGATGGGCGCGCTCGTGCGGGCCGGGATCAGGGTCGTGCGGGCGGATGCGGCGCGGGCCCGCCGTGCCGAGAAGCAGAACGAGAAGTTCCGGACGTGGGCGCGCGAAGGCCGGCCGTTCGTCCTCGCCAAGTGGGCGGCGAGTTTCGACGGGCGGATCGCGGCGGCGGGCGGGGCAAGCCGCTGGATCACGGGCGATGCGTCGCGCCGGCGCGCGCTGCGGCTGCGCGAGGAGCACGACGCGGTCCTCGTCGGCGCCGGGACGGTCCTGACGGACGACCCGCTTCTCACGAGGCGCCTCGGGCTCAACCGCGGCGGGAAGCATTGGCGGATCGTCCTCGACGGGCGTCTGCGGATTTCGGAGCGATCGAAGCTCCTGGCCGACCCGGCCGGCGTCATCGTGGTGACGTCGCGCCCCGAACGGAGCGCCCGGGTCCGCCGGCTCGTCGCGCGCGGCGTCGAGGTCTGGAGCCTCCCGGGAGACGGCGCGGGCCGGATCTCGGTTCGGGCGCTGCTCCGGCGCCTCGCGCGCCGCGGCGTGACGAGTCTCCTCGTCGAAGGCGGCGCCGAGACGCACGGGGCCTTCTTTTCGGCCGGCATCGTGGATCGGGTCGCCGTATTTCTCGCGCCGAGGCTGCTCGGCGGCCGAAGCGCTCCGGCCGCAGTCGGCGGTGCGGGCTTCTCGCTCGGCGCGGGCCCGCGGCTCGTGGATGTCTCCATCGAGCGGGTCGGGGAGGACCTGCTCCTGACGGCCCGCGTCGCCGCCCGCTCCGCCCGCCGCACGCGGCGGCGTGGATAGACTGACTCTCCGATGTTCTCCGGGATCGTCGCCGGCGTCGGCCGGATCGTCTCGCGGACGAAGCGCGGCCGGGGCGCCCGGATCCGGCTCGCACCGCCGCGGAGCCAGCGCGCGTTCTCGCCCGGCGAGAGCGTCGCGATCGACGGCGTTTGCCTGACGGCGCTGCGGGGCGGCCGCCTCTTCGAAGCCGATCTGTCGGCCGAGACGCTCGCGCGGACGACGCTCGGCGGCCTGCGGGCCGGCGACCCCGTGAACGTCGAGCGGTCGCTCCGTTGGGGCGATCGAATCTCCGGTCACTTCGTGCTCGGCCACGTGGATGCGGTCGCGCCGATCCGGTCGGTCGAGGCTTCCCGGGGCGGCGGCGGGACGTACCGCTTCGGCATCCCCGCCGGCCTGGGACGCTACGTGGTCGAGAAGGGCTCCGTGGCGCTCGACGGGATCAGCCTGACGGTCTCGCGCCGCCATGCGCGGGACTTCGAGGTCGCGGTCATTCCGGAGACGCTCCGGCGGACGGCGCTCGGGCGCAAGCGCGCCGGTGCGAAGGTCAACTTCGAGGCCGACGTGTTCGCGCGCTACGGCCGCGCGCGGGGAGTCGCGCGGGTACGACGCGACGCCCGCCGCCGTTGATCCGTTACGCGCCGGGAGCGGCGACGGTGAGGTTCGGCGAGACCGACGTGGCGGGGCGCCGCATCGCGGCGCGCGCGATCCCCTGGGAAGGCGAGGCGGGGCCGCCGCGGTTTCGGTTCGACCCGGTTTCGAGGGCCGTCGTCCTGAGGCCGGAAGAGGGGGCGGTTTCGGTCGGGCCGTCCGATCCGGAGCAGTGGCGCCGGGCCCTCCGACGTCCGCCGGCCGGGCCGGTGCTCGTCGGTCCCGGAGCTCCGGCCGAGGAGCTGCGCGAGGCATCCCGGGCCGCCGCCCGGGGAGCCCTCGACACGGGGCGCGCGGTCTATCTGCTCGATCCCGAGCCGTCCGACCTGCCCGACGCTCCGCCGGAGGGCTTCGTGGCCATCCACTGCGGGATCCCGGACGAGAGCCTCGTCGCGCGGCTGCGGGCGGGAGCGGGCCGCGCGACCGCGGGGCTCCTGCTGCCGATCTTGCCCGGCTGGACCGGTGAGCCCGCGTTTCTCGATCACGCCACCGCGGCGGCGGCGCTCGCCGGGGCGCGGTTCGTCGCCGGCCTGCTTCTCTCGGGCGACGGAGAATCCCGCCGGCGAGCGGTGGCGGCGCGCGCGATCGCCGAGCCGGGCAGCGAGGAGCGCTTCTTCGACCGCGCGCACCATGGGGATTGGGAAGGCGAGTCGCGGGCGGCGCTCGAGCGCCTGGAGGAGCTTGCGCTCGGGCGGGGTCTCGCGACGAGGCCTCCCCGGCCCCGCGGAGCCTCGGAGCCCCGGGTCAACGCCGCCGCGTCCGAAGCCCTCGAGGATCTCGCGGAGCGGGAATCGGGCGACGAGCATCGCGCCACGATGCTCCGCGCCGCCGTGCGATGGCTGGACGAGCTCGGTCGGGACCTCGGGCCGGTCGTGGCCGAGGGAAACTTCCGAAAGGTCTTTCCGCTGGGCGCGGACATCGCGCCGGAGGTCGAGCGGGCGCTCGTGGCGGCGCGGCGATGAACGCCGGGCTGTACGTCCATCTGCCGTACTGCGCCTCGCGTTGCGGCTACTGCGCCTTCGCGGTCACGACCGACGGCTCGACGCGCGGCGCTTACCTCGACGCGCTCGCCCGGGAGATCGATCTCGTCGCCGCGGAGGCGCGGGACCAGAGGTTCGACACGGTGTACCTCGGCGGGGGCACGCCGTCGCTTCTCCCGCCCTCGGACATCGCGGGCCTCCTCGATCGAATCCGCGGCGCGTTCGACGTCGCGGCCGGGAGCGAGGTGACGCTCGAGGCGAACCCGGAGGACGTGACGGCGGCGCGGCGGGACGCCTGGATGGCCGCCGGGGTGACGCGTGTCTCGGTCGGCGTCCAGTCGCTCTCGGACCGGGAGCTCGCGGCGGTTGGGCGGCGGCACGACGCCGCGCGCGCGCGGGAGGCGCTGGCGCTCCTCGCGGGTCGCGTCCCGAGCCTCTCGGGAGATCTCATCCTGGGCCTTCCGGAGCAGACGGCGGGTTCGTTCCGCGCGAGCGCGCGCGCGCTCGCCGAGTCCGGAGTGGACCACGTCTCCGTCTATCTCCTCGAGGCCGACAAATCGAAGGCGCTCGAGGAGGACCGCCGGGAACACCCGGAGCGCTATCCGGACGACGACGCGCAGGCGGCGCTCTGGCTGGAGTTGTCGGAGGAGCTCCGCCGCCGGGGCTTCGAGCATTACGAGATCTCCAACTGGGCGCGCCCGGGCCGCGCGTCGCGGCACAATCGGAAATACTGGGAGCGGACACCCACACTCGGCCTCGGGCTCTCGGCGCACGAGCTGTGGCGCGAGCGGCGGCGTGCGAACGTCGCGTCGCTGCCGGCCTATCTCGAGCGGCTCGGGACGGGAGAGAGGCCGGTCGCGCTCGACCGCGAGGTCGGCGCCGAGGAGCGGGAAAGCGAGCGCATCGTGCTCGGCCTGCGTCTGGTCGACGGCGTCGCCCGCGACGAGGTCGAGTCCTGGATCGCCCGGCGGGGCGACGCGCGCCTCCGGGAGGACTGGGAGGCGTGGCGCGAGGCGGGGCTCCTGCGCCAGACGGCCGACCGCGTCGCCCTCACCGAGCGCGGCGGGCTCGTGTCGAACGACATCCTGTGCCGCTTCCTGTGAGGCGCCGTAGAATCGTCCGGCCACGCGGCGCGAACCGATGAGACCCCCGGCCCGACTCCTTCCCGCGCTCCTCGCCGTCACGCTGGTCGCGGCGAGCCCCGAGACGCCCTTGACCGCCCACTGGAAGTCGACGGTCACGGTCGAGGGAGCACGGCCCGGGGACAAGCTGCAGGAGGCCGAGGTCTGGCGGGACGGCGGAAGGATGCGGATCGAGGACCGCACGCCGGGCGGCGTGCAGACCAATCTCGTGAGCGACGGGGGGGACGCCTTCGTCTGGGAGGTCGGCAAGACGGTGGGCGTCCGCATGACGGAAGGGGCGGCCCGCAAACGCGGGCGGCCCGTGCACGACTACGTGCGGCGAGTCGACCAGATCCGAACGAAAGGAAAGCTCGTCGGCGAGGAGAAGGTGGACGGGCACGCCTGCGACGTCTACGCCTACGAGACGCCTCAGGACGGCAAGGGAACCTACTGGCTCGCGCGGGATCTGAAGGGCTTTCCCGTGCGCGTCGTGATCGAGCGATCGGTGATGTCTCCCTACCGCGGCAAGCCGATCGACACCGTGAAGCTCGAGTACCGGAACCGCGACGTCCAGGTCCCCGCCCGCGTTCCCGAGGAGCTCCTCGAGCCGCCCGGCGACGTCCAGTTCCAGGATGCCGCGGAGATCTTCACCAACCTGCCGAAAGCGGTGCCACACTAAACCGTCGTCTTCGCTTGCTCGGGGATCTGCGCCTGACGCCGCGGGTCTCTCCGCGACAGAGAAGCATCCCGATAGGCGGGGCGTCAGGCGCACCGGCTCTCGGCTCGCCCAAAGGGGCTCGATCGCTCGCCTGATCCCCTCCCTGCGCTCCGGCTCCCGCAGCGCGAGTCGCTTCGCTCGGTGAACTTCGCGCAGCTTTGTCGCGCTGCGAACGACTGTTGCCGTCGAACGCGTTCAATGGCTCGCGGCGCGAGGAGTCTCCGCGAAGTAACCGAGCGGAGGAGCCTTGCGGCGACCTAGATGAAAAGCGGCGCCAGGACCAGCGTGATCGTCGCCAGGAGCTTGATGAGCACGTGAAGTGACGGGCCGGCGGTGTCCTTGAAGGGGTCGCCGACGGTGTCGCCGACGACGGCGGCCTTGTGGGTCGGCGAGCCTTTGCCTCCGTAGGCCCCCGTCTCGATGTACTTCTTGGCGTTGTCCCAGGCGCCGCCGGCGTTGTTCAGGAACGTCGCCACGACGATGCCTGCGATCGTCCCGACCATGAGGAGCGCCGCGACCGCCTCGGCCCCCACGCCGAATGAACGGAAGATCAGACCGGTCAGGATCGGCGTGCCGACCGCCACGAGACCGGGAAGGATCATTTGCCGCAGCGCCCCACGCGTCACGATATCTACCGTGCGCCCGTAGTCGGGCTTCTCGGTGCCCTTCATGATGCCGGGATGCTCCTGGAACTGGGCCCGGACGTCCTGGATGACGACGTACGCCGCCTTGCCAACCGCCTTGATGGCGAGGCCGGAGAAGAAGAATACGAGCATCGCGCCGATGAGACCGCCGAGAAACACCTCGGGCTTGGCCAGATTGACCGACTGGAGCGCCGCGCCGTAGTTCTTGAGCTCGTCGAGGTACGCCGAGAAGAGGAGAAACGCCGCAAGGGCGGCCGATCCGATCGCGTAGCCCTTGGTAAGCGCCTTCGTCGTGTTGCCGACCGCGTCGAGCCGGTCGGTTTTCTTGCGGATCTCCTCCGGCTGACGCGACATCTCGACGATGCCGCCGGCGTTGTCGGTGATCGGGCCGAACGTGTCCATGGCGAGGATGTACGCCGCCGTCCCGAGCATTCCCATCGTGGCGACCGCGGTGCCGAAGAGGCCGCCGCCCGGCAGCGCCGCCGCGCCGATCTTGTACGAGGCGAGGATCGCGATCGAGATCGTGACGACCGGCGGCAGGGTGCACTCGAAGCCGACGGCGACGCCGGCGATGACGTTGGTTGCCGGGCCCGTCTGCGACGCCTCGGCGATCTCCCGAACGGGGCGGTACCTGTATTCCGTGTAGTACTGCGTGATGAAGACGAAGGCGATCGAGGCGAGCACTCCGATCATGCCGCACAGGAAGTACATCCACCAGGCATCCGGTCGAGCGGGATTGGCGAGCAGCCACCGGGTCGCGACGAAGAAGCCCACGATCGCGAGCGAGGCGGCCACGTAGTAGCCGCGATTCAACGCCTTCATCGGGTCCGCGTCCTCGCGGGTGCGCACGACGAAAATGCCGATGATCGAGGCCAGCAGCCCGAAGGCGCGCGCGACGAGGGGAAAGAGCATCACGCCGACGACGCCGGCCGAGAAGGCCATGTTCTGCTTGCCGAGCGAGGCCGCGAGGGTCGCGCCGAGGATCATCGCGCCGATGTTTTCGGCGGCCGTGGATTCGAAGAGGTCGGCGCCGCGGCCCGCGCAGTCGCCGACGTTGTCGCCGACGAGGTCCGCGATGACGGCCGGGTTGCGCGGGTCGTCTTCCGGGATCCCCGCCTCGACCTTGCCGACGAGGTCCGCGCCGACGTCGGCGGCCTTCGTGTAGATGCCGCCTCCGAGCTGGGCGAAGAGCGCCACGAAGGAGGCGCCGAAGCCGTACCCGACGATGAGCAGGGGGATGTGCTCGACCGGCACCTCGGTAAAGCGCCGCACGAGCCAGTACAGTCCGCCGACGCCGAAGAGCGACATCGCGACGACGAACAGGCCCGAGACTGCGCCGCCGCGCAGCGCGATGCGCAGGGCGTCGTTGAGCGACGAGCGGGCGGCGGAGGCGGTCCGGATGTTCGCGCGGATCGAGATCCACATGCCGATGTAGCCGGCGATTACCGAACAGCCGGCGCCGAGCACGAAGGAGAGCGTGGTCCAAAAGGCCAGCCGCAGGGCCGTCGGGACGGGGTCGAAGTCATGGTGGCCGCGCACGAAGCCGTAGAGAAGGAAGATGACCGCCGCGAGGAGCAAGGCGAGCATCAAGATCGTCCGGTTCTGGCGGCGCAGGAAGGCCTCGGCGCCTTCCTTGATGGCGTTGGAGATCTCCTGCATGGCCGAGGTCCCGGGCTCGCGCTTCAGGACCCAGGACATCAGGTATCCGGCCACCGCGAGGGAGCCCACCGAGAACACGAAAATCAGGGGCAGTGCGAGGTCGTAGGACATCCGCTATCTCCTGTAGTTTTCGGGTGTCGATCCGCGCCGGGCGCGGGCGCGGAAGGATATCAGAAGAGAGTTGTCAGTCGTCAGTTCTCAGTCGTCGGTTCCGGTCCCTGACTGACAACCGACAACTGACAACTGATGACTACTATTGGATCGGTACCGTCTCCAGGACGATGCCGATGTTGGTCGCCCCGGCGCTCCGACAGAGGTCCATCACCTTGGCCACGTCCCCGTAGGTCGCCCCGTCGTCGCCGGAGAAGAAGACCGTCTTGTCGCGCCGGTTCTTGAGGATGGATGTCAGCTGGGTCGCGAGCTGCGGCAGCGTGAGCTCCTGCTTGTTCAGGAAGGTCTTGTTCTGCGCCGTCAGCGACACGATCAACTGATCGGGGTCCTGGTGGGGATTGTCCACGGTCGCTTTGGGGGGCACCTTCACGTCGTACCCCATCTGGAGCAGCGGCGTGATGACCATGAAGATGATGAGCAGCACGAGGACCACGTCCACGAGGGGCGTGATGTTGATGTCGCTCTTGTAGTCGCCCGATGCGCCCGCGGACATGCCCATGGATGAGGTCTCCTCGTTTCCTTACTTCGCCGAAGGGGCGACGACCTTCTTCTCGGCGATCAGGCCGACGTTCTGGAAGCCGGCCTCCTTCGTCATCTTCATGACTTCCTTGACGTCGGAATACTTGAGGCGCTGGTCCGCCTTGATGACGAGCTCGGCCGAAGGCTTCCGCTGATAGAGCTCGTCGAGCTCTTTCTGGAAATCCTGCTTCGAGAGGGGGTTCTGGCCGAAGTAATAGACCGGGGGATTCGCCCATTTGACCGAGATGAGGGTCTGGTTCGCGTTCTCCGGTTTCTTGTCCGGATTGTCGGTGGTCGGAAGCTGAACGTCGACGCCCTTCTGGAGCATCGGCGTGACGACCATGAAGATGATGAGAAGGACGAGGCAAACGTCCACCAGGGGTGTGACGTTGATGTCGCTCTGAAGCTTGTCGCGCCCGCCGCCGCCCATGCCCATGGGAGAACTCCTCTTTGGTCCTTGCTACGCCCGGCCGGTCGTGACGCCGCGCCGCTTGATGAAGTAGTCGATGAGCTCCGAGGCGCCGTTGGACATCTCGACCTGGAACCGCTCGATCTTGTTCATGAAAATGTTGAAGAGCCAAACGGCCGGGATCGCGACGAAGAGCCCGAGCGCCGTCGTGATGAGGGCCTCGGCGATACCGGTGGAGACGGCCGCGATGCCGCCCGAGCCGGTCATGGCCATGCCGCGGAATGCGTTGATGATGCCGATGACCGTTCCGAAGAGTCCGATGAACGGCGCCGTCGTTCCGATCGTCGCGAGACCCGAGAGCCCCTTCTTCATGTCGGCCGTCGTGATCAACGCCTCGCGCTCGAGCGCGCGCTCGGCCGCTTCGATCGGGTCGTGGCCCGGCGCGTCGGCCGTCCCGCTCGAGATGTCGTGCTGGAATTCATAGAGGCCCGCCGCGAGGACCCGCGCGAGATGGCTCTGTTTGAACTTCTTCGACGAGTCGATCGCCTCCTGAAGCTTGTCCTGCTTCAGGTATCCGGTGACCAGACGCGCGAAGTCGACGGACTGCTTCTTCGCCTTCCGGTAGTAGAGGAAGCGCTCCGCCGCGACGGTCAGCGAGTAGACCGACATCAGCGCGAGGAGAACGGCCACCGATTTGGCCAGGATCGTCATGCTGTGCCAAAGCTCTAGGGGATCGAAACTCATGGAAGGCTCCTTCTCATCAAAATTTGCGGCGGTCGGCTCCGGCAGCGAATCCTAGTGCAGATTGAAGGTGACCGTGACGGTCAGGTACACGCGGACTGCCCGGCCGTTCAAGGTCGCCGGCTTGTACTTCCACTGCTGCACGGCCCGGACCGCCGAGGCGTCGAGGAGAGGGTTGACGGACTTCAGGACCTTGACGTCCTGGACCGCGCCCTCGGCCGTGATGATCGCCTCGAGAATGACGACTCCCTCCATCCGGGCCTTGCGGGCGGCCTCGGGGTAGGTGGGTTCGATCTTTTGGAGGAGGACCGGGGCCTTGACGTCGCCGCCGACGCGCAGGGGCTCGTCGCCCGTCCCGGGGCCCGTGCCGCCGACCACGCCACCGAGCACGCCACCCGGCACGCCGCCCTCGACGCCGCCTTCCACGCCGCCTTCCACTCCTCCGGCGGGCGCCTCCGGCTCGGGCGCCGAGAGGGGCTCGGGGATCTTCTCGGGGATGATGGTCGGCGCCGTCATCTCGGTGGGCCTGACCGGCTCGACCTTGGTTTGCTGCTGGACGGGTTTCGGAGCCGCCTTGGGAGCGGCGGGCGGCGGCGGGGGCGGGGGAGGAGCCGAAGCGTAGAACGTGACGGGAATGGGGGGCTCCGGCACGTCCTCGACGAACCAGATCGAGGCGCCGAGCGCGATACCGATCACGATCGCGTGCACCGCGATCGAGACCGGAAGGGTCATCGCCTTGCGGTGGTCGCCCTTCTGGTGAGCCGACTCGATGAGACTGTTCTCAAACATGGACTACCCTCCCGACCCTACCAGACACCGCTTCTACTTCCCCGGTTCCGGAGTCGGGGCGGACTTGGCCGCCTCCTGCTGCTTCTTGCGGAGCTCGAGAGCCTGCGCGAGGTACTTGTTGGCGTTCTCCGTGTCCTCGGCCGCCTTGGCGGGGTCGGTCTCCATCTTCGCCTTTTCGCGCCAGAGGAGATTGACGTAGGTCAGGGCCTCGAAGGAGTCGGGCTTGAGCTCCAGAGCCTTCTGAAGCGCGCCCATGCCCTCGTCGACGATGTGGGCACGTGTGGCCGGATCCAGGTCGGGGTAGTGGTAGGAGCGGTCCCAGGCCTGCACGCCGATCATGACGTACGGGTCCGGATTCTTGCCCTCGGCGTCGGCGACCTTCTTCTGCCACTCCATGCCCTTGTCGAAGTCGCCCTTCTTGAAGTACATCGAGGCGATGGAGCCCATGGCCTTGGTGTCCTTGGGGTCGGCCTTGAGCATCTGCTCGTAGAAGACGATTGCGTCGTCGTAACGGTCGGTCGCGAGATACATCGAGACCAGGAACTCGCGCGCTTTCTTGTCGTCGGGATAGGCCGTGACGTAGGCCTTCAGGTTCTCGATCGCCTTGCTCGCATAGTCGAGATCCTTGGCGTGCTTGGAGCCCGGCTGGTACAGGCCCATGTACGCGAGACCGATGTTCTTCTTGAGCTTGACCGCGCCCGGATCGAGACGCTGCGCCTCCTCGTACTTGGCGAGCGCCGTCTCGTACTTTCCGGCCTTGAAGAACTCGTTGCCCGCCTTGACGGCCTGCTTCGACTTGATCTTGTCGCAGGCCACGGTCGTGGCGAGTGCCGCCGCCAGAAGGAGAAGAATCGCTCCCCGCTGCCCTTTTCGAGGCATCTCCGACACGCTCCTTCGCTCTTCGCTTCCAACCGGGCGCGTCGAGCCCCGCCCGGAAAGCCCGGATTCTGTTGCTTTCCCAGGGACAAAAGCAACATCCTTTTTGGGATTGGCGGCCGGCGGCGGCCGGGAAGGGAATTTTCGGCGCCGCCGACCCGCTTCCGCTCGAACGAGAGGAGTCCCCACTTTGAAGAGAACCCTTGCCGCGCTGGTGATTCTGGCCGTCGCCGCGGTCTTCCGGGCTCAGGAGAAGCCCCCGGCGAAGCCTCAGGAGAAGCCGCCGGCGCCGGCGCCGCAGGCGATGTCACCCGTGATCGAGAACGTGGAGGTCTCGGTGACGAGCATCGACGTCATCGTCACCGACTCGAAGGGAAACCGGGTTCCCGGCCTGACGAAGGAAGACTTCCAGGTTCTTCAGGACGGCGTGCCGCAGAACATCACGAACTTCTATGCCGTCACCGGCGGGAAGGTCCTCCTGGAGGACGGCCAGACGGTCTCGATCGAGGAGCCGAAGGCGGCCGCCGTCGTGCCGCAGGAGCTGAAAGCACGGTACGTCATTTACATCGACAACCTGAACATCCAGCCGCTCAACCGGAATCGGATGTTCAAGCGCTTGAAGGAATTCGTCCAGCAGACCGTCGGCAAGCAGGCCGAGGCGATGGTGGTCGTCTTCAACCGCTCCCTCAAGATCCGGAAGAAGATGACCGACGACCCCTCCGAGATCCTGCAGGTCCTCGAGGAGATCGAGGGCGAGACGGGAGGAGCGTCGTCCCAGGTCGGCGATCGCAAGGACACGCTGCAGCGGATCAACGACGCCACCTCGCCCGACCAGGCGGAATCGATCGCGCGGCAGTACGCCGAGGCCTATCGCAACGATCTCGAGTTCTCCGTGGACGGCATCCGGGACACCGTCAACGGCCTCGCCGGCATGCCGGGCCGCAAGGTGCTGGTCTACGTCTCGGAAGGGCTGCCGGCGACGGTCGGTCTCGAGATGTACGACGTGATCCAGCAGAAGTTCCAGGAGAACGCGAACAGCCTGAGCCAGTTCGAATTCGACATGAACAGCCGTTACGCGAGCATCGTCCAGGCGGCGAACGCGCAGGGCGTCACGATCTGGGCGTTGGACGCGTCGGGACTCCAGGTGGACGACATGATCACCGCCGAGAACAAGACGATGGACGTCCGTCCGTCGAGCTTCATCATGCGGACCAATATGCAGGCGCCGCTCCAGCTCATGGCGGAGCAGACCGGCGGAATGGCGGCGATCAACACCAACGACTGGAAGTCGAGCCTGGACGACCTCGCGTCCGACTTCTCCAACTTCTACTCGATCGGTTACCGCTCGACCAAGGCGACCGTCGACAAGCCGCATTCGATCGAAGTCATCGTCAAGCGCAAGGGCATGCACGCGCGGACGCGGCGCGGCCTCGTCGAGAAGTCGCTCGAGACGCGGACGGCCGAGACGGTAGTCGCGAACCTGCACTACCCGCGCATCGACAACCCGCTGAACATCAGCGTCGCGATGGGTCAGGCCAAGCCGTACGACCGGGAGAACTATCTGATGCCGGTCCGCATCTCGATCCCGATGTCGAAGCTCGGGCTCGTGCCTTCGGGCGACCGCTACGAGGGCAACTTCTCCGTCTACTTCGTGGTCCTCGACGCGTCGGACAAGCAGTCGGACCTCGCGGTGCAGCGCCAGAAAGTCGAGGTTCCGGTGGCGGATTTCCAGAAGGCGCAGGGCAAGGACTACTACTACGACGTCTCGCTCATCTGCGTGCCGGGCGGGCAGAAGCTCTCCGTGGCGCTCCGGGACGGCGTGACGAACGTGACCTCCTTCGTCCAGAAGAGCTTCTTCGTCTCAGTGCTCCCGCCGGAAAAGAAGACGGCTTCGAACAGCCCGTCGTAGGGATCTCCGCCGCCGGCGCTCGACGATTGGCCGATAATCGGGCGATGGGGCAGACGCCCGCGCCCTCGCTTCTCCTCTTCGCGCGCGCTCCCGAGCCGGGGCGCGTCAAGACGCGGCTCTCGCCGGCGCTCGGCGCGGCGGGGGCGGCGCGTCTCTACCGCGCGTTTCTGCAGGACGCGGCGCGGGCCTACGGTCCTCCCGCCCCCTGGTCGGCGGTTCTCTGCGCGGACCCCGATCCGCACGCTCCGCCCTTTCCGGCCCTCTTCCGGGCGCCCTGGCGGCGGCGTCGCCAGCAAGGCGGCGACCTCGGGGCGAGGCTCGCGGCGGCGTTTCGCGAGGAGTTCTCGGCGGGAGTGTGGGCGGCGGCGGCCGTGGGATCGGATCATCCGGCGTTGCCGCGGCGCCGGCTCGAAGAGGTCTTCGAGCGGCTGTCGGCCGGAGTCCCGGCCGCCGTGATTCCCGCCGCGGACGGCGGCTACTGCGCGATCGGGCTTCGGCGCGAGGCCCCGGCGCAAGAGGTCTTTCGCGACATCCCCTGGTCGTCGCCGGACGTGCTCGATGCGACGGTCACCCGGTTGTCCGGCGCCGCCGCGGAGGTCGCCGTGCTGGCGCCGTCCTTCGACGTCGATCGCCCCGAGGACCTCGCCACGCTGCGAGCGGACATCCAGAGCCGCGACCCCGCCGAGGCGGATTTCCCGCGGGCGACCGCCGCCGTGCTCCGCGGCCTCGCGGGGGAGATCTCCTCGTGATTCCCGTTCTCGACGCGCGCGCGATGCGACGGGCCGACCGGGCGGCGATCCGGTCGGGGACGGCGTCCTCGCTTTTGATGGAGAACGCGGCCGAGGCGCTCGTGCGGACGTTTCTCGACGCGTATCCCGACGGGCGCCGTGTCGTCATCGCGTGCGGACCGGGCAACAACGGCGGCGACGGGCTCGCCGCGGCGCGGATTCTCTCCGGGCGGGGCCTCGCCGTCAGCGTTTTCACGCTGCGGGATCCGGCGCGCTATCGGGGCGACGCGGCGGAGAACGCCGCGCGCGCCCGCGCGGCCGGGCTCGCCCTTCGGAGCCTCGAGTCCGTCGCCGCGCGGGCCGCGTTCGCGCGCGAGCTCGCCGAGGCCGACGGCGCCCTGGACGCGCTCTTCGGCACCGGCCTCGCTCGTCCGCTCCAGGGCCACGCGGCCCGCCTCGTGGACGTCCTCAATCGCTGCGGACGTCCGATCGTCGCGGCCGATCTGCCGTCGGGCCTCTCGTCGGACACGGGCGCCCGGATTGGCCCTTCGGTCGCCGCCTCGCGGACGGTGGCGTTCGGAGCGCCGAAGATCTGCCACGTCGCTTATCCGGCCCGCGAGCGGTGCGGACGCGTCACGGTCGCCGACATCGGCATCTCCCGGAGGATTCTCGATCGGATGGGGCGGCGCTTCTTCCTGACGGAGTCTGCCGACGTGGCCGCCGCGATCCCTCGGCGCCGCGCCGACTCGCACAAGGGCGACTTCGGACGGCTGGCGGTGATTGCCGGCTCGCGCGGAAAGGCGGGCGCGGCCATCCTCGCGGCACGCGGGGCGCTCCGTGCCGGCGCGGGACTCGTGACGGTCTTCTGCCCGGCGGCGCTCGAGGCGGAGATCGTCGGAGCGCTGCCCGAAGCGATGACACTCGGGCTTCCGGAGGAGGGCGGCGCGATCGCCGCGTCGGCCTGGCCCGCAGCCGCGTCGGCTCTCCGCGCCTTCGACGCCGCGGTCGCCGGCCCCGGCCTCTCGACGGCCCGCGGCGCCGTGGGGTTTCTCGATCACCTGCGTCGCTGGCCGCGTCCGCTTGTCCTCGATGCCGATGCATTGAACGCCTTTGCCGGGAGACCGCGCGCCTTTGCCACGCGGGCGCCGCGCGTGCTGACGCCGCATCCGGGCGAGGCGGCGCGGCTGCTCGGCATCTCGGCACGCGCGATTCAGGCCGACCGGCTCGGGGTGGCGCGGCGTCTCGCCCGCCGCACGCGGGCCGTCGTCGTGCTCAAGGGGGCGGCGACCCTCGTCGCGGAGCCCTCCGGATCGGTGACGGTGAACCCCACCGGAACGCCGCTGATGGCGACGGCCGGGTCGGGCGATGTGCTCGCCGGTGCCCTCGGCGCCCTTCTCGCCGGTGGGATGCGGGCAGCCGACGCGGCGCGCACAGCGGTCTGGCTGCACGGCGCCGCCGGGGAATTGCTGGCCTGCGACCTCGGCGACGCGGGCCTCCTGGCTCACGAGCTCGCGGACGCGATTCCGCGGGTACGGCGGGACCTGGTCGGCGGGTCAACCGGGCACGTGTGAGCCGGGAGATCGTCACCCGAGGCGAAGAGGAAACCGAGGCCGAAGGGCGGCGCCTCGCCGCGTTCCTCGCGCCGGAGGACGTCGTCTATCTCGAGGGGGACCTTGGCGCGGGAAAGACGTGCTTCGCGCGCGGCATCGCGTCGGGTCTCGGGGCGGCGGCTCGGGAGGTCGCTTCGCCCACCTTCGCGATCCTCCACGAATACGCGGGTCCGTCGAGTGAGATCGTCCTCCGCCATCTCGACCTCTACCGTCTCGCCGACTCCGCCCGGGAGCTCGAGGTCCTGGGCCTTCCGGAGTCGGTCGCCGGCGCGCCCGTGATCGTCGAGTGGCCGAGCCGGGCGCTCGAGGCGGTCCTCCCGCCGACCCGGAGGATCCGTCTCGCGCGCGATCCGGCCGGTCGCCGGATCGTCTTCGACCGCTAGGCGCCCGCTCGTTCGCCCGTCAGAAGGCGAAGAGAATGCCTCCCGTCGTGCTCCAGTTCGAGAGCCAGGTGCTGTGCGAGCAGTTGCAGCCGTGGTCGTTCAGGACCGTCCCGAAGTAACGGCCGTCGAACCGCATGCCGAAGTGCGGGTTGAAGAAGACCTTGAGACCTCCCGCAACGCTCGACGTGAAGCGCGTGTCGGTTGAGGCGCCGGGCGCGGTCGCCACGTTCGGATCGAGCCGCGCGGCGCCGAGTCCGAACGAGACGTACGGCACGGCGCGGCCATGGCCGAAATTGAACGTCGTGTAGCCCATGTAGTAGTCGATGTCGAGTTGACCGAGGCGCACCGTCTGTCCGGGCGGCCCGAAGATGGGTCCGGAACTGCTCGTGTGCGTCTCGAAGTTCGTCTCCGTCCGCTGGAACATTGCCTCGAATTCGACAAGGCTCGTCAGGTTGTAACCGATCCGTCCGCCGTACGTGAAGTGGTCTTCGACGTCCACCTTCTGGTCGAAGATCGAGGTGGTTCCGCGGTCGAACTGACCGCCCCAGAGGTAGCCGGCAAAGGGCTCGATCTCGACCGTGCCCTCGCGCAGCTGCGCGAAGAGGCACGGCGCGGCGAAGGCCGCGGCGACGGCGAAGACGAGAATCCGGATTTTCATGGAATGACCTCCCTCGGGATCGGGCGGGATCAGTGGGCGGGTTTACGCGCCTTGAGATGCTTCTCGACGACCTGCTTCCAACGTTCCTCGACCTCCGGCGAATATCCGACCGCGCGATCGATGAGCTTGCGGTCGGGCGCGAGAATGAACGTCGACGGGATGCCCATCGACGTCATCGCGGCGGCTTCTTCCGGAGCGGCGTAGTAGATCGGAAGGGAGAGGTTGAACTTCTTCAGGAAGGGATCGATGCGGCGCCGATCGGCGTCGATGTTCACCGCGAGGACCACGAAATTGCGGTCGCTGTAACGGTCGTACATCTTCTGGACGATCGGCAGCTCGAGGCGGCAGGGTCCGCACCAGGTGGCCCACACGTTGAGGAGAACGACGTTGCCCCGAAGTTCCGACAGGCGCACCGAGCTGCCGTCGGCTCCGGCGAGCTCGAGATCGGGGAAGACGGGCGGCGGTTCCTCCGCGGCGGCAACGGGGGCCACGGCCGCGGCGAGGCAAAGGCCGACGGCCATGGCGGACAGCGCTCGCATCGATCCGAGAAACGGCCCCGCCCGGCCGAATATTTCCTCCCACGATTTTCCGGCGGCTGCCGAGGGCCGAGGCTGATACGCTCGGACCAACGAGGCGTCACACATTTGAGGCGGAAGAAAGCGGGAGCGGACGGGACACGATCGGCCCCGCCGGTTCTGGCGCGCGTGCTGCGGGGAGGTCGCGTCGAGTCGGTGCACCGCGGGGCCGTGGCGGTGGTGGACGCCGCAGGACGCCGCGTGGCGCGCGTCGGCGACGACGGCCACCGGGTCTTCATCCGCTCGGCCGGGAAGCCATTTCAGGCGCTCCCGCTCCTCGAGGCCGGAGGCGAGAAGCGATTCCGCCTCGGAGACGACGAGATCGCCCTGATGTGCGCCTCGCATGGAGGCGAGCCGTCGCACGTTCGGGTCGCGGCGCGTCTGCTCGCGCGCGGAGGATTCTCGGCGCGCGATCTCGGTTGCGGCGCGCAATGGCCGATGCACGAGGGCTCCGCGCAGGCGCTCGCGCGGCGGGGGTTGCGGCCGACGCCGCTCCACAACAATTGTTCGGGCAAGCACGCAGGGCTGCTCCTGGCTTGCCGGATCTACGGCTTCTCGCCACGCGGATACCTCGAGCCCGGCCATCCGATCCAGAAAGAAGTTTTGCGCCGCGTCTCGGACTTCAGCGGCGTTCCGGCGGCGAAGATTCCCATCGGGGTCGACGGATGCGGGCTCCCGGTGTTCTTCCTGCCGCTCGCGGCGCTGGCGCGCGCTTACGCGGGGCTCGTGGCGAAGGAGAGGCCGGGCGAGAGCCGCTTCGCGGCGGCGGTGCGCCGGCGCGTGGTCCGCGCGATGACGGCAAGCCCCGCGATGGTCGCCGGCCGCGGCCGCTTCACCACGGATTTCCTGCGGGCGGGGGGCGGCCGGTGGATCGGAAAGGAAGGGGCCGAGGGCGTGTACGCGGTCGCCATCGCTCCTTCCGAAGCGAATCGCGGCCGCGCGGCCGGGGTCGCGCTCAAGATCGAGGACGGCTCGACGCGAGCCCGCGACGCCGTCACGCTCGCCGTCCTCGACCGGCTCGGCCTGCTTCCGCGGAGCGCACGGCGATCCCTCGCCGCTCACCGGGCTCCCGAGGTCCGCAACGCGCGCGGCGAGGTCGTCGGCTCGATCGAGACCGAGTCGTTTGCGATCGCTGCGCCATAATCCGGGAATGGCCTACGAGAACCTGTCGGCGTTCCTGACGACTCTCGAGCGGGACGGCGAGCTCGCGCGAGTTCGTGCGGAGGTCTCACCCCGACTCGAGATCACGGAGATTGCCGATCGCTCGGTGAAAGCCGGCGGCCCGGCGATCCTTTTCGAGAAGGTGCGCGGCTCGGCCATGCCGGTGGCGATCAATCTCTTCGGCTCACGGCGCCGCATGCTTCGCGCCCTCGAGCTCGCGTCTTACGAAGAGTGGGACGCTCGCCTCGAGTTCTTCCTCGATCCGACTCCGCCCGAGGGAATTCTCGACAAGCTGAAGGTCGTGCCGCGGCTGAACGAGCTCGCGTCGGTGTTCCCGAAGACCGTCCGGTCCGGTCCGTGCCAGGACCTCGTCCGGACGGGGGACGACGTGAACCTCCGCGAGCTGCCGGCGTTGACCTGCTGGCCCCAGGACGCGGGCCCCTTCGTGACGATGCCACTCGTGATCACGCGCGATCCCGCCTCCGGCAAGGCCAACGTTGGAATGTACCGGATGCAGATCTTCGACGAGCGGACGACCGGCATGCACTGGCAGAAGCACAAGGACGGTGCCGGTCAGGCGCGCGGCTATGAGCGGGAGGGCCGGCGAATGGAGGTCGCGGCCGCGATCGGCTGCGATCCGGCGACGGTCTTTTCCGCCATCGCGCCGCTGCCACCCGGAGTCTCGGAGTTTCTCTTCGCGGGATTCCTGCGGGGCGAGCCCGTCCCCCTGGTCAAGGGGAAGACGGTGGATCTGCTCGTGCCGTCGGAGGCCGAGATCGTGCTGGAAGGCTACGTCGAGCCGGGGGAGCGTCGCGTCGAAGGGCCGTTCGGCGACCATACGGGCTTCTACTCGCTCGAAGACGAATTTCCCGTCTTCCACGTCACCGCGATCACGCGGCGACGGAACCCGACCTACCTGACCACGATCGTCGGCCGGCCCCCGATGGAAGACGGCTTTCTCGGCGAGGCCGTCGAGCGTCTCTTCCTGCCGCTCGTCCGCAAGACGATTCCCGAGATCGTGGACATGTGGCTTCCCGTCGAGGGCATCTTTCACAACCTCATGATCGTGTCGATCGACAAGCGCTTCCCAGGCCACGCGCGCAAGACGATGCAGGCGATCTGGGGCACCGGCCAGATGATGTTCACGAAGACGATCGTCGTCGTGGACGCGGACGTGCCTTTGCGCCGCGGCCAGGAGCTCCTCTGGCGCGCTCTCACGGCGATCGATCCCGAACGCGACATCGCCTTCGTGAAAGGGCCGGTCGACGAGCTCGACTTCGCCTCGCGGTTGCCGTGTTACGGAAGCAAGATGGGGATCGACGCGACGCGCAAGTGGAAGGGCGAGGGCTTCGACCGGCCCTGGCCGCCGGAAATCGTGATGAGCGAGGAGGTCCGCAAGCGCGTCGACGAGCTTTGGCCGTCGCTCGGTATCCGCCTGCCCGGCGCTTCGTCCTGAAGGCCGTTCGGCCCGGCCGGGTCGGATGCTAGAATTTCGGGTCCGGCCATGAGAGTCCTCGTCGTCGATCCTCTGGAAGAGTCTCGGGATGCCCTGCGCGTGGCCTTTTCCGGAGCCGGCGATCAGGTGCGCGGCGTCGCGACTTCGGCGGAAGCCGATCGCCTGCTGGCCGAGTTCGCGCCCGACGCGGTCGTCGTGGCGTTCGAGCCCGGGGAAGCCGAATCCGCCGGGCTGCTCGACCGGGCCCGCGCCTCGGATCCCCGTCGCGGGGTCTACGCGCTGATCGACGGGGCGCGACTCGAGGACGGCGTGCGGGCAATGGATCTCGGCGCGCACGATTTCCTGTGGCGGCCCGTCTCGGACGGCCGCGTCGCGCTCCTGCGTTCGCGCTTCGCCGCCCGGCGCGAGCGGGAGGGCGGGATCGAGCAGATGCGGATCGGGCTCGCGCGCAACGAGATCGCTGCGGCGCTTCCCGGGCGCTCCGCGTCCTGGACGGCGGCCCTGGCGGACCTCGAGCGCGAGGCGCCGCTCGAGTCGCCGGTGCTCCTGACTGGAGAGGCCGGCACCGAGAAGGAAGCCGCGGCGCGTGCAATTCACCGGCTCTCTCCGCGCGGCTCGGAGCCGTTTTTAGTCGCCTCCTCGTGGGATCCCGGCGCTCGCTCGGAATCCGCGGCGGGGTCGCTCTTCGTGCCGGGCATCGAGGCCATGCCGCTCGAGGCGCAGGCGGCGCTTCTCGCCGAGGCCGAGCTTCCCGGCGCGCGTCGGCTGATCCTGTCGACGGACGAGAATCCCCGCGAGGCCATGATGCGTGGCCGGCTTCTGCCGACGCTGGCGGCGAGCCTGTTCGACCACGTCGTTCATCTGCCGCCGCTCCGGGAACGCGGCGAGGACATCGAGCGGCTCGCCCGGCAGTTCCTGCACGAGCTCGATTCGGCGCTCTCCTTCGACGCCGAGGCGATCGACGCCTTGCGCACGCACGACTGGCCAGGCAACGTTCGCGAGCTGAAGGAGGTCGTGCGTCGCGCCGCGAGGCTGACCGAGGGGCCCGCGATCGGGCCGACCGTCGTGACGTCGGTGCTGGGCCGTCCGCTCGCATCCCGGCGGTCGCGGCGGAAGAAGGCTCCGGTCGTGCGGATCGCCGTGGGCGATTCGCTCGCCGACGTCGAGCGCCGGCTGATCCAGAAGACGCTTGAGTTCGCCCGCGGCAACAAGCGCAAGACGGCCGAGCTCCTGAAGCTGTCGCTCAAGACGATCTACAACAAGATCAAGGAATATGGGCTGGAGCACTGATCCGTCGCCGGAGCTTGCTCGGGGTCCTGCTTCGCACCGGCCGGCCGCTCGGTCAAAGGAACTCGACTGCCGGCCTGGACCCCTCGCGGCGCTCCGGCTCCCGCCGTGCGAGGCTCCTCCGCTCGGTTACTTCGCGGAGATTCCTCGCACGGCGAAGCTGCGGGGGAGCATGGCTTCGTGGTGCCGGAGGAGGGGGTCGAACCCTCATGCCCTTGCGAGCGGGGGATTTTGAGTCCCCTGCGTCTGCCATTCCGCCACTCCGGCGCGGGAATAAGCCTCCGAAGTCTGAGCAATTTAGCACGGCCGTCATGCCGTAGCGGCATGAGGAATGCGCGCTAAACCCCTGTCCCAGTTGCATTTTCGGCCATCCGGCCCTATAATTCGGGGTTCGGCGTATCGGGTTCGTTTTTACTTTTAGGAGGATTGAGTGAGCTTCCGAGTGGGTGAGAAGGTGGTGTACCCGAACCACGGAGTCTCGGTCGTCGAGAAGATCGGGGAAGGATTCGGAACCGAGCCGGTTTCGCCTCGCAGCTTCTATCACCTCCGCCTCCTGTCGAACAACTCGAAGGTCATGGTTCCCATCGGGAACACGGACCTGATCGGCCTGCGCCGCTTGACGCAGCGCAAGGACATCACCGGGTTGATGAAGATGCTGGCGGATGGCCGTTTCTCGGCCACGGGCGACTGGAAGGGACGCTACAAGCAGAATCTCGACAAGATGAAGAGCGGCCGGCTCCAGGACATCGCCGACGTTCTGAAGACGCTCAACTACATCTCGGCCCGCAAGACGCTGTCTTTCCGGGAGAAGAAGATGTACGAGCGCGCGCGATATCTCATCATCTCCGAGATCGCAGTCATCAACGGCATGGACGAGCACGAGGTGGAGCGCCAGGTGGATCGGGCGCTCGCCAAGTCGGCCCAGAGCCGCGGTGTGTCGATTCCCCGGCCGATGCTGGAGGCGCAGGCCTCGCACTGAGCCCCGCTTCGCCTCGAATCCAGGGGAGGCCCGAGGCCTCCCCTTCTCTTTTGCGCCTTCGAACCCTGCGCCTGC
>DATJZU010000002.1:0-48076 GCA_035498835.1 Thermoanaerobaculia bacterium
AATGTCTCCCGCGACGAGACTAGCGCCCAAGGGCGGGGGTGTCCAGCGACGGCGGGAAGTGGGAAAGATCTCGGCGAGTCTCAATCGCCGGGTCTAACGGTGTCACCGGAGGCGTGAAACGACGCACCCCATTTAATGCAGACGCATCAGACCGAGGCGCGCACTGGAAGCGATGCTGGATGCCGCGGGTGGTCGCAATGAGACGAAAGGAGGCCGCCGCCTTGAGTAAGTTGAAACGAATTCTTTTCGGGACGGACTTTACGCCCGCTTCGCGAAAGGCGTTCGAGGAGGCGTTGTCTCTATGCCGCGAGACGGGAGCGGAGCTGCTGCTGGCACATGTATACAGCACGCCCGCCAGCCTGCCGGCGGAGCTGGCTTTGACTCCGGACACCTACGAGCAGCTCGACGAGAAGCTTCGTGAAGATGCGCAGGCGAAGCTTCGCGCGCTTGGCGAGGAGGCCCGGCGTGTCGAGGTCCGGGAGCGGACGCTCCTTCTCTCGGGCGCCCCCGACGAGGCGCTCGTCGAGGCGGCCGGCCAGACGGGCGTGGATCTCGTGGTGCTCGGTACGCACGGCCGCACCGGAGCGGCGCGGTTCTTCCTCGGCAGTGTCGCATCGAAGGTGATCGCGACAGCGTCTTGCCCGGTGCTCACCGTCCGGGCCGCTTAGGGCACGGGGCTCCGGGCGTCAGGAGGAGCTCGGTGCATTGCTTCGGCATCCTCCTTCGCGTCGCGAGGCCGCCATGGGCGTAACAAGATGCGCTGCTTGGCGCAGGTCTCGCGTGAAGGCGATCGGGGCGCGACGTGCCGAGTAAAGTGGAGCGAGGCGCACTGGTCGACGACGTCGCGGGTCGCATGGCTTCCGGAGACGTCGTGCGGCCGCCCGAGACGCGAAGCCTCGCGGAACCGGATGCCGTGTCGCGCGGAGCGGGCCGTGCGCTTTTCGGCAGGCGATGGACGAAGGCTGCGCTCTGGTTGATCGGAGGCATCGGCCTCGTCGCTCTCCTCCGATTGACGGTTCTCCGGCCGAGCGCTGTTCCGATCACCGTGTATCGCGTCAGCGTCGGACGCGTGGAAGAGACCGTCACGAACAGCAGGGCGGGGACCGTGAAGTCACGGCGCCGGGCGACGCTCTCTCCGGAGGTCGGGGGACGGGTCGCGGAGCTGCCGGCCCGAAAGGGCACCCGCGTGGTGCGCGGCGAAGTGCTGATGCGGGTCGCCGATGCGGACTATCGATCCCAGGTCCTCCTGCAGGAGGCGGCGGTCTCGACGGCCCGTTCCGCTCGGAAGGAGGCGTGCCGGCAGGCCGAGCTCGCGGAACGCGACCTGGCTCGCAATCAAAGCCTCGCTTCGGACCAGATCGTGTCTGCCGAGCTGCTCGACCAGCTCCAGAGCCGGCGCGACGTCGCGGTGGCGGCCTGCGAGACCGCCGCGACGCGGATCCTCCAGGCGGAGGCCGCGCTCGCGCTCGCGCGCGCCAACCTCGAGAAGACGGTGATGCATGCCCCATTCGACGGGATCGTCGCGGACGTGACGACCGAGCTTGGGGAATGGATCATGCCGGCTCCGCCGGGACTCCCCATTCCTCCGGTCATCGTGCTGTACGACGATGCGGCGACCTACATCTCGGCTCCGATGGACGAGGTGGACGTGGCGAAGGTCCGCGTTGGCCAGCCGGTTCGCGTCACCCTGGACGCCTATCCGGGGCGCCCCCTGTCGGGGCGCGTCACGCGCGTCGCTCCCTATGTTCTCGACGTACAGGAGCAGAACCGAACCTTCGAGCTCGAAGCCGAGCTCGATGACTCGTCTTTCGGCAAAACGCTGTTGCCGGGAACGTCCGCGGATGTCGAGGTGATCCTGAACGCTCGCGACAACGTGCTGCGCGTTCCCACTTACACGCTTCTCGAGGGCGAACGGGTGCTCGTCGTCCGGGGGGCGCGGCTCGCCGCACAACCGGTCGAGACCGGCCTCAAGAACTGGCAGTTCGTGGAGATCTCCCGAGGCCTCGCGAAGGGCGAAGCCGTCGCGACGTCGCTCGATCGAGCGGAGGTGAAGCCCGGGGTGCGAGTCTCGATCACGGGCGAGACCGCGAAGTGATCGAGCTTTCGGGGATCTCGAGAGACTTCCAGGTCGGCGAGGAAACCGTTCACGCTCTCGCCGACATCGATCTCACGGTCCCCGACGGGGACTACCTCTCCCTGATGGGCCCCTCCGGATCCGGAAAATCCTCGCTTCTCAACATCCTCGGCTGCCTCGACCGCCCGACGCGCGGCTCCTACCGCCTCGACGGGCGCGAAGTCGCCCGGCTGCCCGAAGAGGAACTCTCGCGGATCCGCCGACAGCACATCGGCTTCGTCTTCCAATTCTACCATCTCGTGCCGCGGCTCACGGCCGCGGGCAACGTCGAGCTTCCCATGATCTTCGCCGGCGTCGAGCGCGGCGAGAGGATCGAGCGGGTCGATCGGGCGCTGCGCGAGGTCGGCCTCTCCGCGAGGGCGCGACACCGGTCCGAGCAGCTCTCGGGTGGCGAACGCCAGCGAGTCGCGATTGCCCGGGCCATCGTGATGGGCCCCCGGGTTCTTCTCGCGGACGAGCCCACCGGAAATCTGGACATCTCCGCGGGCAGGGAAATCGTACGGCTCCTCGAGGAGCGGAATGCCCGAGGTCTCACGGTCATCGTGGTCACGCACGATCCCGACATCGGGAGCCGCGCGCGTCACCGGATCCGCCTGGCGGACGGCAAGATCGTCTCGGAGGAGAACGCGGTCGCAGACGGCGCGGCTGTCGGGCTCCGATCTCGATGAGCTTCCGCGATCTCGTCGGGTTCGCGATCGGTGCGCTGCGCGGTCACCGTCTGCGCAGCGGGCTTTCGCTTCTCGGAGTGGCGATCGGCGTCGCCTCCGTAATTCTCTTGACGAGCGTCGGAGAGGGAGCCCGGCTCTACGTAACCGGCGAGTTCGCCACGCTGGGGTCGAACCTCCTGATCGTCTTTCCGGGAAAGACGGAAACGACGGGAATTTCCCCGTTCCTGACCGAAGCCCCCCATGCCCTGACGCTCGAAGACGCCGAGGCGATTCTCCATCACGTCCGATCGGCGCGCCGCGTCGCGCCGATCGTCTTCGGGGTCGCGGCCGCCCGAGTCGGAGACCGGCGCCGGGACGTCGGAGTCATCGGAACGACTTCCGAGTTTCTGGGCGTGCGGCAGATCCGACTCCGTTCGGGCCGATACCTGCCGGCGGGCGAGCTCGCGCGCGGCCAGAGAGTCTGCGTAATCGGATCGAAGGTTCAGTCGGAGCTGTTCGGCTCCAGGAACCCTCTGGGCGAAATCCTTCACCTTGGAGAGGAACGTTTTCGCGTGATCGGCGTGACGGCCCCGCGGGGTCTCTCGATCGGCCAGGACCTCGACGAGATTGTTCACGTCCCGGTCTCGAGGGGGATGAAGCTCTTCAACAAGATCAGCCTCTTCCGAATCCTCGTCGAGATCTCGTCGCACCAGGAGATTCCTGCCGCGCGCCGGAACGCCCTGGAGCTGCTCAAGGAACGCCACGAGGGCTTCGAGGATGTGACGATCTGGACGCAGGACTCCGTCCTCGCCACCTTCTCCCGGGTCCTGTCACTTCTGACCGCCGCTCTCGGAGGGATCGCCGCGATCTCGCTCACCGTCGCCGGGGTCGGCATCATGAACGTCATGCTCGTGTCGGTCTCCGAACGCCGGCGAGAGATCGGTCTGCTGAAGGCGATCGGGGTCATGCCGCGTCAGGTCGTCTCGGCGTTCCTCGTGGAGGCCGCCCTCCTCTCCACGGCGGGCGGCGCGCTCGGCCTGGCGGCGGCGCTCGGAGCGACCCGGCTGATGCGCACGATGTATCCGAGTTTCCCGGCACGGCCGCCCTTCTGGGTCGTGCCCGCGGCGCTTTCGGTCTCGATCGGCGTCGGCCTGCTCTTCGGGGCGCTCCCGGCGCGGCGCGCCTCCCGGCTCGATCCGGTGGCGGCGCTCGCCCGGAGGTGAAACAGTGCCGCGCGATTTCTGGAAACTCGCCTGGGAATCGATCGCCGCGCACCCGCTGCGCTCGGCCCTCACGACGTTGGGCATCGTCATCGGCGTTGCGTCCGTCATTCTCTTGACTTCTCTCGGCGAGGGCACGCGCCGATCCCTCGTCTCCGAGTTCTCGCAATTCGGAACCAACCTGATCACGATCCATCGCGGCAAGACGACGACGGCGGGCATTCCCGGCGCGGTCGGGGGGACGATTCGCAAACTGACCCTCGGGGACGCCGAGGCGCTCCGGCGCGTGCCCGGCGTCGACGCCCTCGTGCCGGTCGCGTTCGGATCGGCTCGGGTCGAGTTCGGAGAACGCGGGCGCGACGTCGTCGTCTACGGCGTGACCTCCGAGGTCCCGAAGGTCTGGAGGTTTGCCGTCGGTGGGGGCCGGTTCCTTCCGCGCGGAGATCCGGCGCGCGCCTCGTCCTTCGCCGTCCTCGGCCCGCGACTGAAACGCGAATTGTTCGGAGAAGCGAATGCCCTCGGCGAGCACGTGAAGATCGGCGGGCGTCGCTTCAGCGTCATCGGCGTCATGGCTTCGAAGGGTCAGGTGTTCGGATTCGACATGGACGACACCGCGTACATTGCGGTCGCGAGCGCTCACAGCCTCTTCAACACGGAAGACCTACTCGAGATCGACGTGCTGTTCTCGCTCGGGGCATCGGGCGATTCGGTCAAGGAAGGAATCCGGGAAGCGCTCATTCGCCGGCACGGCGGCGAGGAGGACTTTACCGTCCGGACCCAGGCGGAGTCTCTCGACGTCTTGAATCGCGTTCTCTCGGTCGTCACCGCCGCGGTCGGGGGAATCGGCGCGATCTCTCTTCTCGTGGGCGCGATCGGCATCCTCACGATGATGTGGATCGCGGTCGGGGAGAGAACGGCGGAGATCGGCCTGCTCAAAGCTCTCGGCGCCACCCGAGGGCAGATCGCCCGCCTCTTTCTTCTGGAAGCGGCTCTTCTCTCCGTCGTCGGCGGCGGTGTCGGGGTCGCCGTGGGAATGGGTCTCGGTGCGTTGATCCGGCTCGCAATTCCGGCAATCTCCGTTCATACCGCGCCCGGATTCATCGCCGCGGCTCTGGCCGTGAGCCTCGCGGTTGGCCTCGGGAGCGGCGTACTGCCGGCGCGTCGGGCATCCCGCCTCGATCCGATCGAAGCTCTCCGGGCGGAGTGAGGCTGCCGGGAATCGCGCGGGCGAGCCCTCGCTCAGACTCCGGTCGGATAGGTCTCGGGTACCTCGCCGCGCTCCCAGACCGCGCCCTTCTCGAGCGGCTCGACCGCGCGCGTGCGATCGATGTGCAGGATTCCGTCGAACTGCTCGGGCAGCGAGGCGTGGAAGTAGTGGCTCTGCCGCTCCGTCTCGGGAACGTAGATGACGCCGATCGCGCGCTCGAGCCTCGGGTCGTGGAGTGCGGAGACCGGATTGTCCGCTCCGAGCGGCAGGAAGAATCGAGGGAGGCCGACGAGGTGAAAGAGAGCCTCATAGCTTCCCGCCAGCGCCGGCCGGACGACCTTCCGCTCCGCCGGGCCGTGCCAGGCGCTTGCCGCGGTGACGGTTCCCTCGAACGTCGAGAAGCCGAGCGAGTAAACGGCAGATCCGCGGCGCTCGCGGACGAGCTGTCCGACGTTCCACTCGCCACGGATCCCCATCTCCGTGGCCCGAGCGTCTCCCAGATGCGAATTGTGCGCCCACACGACCACCTTCGCCGGCATGCCCGGTTGCGACACGTGTTCGAGGAGCGCCTCGAGGGTCTCGACCATATGCCGGTCACGGAGGTTCCAGGAGAGGACCGATCCCCGAAACATCGAGCGGTAGTACTCCTCGGCGTTTCGCACCAGCCGGGCGTTTTGTTTCGCGAAGAAGAAGTCGTCAGCCATCTTCGGTCCGTCGGCCCGGGAATAGGTCTGCTGCGAGCGCTGCAGCTCCATCAACTGCTGGACCGCTTCGTCTTCGCAGGACCGCGTCAGACCGAGCTCCGCCGCATAGCCGTAATCCTGCGGCTCCGCGTGATCGAAGCACGCGTAACGGCGGCGGGCCCGCGACGCGGCCTCGGGATCTACGCGATCGAGGAAGGAGAGTACGGCGTCGATCGAAGCATGGAGGCTGTAGAGGTCCAGCCCGTAGAACCCAACCTTCCGTCCGTCACCCTCGACGCGGTCGTTGTGCGTTCGGAGCCAGCCGACGAAGTCGAGGACGTCGGCATTGCGCCACATCCACGTCGGAAATCGCTCGAAGCCGCGGAGCGCTTCTTCCGAGTCGCCGTCCCCCGGCTCCCCGCGCACGTAACGGTTGACGCGGTACGCGTCGGGCCAGTCCGCCTCGACGGCCACGGCTCCGAAACCCTTCTCCACGATGAGCCGCTTCGTGAGGACGGCGCGCTCACGGTAGAACTCGTGCGTGCCGTGAGACGCCTCCCCGATCAGGACGAGCGGCCGGTCTCCGATTCGCCGGAGAAGCGAATCGTAGTCGTCGAGGGCTCCCGTGAGAGCGTAAACCGACCGCCGCAGCGAACTTTCCATGGCTCCTCGTACTCCTTCTCACTCGCCGATCGGAGCCGGCGCAAGACCGTTCACCATCTCCGTCGGAAGGGCAGATCGAAATTCCAGCAGAGCATGCGTTGCATCCGCCGACGCGAGCTCCAGAGCCTTTTCGGCGCCATCGGCCCCCACCCGCAGCCAGACTCTCGAAACGTCGGTCACGGAGTGTGCGAGCGGGCCGAGACGGATCTCAACGGCCTTCGTGGGCGCCTCGTAGACGACGCCGCCGAGCGGAAGCCCCCGGGCTTCGATCTGCTCGCCGCGCGCCTCGTCGAAGGTGGTCAGCGTCGCCAGCCAGCCCTCATGGCTTCGGCTGAGCCGGTCAAAACACTCCGCCCAGTCCGGCGGCGGGACCCGGAGGAGACGGTCGGCGTTCGTCGGCGCCAGGGGCGCGAGAGCGGTCACGCGGAAGCCTCCGCACCGATGCGGGCCGCCGCCGCCCGGAGCAGGGTCCGCACCTCTTCGTCGCCGATCTGCTCGAAATCGTCGTAGAAGCGCCCGACGGCCTCGAAGGGGTGGGGCGTCGCGACGCAGACGACGTCGTCGACCAGAGCGTGCAATTCCCGGCACGTGCTTTCCGGCGCGACGGGCACCGCGACGACGACCCGTCGCGGCCGGAGTCTTCGCACCGCTTGAATCGCCGCGCGCATCGAGGCGCCCGTCGCCAGTCCGTCGTCGACGAGCAGCACGATCTTCCCCTCGACGTCGACCGGCGGTTGGTTCGATCGAAACAGGCGTTCGCGTCGTTGGAGCTCCCGCTCCTCCTCCCGGGTGACGCGCTCCACCTCCGCCGACGGAACCCCGGCGCGCCGGATCAAGTCGGGATCGAGGACCCGGACGCCTCCCGACGCGATCGCGCCCATGGCGTACTCAGGATGCCCGGGCAGGCCCAGCTTCCGCACGAGAAAGATGTCGAGCGGGGCTCCGAGCTGCTCAGCGACTTCGTAGGCTACCGGGACGCCGCCTCGCGGGAGAGCCAGCACGAGGACATCGCCACGCGCGGCGTACGAGCCCAACTTTCCAGCGAGCGCCCGTCCCCCATCGCGGCGATCGCGGAATAGCATCTCACTCTCCTCGAACCGAGGCCTCCAGCGATTTCCTCGTCTCCTCCGAGTCGATCTCCGCCGAGAGATGCTCGCGGAACCAAACGGAAGCCAGACGGGACACCTCCTCGAGGGCACCGGGCTCCTCGAAGAGGTGCGTGGCGCCGGGAACGACGACGAGCCGTCGCGGGCAGCGGAGCCGCTTCAGCGCCCCCTGATTGAGATCCAGGACCTGCTCGTCCCGGCCGCCGACGATCAGGAGCGTCGCGGCTTCGACGCGCGGCAGCGCGGACCCGGCGAGGTCCGGCCGGCCTCCGCGAGAAACCACGGCCTTGATCCGATCGCCTGCTTCCGCCGCGGCCATCAGGGCGGCGGCTGCTCCCGTGCTGGCGCCGAAGTACCCGAAGCGGAGATTCGAGACGACCTTCTGCTCGGCAGCCCACCACGTCGCGGCGAGCAGCCGACGGGAGAGCAGCTCGATGTCGAATCGAAGGTGCCCGGACAACTGGTCCGCTCGCTCTTCTTCTTGCGTGAGCAGATCGAAAAGCAGCGTCGCGAATCCGCTTCGCCCGAGCTCGGCCGAGACGCTCCGATTTCGCGGGCTGAAGCGGCTGCTTCCGCTACCGTGGGCAAACAGCACCAAACCACGCGCCGCTTCGGGGAGCACGAGCTCGCCGCCGAGCAAACCACCGGGAACGGCGAGCTCTAGGGGGAAAGTGCGTCCCGGAATCTTCGTCTGCGTCGCCCTCTCCACTTGCCCTCCCGTTCGCTTCGAATCTAGGCTTCGAGGCGGCGGGCCGAGTGATTCAAAGGCATCAATCGCGTCTTCCGCGGGCTTGTGGCCCGGAGGCGCTCGCCTTCTCGCGCCTCCCGCGGGGAGGAATTCGGCGGCGTGCCGTGCGGTCTCCCTCCGCCCGCGGATGCGCCTTGACCTTCCCGCGTCGGTGCCGCTCGTAATCCTCGAGCTTCCGCCGGGCCGCGTCGAATGCTTCGCGAATCGCGACAAAGACGTCGCTCTCCTTCGGCTGCCGCCGGATCGCGATCTCCTCGTCGGGAGCGGTCAATCGGATGTGGAGCCCGTACAGGCGCCCCTTGCGGTGATGCCCGTGGGGGGAAACGATCCAGACCTGACACTTCTGGATCGCGTCGGAGAAGTGAGCGAGGCCCTCCGCCCTCTGGCGAATCTTGGCCTCGACATCCTCCGACGAAGGCATGTCGAGGAAATGAATCTCGATAGGCTCCATGACGCCCTCCTTGCCAGCGTTTTTCCGAAAGGATCATCCCTTGATGCATGCGATCGGGAGCACGCGCGCGACGCGCCGCGACAGTCCCGTCGATTCCGCGACCGCTGCGACCTCCTCCACGTCCTTGTAGGCGCCGGGCGCCTCCTCCGCGGCACCTTTGGTCGTGTGCGCCTTGATGATGATTCCCCTCTCCGAAAGCTCCCGGATGAGCGCCTTGCCCTGCCACTTTCCCTTCGCCTGCGTCCGGCTCATGAGCCTTCCGGCGCCGTGGCAGGACGAGGAGAAGGCGCGGGCCTCGGACTCCGCCGTGCCGGCCAGGACAAACGAAGACGTGCCCATCGTTCCGCCGATCAGAACGGGCTGACCGACCGTTCGGTACTCCTCGGGCAGGTCGGGATGGCCCGGACCGAAGGCCCGCGTCGCGCCTTTGCGATGCACGAAGAGGAGGCGCGGCCGGCCTTCGACGGCGTGCCGCTCGACCTTGCAGGTGTTATGCGAGACATCGTAGAGCAGATTCAGATGGGCCTTCGGAAAGTGCCGAGCGAACACCCGCCGGACGAGGCCGCCGATGACCTGCCGGTTCGCGAGCGCGCAGTTGATTCCGGCGCGCATGGCCCCGAGGTAGTCCTCTCCTTCGGACGAGCGGATCGGCGCGCAGGAGAGCTCCCGATCGGGCAACCGGATTCCGTACTTCGCCGCGGCGGGGAGGAGGCGCTGCATGTAGTCGGTGCCGATCTGGTGCCCCAGTCCCCGGGAGCCGCAGTGGATCGTCACCACGAGGTCTCCGCTTTCCAGACCGAAGGCGGCCGCGGCCTTTGCGTCGAAGATCTCCGCGACCTCCTGCAGCTCCAGGTAGTGGTTTCCGGACCCCAGCGTCCCCAGCTCGCCGAGCTGCCGCTCCTTCGCGCGGCGACTGACTTTGCTCGGGTCGGCCCCTCTCATGCATCCGTGCTCCTCGACCCGTTCAAGCTCCGAGGACTCGCCCCAGCCGCTCTCGACCGCCCACCGGGCGCCCCCGAGCAGGACCTGGTCGAGCTCGTCGACGGAGAGCCGAACCGCTCCGCCCCATCCGACGCCGGCGGGAACGGTCCGGTAGAGATCGTGCGCGAGAGTCTCCTTCTTCTCGGAAATCTCACGCGCCTTCAACTGCGTCGTGTAGGTGCGGACGCCGCAGGAGATGTCGAAGCCCACTCCTCCGGCGGACACGATGCCGCCGAGTTCGGGATCGAAGGCGGCGACTCCGCCGATCGGGAACCCGTAACCCCAGTGGGCGTCGGGCATCGCGTACGCGGCGGTCACGATCCCCGGCAGCGAGGCGACGTTTCGGAGTTGCTCGCGAACCTTCTCGTCGACCGCGTCGATCAGATCGCGGCTCGCGAAGATTCGCCCGGGAACGCGCATCGCGTCGGTCGTGGGGAGCTCCCAGACGTTCGCCTCGATCTCGCGAAAGTCCGTGTCCATGCTCTCTTTCTCCGGATCGAGCCTTCTAGACATCGATGACGCATTGAGCGACCCAGCGGCCGTCTTGCCGCCCGACCGCAAGCGCTGTGTAGGTGGCTCCCTTCGGCAGAACCGTGAACCGGTGTCGCGCCGCATCGAACGGCTCGCCGCGAGCGCGCGCCGATAGCCGGCAGGACCCCGAGGGGTTCTCGTCGATCCGCACGCGGAAGTCGCCGAATACGAGATGCTTCGTGTCCGCGAGCGAGATGAGCTCGTTCAAGAACGCGACGAGAAGCTCCGGCAGGCCCGGCGCCTCGACTTCGAAGCGCTCCTCCGCCTCCCGGCCCAACCGAGAAGGATCTTCCGCCAGAAGACTGAAGAGAGCCATTGCCGCTCGCTCGAAGGCCTCGGAAGCGGTCGCGCCGAAGCCGCGCACGCCGACGTCCGCTCCATGGCCGAACTGCTCGTATCGAATCGCTTGCCCAAGAGCGCGGGTCGGTTCCACCGTCAGAGCATCTTGTCTCATCGTAGCGGCAGAGGGCTCGGCGCCGGCTCCCGAGCTTCTTTCTGGGCCGGCCGGGATCCCGTCCGGAAGGCGTCACCCGTTCCGTGTGAGATCAATCTTGTGACGTTGCCAGGGCTGAGCAGTCCAGGTCTCCGTTCGTCGGACCGCATCCGCGATTCCCTTCCGCGCCGCCGGCTCCTCGCGCCGCGCGCGCCCTCAGAGATAGGCATTCGCGGCGTACTGCTCAACCATCCGGTGCGCGTTGAAGAAGGAGGCGTTGATTGCGATCGCGCGTCTCATGACGTCGATCCAGCCGGGCCGGTCGCCGTAATAGAGGGGCAGGATCACGCGCTCGAGCTTCTCGTACAGCTCCGCCGCGTCGCGGGCGTCTTCTTCTGCCGTCTCGGGGCCCTCGTCGACCGTCTCCGCGCCGATCGACCACCCCGTGACTCCTTCGATGTGGCCTTCGATCCACCAGCCATCGAGGATGCTGAAGCTCGGCACGCCGTTGTGCGCGGCTTTCATACCCGAAGTACCGGATGCTTCGAGCGGACGCAACGGAGTGTTGAGGAGGAGATCGACCCCGGAGAGCAGCGTTCGAGCGAGATCCATGTCGTAGTCTTCGAGGTACACGAGCGTTAGCTGATCCCGCAACGCGTCGATCCCACGGAACAGCCGACGGATGAGCTCCTTCCCGGCCGCGTCCTGCGGGTGGGCCTTGCCGGCGAAGATCATCTGGAAGCGGCCCGCCTTTCGCGCAATATCGACGAGCCGCTCCGGATCGAAGAGGACGAGATCGGCTCGCTTCCACGCGGTCGCGCGTCTCGCGAATCCGAGAGTGAGAGCGTCGGAATCGAGCGACCGGCCGGATCTTTGGCGCACTTCCTCAAGGAGGTGAGTCTTGGCGGCCGCGTGCGCGTGCCAGAGCTCCTCGGACGGGATCTTGATCGCGTACCGCAGAGAGAACGGATCGTGCGTCCAGCCCGGAATGTGCTTGTCGTAGAGGCGGCGGAAGGCGTCACAGGTCCAGCGAAACGAGTGAACGCCGTTCGTGATCGAATCGATGGGATAGCCGGGAAACATCTTCTGGGAGACCTCTCCGTGCCGCTTCGCCACGCCGTTGACGAAATGAGAGAGGTTCAAGGCGAGCAGCGTCATGTTCAGCCGGTCCCGTCCCCCGAGCATGCGCAGCTCATCGTGTGGAATCACTTCGCCGAGCACTTCGTCGACCAACCCGTAGTCGAACTGGTCGTGCCCGGCCGGTACAGGGGTGTGCGTCGTGAAGATGCATTTTTGGCGGACGTCCCTAAGGTCGCGGGCGACGGCGCTCGGATCCGCCTCGTCCGCCAGAAGCTCGACCGCAAGCAAGCTCGCGTGCCCTTCGTTCATGTGGTACCGCTCGATCGTGAAGCCCAGGGCCCGAAGCATTCGCACTCCTCCGATCCCGAGAACGATCTCCTGGGAGAGTCGATACCGTTCGTCGCCTCCGTAGAGAACCGCGGTCAGCTCGCGGTCGGCCGAAGAGTTCTCGGACACATTCGTGTCGAGGAGAACGAGCGGTACGGTGTGGCCGGAGACGCCCACGATGTCGTAACGCCACGCGCGAACGGCGACGGCTCGGCCGGCTACCGTGACGCGGACGGTCGCGTCGAGCGGATGTGCGACCTTCTCCGGCTTCCAGGCGACGGGTCGCTCGATCTGGTTCCCTTCGCGATCGAGCTTCTGCTCGAAGTACCCTTTGACGTACAGAAGGCTCACGCCGACGGCGGGAATGTTCAGATCCGCGAAGGAACGAAGGGTGTCTCCCGCGAGGATCCCGAGACCGCCACTGTAGATCGGCAACCGTTCGTCGATGCCGATCTCCATCGAGAAATAGGCGAGCCGCGGCGAAAGGTCTGCCAGGGAGGCGGTGGAGTCCGCTCCGTCGGCGCTCGGAGATTTCCGGAAGGCGTTCCGGCAGAATTCGGAACAGAAGGCAAAGTCCTTTCCCCGGACGGATTCGAAGAGCGCCCGGGTTGGATCGAGCGGCATTCCGCAAACCGGGTCGCGGAGCTCCTCCGTCACGAGTCGCCTCGAGTCATCGCCGAATCTAACCAGACTCGTCCGAGCTCCGGACTCGGAATCCCGCGAAATGATCCGTTTGAATTAGACAACTCGCCCCCCGCCGAAAGAGACTGTCTTCGTGGGGTGAGGATTATGAAGGTCAAATCGATCATGGCACGCGATGTGACCTTCTGTGGGCCTGAGACGACTCTCTTCGAGGCCGCCGGGATGATGCGGCAGATCGACTCGGGCATTTTGCCCGTCCTTCGTGAAGGAGAGCTCGTCGGGGTCATCACCGACCGGGACATCGCGGTGGCCCTGGGAGAACGCGACCGGCGCGCCTCGGAGGTCCGGGTAGATGACGCGATGAGCCGCGGCGTCTACGCCTGTCGGGCAGAGGACAGACTCTCGAGTGCGCTGGCAACGATGAAAATGAAGCGGGTACGCCGTTTGCCCGTCCTCGACCAGACGGGGAGGCTGTGCGGCATTCTCTCGATGAACGACGTCATTCTCGGTTGCCGAGCGACCGGAGACGGCGGAACGGAGTTGGAATTGGAAGCGTTGGAGACATTGCGCGCCGTTTGCGAGCATCGATATCCGCCAAGACCCGCCGAAGGGCCCGACGTGACGGAACTCGCCCGCTTCGTATAGGAGGACCTCGTCATGGTAGCGACAGCGATCAAGATCGAGAAGGAGAGTCGACCTCGACCCGCATCGGAAGGGTCCATGCGAACCGATGCGCAGATCGCCGCGGCGATCCGGCGAGCGTTCGAATGGGATGAGTTCGTTCCCCACCGCGGAATCCGTTCAGCCGTCTCCAACGGATGGGTGACGCTCGAGGGCAACGTCTCGACGTCCGCCGAGCGCGACTACGTCGAACGGATCGTTCGGCTGTTGGCGGGAGTCACGGGAGTGCAGAACCTGCTCCGGCTCGCCAGAAACTGACGGATCTCGGACGACCGCGAACCACGCGCACCGCGAGAGTCTCGCAGATGCTCGGGGCGAGCCGTGGCGTGGCTCTTCATGAGAGATGAAAACGCCGGGATCTCGACGCGCCTCGAGGAGGTCGCGAATCTCCTGGAGCAACAGGGCGCCAACCCTTTCCGCGTAGAAGCCTACCGAAGGGCCGGGCAAACGCTGCGGCGGCTCGAGCGACCCGTCTCGCAGGTCATCCAAAACGAGGGGATCTCCGGACTCGACGCGTTGCCAGGGATCGGCCCAATCCTCGCCCGCTCGATCTTCGTTCTCTCTTCGACCGGGCGCCTTCCCATGCTCGAACGACTCCGGGGTGAGACCGACCCGCCGGCTCTTCTCGCATCCGTACCGGGGATCGGACCCATCCTCGCCGACCGGATCCATCACGACCTGGGCATCTCGTCGCTCGAGGACCTCGAAGCCGCCGCCTGGAATGGCCGCCTCGAAAGCGTCGCGGGACTCGGTCGCAAGAAACTCGCCGGAATACGCGATTCGCTCGCGTCTCGACTCGCACGGGGCCGCCGCGGGGCTCTCCCGGAGCCTCGCGACCAGCATCCCGTTTCCGAGCTGCTGGACGTGGATCGCGAATACCGTTCGCGCGCGGCCGCCCGAGATCTTCCGATGATCGCGCCCCGGCGCTTCAATCCGAAGCGGGAGGCCTGGCTTCCGATCCTTCACACTCAGCGCGGGGACCGCCACTACACCGCGCTCTTCTCCAACACGGCGCGCGCCCATTCGCTCGGACGGACGCGCGACTGGGTCGTTCTCTACGCCGACGGCGCGCATGGAGAAGGCCAGTGGACGGTCGTGACGGAGTCCGGCGGCGAGCTCGAGGGCCGGCGGGTCGTGCGGGGCCGCGAGAGAGAGTGCCTCGAGCGCTATCTGGCCGAGGAAAGAGAGCCGGCGAGCGGTTTCCCCGGGCGGCGATAGCCGAAACGGTCCCGGTCGCGACGCGCAATGGCGCGCCTCACCATTACTTTGGTCCTTCTGTCGGAGCAGAGCGCATGTGACCTGACTCGTGCGCGTCCCTGTCGAAACTATTTCGCCCCCAGGGACGGCTCGCTCGTCTCAAAGATCGGAGGGAATGCTGCCACGCAGGCGGCTTGGGCATTCCCGGCGCTCCCCGGACAGACCCCGGGACGTGGCGACGTCGGAAAGATCAGGAGTTCAGGACCGCGTCGGTCCCGTGGATGACGCGGCGCCGAATGATCCTTCGCGTCCAGCCGCTTGCTTTGAATGCTCGACCCGGCTGGAGGTGCTGTTCCGTTATCGCCCGAGGCGCCGGAGCAGTCCGGCGATTAGGGGGGAGACCAGCTCCGAAAAAAGGACCAGGCCAAAAAGCCGTCCGCGGGTGACGTCGTAGTCACGGAAGAGATCTCGAGAGGGGACTCCGCGCGCGAGCCCCAACCCGAGCTCGAGCGCCCCGGTCAGGAGAGCCCAGACGACTCCGATCGCCAGAAGGTCTCTCGTCGAGCGCGCACCGGAACTCAGCGCGACGAAGAGCAATGAGGCCACAAAGACGGCGCCGGCCAACGTCGTCGTCGCGAGAACGTGGGCGGGCTCCGGGCCCAGGTTGGGTTCCAGGACAGTCTCGCGGAAGTAACCGTTGACGATGGCGAAGCCAAGCAGCAGCGCCCATACGCCCAGGCCCTGCAAGAAGAATCGGCGCCGGATCAGGCTGTTGCTGAACATTCGTGCTCACGTCTCTTGGATCGTGGTGGCGTCGGCGCGAATATAGCCGCGTCGGGCTTACTGATATTTCCGAGAATGTGGATTCACGAGCCGCCAAGATCCGCCTCGAACCGGTGGCTAACGAAGGCATGAGGCCCTATACCGGGCCGTTTCCAAACTCACGTGGCCCTGCTCGACGTCGGGTCGACGCCGGAGGATCCGGAACCCGGTTCTACATGTTTGAAATGGTGGAGGCGGCGGGAGTCGAACCCGCGTCCGGAGGCGTCACGTGAAAGGCCACTCCATGCTCAGCCTCTTCTTGGTTCTCGTCCGGCCGCCTCGAGAAGAGGCAAAACAGCGGTCAAACAACCCCGAATGGTTTTCGCCTCGGCGTCCGGGGATCCGCCTCGGCTACACCCGCATTTGGCGACGTTCGCCCGGGCGCGGCGGGTGCGCTCCCGGACGGACGAGGCTACTTAATTAAGCAGCCAGAGCGAGATTGCTGTTGTTCGCAGCTATCGTTTTTCACCGGTTTTACGAGGAGGGTGAGACCTCGGCATGCAACCTGACTCGTGCGCGTCCCCGTCGAAACCGTTTCGCCCCCAGGGACGGCTCGCTCGTCTCAAAGATCGGAGGAAATGCTAACACGGAGGTCCGCGGCGAATTCCCCGCGCGCGGTCAGGGAAGACGGTACTGACGCCGCGCCCGCACGACGGCGCCGGGATGATTCACCTTGACCTCGACGGTATGCCAGGAGCGCGGCCGCCGGTCGGTCGGCGTGTACGTCAGGAAGTACTGACTGCTCAGCTCGCGCACGATCGAAGCGAAAGTTTCCGACAGCCTGGCGACGGATCCGATGGCGTAGAAGCGGCCGCCTGTCTCGTCGGCCAGGCGCTCGAGGAAGTCGCGAAGGTTCTGCGGCTGATCGGGGCCCTCGGCAATGGCGTAAATGGAGACCTCCGAGGAGCGCGCCATCTCGGTGACCTGGCCGAGCGAGAGCCGGCTCCGGTTGTCGTCGCCGTCGGTGAAGACGACGACCGCCTTGCGCTGCTTGAAGGGACGCAGGCGCTTGATCGCCGCCGCGGTGGCGTCGTAGAGCGCGGTGTCTCCCTCGGGCCGTGCGGCGTCGATCCCGTTGAGGACTTTTCGCCGGTCGAGGCCCACGTCCACGGATCCGACGATCCCGGTGTTGAACGTCAGGAGACCGATGCGGTCGTCCCTCTTCAGCGCGCCCACGAACGCGCGTGCGGACCGGATCGCTCCGTCGATCTTGGGCTGCATCGAGGCGGAGACGTCGAGCACGAGGACGGCGGCCAGCGGCGAATCGACCGTGTCGAACGTTTCGATGCGCTGCGCTTTCTGATTGTCGATGACGGTGAAGTGCGACTGCGTCAGCCCGAGAATGTAGTGCCCCGAGCGATCCGTCACGATCGGAGCGAGCGCGACGGCCTGCGCGTCGGCGCGGGCGGTGAATCCGGGCTCGCGCGTGTCCACGCGCGCCGTCGCCACCTCGCGCCCGCCGCGGAGCAGCGCGACCGTGACCACGTGGCGCCGGAGCGTCTCGCCCGCGGGCCAGTCGACCTCCCACGGCGGCGCCGACACGGCGCCCACCTTGCGCCCATCGACGAAGAAGTCGAGAACGTCGCCATGCTGGACGCCCTTCGCGAGGACGCGGATCGAGGTGGTGCCGACCGGAGTGTCGGCGGAAGTCGGCGACAGAATCTCGAGAGCCGGCCGTTCCCCGGCGGAGGGCTCGTCGGGTTGCGCGGCCGCGGGCGTCGCGATCGCCGCGGCGAGCAGGGCGAGCGCCGCCGGACCCGCTGCGAGGCGCAACGCGGCAATCACGCTCCTCTTCCTCCCGCCCGTTCGGAGGGCGTCTCGAGGTCCCGCACCAGACGTCCGCTCTCCACGGCGTCGTCGAGGATACGCTCGAGGTCCGCGGCCGAGAAGTCCGCCGCGGCCCGCGTCGCGGCCCTCCAGTCGTAGGCATAGGCCATCCGCAGGCCCGAAAGCATCCGATCCAGGGCCGCCGGCAGGACGATTGGCAGGACGGCGGCCGGCAATCTCGCCTCGGCGACCCGGACGGCGACGGCGATCTTGAGGTCGTAGAGCCGCTCCGCGAGGAGCTCCGGGCGGCGATAGGCGGCCAGACGCTCGTAGGGGGGCAGGTCCCGGTCGGAGAGCGCCGGCTCGCCGGTGAAGACCTCCGCGCTCGGGCCGAACTGCTCGAGACTCCGCGCGGCTCCCGCCTCGCCGCGTCTCGCGGTCAGGCGAGCCAGGTCCTCCCGGGCCCGCAATGCCGCGGGGAGCGGCGGGATCGAAGCCGGCGACTCCCGCGCCAGGCGTCTGCCCACGCGGTAGAGATCGGACGGCGAAAGCTCGTCGGAGAGGGGCTCGCCGGTCCCGCTTTCCCGCGCCGCGATCCGCGCGATTCGTGCGCGGGGAAGGATGTCGCGGGCGAGACCATCCCAGGCGTCGAGGCGCTGCCGCAGACTCGCCGCATCGAGCGCCCGCGCGAACTCCCGCGTCGCCTCCGAACAGTCGGCGACGAGCGCGAGCGCGTCGTCGTCGAGCCGCGACGAGCTCATCTGCCAGACCGGCGCGACGAACGCGGAACGGAATTCCTCCATCGGAGTGGAGGTGCCGGAAGTGTACGAGAGCTGGTCCGCGTGCAGCAGGCCCAGGATCTCCGGCAGGCCGAAGAGCGACCCCGAGATCTGGTAGCCGCCTCCTCGAACTCTTTTCGTGAGGACCGTCCGCGTGGACGCCGTGGCGAAGGGAGCTCCGGCGCGCTCGACCGTGCGAAAGGAGTGCCGCGCGACGAACAGCGGATCCTGGAAGTAGAGGTCGTTCGGGTCCCGCGCGCTCGCCGCGTAGACGTGCCCGAGCACGGCCTCGAGGTGGCGTTCCGCGATCAGTCCGTCGAAGTCCGCGGCGCGCGCAGGAATCTCGGCCGGGCGGCTCGACCGCGACGCGATCTCTTCGGCCGCCGCCCGGGCGCGGTCCTCCGCCTTCCGGAGGCGATCGTCGGGGCGCGAGGCATCGCGCGCGTCGACGCGCAGCGTCAGGGCGAGCTCCTCCGACGCGCTCCGGGCGGCGTCGAGGCTGCCGTTCGACGCCGCGGAGACGAGGGCGCGGCGCTGCCGGTGCAGCGTCTCCAGATCCGAGAAGCCGGCGAGGCTCTGCGTCTGGCGAAACGCGCGGCGCCGGGCGGTCTCGTCGGTCGCGACGTCGAAGAGAAACCGGCCGCCCCGCCACGGCACCGGAGGGGGTGCGGACCGCGCGCTCATCGCGGCGTCCAGAAGCTCGTCCGGATCGGCGTCGTCTCCCGCGGCCAGGCCCTGTCTCAGAGCGGGCAGCAATTTCTTCGACGTCCATTCGAAGAGGTCCGCTTCGCCGTGAGCGGGCGAAACGTCCGAGCGGGCGAAGAGGGGAACGCCGAGCAACGAAGAAAGCAGATCGGCAGCGACCGGCGGCCCGAGCGTCCCGGCGTCCGCAAATCGGTCGAGCAGGATGACATAACCCTGAAAGAGGCCCGCGGCGACCTCGGCGTCCCGGCCGCCGTCCGGCCGGTCGAGACGATCGAGCGCGAAGACGTAGCGCCGCGCGAGCTCGGGTCCGGGGAAGGGGAAGCTGTGGAGAACGGCGAGGCCCGGCGAGAAGCGCCGGAACCCGAGAACGATCAGCCGCGCGAGACCGGGATCGGCGAGGTCGGGCCTCCGGGCGAGCAGGCTCGAGAGAAAGAGAAAGCGCCGCGGCACGGCCGTGTCGCCGGGGCCCCCCGGCCCGCGCTGCAGCAGCCGCCGCAACGCCGCGGCGTCGGGCACGCGGGTCTCGGGTCGTCCCGCGAGCTGCGCGGCGAGCTCCGTCTCGTCGCGCGGAAACTTCGGATCCGCGGCGCCAGGTGACTCGATCGCGCCCGCGGGGCGCGCCGCGAGAAACGGCGCCAGGTGCGCGAAGTCGTACGGGTCGCGCGGAATCCAGCCGCGGTCGCCGACCGCCTGGTAGAGGCCGCGGAACGGCGCGACCGCGTCGGGTCCGGCGCGAGGGCCGAAGAGGAGACGTCGGACTTCCTCGTCGCGCAGGTGCCACAGGGAATCGGCGACGTAGGCCGCCTTTCCCTGGTTCCGCTTGTAGAAGCTTCTCCAGAACGAGGCGCCGGCCGCGGGCGCTCCGACCGTCGCCGTCCAGAGCGGCTCCGCCTCCGCTCCGCCGGGCAATTCGAGCCGGCCGTCGCGCGCGCGCAGCGCCTCCGGGAAACGCGAGACTCCCTCGAGCGCCTCGACGAAGAGAGTCCTCCAGCCGAGGGGCGGATCGCCGGGATCGCGAAGGCCGTCACGTGTCTCCGGATCGAGGGCGTCGAGCGCCACGAGCATTCGGGACGCGCGCACGTCGCGCAGGAACGCGACGAAGGCGGTGTCCTTCGAGAGGTCCGGCGATGCGAGCGTCCGGCGCCAGGCCTCGAGGCCGTAGGGCAGCGGGACCGTCGCGTCGGGAGCCGAGACCGTGACGGCCTCTCCGTCGCGAAGGCGTCCGAGAAAGCCCGCGGTCGGCGTTCCGAGCGCGTCGAGGAACCGCTGGCGTCGCATCGACGCCGCGTCGGCCCGCCGTTCCGTTTCGATCGCGGCGCCGTTCCCGACGACCGAGAAGCCGAGAAACTCGATCGCGCGGCGACAGCGCTCGGATTCGCCGCCTTGGGCCGCGGCGAAGCGCGCCGGCTCTCCGAAGAGCCGCCGCCACTCGGCGAGATCCTCGGCGAACGCCACCGCCTGGCTGCGGGCCTCGATCTGCGACCAGGACGCGTCATCGGGAGCGTCGAAGAGGAGCCGCTCGTGCAGATCGACGAGAAATCTCGAATCGTCGCGCGTGGAGTCGAGCTCGAAAAGCCGTCGGTAGGATGCCGGGCCGCCCGGCACGACCACGGCGTCCTGGGCCGCGTCGCGGGCCGACGCGCCCGACGCGGCGGCGAGAAGCGAGACGAGGATCAGGATACGGCGCCGGGCGCCGACGACCGGTCGTCCCGCGTCACGATGCGAAGCCGCACGCGTCATCGAATCGGGCATCCCTCCGGGAATGTGCCCGTTCATCTTCTCTCTCTTCGGCCCGGAGCGCGGCAACTTCCCCGAACGCTCGCGCCGCTCCGGTGCGCTCGCCCCATTTCGCCCGCCGGGATCTCGATCCATGGACTCCTCGCATTTGCGAGTCTGTGGTCTCCGGGAACCCGAGTCCTCAGTTTTGCCTTGGCTTTTCCTGGTTCTTTTCCGGGGTGCGATTCCGGGTGACGCACGATCGGGAGCAGCCGCCCTTGACTTCCCGTCGCGCGAGGAATGGAATCCCCCTCCGTGCGCGCTCAGGATCTGATCGTCGTCGTGACTTCGGTCGGCACCGAGGATCAGGCCCTCGACATCGCCCACGCCCTCGTGCGGAACCGGCAGGCGGCGTGCGTGAACCTGATTCCCAACGTGCACTCGATCTACCGCTGGAAGGGCCGCGTCTGCGACGACGGCGAGTTCCTGCTGCTCGTCAAGACGACAGGCAAGGAGTTCGCCGGCGTCAAGCAGACGATCCAGCAGATCAACACCTACGAGCTGCCCGAGATCCTGGCGTACCGCGTGGACGAAGCTTCGGATGGCTTCGCGTCCTGGATCGCGAAGACCACGATGCACGCGAAGAAAAAGGTCCCCGTCCGAAGGAAGGCGTCCCCCCGCCGCGTCGCCGCGAGCTGACCGCGCCCGCGGGAGGGCGTTCGGACACCCCTCATGATCGCCTTCGCTTCCCTCTTTCTCGGCCTCATCGTCGGCACCCGGCCGGTCACGGTCGTGGTGGGCGCGCCCGTGGCTTCCGTCGTGTTCCAGCTCGACGGGAAGGAGGTCGGCAAGCTCTCGAAGGCGCCCTGGACGCTCGGCGTCGATTTCGGATCGGAGTTTTCGCCGCACGAGCTCGTGGCCCGGGCGTTCGACGATCAGGGCGGCGAGATCGGCATGACGCGCCAATGGGTGAATCTCCCGCGCCCGCCGGCCGAGGTGGAAGTGGTGCTCGAGCGCGACGCGCAGGGCCGCGCCGTGGCCGCGCACTTGACCTGGCAGAGCGTGCTGGGCGCGAAACCGACGAAAGTCGCCGTCACCTTCGACGGCAAGCCGCTCGCTCTCGACGCGTCCCAGCGCGTGGCGCTCCCGGCGTACGACCCCGCGGCTCTCCACGTGCTCACCGCCTCGCTCGAGTATCCCAACGACGTGTCGACCCGCAGCGACCGCGTGATCGGCGGCGGCTCGGCGAGCGAGGCGAAGACCGAGCTGACCGCCGTGCCCGTCGCGACGAAGAAGGCCAAAGCGCCGAAGGTCGAGACGCTGCGCGGGCGATTCCAAAAGAAGGGCGGCGAGACGCTCGAGGTCGCCGCCGTCGAGCATGGCCCGGCCGAGGTCCTGGTCGTTCGGGACCTCGACACGAAAGAGGCGCAGCGCGTCTTCCGGCGCATCACGGGCAACCGGCCCTCGACGGCGGGGTTCACGGGAACGACGCGGGACCCCGGTTACGGAGCGGAACGGATGGCCCTCGATCCGGACGACCGCCTGCGCATCCTCTGGCCGGTCGCGAGCCAGGTCGTCGACTCGGGGATCTCCAACGAGCTGTTCGAAAGCTCGCACGCGTTCGCCGGGTGGATGACCGATTTCCGGTTCTTGCTGACGCGCGTGGATTATCCCGGAAACACGGACCGGCCTCGCCGCTTCGCCGACGCGGTCGCGCTGGCGGGTTTGCGTGCGTTCGGCGGTTACTCGCGGCGCGCGGTCGTCCTGGTGCTCGCCAGCGACGCCGCGGACGAGAGCCTGTACAAGCCGGCGGCCGTGCGGCGGTACCTCGAGCTTCTGCGCGTGCCGCTCTTCGTCTGGAGCTTCTTGCCGACGGAAAAGCGGCCCCGCGCGTTCGCCGACTGGGGGGAGATCGCGGACATCTCGACCCTGAGCGGTCTCGAGCACGCCGTCGAAAAGCTGAACGACGAGCTCGCGCACCAGTCGATCGTGTGGCTCGAGGGGCGGCACCTTCCGCAGGACATCGAATTGACCGTCACGGGAGACGGCACCACGCTCGTCGCCTTGATCGAACCTGCGTTCGCGGCGCGAGGAGTCTCCGCGAAGCGGTTCTGACCGGCGAGCGGTCGAGGTCCTTTGGCCGAGCCGAGCGCCGGTCGCGAAGCGGGATCCCGAGCGACGGCGCGAGCGACGGCTACCCGCCCGCCATCGCGCCGACGATCAGGAACGGCTCGACGCCCCTCGTCACGGCCTCGGGCAGCGCCGCGTCCGGAGGATCGAGCGACAGATCCTCCTGGCACGCGAAGAACCGGATGAACGGCCGGCGCTCGCGCGTCGCGTGGTCCCGGATCGTTCCGCGGAGCATGGGATAACGCGCCTCGAGCGCGTCGAGGATCCTTTGGCGCGTGACCGGGCCGGCGACCTCCAGGCTCACCTCTCCGGAGACGCGCGCGAGCGTGCGCAGGTGCGTCGGCAGGACGACGCGGATCACGGCAGGGTCTGGACCTCGACGGACAGGACCGCGGGCAGGTCGCGCACGATCGGCGCCCAGTTGTCGCCGGCGTCGGCGGACGCGTATACCTGCCCGCCCGTCGTCCCGAAATACACGCCGCACTCGTCGAGCAGGTCCACCGCCATCGCGTCGCGGAGCACGTTGACGTAGCAGTCCTTCTGCGGCAGTCCCCTCGTCAGCGCCTCCCACTCGTTGCCGCCCGAACGGCTGCGGTACACGCGGAGCTTTCCCTCCGGCGGATAGTGCTCCGAGTCGCTCTTGATCGGGACGACGTAAACGGTCTCCGGCTCGTGCGCATGCACGTCGATGACGAAGCCGAAGTCGGTCGGCAGGTTGCCGCTCACCTCGCGCCAGGAGTCCCCGCCGTCGTCGCTTCGCAGCACGTCCCAGTGCTTCTGCATGAAGAGGACGTTCGGGCGCGACGGGTGCTTCGCGACGTGGTGGACGCAATGGCCCACCTCGGCCTTCGGGTCGGGGAGCTCGTAGCGCGACTCGAGCCCCTTCGTCGCGACGCGCCAGGACTTGCCGCCGTCCTCGCTCCGAAACGCGCCGGCGGCCGAGATCGCGACGAAGAGGCGCTTCGGGTCCTTCGGGTCGAGGAGAATCGTGTGGAGGCACATGCCGCCCGCGCCCGGCTGCCAGAGGTCGCCCTTGACGCTCCGCAGCGCCGGGAGCTCCTCCCACGTCTGCGCGCCGTCGGACGAACGGAAAATGGCTGCGTCCTCGATGCCTGCGTAGACCGTCTCCGGATCGTCGGGCGACGGCTCGAGGTGCCAGACGCGCGTGAACTTCCAGGGCTTCTGCGTGGCGTCGTAGTGCCTGTGGGTCCCGGGGTCGCCGACGTATTCGAACTTGTTGCCGACGGTCTCCCACGTCTTCCCGGCGTCGCTCGATCGCTGGATGACCTGGCCGAACCAGCCGCTGGTCTGCGAAGCGTAGAGGCGGTTCGGATCCGCGGGCGATCCCTTGAGGTGGTAGATCTCCCAGCCCGCGAAGTGCGGGCCCGACACGTCCCACTTCTGTCGCTGGCCGTCGGACTCGAGAACGAACGCACCCTTCTTCGTGCCGACGAGAACCCGTACTCCGCTCATCGCACCTCCTCGGGCCGGCCAGAATATCAGCGCGACGTCAACGCGGCGTGGCGAAATCCTGGACCCAGACGATCTCGTAACCGCGGCCGTTCTTGCCGAAGGCGACGCCGATGCCGATCTCGCGCAGCGTCAGGGACAGGATGTGGTCGCGGTGCTTCGGGCTCTTCATCCAGCCGTCGAAGACCTCGGCGGCGGTGGCCTGCCCTTCGCCGATGTTCTCGCCGACGGCCGCCGCGGGGTAGCCGACGCGCCGGACGCGCTCCATGACGGTCGAACCGTCGGGGCTGTCGTGCGCGTAGTAGGAGCGGCGGATCATGTCCTCGGCGTGGTTCTGCGCCGCGGCGTCGAGGGAAGGATTCTCGAGGAGCGGCGGCAGCCGATTCGCGGCGCGCGCGCCGTTGACGCGCGCGAGCATGTCGGCGCGGACGGCGCGCAGGTCGCCGAGCGCTGCCGCGCGCTCCGTGAACTCCCCGGAGAGGGACAGGCCGAAGACGAGCGTCCGAACCGTCCCGGAGGCGCCCTCCGCCCGCCCGAAGCCGAGATCCTGATAGTCGGGAGCGACCACGTCGGCGAAGGTCTCGGGATCCGAGTCGCGGAGCCGCGCGAGGCGCGCCGGGAGGTCGCCGTCGCCGATCAGGACGATCTCGACGACGCGGCGGTGCCCGTAGCCCGCGGCCGTGACGCGCTTGCCGATGTCCTTGCCGGCGCCGTCGGCCTCCTCCACCGTGCGGGCGTTGGCGACGCGCTCCGCCGAAGCCTGCGCCACGCGATCGAGCGTCGCGTTCTCGGACAGCGGCGCGGCACCGGCCCTCGCACGCGCGGCGTTGACGGCGGAGAGCGCGCCCGCTCCGGGATCGGGTGCCGGCGTGCGGGTCGGCGAGGGGGCCGAAAGCGTGGCGAGCGTCAGAAGCGCGGCGGCGAAGAGCGCCACCGGCTACGCTGCGGCGAGCGCCTGCTCGAGATCGGCGATCAGATCCTCGACGTCCTCGATGCCGACCGAGATGCGCACGAGCCCCGCCGTGACGCCGAGACGGTTGCGCTCGGCCTCGGGGATCGACCCGTGGGTCATCGTCGCCGGATGCGAAATGAGCGTCTCGACGCCGCCGAGGCTCTCGCCGAGCGAGCAGAGCTTCAACCTCGCGAGGAACGCCCCGGCCTTCTCGAACGATCCGAGGTCGAAGGAGATCATCGCCCCGAATCCCTTCATCTGCTTCTGCGCGAGCGCGTATTGCGGGTGATCGGGCAGGCCCGGGTAGTTGACCTTGCAGATCTTCTTCTGCGTCGCGAGCCACGCGGCGACAGCGCGTCCGTTCGCCTCGTGCCGCTCCATCCGCACGACGAGCGTCTTGATCCCGCGGAGCACGAGCCAGGAGTCGAAGGGCGACAGGATCGCGCCCGAGCTGTTCTGCACGAACGAGAGCCACTCCACGTGGTCGGGCTTCTTCGCGACCGCGATGCCGCCGATCGAGTCGGAGTGGCCGTTCAGGAACTTGGTCGTCGAGTGCATGACGATGTCGGCGCCGATGTCGAGCGGCCGCTGCAGGTACGGGGAGCAGAAGGTGTTGTCCACGACGACCATCGCGCCCTTCCCGTGGGCGAACGCCGACAGCTTCGCGATGTCGCAGAGCCGGAGCGTCGGGTTCGTTGGCGACTCGAGGTGGAGCATCTTCGTGTTCGGGCGGAAGGCCCGGCGGACCTCTTCGTCGTTCGCCGTGTCGACGAAGGTGAACTCGACGCCGTAGCGCGCCTGGATCTTCGTGTAGTAGCGGTACGTGCCGCCGTAGGTCATGTTGGAACAGACGACGTGATCGCCCGCCTTCGCGAACGTCGAGATCGCCGTGATCGCCGCCATGCCGGACGCGAACGCGCGCGCGCCGGCGCCGCCCTCGAGAACCGCCATGTTCTCCTCGAGCGCGTGCCGCGTCGGGTTCTGCGTCCGCGCGTACTCGTAGCCCTTGTGCTTGCCGAGCGCTTCCTGGACGTACGTCGAGGTCTGGTAGATCGGGACCGCGACGGCGCCGGTCGACGGGTCCGGCTCGTTTCCCGCGTGGATGCAGTCGGTCGAAAAGCCCATGTCGCTATGCTCCCGATGTCAGCTAACAGCTAACAGCTAACAGCTAACAGCTAACAGCTATCAGCCAGAAGGGATCGGTTCGAAATCCGGCTGAGAGCTGACGGCTGAGAGCTGAAAGCTTATTCGAGAATTCCCTGACCCGGATATCGCTCCGCCCCGTCCGGGAAGAGGGTGACGACGGTCTTGCCCGGCCCCAATTGCTTCGCCACCCGGAGCGCCGCCGCCGCGGCGAGGCCCGAGGAGCCGCCGGCGAGGAGACCGTCCTCCCGCGCGAGGCGGCGGCAGGCGTCGAAGGCCTCGGCATCCGGGATCGTCACGACCTCGTCGATGACGCCGCGGTCGAGGATCTCGGGCAGGAACGAGAGGCCGACGCCCTCGACCTTGTGGTCGCCGGGCGGCCCGCCGCCGAGGATCGACCCCTGAGGCTCCGCGGCGACGCGGAGGAGTCCGGGAATGCGGCCCGAGAGATAGCGCGCGACCCCGACGAAGGTCCCCGTCGTCCCGACGCCCGCGACCCAGGCGTCGATCGCGTCGCCGAGCACGCGGGCGATTTCAGGTCCGGTCGTTTCGAAGTGGGTTCGGGGATTGAGGGGATTGGCGAACTGATTGGGGAGATAGGCTCCCGCGGTTTCGGCGGCGATCGCGCGTGCTCGCTCGATCGCGCCGCTCATTCGGACACCGGCGGGCGTGCGGACGACCTCGGCGCCGAATCCCGCCATCAGCTTGGCCTTGACCTGGCCGTAGCCCTCCGGCATGACGACGACGCACCGGTAGCCGCGCGCCGCCGCGAGCATCGCGAGCGCGACGCCGGTGTTGCCGGATGTGGGCTCGACGATCGTGCCGCCCGCCCGGAGCAGGCCGCGGCGCTCGGCGTCTTCGATCATGGTGCGCGCGATCCGGTCCTTGACGCTGCCGCCGGGGTTGAACCACTCGAGCTTCGCCACGATGCGGGCGGCGCCCCGGGCGAAGCGGGGGAGCTCGACGAGGGGAGTGTTGCCGATTGCGTCGGAGAGGGACGCCGCGGCGCGGACGGGAGCTGCAGTTTGGGACGACGCTCTCAAAGCCGGTTCACGCTCGCGGCGACGCCGTCGCGGCGGCCGCGCTCGCACGATAGCAAAAAAAAGCCCCGGCAGCGCCGGGGCTTTCCCGAAATGGAAGGAATCGGAATCAGTAGGCCTGCTGCGCGCGGCGTGCCGAGTAGCACTCGCGGCAATAGACCGGCTTGCCGTTGGTGGGGTTGAACGGGACCTGCGTCTGCTTGCCGCAGCCGTCGCACGTCACGTCGTAAAAAGTGCGCTCGCGCCCCTCACCCGAGGCGGCCTTGCGCTTGTCGCGGCACAGCTTGCAGCGCTTGGGCTCGTTGGTGAAGCCCTTGCGCGCGTAGAACTCCTGGTCGTCCGCCGAAAAGAGGAACGTCGCCCCGCAGTCCACGCAGGTCAGGTTCTTGTCCGTGTATTGCTGCATCATGAAACTTGCCGATCTCCTGGGTTTTTACCCGTCCGGGACGCCGGCATGGCGTCCCTTGAAAAAATTGAACGACGATTCGTTGCCACGCGATTACCCGAGCGGTTGCGACGTCTCGCGGAGCCGCCCGAAAAGATTTCTCTAGGACCGACCCCCTTTCGGAAGCGCGCACGTCTCCCCGCAAGGGCGTACGGAAAGGGGAAGGACAAACATAAGTGTGGCGGCTGACTTGTGCGGGGCTCTCGTAAAGCTGGCGGACGGTAGCATGCACGTTTGCGGCGTGCAAGCCTTTCGTTTCTGGTACTTAGTGCCTAGCCCAATCGGCCGAGATCGAACGCGGCCACCGGCCAGTGACAAAAGACTCAGGACTAAGGACTTACGGCTATCGGCCGATGATGCCTTCGAGCGGGGAAGAGGCCGTCGCGTAGCGTTTTCTGGGGATGCGGCCGGCGAGGTAGGCGTCCCGTCCGGCTCGGACGGCGTCGCGCATCGCGCGCGCCATGCGGACCGGGTCCTTCGCGCCGGCGATGCCCGTATTCATGAGCACGCCCGCCGCCCCGAGCTCCATCGCGACGCACGCGTCCGAGGCGGTGCCGACGCCGGCGTCCACGATCACCGGCACCTTCGCGCGCTCGAGGATGATCGCGATGTTGTTCGGGTTCTGAATGCCCAGGCCCGAGCCGATCGGCGCGCCGAGCGGCATCACCGCGGCGGCGCCCGCGTCCTCGAGCCGCCGCGCCACGATCGGATCGTCGGAGGTGTAAGGGAACACGACGAAGCCCTCCGCGACGAGTGTCTTCGTCGCCGCGAGGAGCGCCTCGTTGTCCGGCCAGAGCGTCTGCTCGTCTCCCAGGACCTCGAGCTTCACCCAGTTCGACAGGCCGACTTCGCGGCCGAGCCGCGCGGCGCGCACGGCGTCTTCCGCCGTGTAGCAGCCGGCGGTGTTGGGCAGCAGCGTCATGCCCTTCGGGACCCAGTCGAGGAGAGACTCCTTCGACCGGTCCGTCAAGTTCACACGGCGGACCGCGACCGTCACGATGTCGGCGGCCGAAGCCTCGAGCGCCTCCTTCATCAACGGAAACGTAGAGTACTTTCCGGTCCCGACGATGAGGCGCGACGCGAACGTCCGTCCGCCGAAGACGAAAGGATCGGAAGAAGTCGCGGCCGGCGAGGGCGCCGGCGTGTCGAGGGTCGTGCTCACGAATGGAACTCTATCGCTCCCTGGGACCGTCCAGCGAAACGTTGTCGATGAGGCGGGTCTTCCCGAGTCGGATCGCGGCGGCGAGGGCCGCGCCCGGCGCGACCCGGTCGAGCGGCCGCATCGTTTCGGGATCGACGACCTCGGCGTAGTCCACGGTGAACCCGGCGCGCTCGAGCTCGGTCCGCGTCTCGTTCCCGAGGCGTCGCGCGTCCGTCTCCCCGGCGTCGGCACGGTCCCGCGCGGCGAAAAGAGCCTTCGGGAAGAGCGCGGCATGTTTGCGCTCCTCGGGCGAGAGATACGCGTTGCGCGAGGAGAGCGCGAGGCCGTCCGGCTCGCGGACGGTCTCGCCGACGACGAGGCGCAGCGGGAAGTCCAGGTCCCGCGTCATCCGCCGGATCACGGCGACCTGCTGCAGATCCTTGCGGCCGAAGTAGGCGACGTCGGGCGCGACCTGGAGGAAGAGCTTCGCGACGACCGTCGCCACGCCGAGGAAGTGCCCGGGGCGGACCGAGCCCTCGCCGCCGTCCGACACGCCGCGCACCTCGACCGCGGTCGAGAAATCCGACGGGTACATCGCCGACGCGTCGGGCCGGTAGAGGAGATCGACGCCTTCGTCTGCGAGGAGCGCAGCGTCCTCCTCGGGGCGTCGCGGATAGCGCGCGAGGTCCTCGCTCGGCCCGAACTGGAGCGGGTTCACGAAGATCGAGGCGACCGTGAAGCCGCACTCCCGCCGCGCGCGGCGCACGAGCGAGAGATGCCCCTCGTGCAGGGCTCCCATGGTGGGAACGAGGCCGATGGATTTCCCGGACGTTCGCGCGTCGCGGAGGAGCGCGCGCAGAGGCTCGAGGGATTCTGCGGTCTTCAAGTTGCAAGCCATCAGCTCTCAGCTGTCAGCTTTCAGCCGGACGGCTGGTCGCGATTGTGGCTGAGAGCTGACAGCTGAAAGCTGACAGCTAATACACCCGCCTCAACTGCGTCTTCTCGCCCGAGAAGGACTCTTCGCTCGAAGGGAAGTTCCCGCTCTTCACGTCCCGCGTGAAGTCGCGCGCGGCCTGGCCGATGACGGACGCGATGTCGGCGTACCGCCGCGCGAACTTCGGCTTGAAGTCCGGGTTCCAGCCCATCACGTCGTGGAACACGAGCACCTGCCCGTCGCAGGCGGCGCCCGCGCCGATGCCGAGCGTCGGGATTCGGATCGCGCGCGTGATCTCGGCCGCGAGCGTTTCCGGCACGCACTCGAGAACCAGCGCGAAGCAGCCCGCCTCGGCGAGCGCCGTCGCGTCCTCAAGGATCTCGTGCGCCGCGCCCGCGTCCCGGCCCTGAACCTTGTAGCCGCCGAGCTTGCGGAAGGACTGCGGCGTCAGGCCGATGTGGCCCATGACGGGGATGTCCGCGGCGAGGATCGCCGAGACGGCCGGCAGGATGCGGCGGCCTCCTTCGACCTTCACGGCTCCGCAGCCGCCCTCCGAAAGGAAGCGGCCGGCGTTTCGCACGGCCTCGGCGGCGTCGGCCTGATAGGAGAGAAACGGCATGTCGCCCACGACGAGCGCGCGCCTGGCGGCGCGCGAGACGGCGCGCGAATGGCGGATCATCGAATCCATCGTGGCCGAGAGGGTCGAGGACTCGCCGTACACGGTCATCTCGACCGAGTCGCCGACGAGCAGCACGTCGACACCGGCCTCGTCCAGCAGGCGCGCGGAGGGCGCGTCGTAGACGGTCAGCATGGCGATCTTTTCCCGGCCCTTGGCGGCGGCGAGCGCGGGAACGCTGACGGGAGAGATCTCCGAGAGGGTGGCCGTCGTAGCCATGGTTCGCTCCTTTCCCTTCGGTCGACGTCCCGAACGTCCGGGATCGCCGCCGAAAAGGGCGAGGCGGGGATTATATGCCGGGCGGAACGGGCGCTACTCCCGGCTGCCCGCCGGCACGTAGTACTGGACGCCCTTCCTGGCCTTCTGGATCTGCGTCACGAGGTCCTCGAAGTCCGCCGGGCGGTTCACGAAGTCGATCTCGTTGGTGTCCACGACGAGAAGCGGCGTCTCCTCGTAATGGTAGAAGTAGTAGTTGTAGGCCTCGATCAGCTGCGCGACGTACTCCGGCGTGATCCCCTTCTCGAAGGACCGGCCGGCCTTCTTGATCCGCTTCATGCAGGTCTCGAGAGACCCCTGCAGGTAGATGACGAGGTCGGGCTTCGGGACCGATTCGGAGAGCAGGTTGTAGAGGCGGTCGTAGATCAGGAGCTCCGAGTCGTCGAGATTCAGGCAGGCGAAGATCTTGTCCTTCGGAAAGTGGTAGTCGGCCACGACGAGGTTCTGGAAGAGGTCGATCTGCGCGATCTCGCGCTGCTGCTGGTAGCGCGAGAGGAGGAAGAAGAGCTGCGTCTGGAAGGCGGCCCCCTTCTTCCGTTTGTAGAACTCCGGCAGAAACGGGTTGTCCACGTCCTCGAGGGCCTGCGTGCCGTGGAACTTCCGGGCGAGCAGCTGCACGAGCGACGTCTTCCCGACGCCGATCGGCCCGTCGATCGCGACATGGCGCAGTTGGACGTCGCCTTCCGAGGGGATCGCCATGTGAATAAGTTATCAGTTATCAGTTTTCCGTTTTCAGTTCCGGAACTGATGACTGAGAACTGAGAACCGACAACTACCTCCACAGCACATCCGCGATGCCGCACGCGGCGAGCACCACCGACACGAACCCGTTGGCGGTGAAGAACGCCGCGTTGACGCGCGAGAGGTCTCCCGGGCGGACGATCGCGTGCTGCCAGACGAGGGCGGCCGCCGTCAGGGCGATGCCGGCCGCGAAGAGCGCGCCGCCGCCCGCCGTACGCCAGGCGAGGACGAGGAATCCGATCATCGCCACGTGAAGTGCGGACGAGATCGCGAGCGCCCGCCAGGCCCCGAAGCGCGCGGGAATCGAATGGAGGCCCGCGCCGCGGTCGTGCACTTCGTCCTGGAGCGCGTAGATCACGTCGAAGCCCGCCGTCCAGCACAGGACCGCCGCGCCGAGGAGCACGGGGAGCGCCGCGAAGGAGCCGCGCACCGCGATCCAGGCGCCCACAGGCGCGATCGCGAGGCAGAGGCCGAGCACGAGGTGCGACGCCCACGTGAATCGCTTCGTGTACGAGTAGAGGAGCACGAGCGCGAGGGCCACGGGCGAGAGCAGCAGCGTCAGGCGGTTCAGGCTCGCGGCGGCCGCGAGAAACAGGACGACCGACGCCGCGAGAAAGATCCGGACGAAACGCGCCGACAGCGCGCCGGAGGGAAGCGCGCGCGCGGCGGTCCGCGGGTTGGCCGCGTCGAGGTCGCGATCGGCGAGGCGGTTCTGCGCCATCGCGGCGCTGCGCGCGCCGACCATTGCGAGGAGGATCTTCCCGAGGGTCGCGAGATCCGGCACTCCTCCGGCCGCGAGGACCGCCGAGAGCAGCGCGAAAGGCAGCGCGAAGAGCGTGTGTGAAAACCGGATCATCTCGAGCGTCGTGCGGAGCGACCGGAAGGCCCCTCCCGTCCCGGCGCTCACGGGCGCTTGCGGCGGCGGGTTCCCTTCCACCGAAAATCTCCGTCCGGAATCTCGAGCCCCAGAAGGCGCGCCGCCCGGACGCAGTAGGCGTCGAGCAGCCGCGTCGTGTCGGGCGTGTCCACGTAGAAGGCCGGCGACGGCGGCGCCACGATCGCGCCGGCGAGCGTCGCGCGGCGCATGTTCTCGATGTGAACCAGGGAGTAAGGCGTCTCCCGGAACGCGAGGACGAGCGGCCGGCGCTCCTTCAGCTGGACGTCGGCCGCGCGCTGCAGCAGGTCGCGGGAAATCCCGTTGGCAATCGCGCCGAGCGTTCCGGCGCTGCACGGGATGACGATCATGCCGCGCACCGGATGGGAGCCGGAGGAGATCGGCGCCGCGAGATCGCCGTTGGCGTGAACCGTCAGGCGGCGCCCGGCGGCCCGGGGGAGCGCCAGGCGCGCGATCCAGTCCGCGGGCGAGTCGATTGCGGAGTCGATCTCGTTGCGCGCGACCTCGAGCGCCGCATCGGAGAGGACCAGGTGGATCCTCGAGAGGCCGCGGGATCCCGCGATGCGCTCGACGAAGCGCTTCGCGAGGTGCGCGCCCGAGCCTCCCGACACGCCGACGACGAGCTCTCCGGCCACGGCCCGGCAGTCTAACGCGGGGCCCCGGGGGCGCCCGGCAGTGGCCCGAAGCCGGGGTGACAAGGTTTTCTCCCCCCGACAAGAGAGCTTTCCGCCGTCGAAGTCGTTGACGCGTAACGGCGCGCGCGCGCATCGCCGATCGCGCGTCAGAAATCGTTTCCACTTTTCCGGCGCCGCTTCCGGGCCCCCGGGCGCCTAACCGGTTTTCGCTCCGGAGTTTGCGCGCCGTCGCCCGATCCGGCACGCGCTTCGCCTTCTCGAACCGCGCGAACAACTTCGAGGAGGTGCCGATGGAGAACGCCTGATCGCGGGACCCGATGAGGACACAACGATCGATTCACGCAGAACGAAACCGCAATCACCTGGAAAGGAGAATCGCATGCACCGGAAGATCATTCTCGCGGGCGCCGCGAGCCTTCTGCTCGGAGTCGCGGCGGCGCTCGCCGGCGATGGAGACGCGCCGGCTTCTCCGGCCGCGGCCGCTCCGGCCGCCACGTCGGCCGGCAAGGTCAACATCAACCAGGCGACGGCCGCGCAGCTCGCACTGCTGCCGCGCATCGGCGAGAAAGTCGCCGAGCGCATCGTCGACTACCGCAAGGAGCACGGCAACTTCGCCCGTCCCGACGACCTCATGGAGGTCAAAGGGATCGGCGAAAAACTGTTCGTCACCCTCAAGCCCTATGTCACGGTCTCCGGCCCGACGACGGTGACCGAAAAGATCCGCTCCGGCTCTTCCCGCGGCCGTTCGCGCGGCGCGTCGGCGAAGAAAGCCCCCGCCTCCACCGTCCCGGTGGGCAAGGGACGGTGACCACCCCGCCCGCCCGGGGCCGCTTCGGCGGCCCCGGGTCTCCTCCGCCCGCGACCGGACTGTCGTCGGTCGAGCTCGTCGGAGCGCTCGCGATTCTCGTCGCGGTCGCCGCGGCGGCCGGCGCGGGGGTCAACCATCTACGCGCGGTCGTGTCGATTCGATCGGCGGCCGCCGAAGTCGGCGCGGCGCTCTACCGCGCGCGGATGTACGCGATCACGCAGGGAGTCAACGTCGGGTTGAAGTACCGGATCCGGGACGGGCGCGCCGAATGGGCCATCTACGGCGACGGGAACGGAAACGGCGTGCGCAGCGCCGAGATCGCGAGCGGCGTCGACCGCTCGGTCGGGGCTCTCGTGATCTGGTCGCGTGACGACGTGCGCCCGGGCATCATGAGGGGCGCCTCGATACCGGACCCGGACGGTTCGGGGAGACTTTCGGGAAGCGTCGACGATCCGATCCGCTTCAACCGTTCGGACATCTGCTCGTTCTCTCCCCTCGGGGAGTCCACGCCGGGCTCGATCTATCTCTGGGACGGGCACGACCGGATGGCCGTCGTGCGCGTCTACGGACGCACGGGAAAGATCCGGACGCTCTATTACCGGCGCGGGGACCGCCGATGGACGGAGTGAAGTTCGTTCTCGGCCGCGATCGGATCCGGCGCGGACGCCGTTCGTCAGCCGAGGGGAATCGCCGCGGCGTCCTCTCCGGGCCGGCCCCAGAGAAGGACTTCCTCGTGCGACGCGCCGGGTCGAACGACGCCGCCCGCGGCGAGACAGCGCGAGAGGCGGGCGCCCGGCCCGATCTCCACGCCGCTCCAGACCGCGCTCTGCGCGATCTGCGCTCCGGCGCCGATCCGCACCCTCCCGAGCACGCTCTGCGAGACTTCGAAGCCGTCGCGGGGCGTCAACGTGAGGACGCGCGCCGCGGCGTCGAATTCGCCGGCGCCATGCGGCATGGGGAAAGCGCCCGCGAGCGCTTCGAGCGTCGCGCGCAGAAAATCGCTCGGTCGGCCGAGATCCCCGAAGGCCCCATCGTGGCGCATCCAGGCGACCTGCCGGCCGTCGGCGATCAGAGGCTCCCACAGATCTTTCACGAGCGAGGCCTCGCCGGGCGGGATCCGGCCGAGCACGTCGGGCGAGAGAACGCACACGCCGGTGTAGAGGAGCGGGGTTGGGCCTATGCCGCCGAAGCGCGCGATCGCATCCCCTTCGGGCTGCAGCGGCGTGTACCGGCGGGGCTCGCGATTGTCGACGACGAGGAGCGTCGCGGCGGCGCGCGACCGACGGTGCCGCTCGAAAAGCGCGGCCGGATCGAAGGCGATCGCGGCGTCGGCGTTCACGACGAGGAACGCGTCGCCCTCGAGAAAAGTCCGCGCGTTGCGCAAGGCGCCGGCGGTCCCCAGGATCCGCGGCTCCCAGAAGAACTGGAGCTTCGGAAGCTCGCCCGGATGCTCGCGGAGGCGGCTCTCGATCTGGTCGCCCAGGTGATGGAGATTGACGCCCGCCTCGCGCACGCCGGCACGGCGAAGCCGCTCGAGATGGGCGGCGACGAGCGGCACGTTGAGGAAGGGGAGTAGGGGTTTCGGGAGGGTCCGGGTGACGGGCTGGAAGCGTTCGCCGAGTCCGGCGGCGAGGAGAAAAGCCTTCATCGCGGCGGGGCGGCGAAGACCATGTCTTCGGGGAGAGCGGGATCCTCCTTGCGCTTGCGCGCATACAGCCCGGCGTAGGAGTACGGGATCGCCGAAGCGAAATCGAGCGCGAGCGCGGCGACGGCCTTGCGGATCGCCGCGGGATCGCCCTCGATCTCCACGAAGTCTCCGATCGGCGTTTCGTCGAGCGCCACGTCACAGTCGGAGAAACGCCACTCCTCGCGGCGCTTCTCGTACCGGAACTTCCGCCGGAACCCGAGGCGCTCGAGGATCGCCTCCATCTCGCCGGGCTCGCCGACGACCGTCTCGCGTTCCTCGCGGGACTTGACGCCCTGGGTGAAGCGCGCGGCGCCCTTGAATGTCAGGATGCCGCGTCCCTGCGCGCGGCGCAGTCTCAAAGCGCGGCCCGAGCCGGCGAGGGATCCCGCGGCGTCGTCGAAGAGGTCGTTCGACTCGTCGTGCCGCTCCTCCTCGAGCGTGGCACCGAGCTCCTCGAGCCGGCGGCGCACGTCCGCGAGGTCCGTCGCCGGGAGCTTGACCTCGACCTCCTGAGGTCCCGCTCCGGAGGTCACGACAGCAGGCGGCGGGCGATCTCCTGGGCCAGTTTTCCGTCGAGCCGGCCGCGGTGGCGCGCCATCAGTTCCTTCATCACGAGCCCGACGTCTTTGACCGAAGTGAAGCCCTTCTCCGCCATCACGTCGCGGACGGCCTGCTCGACCTCCGCCTCGCTCAGGCCCTGAGGCAGATAGCCCTGGAGGATCGCGAGCTCCTCGCTCTCCGACTCGACGAGGTCTTTCCTTCCGCCGCGTTCGTACTGCTCGATCGCCTCGCGCCGCTGCTTGATGGCCCGGCGGATGGCCGCCTCGACTTCCTCGCCGGTCAGCGCGCGCTGGGCCTGGATGCGCTCGTTCTTCAACGCGGCGAGGAGGAGGCGCAGCGTCGAGACGCGGCGCTTGTCGCCGGCTTTGAGCGCCGACTTCAAATCCGATTCGAGGCGATCCTGCATGGCGGGAGGCTATCACCGCGGTCTGCGTTAGCCTCTCCGGCGTGAGGCGATTCGTCGTCGGGACGGCCGGGCACATCGATCACGGCAAGACCGCGCTCGTGAAGGCCCTGACCGGCATCGACGCCGACCGTCTGCCCGAAGAGAAGCGGCGCGGCATCACGATCGACCTCGGCTTCGCGCACGCCGAGTGGGAGGGCGTCCGCGTCTCGTTCGTGGACGTGCCGGGGCACGAGCGGTTCGTGCGGAACATGCTGGCGGGCGCGGGCGGCATCGACGCCGTGCTGCTCGTCGTCGCCGCCGACGAATCGGTGATGCCGCAGACGCGCGAGCACTTCGAGATCGTGCGCCTGCTGGGCATCGCGCGCGGCGTCGTGGCGGTGACGAAGATCGACCGTGTCGCGCCGGAGCTTGCCGCCGTGACGGCGGACGACGTGCGCGACCTTCTCGCCGGCTCGCCGCTCGAGGCGGCGCCGGTCGTGCCCGTCTCGTCGAAGAGCGGCGAAGGCCTCGAGGCGCTCCGCGCGGCTCTCCTGGCCCTCGCGCGTCCGGAGTCCGAGGCGGCGCGGGAACGAAGCGCCGTCCGTCTCCCGATCGACCGTGCGTTTCACGTCGCCGGGTTCGGGCCGGTCGTGACCGGGAGCCTCGTCTCGGGAACGATCTCGCGCGAGCAGAAGCTTGCGCTCGAGCCGGGCGGCCGTGCGGTCCGTGTGCGGCGCCTCGAGGTGCACGGGCGAGAGACTCCGGAGGCGCGCGCCGGCGAGCGCGTCAGCGCGAATCTCGCGGGCGTCGAGCTTTCGGACCTCCGGCGCGGTCTGACGCTCACCGGACCGGGGGCGTTTCCCGTGTCGCCGCTGTGGACCGCGCGCGTGACGCTTCTCGCGTCGGCGCCGCCGGTGAAGTCGGGAGACCGGCTCTCGCTCCACCATTACTCCGCGGAGGTTCGGGCGCGCGCGCGCGTTCTCGACGGGCCCGAGATTCCGTCCGGCGGATCGGCGCGCGTGCAGCTCCGGCTCTCGGAGCCGCTTCCGGTTTCGCCGGGGGACCGATTCGTCCTGCGACGTCTCTCTCCGGTCGAGACGATTGGCGGAGGCGTCGTGCTCGATCCTCTGTGGCCTCCCGTCGGACGGCGGCGCGCCGAGGAGCGGCCGCGGCTCGACCGCCTCGAGCGCGGCGATCTCGCCGAGCGGGCCGTCCTCTGGGTCGAACAGGCGCGGGAGCACGGTGCCGGCGAGGAGGATCTCGCGGCGCGGGCCGGCGTCCCGGCGGCGGAGATCCGCGCGGCGATGGCGCCGGCGATCGCCGCCGGCCGTGCCCATCGGTTGCGCCGCTCGCCGGAGCGCTACATGTCCGGAGCGACCCTCACGCTCCTCGCCGAACGTGCGTCCGCGGAAATCGCCGCGTATCTCGCTCGGGGCGGCGCGTCCGTCGGAATGCCGCGCGGGACGCTGCTCGGGAAGATCCTGCCCGGCGCCGAGCCGGGCTGGGCGGAGGCCGTCGAGTCGGCGCTCGCGGCGCGCGGGGTCTTCCAGCTCGCCGGCGACGAAGCGCGCCCGCCCGGCCGCGAGGATCTCGACCCGAAGGAGCGGGATCTTTCCGCGCTCATCGTGAAATTCTTCCGCGAGCGCGGGCTCGATCCGCCGTCTCCGGCGGAGGTCGTCTCGCGGGTCCGGCACCACCCGAAGGTGGTCGAGGGCCTGCTCGGCTACCTCGCCAAAAAGGGCGATCTCGCGCGGCTGCCGGGCGGCTGGCTCGTGTCTCGCGAGGCGGTGGACGGCGTCGTCGGCAGGCTCCGCGCGAGCGGGCGGAAGTCGTTCGACGTTTCGGAATTCAAGGAGATGTTCGGTCTGACGCGTCGGCTCGCGATCCCGCTCCTCGAGCACCTCGATGCATCGAAGGTCACGCGCCGCGTGGGCGATCGCCGCGAGATCCTTCCGGGTTGAGTCCGGCAGCGACTTCGGCCGCGCGTTCTTCGGCCTCGCGCTCGAACACGATCGCGTCGTAGGCCGCGGCGTGGGAGAGGCCGCGCGCCCGCGAGCGGAAGTCGTCGGCGAAATGGAGGCGCAGGAATCGCGCGACGCCGAGGCGCGCGTACTGCTCGACGTGGACGAGCTCGTGCGCGAGCAGCACGCGGCCCGCGGGCGAACCGCGCGCAATCTCGCGTCCGCTCCCGCGCGAGAGGAAGACGTGGCGTCCGACGACGAAGGCCCGGGCGCGAAGCAGCCGCGCGGCGAGATGCGCGAAGGCTCCCGAGTGGAGCCGCGCCGAATCCGTCAGAGCGATTGGCGGAGAGTCGCCGATGACTTGAGATCCGTCGAGTAGGAGATCTGGCCGCCGAGCGTCAGCTCATTCCACGTGGCCGCCGGGGCGGTGCCGCTCCGCGCCGGGCGGAAGAGCCAGCCGTCCATCGCCTTGCGGAAGTACGCGATGAAGAGCGGATCGTTCGCGGCGATCGGGATCGCCTTCTCGACGTGTCCCGAGGGATTGATGCGCACCCAGAATCGAACCGAGAAGGGCCCCTTGTAGGAGCTCGAAGACCATGGCTGCTTCTTGGGAACGGGCGGCGTGTCGACCTGCTCGACGGACATCACGCCGTCCGCCGGCGCCCCCGGCTTGAGGCCCTCCAGCCACGACGCGTCGGTTCCCCACGCGAGCGGCTGCGGGATCGGCGTCGTCGCCGTGATCGGCGTCAGGAGAAACTGCTCGATCTTCGGCGAGTCCACCTCGGCCGAGAGATCCAGCCGCACCGACGCCCACGTCTGGACCGGCTGCCCGGCCTTACGCGCCGGATCGAAGGACCACCGGATGAGCGAGCCCTGCGTCTGGGCTCCGAGCGACGGGATCGGATCGCGGGCCCGGCGGACGTTCAGCGCCTTTCCCTTCGGATCGACGAGGACGGCGGCGTAGAGCGTCGTCGGAATGACGGCGTCGGCGGTCGCGGGCTTGACCGGGGCGAGCGCCGGCGAATCGGCCGTCGAGGCGAAGGGATTGTCGGCCGGCAGCGACTCGACGGCGATCACCGGCGGGTCGGAGAGGCGCAGGATCGGCGCCGGCGCCGGGATCGCGACCGCGGGAGCCGCGGGGACGGCGGCCGCCGGGGCCGGAGCGGGCGACGCGGGAACGGGCACGGGCGTCTCGACCGGCGCGGGCGGCGTGGCCGAGGGCGGCGCCGCGTCCTGGGCCGCGGTGAAGGCGGACGTCAGCGCGATCAGCGCCGCGGCGGCAATCCCCTGTCTCATGGCTTTGACAGAAGTATAGCGAAGCGATTCCAGCGTCACTTCGCCGAGAGCCAGTCCCGCCCGAACCCGACCTCGACCGACAGCCGGACCTTGAGGTCCGCCGCTCCTTCCATCACTTCGCGCACGAGCTCGGAGACCGCGCCGACCTCCGCGTCCGGCGACTCGAGGACGAGCTCGTCGTGCACCTGAAGGATCAGCCGCGAGGCGAGGCGGCGCTCCGCGAGCGCCTTGTCCAGCCGGATCATCGCGATCTTGATGACGTCGGCGGCGGAGCCCTGGAACGGAGCGTTCAGCGCCATGCGCTCGGCGTTGGAGCGGACGGCGCCGTTGGACGCCGCGATGTCAGGGATCGGGCGCACCCGCCCGAAGATCGTCCGGACCTCCTTCGTCCGGCGCGCTTCGGCGAGCACGCCGTCCAGGCACGCGCGCACGCTCGGGAACTGCGCGAAGTAAGAATCCACGTAGGCCTTGGCCTCGGCGGTCGGCACGCCGAGCTCCTTGCCGAGGGTGAACGCCGCCATGCCATAGAGGAGCGCGAAGTTGATGCGCTTCGACGCGAACCGCATCTCGGAGCTGACGAGGTCCGGCGCGACGTTGAAGATCTTCGCCGCCGTCGCCCGGTGGATGTCGTCCCCGCGCTCGAAGGCTTCGATGAGGTTCCGATCGGCCGACAGGTGGGCGAGGATCCGCAGCTCGATCTGGGAGTAGTCGGCGACGACGAGCTGGTGGCCCGGGGGCGCGACGAACGCGCGGCGGATCTCCCGCCCGGCCGCCGTCCGGATCGGGATGTTCTGGAGATTCGGGTCGGACGAGGAGAGGCGTCCAGTCGCCGCGATGGTCTGCCGGTAGGACGTGTGCACGCGGCCCTGCGCGTCGGCGAGCGCCGGCAGCGCGTCGACGTACGTGCCCTTCAGTTTCGAGATCTCGCGATACTCGAGAACGAGTTTCGGGAGCGGGAAGCCGCGCTCGGCCAGGTCGGAAAGGACTTCGACGCCCGTCGAAGAGGACTTGGTCTTCGCGGTCTTCTTCAGGACCGGGTAGCCGAGCTTCTCGAAGAGGATCTGCCCGAGCTTGACCGGCGAGTTGACGTTGAACTCCTCGCCGGCTTCCGCCCAGATCCGGCGCTCGAGATCGCGCAGGTCGCGGCCCATCCGCTGAGACATCTCGTGGAGGAACGCGATGTCCACGGCGACGCCCGCGAGCTCCATCCGCGCGAGGACCGGGGTCAGCGGCCGCTCCATCTCGCGGTAGACCTTCTCGAGCTCCGGACGCCGCGCGAGCTCCGCGGCGAGAACGGGCGCGAGCGTCCTCGAGACGACCGCGCGCTCCGAGAGCCATCGGTCGGCGCTGCCGATCTCGTAGCCCGGCCCGAGCGCGCCGGCCGCGACGCCGGCCTCCTTGTCCGAGAGGAGCCGCGCCTGCAGTCTCGCGAAGGCGATGGCGTCGATCTCCGCGCTCGCGACGCCGGGCGCCAGAACGTACTGCGCGAGGCCGACGTCGAAGACGTCCGCGGCGATCGCGGCGCCATGCCGCGCGAGGAGCGCATCGAGCGGCTTGGCGTCCGCCACGGCGATCGAGAGATCGGGCCGGTCGAGCGCCCGCCATCTTTCGGCGACGCGCTCGGCGAGCTCTTCCGCGATCTGCGTCTCGCCGCCGTCGGAAACGGCAAGGAGGACGTCGCCGCCGCTGCCGAGGAGCGAGACTCCCAGAGTCGCGCCGGGCTTCATCGCGAAGGCCTCGCCGGCGGCGAGTCTTCGCGAAGGCGCGGCCGGCGGCGCGGCGGCCTCGCCCTGGATCTCGGCGGCGAGCGACGAGAACTCGAGCTCCGAGAAGATCGCTTTCAGCTTCTCGAGGTCCGGCTCCGAACGCTTGAGCGTTTCGGGCTCGAACGGGACCGGCAGGTCCGTCGGGATGCCGGCCAGCCGGCGCGACAGAAGGGCGTCCTCGCGGTGCTGCCGCAGGCTCTCTCCGACCTTGCCCGGAATCTCGTCCATCCTCTCGAGCAGCTTCTCGAGGCTGCCGTAGGTCGAGATCCACTTTTTGGCCGTGACCTGCCCGACGCCCGGCACGCCGGGGATGTTGTCGACGCTGTCGCCCATGAGCGCCAGGACGTCGGCGACCTGGCCGGGTAGCACGCCGAAGAACTCCTTCACGCCGGCCTCGTCGAGGAAGATCTCGCGGCCGGTGTGGAAGATCCGGATTCCCGGCGCGACGAGCTGCATCATGTCCTTGTCGGCCGTGACGATGACGACGTCGAAGCCGTGAGCGGCGGCCTTGGTCGCCAGCGTGCCGATCACATCGTCGGCCTCGTAACCCGGAATCTCGAGGACGGGGATCCGGTAGGCCGCGAGCACGCGGCGGATCTCCGGCAGCTGGCTCTTGAGGTCGTCCGCCATCGTGGGGCGGTTCGCCTTGTAGTCGGCGTAGGCCTCGTGCCGGGCCGTGCGCTCGGGCCCGTCCCAGGCGGCGGCGAGGTAGTCGGGGGCCCGCTCCCGCACCATCTTTCGCAGCATGTTCACGAACCCGTAGATCGCGTTGGTGGGCCGGCCGGACGAGGTCGACAGGCGCTGGATGGCGTGATACGCGCGATGGATGTTGGAGAGAGAGTCGATCAGGTAGAGGGTGGGGCGCGCTGGGGGCATCGGCGGCGATTCTATGGCGCGGGTTTCGAGAGGGCGGCGACGAACGAAAGCGGCCATCGGCGCGCCTTTTCCGCTGCGAGGCCGCCGGCGAGGGGCGTCTTTCGCGCGGCGCGGGAGCGACTCAACGTTCGGGAGGGGAAAGAGTTGTCCGGCGGGGAGAAAACGCCTAAAAACAAAACGCGCGACCCGCTTTCGGAGTCGCGCGATTCAATAAAAACAGACTAACAAACGGGCACTGCGCCGTCAAGAGAAAAATGCCGGCGTGTTCATCGCCGGCTAAATGACGCGGAACGAATCGGTTGCGCCCGCCGGGAGCGCGTCAGAAACGGCGGCGCACTTCGGCGAGAACCTGGTCCCGCAGGCGCCGGGTCTCTTCCTGCAGGTCCGCCGTCTCGCGCTGCATGCTTCCGACGAGCTCGTCGTCCGACACGCCGGAGAGGTTGATGCCGACGTTCAGGAGCGCCGCCTCGGCCGCGGCTTCGAGGAGGAGGGCCGCCGAGCCCGCATCCGAGGCCGCGTTCGGGTTGCCCTTCTCGACGAGCTCGGGCAGCGAGACGAGGAGCCTCGCGGCGGCGCGGGCGGTCCGCATCGGAACCTCGGTGGCCTGCCGGTTAGCCTCCTCGATCCGCTTCGTCCGCACGGCCTTTTCCTCTTCGGTGTTTTTGGGCAGGCGCCGCGCGGCGACGACGAGGTCGAAGGCCGCCGAGTCTTCCCGGGCGAGCGCGAGGAATTCCCGGCGCGCGTCTCGGGCCGCCCCGGCGATCGGCCGGACGGCCTCGTGCGACGCGGCATACTTTTCTTTCGAGAGCGTGACCCCGGCGACCATCTCGGCGAGCGCGGCTCCCATGGCCGCGGCGACCGCGGCGGCCGTCCCGCCTCCGGGAGTCGGCGCCTCGGAGGCGATCGCCTCCAGGAGCTCGGAAAGCGTGAGCTTCGAAAAGTCGGTCATGAAGTGCTGCCGCGGCCGCGGGCGATGAGCCGGCCGCGCTCCACGACGCCAGCGACCAGGTTCACGCCCCAATGATAGATGAGGTGGCGATCGTCGGGCGCGTCGATCCAGATGACGTCGGCGGCCTTCCCCGGCTCGAGCGAGCCCGTCTCGCCGGCGAGACCCAGCGACGCCGCGGCGTTGAGCGTGATCGCGGTGAGGGTCTCTTCGACGGAGAGGCCCGAGTCGAGGCAGGCATGCGCGGCGGCGGCCGGGAGGGACTCCGTCAGGCAGGTGCCGGGATTCGAGTCCGACGCCACGGCGACCGGAACGCCGGCGGCGATGAGCGCGCGGGCCGGCGCGGGCTTCGAGCGCATCCACCAGGCCGTGCCCGGCAGGATCGTGGCGATCGTTCCGGAGCGCGCGAGCGCCGCGACTTCCTCGTCGCCGATGCGCAGCAGGTGGTCGGCCGATGCCGCGCGCATCTCGGATGCCAGGAACGAGCCGCCCGACCGCGCGAGCTCGTCGGCGTGGATGCGCAGGCCCAGTCCCGCGCGCCGCCCGGCCTCCAGGATCGCCCGCGACTCGTCCACGGTGAAGACGCCTTCGTCGCAGAACACGTCGCAGAACCGCGCGAGCCCGCGCCGCGCGACCTCCGGGACGATCTCGTCCGTGATGGCGCGCACCCATTCGGTGCGGTTGGCGCGGAACTCGGGCGGGATCTCGTGCGCCGCGAGCAGCGTCGGCACGAGGCGCGGCAGCTCCGGATCGCGCGCCGCCTCGGCCAGGATCTCCAGGGACCGGATCTCGTCGGCCACGGTCAGGCCGTATCCGGATTTCGCCTCGACGGTCGTCGCGCCGTGCGCGGACATGCGCGCGAGGCGCTGGCGGAGGAGATCCGCGAGCTCCGCGGTCGGGGCGGCGCGCGTCGCGCGGACCGTGGCGTTGATGCCTCCGCCGTCGGCGGCGATCGCCGCGTAGCTCTCGCCGGCGAGCCGCCTCCCGATCTCCGGACCGCGGTCTCCGGCCCAGACGGGGTGCGTGTGTGAGTCCACGAGGCCCGGCAGGACGGTAGAGCCCGTAGCGTCGATCGAGATCTCGGCCGGATGCCCGGAGTAGCGGCCGCGGTAATCCGCCTCGGTGCCCGCGAAGACGATGAGGCCGTTTTCCGCACGGAGCGCCGCCCCGTGGATGCGCAGGATCTCGCCCTGTTCGCGGCCCCGCCGCGCGGCGCGGCCGAGCGGGGTCGCGAGGGTCGAGGCGTTGCGAAGTTCGAGGGAGGGAAGGGAGCTCGACTGCTTCAGACCGCCCCTTCCTCTTTCTCCTGCTTGCGCGTCATGTAGGACACGGCCCGGTCCCGATCTCCTTCCTCGCGGTCGAAGTCGAGGACCTGGTGGAAGAGCTCGATCATCTTCTGGAGCTGGAGCCGGAAGTTGACGCGCTGGATCTTGAGCTCCTGGATCGCCTTCTCGATCTCCGCGGAGCGCTGGAGGGCGCTGTGCGTCAGGCGCTCGCCGGCCTCCTGCGCCTCCTGCACGATCCGCTCGGCGTCCTTCTGCGCCGCGGTCCGGATGTCCTCGGACGCGCGCTGGGCCGTGAGCAGCGTGGCCTTCAGGATCCGCTCGCGCTCGCGATGTTCTTCGTTTTCCTCGAGGAGCTGCCGGACGCGCCCCTCGAGCTCGGAGTTCGTTCGCGCGAGCTCCTCCATCTCCTCGGCGATCATGCTGAGGAACGATTCGACCTCGACGGGATCGAGGCCCTTCCACTTCGTCGTGAACTCGTGCTTCTGGATTTCGAGGGGCGTCAGGCGAGACATGCGATCTCCTTCTCAGGGTCCGCCGAGATGCGGCGCGAGCCAGTTCATCAGGAGCGAGCGGATCAGAATGATGACGAGGAGCACCAGAATGGGCGAGAAGTCGATGCCGCCCGTGCGGCCGGGAGGAAGGATGCGGCGGAAGGGGCGGAAGATCGGCTCCGTCATCCGGTAGAGCAGCTGCACGATGGGGTTGCGCGGGTCGGGGCTGACCCACGAGATGAGCGCGGCGATGATCACCGTCCACTGGATGATCGAGAGGATGGCGAAGATCACCTCGATCACTCCCGAAGTGAACGCGCCCCGGAAGCTCAAGCGGTCGCCCTCGGCCCGAAGAGGAAAGTGCCGAGACGGACCTCGGTCGACCCCTCTTCGACGGCGATCGAGAAATCGTGGCTCATGCCCATCGAGAGCTCCGGAAACGCGCGGCCGAACCGGTCCGAGAGGCGTGACGCGAGGGCGGCCAGCCGGCGGAAGTGCGGGCGCGAACTCTCCGGATCGTCGGCGAACGGCGGCACGGCCATGAGGCCCCGGACGTCGAGGTGCGGCGCGGCGAGCGCCGACGCGACGAGATCGTCCAGATCCCGCTCGAGGGCGCCGGATTTGCTCGGTTCTTCTCCGAGATTGACCTCGACGAGGACAGGCAGCCGCCGCTCCCCGCCGGCCAGAAGCCGCTCGAGGCGCTCCACAAGTCTTTGCCGATCTAGACTTTCCAAACCTGCGAAGTATTGTAGCGCCGCTCCCGCCTTGTTCGACTGAAGAGTTCCGATCAGTTTCCAGACGAGGCCGGGCAACTCCGCCCGCGTCGCGTCGATTTTCGCGGCGCCTTCGGCCACGCGGTTCTCGCCGAAGAGCGTGAGGCCCGCCTGCGCCGCCGCGCGCACGGTCTCGGGGCCATGTCCCTTCGTCACGGCAAGGAGCACGACCGTTCGCGGGTCGCGGCGCGCGCGTTCGCACGCGCGGGAGATCGTGGTGATCGCCTCGTCGCGTCGGCCGGCGATCTCTTCGGCGGAGAGCATCCGCGCGCTCCGCCTAACGGCGCTCGCTCGCGTCGGCGCCGAGGTTGGCCAGTCGGTCGGCGTTGCGATTCTGCTCGCGCCGCACGTGCGCGATCGAGAATTTCCGAAACCCCTTGGCGCGCTGCACGGCCTCCGAAACGAGCGGCTTCAGATGCTCCGCCTTGACGCGGTACGCCCCGTTGACCTGCTGCACGAGGAGGAGGCTGTCCGAGAAAAGCTCTACGTGCTGCGCGCCGAGCGTCTCCGCGCGCGCGAGCGCGAGAAGCAACGCTTTGTACTCGGCGACGTTGTTCGTGGTGCGCCCGAGCGCCTCGAAGTGCTCCTCGGCCGCGTCATCGCCGCGCGGCGCGACCCACACGCCGGCGCCCGCCGGACCGGGATTGCCGCGGGCTGCGCCGTCGATGAAAGCGGTGAATTTCGGGGAGCTGTCAGCCATCAGCTCTCAGCTGTCAGCCAGAGGCCGCCATCTCGTGTCTGGCTGAAGGCTGCCAGCTGACAGCTGAAAGCTCTTACGCGTGCGCGTCGTAATAGAGGATTCGCTTGCAACTGTCGCAGTAGACCATCTCCCGGCCGGCCTTGAGCAGCTGCAGCGCCGCCGGGCGGATCTTCACGTGGCACGCGGAGCAGGAGTAGGAGTTCGCGATCTGGATGACGCGCGAGACGGCGAGCCCGCGCTTCTTGTCGAGGAGGCGATGGAACTCGGCGCGGTCCCGGGGCGGGATCGTCGCTTCGAGCCCCTCGATTTCCTTCTGCGCCTGGGTCAACTGGTCGTTGATCGCCCGCTGCGCGACGCGCCAGTCCTTGAGTTTCTCCTCGTGCTCCGCGGTCTCGGCGGGAAGGCTCTTCTCGCGCGTCTGGAGCTCGGCCCGCGCGGACTCGATCTCTTCTTCGAGGCCCAGAAAGCGCTCTTCGGTCGTCCGGATCAGGCGTTCGACCCCGTCGATCTCGTTGAGGACGGCCGAGTATTCGCGGCTCGACTGCACGCTGCGCAGCTGCGTCTGGTACTTCTTCTGCTTTTCCTTGAGATCGGTGAGCTCCGCCTCGGCCCGGCGCGCTTCCTTGTCGGCCTCCGCCAGACGGGTCTTCAGCCGATCGACCGCCTCCACCTTCTCGCGGAATTCCCGATCCACCTCGACGAGGTCGGCGGGAACCGTGTCGCGCTCGCGCATGCGATCGCGCACAAACTGGATGCGGTCCTGGAGCCGGTGGAGCTGTTCGAGCAGGGCGCTCATCGCGCGCCCGCCGGGGCAACAAAAAGGGGTGTCCCTCTCGCAGGGCACCCCTGGTGGTTTGCTTCCGTCTTCTTGTCTCGGTCTTCTGTCAGCGTGCCCCTCAAAGCTCCCCGCATTCCCTTCGTGACCACCCGGTCTGGTGGGTCCACTCGGATTCGAACCGAGGTCTGACCGGTTATGAGCCGGTGGCTCTAGACCGCTGAGCTATGGACCCCGGCGCTCGGCTTCGTATCCGCCCGGAATATATCAAAACGGCCGCCGCGGTCCTCCAAAAAGGCGCCCTGCGGCCGGCGATCCGGTGAATCGAGGGCTCAGCGGATCGTTTCGAGGAAGGGGCGGAGCTTCTTGGCCCGCGAAGGGTGCCGCAGCTTCCGAAGCGCTTTCGACTCGATCTGCCGGATGCGCTCGCGCGTGACGTTGAACGAGCGGCCGACCTCCTCGAGCGTGTGCTCGGAGCCGTCGCCGACGCCGAAGCGCATCTTGAGAACCTGCTCCTCGCGCGGCGTGAGGGACTTCAGCACGCGGCGCGTCTGGTCCTGCAGGTTCGACACGAGGACGGCGTCGATCGGCGAGAGGACCTGGCGGTCCTCGATGAAATCGCCCAGATGCGAATCCTCTTCCTCGCCGATCGGGGTCTCGAGCGAGATCGGCTCCTGCGCGATCTTCATGATCTTGCGGACCTTGGAGACCGGCATGTCCATGCGCTTGGCGATCTCCTCGGCGTTGGGCTCGCGGCCGAGCTCCTG
>DATJZU010000003.1:0-24232 GCA_035498835.1 Thermoanaerobaculia bacterium
ACCCCTCTCCAGGCTCTCGTCGCCGTCATGCGCAAGCTCCTGATCGGCCTCCATGCCGCCTTCCGTCGTCAGGAGCCCTTCCGTTCCGAAAAGCTCTTCCCCGCTTTCCAATCATCTTGACCATCAACAGGGAATCTACGACGACACGCCATCATGGCGGGGCTTGTCCCCGCCCTTCGTGATTCGGCGCAACGCCTCAGGGCCCCGGATCGTACGAATTCCCCGCGTCCGGGCCGTGCCACTTGTGATGGTTGAGGTCGTAGCGCACACCGATTTGGGTGTAAGGGATCCGGAAGAAGTTGAAGAAGAAATAGAGCGCGCGCCCCCACCAGCGGTCCTCCGGCACGCGGGCCGCTGCCAGAACCTCCGGGAAGTTGATGCCGACCTCCAGGCCGATCTGCCGCTGCCGGAACTCCGGCGGCGAGTACCGGTAGCCCTTGCTGCCGTAGCTCATCGAGACGAGCAGGAATCGCGCGACCCCGGGCCGCACGTTCAGGCGCCGCGCGAAGCCCGACATCTTGAGGTCGGCCGTGTAGACCTCCGTCGAATAGTCCTTCCCGATCCCGGGCGTCCGGCAACACTCCGGCGGCTCCTCGGAGGGCATCTTCCCGAATCGGAATCCCACGGTGTCGTCGAGCCCGAGACGCGTGACGACCGCGGCCGTCCCCGCCCCGAGCGTGTCCATCACGAAGTCTTCCCACGAGAAGCCGAAGACCGTCAGCCCGTCGCCGACCTCGACGATGAGCCCGGCGGCCGCCGCCGTCGCGAAGGCCATCAGCGTCGCCTGATCCTTGCCGTAGCCCCAGATCCGGTACTGCACGGCGAGCTCGCGCGAGAGCCCGTTGTAGAAGACGAAGTGCGAGGCCTTGTCGCCGCCGCCGGCATAGGTGTCCTCCTGGAACCAGCGCTCGTTGGCCCAGTGGAAGCTCTCCCGCTCGTGCCCCGTGCCGAGGGCCGACGCGACCGATCCCCCGAGCACACCGAGCGTGACGAGCGTGACCGCCGTCCTCCGGGGAGCCCGCGGCGCCACCCATCCCACCCCGCGGATCTGCGTCTCGAAGCCTCCTCCGAAATGAGAGAGGTCGAGGTCGAGCGCGCGGCTCGCCGCGTCGGGAATCTCCTGAAAGTAGTCCCGCGACGGCGGCGGAAAGAGACGGAACGAGTCCGCGGCGTTGAGCCGGCAGGCGAAGAGCGAGAGGACGAGCGATCTGGCGAGGCGGCGGAGGATCCTCGGCGACAGGGCTCTCACGCGCTACGGTCTCACCGCAGGATTCCGCGTCTTCTTGTGGGGTTCAAGCGGCGCAACCTTAACCGGGCGGGCGAACGCCTGTCAAAGTCTCCGAGCGTCGATCCGCTTCAAGTGGCTTCTCACGCGCCGCTACGGATAGATGACCTCGCCGGGATCGAACTTGTCTCCGGTGGAGGGGCCGTGCCACTTGTGGTGGTTCAGATCGTATTGCCATCCGAAGGCGGTGTACGGAAATCGGAGGTACTCGAAGATCGTGAGCAGGGCCTCGCCCCACCACTTGTTCTTCGGCACGCCGACCGCGAGGAGGATCTCCCCCATGTTGAGCCCGAGGTCGACGCCGATGTTTCGCTCGCGGACGTCCACCGGCGAGAAGCGGTATCCCTTCGAGCCGTAGGTCATCGACACGAGGAAGAATCGCGCGGGGCCCGGACGGACGCCCGCCCGGCGCAGGACGCCTTCGAGCTTCACGTCGGCCGAGTAGACGTCCTCGGAGTAATCGTGGCCGTATCCGAACGCGCGGCAGCAGGGCGGCGGGATTTCCGCGTTGACGAAGCCGAAGCGAAAGCCCACGACGTCGGAGATCCCGGCCGCCTCGATGGCGTAGGCCGCGAGCGCGCCGGTCGCGTTGGCTGCGACGTCCTGCCACGAGTACCCGTAGATGTCCGTGAAACCGTCGCCCAGCTCGACGAGCGCTCCGCCGAGGACGGAGACGGCGGCCGCGAGCGCGCGAGATTCCCCGGGCGTGTTCCCGAAGCGCTCGTACCATTTCGCGAGCTCCCGCGTGAACATGTAGCCGAAGAAAAAGTGCGAGGCCTTGTCCGCGCCGCCGGCGTAGGTGTCGTGCTGAAACCATCCCTCGTTGGTGAAGTGGAACTTGCCCTTTTCGTTTCCCTTCCACCAGACGAGCTCGCCGATGACCGGGATGGACGCGAACGCGCCGAGCGTCAGGTAGAGCGTCTTGCCGGACAGGAGGGCATGGTGCGGGGGTTTCGCGGCGGTGGCCGGGGCGGAAGCACCGTCGTCGCTGCCGTCGCCGTCGTCGGCCGCGCCCGAGCCGAACTCCTCTTGCCAGGAAGAGGGCCTTCCGATCGTGAAGCCACCATCGCGCGCCTCCGACATTCGGGCGAAGACGTCCCCGCCCGTGCCTTCGAAGAGGTCGGGGGCCGCCGGCGCCGCGCACGCGGGTGACGCCGGAAGACATGCCAGGCCGAAAGCCAGGCCGAGGGCCGCGCAAAAGCCGACCCGAGCTCTGCCGCCGACGATCGCCTTCGCGCGAATGGCGGATTATGTCTTCGGCGCGCGGCGCCGTCAAAGCCTCTTGGCGATAATCGCGCCCCGTGGCGATCACCTGGATCCTCCTCGCGGCGTACCTCGCGGCGGTGGCGGCGATCGGCTGGCTCTCCCGCCGCCGCGCGGGCCGGAGCGAGGCGTCCTACTTCGTCGCCGACCGCTCCTTCTCGCCGCTCTGGGGCTTCCTCGGCCTCGCCTCGCTGACGACCGGCGGCTCGACGACGGTCGCGCTCGCGGCCTCCGTGGCGCAACATGGCCTCGCGGGAATCTGGCTCGACCTCGCGGGAGCGGTCGGCCTCCTGCTTCTCGGGTTGCTGCTCGCCCGGCGCGTGCGCCGCGAGGGCGCCGTGACGCTGCCCGAGATCGTCGGACGCTACTACGGCGGCGGCGCGCGGCGTGTGGCCGGAGGGCTCGTCCTCGTTTCGGAGATCGTCTGGTTCGCGCTGTTGATCGAGGCGACGCAGGTCGTCCTCTCCGCCGCGACCGGCCTGCCGCCGACGGCCGCGATCGTCGGATCGACCGCGGTCTTCGTCCTCTATACGGCGCTCGGCGGCCAGTTCGCGGTCGTCCGGACCGACGCGGTGCAGTACGGCCTCATGGTCCTGACGATCCCCGGCATCGCGCTCGCTTTCACGCTCGCGCGCCCGCACGCGTTCGCCGGCCTCCCCGCCGGAGCGCTCGACTTCCCGACGTCCGCCACGCTCTCAGCGACCGACGTCCTCGGCCTCCTCGTCCTGATCGGCCTGCCGCATCTCGTCGGCAGCGACGTCTACGCCAAGCTCCTCTCCTGCCGCGACGGGAAGACCGCCCGGCGCGCCGCCCTGGCCGCCGCGCTCTCGAAGGTCGTCTTCGGCGGGGCCGTGGCGGCGATCGCCCTCGCGGCGCGCGCCGCTCTCCCGGCGGGACCCGCGATCACGACGCTTCCCCGAGCCGTCCTCGCGTTCGTTCCGCATCCCCTCGATGCGCTCGTGCTCGTGGGCCTCGTCGCGACGATGCACTCCTCGGCCGACGCCGTGCTCCTCTCCGCGGCCGCCGTGACGGTGCGTGATCTGGCCCCGCGGTCCCGCCCGGCCGCGCCTCCGGCGGCCGGCGTCTCCGCCGCCCGGCTGCTCACGCCCCTCTATGCCGCGCTCGGGCTCCTCCTCGCCCTGGCGCTCGATCGCGACGTCCTCGAGACGCTGAAGCTCGGCTACTCGATCTTCGCGGCCGGCCTCATCCTTCCGGTCCTCGCCGCCCTTCTGGCGCCCGGCCGCGTGCCGGCGGCCGGAGCGATGGGCGCCATGATCGCCGGCGGCGGGCTCGCCGCGATCGGCCGGTTCTGGCCGGCCGCCGTCGGAGGCGCGGATCCCGTGCTCGCGGGCACGGGCGTCAACCTCGCGATCCTCGCCGTCGCGGCGATCGCGGGCGCGGCGCGGCGGCCCCTTCCTTCATAATCTCCCGCCGATCCGTGCGCATCTTCGACGCCCACATCCACGTCCAGCCCTGGGAGGAATTCCGGCCCGAGGCCCGCGAGCTCATGGCGCGCGGCCGTCCCGACGCGGCGCGCGTGGCCGGTGCGCTCGCCGACCCCGAGGCGCTCCTGCGCGTGATGGACGAGGAGGGCGTCGAGCGCGCGGCGCTCATCAACTACGTTGCGCCCGAAGTCATGGGCTTCCGCGAGACGGTCAACGGCTGGATCTCGGCCTTCACCCGCGATCACCGCGACCGACTCGTCGCCGTCGGTTCGGTAAACCCGCGGCATACCCGCGACGCCGGCGGCGAGACGCGCCGGCTCTTCGACACGCTCGGCATCCGGATGCTCAAGATCCATCCCCCGCACCAGCTCTTCGCCGCCAACGCCTACCTCTCGGACCTCCCGGCGCTCGCCGACGTCTATGCCGCGGCGCAGGAGGCCGGCCGCCCCGTCCTCGTCCACACCGGGACCTCGATCTTCCCCGGCGCGCGCAACCGATTCGCCGACCCGATGGCGGCGGACGACGTGGCGATCGATTTCCCGAAGCTCCGGATCGTGCTCGCGCACGCCGGCCGCCCGCTCTACACGGAGACGGCGGCGTTCCTCGCGCGGCGGCACCCGAACCTCTTCCTGGACCTCTCCGGCATTCCGCCGAAGAAGCTCCGGGAGTACCTGCCGCGGCTCGAGGAGCTCTCGGAAAAGTGCCTGTGGGGGACGGACTGGCCGAGCCCCGGCGTGCTCTCGATGCGCCGGAACGTCGAAGACTTCCTCGCGCTCCCTCTCTCCGACGCGGCGAAGGAGCGGATCCTCTGGGGCAACGCCGCCGCCGTGATCGGATAGTCTCGCGGCCGGCATGGAACGCGAGCGGGTCCTCGTCGTCGGCGGCGGCACGATGGGCGCCGGCATCGCCGGCGTCTGCGCGCTCGCGGGCTACCCGACCGCCATCTTCGAGGCGGACTCCCTTCGGCGCGCGGCGCTCTCCGACCGCATCACGGGCTCCTGGGGGCGCGCCGTCGGGCGCGGAAAGCTGCCGGCGGAGGAGGTGGAGAAGGCGCGCGGGCTTCTCGCGTTTCCGGCCGAGCTCGCCGCGGCCGGGCCCGCGGCGATCGCGATCGAGGCCGTGCCCGAGGACCTGGACTTGAAGCGCCGGGTCTTCTCGGAGCTCGACCGGCTGCTGCCAGGCGCCGCGCTCCTCGCGACGAACACGTCCGCGCTCTCGGTGACCGGAATCGCCGCGGCCACGGCCGATCCGGCGCGCGTCGTCGGCCTCCACTTCTTCAACCCCGTGGCCGCCATGCCCCTCGTCGAAGTGGTCCGCGGCCGCGACACGTCCCCGGCGGCGGTTGCGCGAGCCGCGGAGTTCGCCGCCTCGCTGGGCAAGCAGCCGGTCGTCGTCGCCGACGCGCCCGGCTTCGCGACCTCGCGCCTCGGCGTCGCGATCGGGCTCGAGGCGATGCGGATGGTCGAGGAGGGCGTGGCCTCCGCCGCCGACATCGACAAGGCGATGGAGCTCGGCTACGGACATCGGATGGGGCCGCTCAAGACGAGCGACCTCGTCGGCCTCGACGTGCGCCTCGCGATCGCCGAGACGCTCGCGCGCGGCATCGACGGGCGCCGCTTCGAGCCCCCGGCGATCCTGCGGCGGCTCGTCGCGGAAGGCCGCACCGGCAAGAAGTCCGGCCGCGGCTTCTACCGGTGGGATGGCGAGGAGGCGCGGCCGGCCGACCCCGAGGGAGAGCCCTGACGGACCGCCGCGGCATCGGGCTCGGCATCGCCCTCGTGGGCGTCGGGCTCTACGCCTTCGGCGCCCGCACCTGGGGCTGGCGCGGCGCGGGACCGACCCTGCTCCTGCTCGGGGCGATCTTCTTCGCGATCTCGGCGGCGCGGCGATTCCGTGGGCCGCTCCTCCCGGCGGGGGTGCTCCTGGGACTCGGCGTCGGCTTCCTTCTGCGCGACGCCGTCGAGCCCTCCTGGCCGCGCTGGGCGGCGATCCTCCTCGGCCTCGGCGGCGGATTCCTCCTCGTCGCGGCGATCGACCGCGCCCTGGGCCGGAGGCGCGAGCCTCCGCCGCTGTGGCCGGGTCTCGCTCTCGTCGCCGTCGGCGGCGCCGCGGCCGCGACGCGCGCCGTCTCGATGCGCAACCTCTTCCAGGTTCTCGAGCCGCTCTGGCCCTTCGCCCTCATCGCGGCGGGGCTCTTCGTCCTCGCGACGGCCAGGCGGCGCGCGGTCTAGACTCCGGACAGATCCAGCAGCTTCGGCACCGGCGGCCGCGCGGCCGCGGGCGGCCCGGGCGCACCGCGGCGCCGCGAAACCTCCCGCGCCGTCACGAAGAGGACGAGCAGCGCGGCCGCGATCTCGACGGCGAAGAAGGTGGTCGCCAGGCGGTGGTAGCGCGCGAGGAGGATCCGCGCCGGGTCGGCCGCCGGGAGGTCGTCGATCAGGCCCGGCGCCTCGGCCCGGATGCGGTCGATCGGCGGGATCAGGAGCTTCTCGATGACGACGGCGCCGATGATGCCGAGGATCGGTGCGCGGGTCAGGAGCGCCGCCGCGGCCTTCGGCGTCTGCCACCGCCGGCCGAGGTACCAGGACGTCGCGAGGAGCGCGACGAAACCTCCCTCGAGTCCCCAGCAGAGGCGCGTCAGGATCGGCGCCTGCAGCGCGCCGGCCAGATCGCGGGTCGGAAGTACCCGGAACGCCGAGGGCGCCACGACAGCGCCGAAGAAGAGCGGCGCGCCGACGGTCACCGCGAGGGCCAGCAGATGGACGGCGAGGACGGGGACTTCGAAACGGCCGGAGGGCTTCATCTCGTGGCCGCCGGCTCAGGATTCGGGCGCGTATTCCGCCTGGACCCGCGGGAGGAGTCCCGCCGCGTGCCCGCGGTCGAGCAGGAGTTGCACGGCGCGGCGCCCTTCGGGGCCGTAGACGCGGGTCCAGCGGTTCACGTACATGCCCACGAAGCGGTCGGCGTCGGAGCGGTCGAGGCCCCGCGCGTAGGCCAGGGCGTGGGTGAGCGCCTCCTCGCGGTGGTCGAGCCCGTAGGCGATCGAGCGCGAGAGCGCCCGCGAAATGCGGCCGATCCGGTCGGGGCCCAGGTCCCGGCGCACGACGTTGCCGCCGAGCGGCAGGGGCAGGCCGGTCTCCTCCTTCCACCAGCGGCCGAGATCGGCGACTTCGGTCAGCCCCTCGCGGGCGAAGGTCAGCTGTCCCTCGTGGATCAGGACGCCGGCTTCCAGGCTCCCGTCGCGCACGCCCTCCAGGATCTCGTCGAAACGGCGGATGTCCGTCCGGACGCCGGGCGCCCAGAGCGAGAGGGCCAGGTGCGCCGTCGTGCGGGGCCCCGGCGATGCCACGGCGACTTCTCCGCGCGCGATCCGCTCCCGCGAGACGGACGACCGGGCAACGACGACGGGCCCGTAGCCGTCGCCGAACGACGCGCCGTGCGGCAGCAGGAGATAACGGTCCGCCAGGAAGGCGTAGGCATGGAAGGAGACGGCGGAGACGGCGAGCTCGCCGGACTGCGCGCGCCGATTCAGGGTCTCGATGTCGGAGAGCTCGTGCGTGAAAACGAGCCCCTCGGTGTCCACGCGGCCCTTCGCGAGGCCGAAGAACATGAACGCGTCGTCGGAGTCGGGGCTGTGTGCGACGCGGACGGTTTCGGCGCCTTCGCTCATGCGCGGCATTCTATTCGGGACGCCTTCTCGCGTTCGGAGCGTCGCCGCCGCGCCTCTGCCGGGCGCCGCCCGACGCCGTCGCGGGGGCAAATCGCCCTCGCGCGCTTGACATCCGTCCCGGGGAACGGGAGAATCAAGCAAAAGGCAATTGCAAGAGATATTTCGACTGTGCCTTCCCCAAGAGATCCTGAAATGAAATCGCCGGATGGGTTGGACGCCCCACCCGGCGATGACCGGAACGCATGACCAATCGAATTTTCGGCAGCGACAGACGAAAGGCGAAGCGCTCCTTCCAGGGGGCGGCAAAATTAGCATCTCGCCCTGAGGCTGTCAATCGGCTGTCGGGAGGGAGGTGACACGATGGCCACGAAGAAGAAGGCCGCCAAGAAGGCAAAGAAGGCGACCAAGAAAAAGAAGTAAATCAATAGGTTACGAGTTTCCAAGGATCTTCGGGGGCCCAATGGGCCCCCATTTTTTTTGTCTCTTCTTCGCGCGGCGCGCGCGCGAAAGTCGCGATCGCGACGTCACTATATCTAGATTGATATAGTCGGGGCGTGTCGCTCGATCACGTCCTCCTCGGACTGCTCTCGGAATCTCCCGCGACCGGCTACGACCTCGCGCGCGCTCTCGACGCCGGACTCGAGCCGCTCTGGCGAGCGGAGATCTCCCAGATCTACCCGACCCTCGCGCGCCTCCGGCGGACCGGTCTCGTGCGCGTCAAGGTCCTCGCCTCCGCGCGCGGCCCCCGGAGGCACCTGTACCGGGTGACCGCCGCCGGGCGGCGGGAGCTCCGGCGCTGGGTCGCCTCTCCGGCGCCGGCTCCCCGCCCCCGGGACGAGGGCCTCGCGCGGCTCGCCTTCCTCGATACCCTGACCCTCGACGAGCGCCGCCGCGCAATCCTCCAGTACGACCGCGTCGTCGCCGAGGAGATCCGGCACCTCAAGTCCGGCGGGCCTCTGCCCCACTTCCGGCGCGAGGTGCGCCGGGTGGCCATCGAGAGGCTCGAGGCGACGCGCCGGGCGCTCCGGATCCTGCTCGCGTCGGCCGGAACGCCGCCGGCGCTTCCGGCCGAGCCGGGCGAGAAGAAGAAATAGCGGCTCGTCGCGGAGAACTCTCGCTTCGTCGCAGCGCCGGCGCCGGGCCGACCGATCGGCGCTATGATCGGGGCTCGTCCGGGAGGTGGCCTCATGAGCGACGATCCGAGATCCGGTTTCACGCGTCGGGATCTCGTGCGAGGGGCGCTCGTCGGCGCGGTCGCGGCGAAGGTCGCTCCGGCGGCGGAGCCGAAGGGACCGGCGGCGCTCGGCCCGGGAGTGGAGCGGCTGACGCTCGACATCAACGGTCAAACCCACGAACTGTTCGTCGAGCCCCGCGTCGTGCTCGTGGACGCTCTGCGGGAGGGCCTCGGCCTGACGGGAACCAAGGTGGTCTGCGGGCGCGGGGCCTGCGGCGCCTGCACCGTGCTCGTGGACGGCGCGATCGCGTGCTCCTGCCTGATGCTCGCCCACGAGGCGCGCGGAAAGAAAATCACGACGATCGAGGGCCTGGCGGCGGACGGCCGCCTCTCCCCCGTCCAGGAGGCCTTCGTCGCCGCCGATGCGCTCCAGTGCGGCTTCTGCACCTCGGGAATGCTCATGTCCTGCCACGCGCTCCTCGAGCGTCCCGGACGCCCGACCCGCGACGAGATCCGCGAGGCCGTGGCCGGCAACCTCTGCCGCTGCGGCACGTACCCGCACGTCTTCGACGCCGTCGAGCGCGCGGCCGGACTCCGGGCGGCGCACGAACAGCCGGCGGAGCCGCGGATGGCGCTGGTGCGGACGTCGCCGGGAGACCTCCTCGCGCCCGACGACCGGGTCGACGAGGCGCTCGCGCTCCTGCCCGGTTCCGAAGGAGGCCTGGGATGAGCTCCGAAGACGTCCGGCTCGGCTTCAACGGAAACTTCGAGTCGAAGAAGATCGACATCGCCCCGGGCGACCCCGCTCCCTGGGACCCGTCGCGGAAGTTTCGCCTGCTCGGCACGCGGATCCCGCGCCTGGACGGGCGCGCCAAAGCGAGCGGCGAGGCGCGGTACTCGATCGACGTGCGCCTCCCGGGATTGCTCTACGGGCGAATCCTGCGCTGCCCGCATCCGGCGGCGACCGTCGAGGAGGTGGACCTCTCGGCCGCGCGGAAGATGCCGGGGGTGAAGGCCACTCTCGTTCTCCTCGACCGCGGCGGCATCGCGCGCTTCGCGGGACAGGAGGTCGCGGCGCTCGCGGCGGACTCGCCCGAGCACGCCGAGGACGCGCTCGCGGCGATCCGCGTGCGATACAAGGCGCGGCCGTTCGTCGTGGACTCCGAGGCTGCCCGCAAGGCCGGCGCGCCGCTCGTCTTCGAGGGCGAGACGCAGACGAAATCCTCCGCGGGCGACATGCCGGGCGCGCGCAAGGCGCTCCCCCGCACGGGGAACGTCCAGGGACCGCGCGCTTTCGAAAAGGGCAACGTCGAGGAAGGCTTCCGCCGGGCGGACGCCGTCGTCCAGGGAACTTACGTGACTCAGGTGCAGACGCACACGGCGCTCGAGACGCACGGCCTCGTCGCGCAGTGGGAAGGCGACGAGTTGACGATCTGGGCCTCGACCCAGGGCATCTCGGGCGTCCGGGACGATCTCGCGCGCGAGCTCGGGATCCCGGCCTCGAAGGTCCGCGTCCACTGCCAGTACATGGGCGGCGGCTTCGGCGCGAAGTTCGGAGCGCGCGTCGAAGGCATCGCGGCGGCGAAGCTCGCGCGTGAGGCGTCCGCGCCGGTCAAGCTCTTCCTCGACCGCAAGGAGGAGCAGCTCGCGACCGGCAATCGACCGGCGTCACGCCAGTGGATCCGGGCCGGCGCCACGAAGGACGGCAAGCTGACGGCCCTCCACCTCGTCGTCCACGGGAACGGAGGCACCAACGGAAACACCGGGACCTCCGCCCCGCTCAAGAACATCTACGCGTGCGACAACGTGAAGACCGAGGAGTTCGACGTCTTCACCAACGCCGGGCCGTCCACCGCCATGCGCGCGCCGGGGCATCCCCAGGGAGCGTTCGCGCTCGAGGCGACGATGGACGAGCTCGCGGCGAAGATCGGCATGGACCCGCTCGAGTTCCGCATGAAGAACGATCCGTCGGCGGTCCGGCGCGAGGAGTTTCGCATCGGCGCCGAGAAGATCGGCTGGAAGGACCGCGATTCCCGGCGCGCCGGGAAGGATCCGTCCATCCGCCGCGGCGTCGGCATGGGCGCGGCGGTCTGGTACAACACGGGCGGCACCGGCTACCGCGCGAGCGTCGCGATTCACCGGGACGGATCCGCGGAGGTCGACCACGGCCTCCAGGACCTGGGCACCGGTTCGCGGACCATGGTCGCGATCGTCGCCGCCGAAGAGCTCGGGCTGCCGCTCGACCGTGTTTCGGTCCGCATCGGCGACACGGCCCTCCCGACCGGCCCCGAGTCCGGCGGCTCGACGACGACGCCCTCGAGCGCTCCGACGATCCGCGCCGCGGCCTTCCGGGCCCGCGCCCGCGTCGCCGAGGCCGTCTCGAAGAGCTGGAAGGTCCCTCCCGAGGACGTCGCCGCAGCGGCGGACGGATCGGACGGTTTCACGGCGAAATCCGACGCGTCGAAGAAGATCTCCTGGAAGGATGCTTGCGCGCTGCTGCCCGAGGAAGGCATCACGGCGATGGCCGAGCGCGCGCCCAATCACGAGGACGCCTGGAAGCGCTTCACGGCGGGCGCGCAATTCGCGGAAGTGGAGGTCGATACCGAGACCGGCCAGGTGCGCGTCCAGAGGGTCGTCGCCGTCCACGACTGCGGCCTCGTGGTGAACGCGCTGACCACGGAGAGCCAGATCCAGGGCGGAGTGCTCCAGGGAATCTCCTACGCGCTCTACGAGAACCGCGTGCTCGACCGGGCGACCGGCAAGATGGTCAACCCGAACGTCGAGCAGTACAAGATCCTCGGCTCCAAGGACACGCCGGAGATCGAGACGATCGTCCTCCCCGTCTACGACGGCGTCAACAACACGCACTCGGTCGGCATCGGCGAGCCCTCGACCGTCCCGACCGCAGCCGCCGTCGCCAACGCCGTTTCCCACGCGATCGGCGCCCGCATCTCGAGTCTCCCGATCACACCGGAGGCGGTGCTCGAGGCCGTGGATCGGGCCCGAGGAGGCCGCGCATGAAAGCCTTCGCTCTGATTCCGGTCCAGACGCTCGCCGAGGCCGCGCGAGAAAGTGCGCGCCCGAACACGGCGATCAAGGCGGGCGGGGTGGATCTCGTCGACCGCATGAAGGAAGGCCTCGACCACCCCGAGCGCGTCGTCTCGATCGCCGGCATCAAGGGGTTCGATCACATCTCGGCGGGCCCCCCCGCGCACATCGGCGCGCTCGCGACCCTCGCGCGGATCGCCGCGGACGCCGGTGTCCGCCGCATCTACCCGGCCCTCGCGGCCGCGGCGGAGGAGGCTGCGACGCCGCAAATCCGCAACATGGCGACCCTCGGCGGCAACCTCTGCCAGCGTCCGCGCTGCTGGTATTACCGGCTGAGCGATTTCGACTGCCGCAAGAAGGGCGGCAACGACTGCTTCGCGCACGAAGGCGAGAACCGCTTCCACGCGATCTTCGACACGGACGAGATCTGCGTGTGCGTCCACCCCTCGGCCACCGGCGCGGCGCTCCTCGCCTACGGCGCGACGCTGCAGACGGTCACGCCGACGGGCAAGCGGTCCTTGCCGATCGACAAGTTCTTCACGGGCCCGAACCCCGACCCGACGCGCGAGAACCTTCTGGGCCCGGGAGAGATCGTCGCCGCGGTCACCATCCCGGCGCCGGGGCCCGGCGCGCGCTCGGCCTACAAGAAGCTCAAGGAGAAGGAGAGTTTCGACTGGCCGCTCGTCGAAGCCTGCGTCGCGCTCCGGCTCGAGGGCGGCGCGATCCGCGATCCCCGCGTCGTCCTGGGCCACGTCGCGCAGGTTCCCTGGCGCTCGGCGGAGGCGGAGAAGGTCCTTGCGGGCGGGGCGCCGTCGGAGGCGCTCTTCGCGCGGGCGGCCGAGGCGGCGCTGGCGGGCGCGAAGCCGCTCGCGCAGAACGCCTACAAGGTCCGTCTGGCGAAGGTGTCGCTCGTGCGCGCGCTCCGCGAGGCCACGGCCTGACCGCCGGCCGGGGGCCCAAATCTCCCCCGGGCGATCCGCTCGAGCCCATGCGGCGCTTCACGCGCTCGCCCCGCGAGGCGCGCGGCGAATCGGACCCCGCCTTCTGCCGGCACCTGCGCGCGCGCGCCGGGTCGGCCGCATCGGGAGGCTCCTACGGGTGTCTCAAGACGCTGGGCGGGGACGGACCGGACGGATCTCCCGCGAGCCCCTCCGATTGCACCGACGAGCGCGCGTGCTTCGAGCCGGCCACGGTGGAGGGACGGGGATGAAGGAATAGCCGTCAGCTGTCAGCCATCAGCTTTCGGCCGGATCCATCGTTTCTTTCTGGCTGACAGCCGAGAGCTGAAAGCTGAGAGCTATCTTTTCTTCAGCTCCATCAGCACGAGCCGCGCGACGGCCTTCAGCGTGTCGAAGACGCCGACGCCCGTCGTCGCCGTGGCCTCGAAGGTCGGCTCCCCCTTGATGTTGAGCTGGCGGTACATCTCGTCGGTCGCGACGGCCGTCGGCAGATCGCGCTTGTTGAACTGGAGGACGTAGGGCACCGTCGCGATGTCGTAGCCCTGCTCCTTCAGGTTCTTGTCCAGGTTCCGGATCGACTCGACGTTGGCCTCCATGCGGGCTTCCTGCGAGTCGGCCACGAACACGACGCCGTCCACGCCCTTCAGGATGAGCTTTCGCGAGGCGTCGTAGAAGACCTGTCCCGGGACCGTGTAGAGGTGAAATCGCGTCTTGAAGCCGCGCACGTTTCCGAGGTCGAGCGGCAGGAAGTCGAAGAAAAGCGTCCGGTCGGTCTCCGTCGCGAGCGAGATGAGCTTTCCCTTGGCGGACGGGTTCGTTCGGTCGTAGATGAACTGCAGGTTCGTCGTCTTCCCGCACAGGCCGGGACCGTAATAGACGATCTTGCAGTTGATCTCTCGCGCCGCGTAATTGATGAAGGTCATGCGTCCGTCCGAACCGGGGAGGTGCCCGGGAGGCTCACTCCGAGAAGAGGCGGTCGATGTCCTCGTCCGTGATCTCGGCGAACGGGGACTCGAACTCCGCCTGCAGCGATTCCTTTTCCTTCTCGACCTTCTTGGCGATGTCCTCGAAGATCTTGTCGAGCTCCGTCGTGGCACGGCGGACCCGCAGACGGACGAGCCCGAGGGACGACCGTTCGTCGAAAATGACGACGAGGATGACCCGCTGCGCCACGATCGAGATGTGGATGTTGTCCTTCTCTCCCTCGTGGAAGAGGATCGAGAACTCCTTCTCGCCGATGAGGCGCGCGAGGCCGTCGGTCGCGGCGACGTTGCCGGCCGTCAGCGAGGCGAGCGACGTCGTGTCGAGCGCCTGCAGGTCCCCGACCGCGGCGATCTGCTGCCCGTTCTTGTCCACGAGGAACACGACGTTCGCGTTGGCGTCGTGCCGCAGCCGCTGCAGGGACTCCCGAATCCGTTGGAATTCCTCGTCATAGAGGACGAGGTCCGGCGCTGTCATGAATTAAGTCATTCTCCGGTTGAGGGTTATTCTATCAGAGCTATCAGCTATCAGCTATCAGCTATCAGCCGGAAGGCGAAGAGGCATCCTCCGGCTGAAGGCTGACAGCTGAGAGCTGAAAGCCGGCATCTACAGCTCCCGCCTCCCCTCGAGCGACCGCGCCATCGTCACCTCGTCGGCGTACTCGATGTCCCCGCCGACCGGCAGGCCGAACGCGATGCGGCTGACCCGCACGCCGGTCGCCTTCAGGCGCTTCGCGATGTAGAGCGCGGTGGCCTCGCCTTCGACGTTGGGGTTCGTCGCGAGGATGACCTCTCGGACGTCGCCCGTGACGCGCCGGAGGAGCCCCGCCGTGTCGATCTCGTCGGGCCCGATGCCCTTGAGCGGCGAAAGCGCGCCCCACAGGACATGGTATCGGCCGCGGTACTCGCGGGTCTTCTCGATGACGGCGACGTTGCCCGGATCCTCGACGACGCACAGAAGCGATGCGTCGCGCTCCGGATCGGAGCAGACGTCGCACGGATCGCCCTCCGTGAGCGTGTTGCAGACGGAGCAGCGGCGCACGGCCTCGCGCGCCTCGGCGATCGCGCGGGCGAGGCGCTCGGCCTCTTCGCGCGGCGACCGGAGGAGGAAGTACGCCAGGCGCGCGGCGCTCTTCGACCCGATGCCGGGAAGTCGCTGGAGCTCCGCCGCGAGGCGGTCGAAGGACTTCGGGGTCGAGGGCATCGAAGCGGGAAGTCCCTCAGCGCATGCCGGGCATCATGCCCGAGAGCATCGCCGAGGTCTTCTTCTGCACCGCCTCGTCGACCTGCCGCGAAGCTTCCCGGAAGGCGGCGAGCACGAGGTCCTGAAGCGACTCGACGTCCTTCGGGTCCACGACGGAGGGATCGATGCGGACCGAAAGGGGCTCCTTATGGCCCGACATCTCGACGGTCACGAGGCCGCCGCCGGCCGCGGCCTCGATCTTCATCGCGGCGAGCTCGACCTGCACTTTGTTCTGCATGGCCTGGGCCTGGGCCATCATCTTTTGGATGTTCATGGCTTCGAGCTATCAGTCGTCAGCTTTCAGCTGTCAGCCAGACGAGGCCCGATCCTTTCCGGCTGAAAGCTGAGAGCTGAAAGCCGAGAGCTACTCCTCCTCCTTCACTTCCGTCAGCTCGCCGCGAAAGAGCTCGAGGGCCGAGCGGACGACGGGATCGGTCTCGGCCCGGGAGGAGGCGCGCTCGCGCGCGATTGTCGCCCGAGGCACTTCCTGCGCGGCCTTCCCGAGATCGCCGTCCTGCGGCGGCCCCGAGCGAAGGACGATCCGCATCGGCCGACCGAAGGCTTCCCTCGCGACTTCCGCCAGCAGCTTCTTCGACGCCGGCTCCTCGAGCGCCTCCTTGGCCGCCACGCGGTCGATGCCGAAAGAGAGCACCAGGTCTCCCTCCGAGGCGCCGATCGAATGCGCGAGGCTGACCTGGGCCGCGGCGACGCGGCGGCGCCCGTCCAGGATCTCGTGGAACCTCTCGATCGCCCGCGCGTTCTCCGGGACCGGCACGGGCGGCGGCGACGGCTCCGCCTCGACCGGCACGAGGGAAAGGATGCGCGGGCCCTCGGGCGCGTGCGCGGGTGTGCGCGCGGGCGGCGCCGCCGGCGCGGCCGCGGGAACGCCGCCGGAGAGCAGCTCCTCGACCTTCCGCAGGCGCGGCAGCTCCGCGAGGCGCAGGACGAGCAGCTGGAGGACCAGCGCCGCGTCGTCGGTCCGCCGCGAGAGCGCGTCCGCCTCGACGGCGAGCGAGATCGCGCGCAGGAGATTCTCGTAGGGCATGGCCCGCGCGAGCGCGCCGAGACGCTGCTTCTCGGCGGCCGGGACGTCGGGCTCCGCGCCCGCCGACGCGAGGAGCAGCGTCCGCAAGAGCGTCAGGAATTCCTTCAGAACGTGGCGCGGGTCGCTCCCCTTCTCGCCGAGCCGGCCGAGAATCGAGACGCAGGCGCCCCGGTCGCCCGAGGCGATGGCCGAGTAGAGCGCTTCGAGCAGCTCGCGGTCCACGAGCGCCAGGATTTCGGCGCAACGCGCCTCGTCCACCGCGTCGGCCGAGAGCGTCGCCGCCTGGTCGAGCAGCGAGAGACCGTCGCGCAGGCTCCCTTCGGCGGCCGTCGCGAGGATCCGGAGCGCGCCCGGCGTCACCCGGATCTTCTCCGCCGCGGCGACCTTCGAGAGCTGCTCCGCGATCTCCGCCGTCGTGAGCGCGCGGAAGGCGAAGCGCTGGCACCGCGACACGATGGTGGCCGGGATCTTGTGGAGCTCGGTCGAGGCCAGGATGAACCGGGCGTGCGGCGGCGGCTCCTCGAGCGTCTTCAGGAGCGCGTTGAACGCCTCGGTCGTCAACATGTGGACTTCGTCGATGACGGCGATCCGGAAGCGGTCGCGCTGCGGCGCGTAGCGGACGGTCTCGATCAGCTCGCGCGCGTGCTCGATCTTGCGGTTCGAGGCGCCGTCGATCTCGTGGACGTCGAGGGAATCGCCGCGCGCGAGGATTTCCCGGCAGGAGGCGCACTCGCCGCAGGGGTCCGGCGTCGGGCCCTTCTCGCAGTTGAGCGCCCGCGCGAGAAGGCGCGCCGTCGAGGTCTTGCCGACTCCTCGCGGCCCGGTCAGGAGATACGCCGGTGCCACACGGTTCTCGGCGATCGCGTTCTTGAGCGTGCGCGCGACGGCTTCCTGGCCGACCAGGTCGTCGAAGTGCCGCGGGCGCCATTTTCGAGGTAGTGCGACGTGCATTCAGAAGAGAAGCTATCAGCTGTCAGCTATCAGCTCTCAGCTGTCCGCCAGATGCCGATCGCTGAAAGCTCCATCCGGCGGCCGAAGATGAGTTCAGGTTGACCTGCGGCGCCCGGGGACGCCTCCTGATCGCTGCTTCCTTCCGGACCTGACGAGGTTCGGAGACTTCCGTCGCACAGGGCCCGAACCCATCCTCGGCCGCCGGCCGCGCGATTCTATCAGGACGGCCTGCGGGAGAAGGCGAGCGCGGCGACGATCGCGGCCACGGTGACGGCGCCCACGGCGAGGTCGAGATTACGGAAGGCGCCCTCGGGAGGCCGCGGCCAGAGCCCGAAGAGATCACCCGCGGTGTAGAGAGCGGAAAAGAGGGCGAGCCAGAGGAACGCGAGCGCCACGCGGCCGACCCGGGGCGCCGGCCTCACTTCTTTTCGCAGCGGGCCTTGACGAACTCGAAGACCGTCCGGGCGAGCGAGGCGGGGATCTCCCGGGGCTTCAAGGCTCGCAGCGTCCGGCCGGTCGCGCGGTAGGAGTCGAGGAATCGAACGCAGGGCGGGCAGGCGGACAGGTGGCGCTCGAGGGCCGCGCGCTCGGCCTCGGGCATCGTGCCCGCCTCGAAGTCGTACAGAGCCTCCATGACGAGGCGCTCGCACGTGACGCCGTGGCTGTGGCAGCTCTCGGCCGCGGCCGGGGATTCCTTCTTCTTCTTCACGACGCGGCCGCCTTCCGGGCCGTGGGGCGGGAGATCTCCGCGAGCCGCTGGCGCACGTGAAGCCGCGCCCGGTGGAGGCGCGACTTGAAGGCCGGGATCGAGATCCCCAGGACCTCGGAGACCTCGGCGGCCGGCATCTGCTCGACGTCGGCCATCCAGATGACGTCGCGATAAGGTCGCGGAAGCTCCTCGATGAACTCGCCCGCGCGGCGCGCGAGCTCCCGGGCGGAGGCCTCGTCCTCGACGGCGACGGTGGCGTCGGGCCAGTCGAGCGGCGCGAACTTCCCGTCGTCGCCGAATCGCGGCAGGTGGTCCGAGATCGAGAGCCGCGCCTGGGGCTTGCGGCGCCGCAGGCGGCTGTAGGCCTGATTGAGCGCGACGCGGTAGAACCACGAGAAGAACTTCTTCGACTCGTCGAAAGTGCCGATCTTCCGATAGAGCGTCAGGAAGGCGTCCTGCGTGGACTCCTCCGCGTCCTCGGCGTTGCGGAGAACGCCGTAGGAGAGCGAATACACGCGAGCGTGATAGCGCTCGATCATCTGCGCGAGCGCCGCCTCGTCTCCGGCCTTGATCCGGCGGACGAGATCGAGATCGGACGGGGCAACGCGCTCATCCCGTTTATGTACGCGCGATTCGGCCACGACGATTCCGATTCTACAAGGCTCCTCGGACCCGACCCTGAGGTACCATTCGCCTCCCCGGAGAGGTGTCCGAGTGGCTTAAGGAGCACGCTTGGAAAGCGTGTGTACGCAAAACGTACCGGGGGTTCGAATCCCCCCCTCTCCGCCAAAACGTCGCCTTCACTCGATCGGGCGCCTGCTTCGCACCGGCCGGCCGCTCGTCATTCCGGACTCGACGGCCGGCTTGGCGCCCTCCCTCGTTCCGGCTCCCGCGGCGCGGGTCGTTTCGCTCCTTAGTTCGCGAAACCTGGTCACGCCGCGAGCGAGAGGTCCGTCACGCCGACTGCGCCAGTTCTCGCAGCGTGTCCCAGGAATAGATCCCGTCGTTGTGGCCGTCGGCCCAGTCGATCTGGAGCGCGTAGCCGCCGACGCGCCGGTGCGCGACGGCCTGGAAGGAACGTTCGGTGAGCGGACGGTTCGGGCCGCGGTGCACGTTGCCGAGGATGTCGCGCTCGCCCTTGCACATCGCGCAGGGGCATCCGCGGCGAAGCTTCTCGAGCGGGATGTAGTCCTCGCGCCCGTCGTCCCACACGATCGCGAGCTCGGCGCCCACGATCATCACCTGCTTCGGAACCCCCGAGGTCACTTCAGGCCGTCGACGACGTAGAGATCCGAGAGGACGCGCGTGAAGCTGTAGACGTAGGACGACAGATCCGGCGTCAGGCAGACTCGGCCGATGTTGCTGACGCCGGCCGCGTCGGCCGGCATGACCGTCTTCACGACCTCCGCCTTACCGCTCGCGATGTCCATTCGATAGAGCTTCGCCGGAAGCTCGCCGACGCGAATGTAATAGAGCGCCTTCCCGTCCGCGCTCCACATCGAGGGCCGCTCCGTGGACTGCAGCTCGAGACGCGCCGGCTCGCCTCCCTCGATCGGGTAGAGCACGAGCTTCCGGTCGGGCCCGAGGAGAACCGCGACGCGGCCGTCCGGCGAAATGCCGTGCTGGAGAATTCGGTAGCCCTCGGGCGTCAGCGCGCGATATTTGCTCGTCTCGACGTCCATGACGTAGATGCGCACGCCGCGGCCCGGCTCCTTCGCCTCGAACAGGATTCGTTTCCCGTCGGGCATCCAGTCGGCGAATTGGACGCGGACGTCCTTGGTCGGGAGCGGGCGAACCTGGCCCGGTCCCGTGGGAAAGAGACTCATCGTCGGCTGATCCGTCGTCCATCCGGAGACTCCGAGAGCCCACTTGCCGTCGGGTGAGAGCGTATTGCTGAAGCCCTCGGCCACGCGGACGGCCGGCGATCCGTCGGTCTTACGCAGATAGATCGAGTAGCCTTCGCCTCCGCCCGATCCGGACTCCGTGAAGAGGACCGTCCGGCCGTCGCGCGAGAGGTCGGTCACGCCGGACCAGTCGAGCCACGACAGCTCCTTTTCCTTGGTCTCGCCCGGAGCCAATCCCATGATCCCCTGGCGCTCGACGGCCTGCGTCATCAGGAGGCGTCCATCGCGAAAGACGTCTTCGAGCGTCAGGTTCCCGGTGACGCGTGCGCGCAGCTTCAGGCGCCCGGAGCTCGTCACGCTATACAGCGCGCGGTTGTTTCCAACGGGCGCCGCCGTGAACCAGATCTCTCCCGGACGGGCCCAGGCGAGCCCGGCCGCCGTCGCGAAGGATTCCGTCAGAACCGACTTCTTGCCGGCGCGATCGACGAGAGTCACCGTGCCTCCGTCATCGCCCTGCACGGGATGGTCGAGGAAGGCGACGGCGTCGCCGGCCGGGGAGACGCGCAGATGACTGACCCAACCCGTCGTCTCGTAGACCACCTTTCCGATCGGGAGCTCGATGCGATAGCCCTTGCCGGCCTGACGAATGATCACGAGCTCGCTCGATCCGGGGATCCAGTCGGCCGCCTGAACGTCCTCGAGGATCTCGCGGGTCGCGCCCCCTCCCGCCAGCGACGTCTGTGCAAGCGTCCCCATGCGCTGGAACCCCCCGATGTTGTGCCGGTGGATCGAAACCGCCATCTCTCCCGACGGCGAGATCGCGAGCACCTCCGCGTCGGGGAGCCCGAACGGTCGCGACTCCGAGCTCTCCGTGCGCGTCGAGAAGATCTCCATGGGACGGCCGTCCCAGGCTGCGGAGTAGAGGATCGTCTGCCCGTCCGGCGAGAAGCGCGCTCCTCCGACCTCACCACGCCGGAAGGTGAGCTGATGGAAGTTGGGAAGGGGTGTCAGCCAGAATCGCCGGCCGGCCAGGAGGCCGGCGGCGAGGCCCGCCGCGAGGAGCGCGACGCCCGCCAGCGCGACGGCGAGACGGCGCCTCGGCGCGCGCACCGCCGCGATCTCCTTCGACAGGTCCTCGGTCGATGTCCCCGGCGCCTCCGAGAGATGGTCGCGGACGTCCGCGAGATCGCGCGCGAGGTCCTTGGTCGTCCCGAAGCGGTCCTCGGGATCCTTCGAGAGGCATCGCTCCACCAGCCACCGGATCGGCGCCGGCGTCTTCGGGCTCAGCTGCCCGACGGGCTGCGGCTCTTCCCGGATGATCGCGGTCAGCGTCTCGGCGGTCGTGCCGCGCTCGAAGGCGCGCTTGCCGGTCGCCATCTCGTAGACCATCGAGCCGAAAGAGAACTGGTCGGAGCGGAAGTCGAGCGGCCGGCCGGAGGCCTGCTCGGGCGACATGTAGCCGACCGTTCCCATGACCATGCCGGGGCGCGTCGCGTCGGCCGCCGTCTGCTGGCCCGAAAGCTCGTCGGACTCCGGCGTCACGAGCTTCGCGAGGCCGAAGTCGAGGATCTTGGCGTAGCCGTGCTTTGAGACCATGACGTTCTGGGGCTTCAAATCCCGGTGGACGATCCCCGCCGCGTGCGCCGCCGCGAGGCCATCCGCGATCTGGACCGAGAGGTCGAGCAGCTTTCGCGTCGGCATCGGCCCCGCCGCGATCAGGTCCTTCAGGGTCTGACCCTCGACGAGCTCCATCGCGATGTAGACGGTCGAATCGTCGGAGCCGATGTCGTAGATCGTCAGGATGTTCGGATGCGAGAGACCCGAGGCCGCGCGCGCTTCCCGCTCGAAACGCGCGCGCCGGTCCGCGTCGGCGGCAAGATCGGCAGGCAGGACCTTGACCGCGACGTCGCGCTTGAGACGTTCGTCGCGAGCCCGATAGACCTCTCCCATCCCGCCCGCCCCGATGGGCGAAAGGATCGAATACGGTCCGAGTCGGGTTCCGGCGGTCAGCGTCATGAAGAGGACACGTCCGGGCGCGGCGTGAGGAGTCTCCGCGAAGTCATCGAGCGGAGGAGCCTCACGCCGCGGGAGCGAGCACGCCGCGCCGGGATCAGGCGCACGGTCGAGGCCCTTTGGCCGAGCCGGACGCCGGTCGCGCATCCGAGATCCCGGCGCAAGCGCGCGCGACGGCCTCCCATCCCGCCCGCGCCGATCGGCAAGACGATCGCGCAAGGTCCGAGCTTCGAGCCGGCGGCGAGAGTCATTTCAGGCCTTCGACCACGTACATGTCCGACAGCGTCCGCGAGTAGCCGTAAACGTAGGAGGAGCCGTCTGGCGTCGGGATGACCGGCGCGATGTCCACGATGCCCGCGCCGTCGGCCGGCATGAGCTCTTTCCAGAGCTCCCGCTTGCCGGTCGCGACGTCGAGCCGGGTGACCTTCACCGGCACGTCACGCCGCCGGAAGACGTAGAGGTAGCGGCCGTCGCCGCTCCAGCCCGTCGGGCTCTCGTCGGGCGCGAGGCCCGGGATGGGTTCCGGCTCGCCGCCGTCGATCGAGTAGAAATAGCGCCGGTGGTCCGGCCCGATCACGACGACGCGCTTTCCGTCCGGAGAGACCGTCCGCGGAACGAGCCGATATCCCTCGGGCGTCAGGGCCTTTGGGCCGCCTCCCGCCGTCACGTCGAGGAGGTAGAGGCGGCTGCCGTGTCCCGGCTCGGCCCCGCCGAAAACGATCCGTTTCCCGCCGGGGAGCCAGTCGCCGGAGGACTCGGTCTGAAGGTTCCCGGTGGGAAGGAGCTTCTTGTCCCCCGCGCCCGTCGGGTAGAGCCACAATCCCGGCTTCTCGGCTCGGGGCGTGTTGGCCGTGACCCACTGACCGTCCGGAGAGATCGCCATGCCGACACCGTCGCCGAGACGCACGGGCGCCGAGCCGTCGGTTCCGCGGATGAAGCAGGAGTAACCGGGGCCCGAGCCCTCTCCCGTCTCGGCGAAGAGGAGCGTCTTGCCGTCGGGTGAGAGATCGAACGCCGCCGACCAGTCGAGCCAGGAAAGGTCCCGCTCCTTCGCTTCGCCCGGCGCGCGCCCGAGCACGCCGATGCGGATGACGTCGTGTGAGACGAGAACCCGCCCGTCCTTCGCGATGTCCTGGAGCGTCAGGCTTTCGGTGACGCGGGCGAGCAGCCGCTCCGAACCCGAGAGGGTCACGGCATGGACGGCGCGGTTGCCGCCGACCCTCGTCCCGGTGAACCAGACCTCCCGTCCGTCCCGGCCCCAGGCGAGGCCCTGAACCGACGCGAAGATGCCGGCGAGCGCCGTGCGCTTGCCGGACCTGTCGACCACGACGACGGATCCCCCGTCGTCGCGCCGGATGGGATGATCGAGAAACGCCACCCGTTCGCCGTCGGGCGAGACGCGGGGATGACTGATCCATCCGCTCGTCTGATAGAGGACCTTGCCAGCCGGGTATTCGAGCTGATTGCGCGAGTTGACGTCGCGCACGAGCGCGTAGCTCGCGCCGTCGGGAGACCAGTCGGCCCACTGAACGTCCGTCGAGATCTGCCGGGGCGCCACGCCGCCCGACACACTGACCTGCGCGAGCGTGCCGGAGCGGATGAAGGCCTCCTCGATGTGGCGATCCACGAGCACGAGCATTTCGCCCGCGGGCGAGATCCCGGCGATGTCGCCGCCGACCAGACCGAACACGCGCGACTCGGGGCGGTCCGTGCGCGTCGCGAAGACCTCCACGGGCTTGCCGTCCCAGGCCGCCGAGTAAATGACCGTCTGTCCGTCGGGCGCAAAGCGCGCCGAATAGAGCTCTCCGCGGCGAAACGTCAGCTGCTGATAATTGGGCGGCGGCAGGAAGCCCGTCTTCTTGCCGACGCGATAGCCGGCCGCGAGGCCCGCCGCGAGCGCGAGAGCCGCCGCGAGCGCCGCGGGCCCGATCCAGCCCCGCCGCCGCGATTTCTCGGGGAGCGGGAACGCCCCGGTCGGCCGCGACGTTCCGGAGAGCGCCTCGAGGTCGAAGGCGAGATCCCGCGCCGACTCGAACCGCTCCTCCGGATTCTTCTCGAGGCAGTGCCGCACGATGCGCTCGAGCCCCGGATGGACGTCCTGGTTCGTCGCGGAGAGATCCGGCGGCTCCTTCGTCAGGATCGCCGTGATCGTGTCGGCCGCCGTGTCGCCGCGAAACGCGCGCTGGCCCGACAGCATCTCGTAGAGAATCGTGCCGAAAGAAAAGAGATCGCTTCGCCGGTCCGCCGGCTTCCCGCGAACCTGCTCCGGCGACATGTAGCCCATCGTCCCGAGCACGACGCCGGGCTCGGTGCCCGAGATCGTCCTCAAGTCCGTCTGCTGCTCGCCGTCCTTCTCCGCCTTCAACTTCGCGAGGCCGAAGTCGAGGATCTTGAGCCGTCCGTCCTTCGTCACGAACAAGTTCTCGGGCTTCAGGTCCCGATGCACGATCCCCTTTTCGTGCGCGGCCGCGAGGCCCGCCGCGAGCGCGAGAGCCGCCGCGAGCGCCGCGGGCCCGATCCAGCCCCGCCGCCGCGATTTCTCGGGGAGCGGGAACGCCCCGGTCGGCCGCGACGTTCCGGAGAGCGCCTCGAGGTCGAAGGCG
>DATJZU010000004.1:0-8170 GCA_035498835.1 Thermoanaerobaculia bacterium
TCGATCACGGGCATCCGCACGGCGGCGGTCTCCGGCGTCGCCACGCGGCTCCTGGCCCGCGAGGACGCCGGCGACCTGGCGATCCTGGGCTCCGGCGTGCAGGCACGGACGCATCTCGAGGCGATGCGCTGCGTCCGGCAGATTCGCCGCGTGCGCGTTTGGAGCCGCAACGCCGAGAACGCCCGCGCCTTCGCCGCCGGTGAATCGAAGCGCCAGGGAATTCCGATCGAAGTCGCCGCCGGCGCGCGCGAGGCTGTCGCCGGCGCCGACCTGATCTGCACCGCGACCTCCGCGCGCGAGCCCATTCTGCACGGCGACTGGATATCGCCCGGCGCGCACGTCAACGCCGTCGGCTCGAGCGTCCCCGCGGCGCGCGAGCTCGACGCCGACGCGGTCCGCCGCTCCCGCCTCTACGCCGACCGGCGCGAGTCGCTCGTCAACGAGGGCGGCGATTTCCTGCTCGCGAAGAAGGAGGGCGCCGTCGGCGACGACCACATCGTGGGCGAGATCGGCGAGGTCGCGATCGGGAAGGCGCCGGGCCGCCGATCGAAGGACGAGATCACTCTCTTCAAGTCCTTGGGTCTCGCCGTCGAAGACGTGGCGTCGGCGAAGCACATCTACGAGAAGGCGCGATCTTCCGGCGCCGGCCGGATGATCGAGTTCGGAGGACACCGCGAAGACTCTTGAGCCGCCGCCGCTCGAGCAGATCCGCGCCGCCCGCGAGCGGCTGCGCGGCATCGCGTTGCGGACGCCGCTCGTGCGCCTCGACGCCGGGCCCGCGGGCGCCGAGGTATGGCTGAAGCTCGAGAGCCTCCAGCCGATCGGCTCGTTCAAGATCCGGGGCGCCGGCAACGCGCTCGCCCTCGCGCGGCCGGAGGATCTCGCGCGCGGCGTGTACACCGCGAGCGCCGGCAACATGGCGCAGGGCCTGGCCTTCGCGGCGCGGCGGCTCGGCGTCCCCTGCGCCGTCGTCGTCCCGGACACCGCGCCCCGCGCGAAGCTCGACGCCATCGAGCGCCTCGGGGCGCGCTACGTGAAGGAGCCCTTCGACCGCTGGTGGCGGGTCCTCGTCGAGCACGCCTATCCCGGCCTCGACGGACTCTTCGTCCATCCCTTCTCCGATCCCGCGGTGATCGCCGGCAACGGAACGATCGGGCTCGAGATCCTCGAGGACCTGCCGGACGCGGACACCATCCTCGTCCCGTGGGGAGGCGGCGGGCTCTCGTGCGGCATCGCCGCCGCAGCCAAGGCGATCTCTCCGCGCATCCGGGTCGTCGCCTGCGAGGTCGAGACCGCGGCGCCGCTCTCCGCCTCGCTCGCCGCCGGTTCGCCGCAATCGATCGCGTATCGCGCGAGCTTCGTCGACGGCATCGGCTCGGGAGGGCTTCATCCCGGGATGTGGGCGCTCGCGCGAACGCTTCTGGACGGCGCGCGCGTCGCGAAGCTCTCCGAGATCGCCGACGCCGTCCGGCTCCTCGCGACGCGGCAACGGGTCGTGGCTGAAGGCGCGGGCGCGACGTCCGTCGCCGTCGCGCTCTCCGACGGCGCGCCGGGGAGCAAGACCGTCTGTGTGGTCTCGGGCGGCAACATCGACGCCGGGAAGCTCGCGCGCATCCTCGAGGGGCAGACGCCGGAAGCGCCTACCGAAAGCGCCAGCCGCCCAGAATCTCGAGCGCGTTGAAGCCGAGGTTCGGCAAGACGGTGTTCGCGTTCGAATAGTGGTACCAGCGCGCTTCGAGCATCCAGCCCTGCCGATTCCCCAGCGGGCCGCGCACACCGAATCCCCCCTGCAGGATGAAATTGAAGCGCCGGCTGAGCTCGACGATGTGCAGATCCGTCCAGCAGAAGCCTGCGCCCACGCCGAAGTAGGGAACGACGGCAGCGGCACCGGCAGCGGAACCGGAGCCGAAGAGGTAGCGGACGCCGAGGGGGACGAGGCCCGCCGCGTAACCGTCGGGGCGGAAGTACTTCGCGAAATGCGCCTCCGGGACGTACTCGAAGCGCGCGCCGAGCCGGAACGACGCTTGTGGCTGCACGAGGACGCTCTGCTCCTCGGTCCGGCCGGAGTTCACCTTCACGGCGTAGCCGAAGCCGGCGAGAAGGGCGAACGACGGCTCGCTCGCGGAAGCGGGCGGAGGCGTCTGTGCCGCCGCCCCCGCCGCGACGAGGCCGAGGGCCACGACGGCCGCGAGGAGGGCGCGCCTCATCGCATCTTGCGCTCCTCGAGCTCCTCGAGCGTCTTCGGCCAGTCGCTCTTGAGGAGCTGGGAGAGGGCGCGGTCGGCGAGCAACTTCCCACCGGTCTGGCAGGTCGGGCAGTAGTTCGATTCATTCTCGGCGTACACGATCCGCTGGATCGGCGTGCCGCAGACCGGACACGGCTTCCGGTAGCGCCCATGCACCGCCATCCCGTCCCGAAACGCCGTGACCTTCTCCGGAAACGCCTTCCGGGCGTCGTCGACCAGCCGTGCGCTCCATTCGCCGAGCGTCCCGCGAGTGGCGTGCCACAGTCGCTCGGTCTCCTCCTCCGTGAGGCGGCTCGTGAGGCGCGCCGGCGACAGTCGCGCCCGGTGCAGGATCTCGTCGGAGTACGCGTTGCCGATGCCCGAGAAGAGGCGCGGATCCGTCAGCGCCCGCTTCACGGTGTGATTCTCGCGGGCGAGGGCCGCGCGGAATGCCGCGAGGTCCGAATCGAGCACCTCGAGGCCGCCGCGGTCGAAGTCGGAGACGCCGTCCTCACGGACGAGGTGCAGCGACGCCCGCCGCTTCGAGCCCGCCTCGGTCAGGACGAGCGAACCGTCCTCGAAGTCGAACGCCGCCAGGCCCCCGCGCCCCCCGACCTTCGCGCCGTGCGGCCTCCAGTGCAAACGCCCCGCGATCATCAGATGGAGCACCAGCCGCAGGCCTCCCTCGAGCTCGAAGACCAGGCGCTTGCCGAGACGCGAGAGACGCTCGACCCGCCGGCCCGCCGCCTCGGAGATCGGGGGCGACACCGACCGCAGGAGGAAGGGGCTGCCGAGGCGCACGCGCTCGAGCGTCCGCCCCACGACCCGCGGCTCGAGCGCCCCGAGGTACGCGAGGATGTCCGGCAGCTCGGGCACGGCTCCGGAGCGTAGCCCCTCCGGGCTAGAATTCGAAACGGCGCCGCATGCTCGCCCTCCTCCGCCGATACACCCGCTGGCTCCACACGATGTGGCCCGCGGGGACGGTCGAGAAGCTGCCGGTGGTCGGGCCCGGCGGCGCCACGGCCGTTCCCGGCATCCGCATCGCCGGCGACCTGACCGGCGTTCCGCTCCTCAAGTTCGCTTCCGACACGGGCGCGCGGGCGGTGGAGGCGTTCCTGGCCGAACCGGACTTCGCGCGCGCGCGCCGGGCCAACGAGGATCCGGGCGTGCTCGACCTCGCCATCGTCGGCGCCGGGGTCTCCGGCATCGCGGCGGCTCTCCGGGCGCAGGCGGCCGGACTGCGCTTCGCGGTGTTCGAAAGCTCGGAGCTTCTCTCGACGGTCGCGAATTTCCCGAAGCGCAAGCCGATCTTCACGTACCCGAGCGGCATGACCCCCCGAGGCGACCTGCAGTTCCGCGCCGAGGTCCATCCGAAGGAGGAACTTCTCGACGGCATGGTCCGGCTCGTGCGCGACCGCGGCATCGAGATCACGCCGGCCCGCATCGAGCGCGTCGAGCGCCGCGACGGCATGCTCTCGCTCCACGCCGACGGCGCACCGGCCGTCCGCGCGCGGCGCGTGCTCGTGGCGATCGGACGCAGCGGCGATCACCGCCGACTCGGCGTGCCCGGCGAGGACGACCCCGACCGGGTCTTCAACCGCCTGTACGACCCGGGGGATTACGCGGGCGAGCGCGTCCTCGTCGTCGGGGGCGGCGATTCGGCGCTGGAGACGGCCATCGCCCTCGTCGCGGCCGGCGCGCACGTCACGCTCTGTCATCGCGGCGAGGACTTCGGTCGCGCGAAGGCGGAGAACGTCGCGATGGTCCGCAGGCTCGAAAACGACCCGTCGGCGAAGGTCGCGATCGAGCGGCCGACCTCCGATCAGGAGACGGCCTCCACGGGCGCGTTCCTGGACGCGGCGGCCCCGCGCCGGCCCGGCTCTCTTCGGCTGCTGCTCTCGATGCGCGTCCTGCGGATCGAGGCCGGTCGCGTCGCGCTCGCCGGAGCGGACGGCCGGGAATCGACCCTGCCCAACGACGTCGTCTTCACGATGCTCGGCCGCGAGGCGCCGCTCGCTTTCTTCCGGAAGTCCGGAATTCCGATCCGGGGCGAATGGACCGCCCGCAAGTCGGCCGGATTCGCCGCGTTCCTTCTCTTCTGCGTCTTCCTCTACAACTGGAAGGCGGGAGGCGCGGTCAACCAGTACTTCCAGAGACACGGGCTCTTCCCGTACAACCTGCCGGCGCTCGTCCGATCGCCGGAGAGCCTCCCCGGCACGCTCGCCATCTCGCTGCGCGATCCCGGCTTCTATTACTCGCTCGCCTACTGCCTCTGCGTGCTCGCCTTCGGCGTGGCGCGGATTCGCCGGCGGCGGACGCCGTACGTCGCCTGGCAGACCGGGACGCTCGTCGCGATCCAGTGGATTCCGCTCTTTCTCCTGCCCTACGTGCTCCTGCCGTGGCTCGGCCACAACGGCGCGTTCGACGCGGGCTTCGGCCGGACGGTCGCCGACAACCTCTTCCCCGCCTCCGGCGCGGCCGCCCACGGGCGCGAGTACTGGCGCGCGTTCGGATTCATCCTCGCGTGGCCGCTCTTCGTCTGGAACGTCTTCTCGTACGAGCCGCTCGTCTGGTGGCTGGTCATCGCATTCCTCCAGACGTTCGTCCTGATCCCGCTCGCGGTCCGGCGCTGGGGCAAGGGCGCCTACTGCGGCTGGGTCTGTTCGTGCGGCGCGCTCGCGGAGACGATGGGAGACACGGAGCGCGAAAAGATGCCGCACGGACCCGTCTGGAATCGCGTGAACATGGTCGGGCAGGCGATTCTCGCGGCGGCGCTCCTCCTCTTCGCGGCGCGCGCCATCTCGTGGATCGCGCCGGGGACGGCGGCCGGCCGCGTCACGCAAAGGCTCTTCGACGGGCTCCTGTCGGGCTGGTCGCTTTTCGGGATCGAGGTCAACTACTACCACGTCGTGGACATCTTCCTGGCCGGGATCCTCGGCGTCGGCGCGTACTTCTGGTTCTCCGGCCGCGTGTGGTGCCGCTTCGCATGCCCGCTCGCGGCCCTGATGAACGTCTACGCGCGCTTCACGCGATTCCGGATCTTCGCGGAGAAGGAGAAGTGCATCTCCTGCAGCGTGTGCACGGCCGTGTGCCACCAGGGCATCGACGTCATGAGCTTCGCCAACAAGGGCGCGCCGATGGCCGACCCCCAGTGCGTCCGCTGCTCCGCCTGCGTTCAGTCCTGCCCGACCGGAGTCCTGTCGTTCGGACGCTACGGCGGGAACGGCCTCCCGGTCCTCGACCGCCTCCCCGCGTCACCGGTCCGGATGCGGGAGGGCGGCTAGCCTTTCGGCTTCGCGAGGAACTCGGCGATCGGGCCCGTCGTCTTTCGGAGCAGGAGCTCCGAGTGGTCGCGCACGACGTAATCCATGAGCGCTCCGACCATCTTGTAGCCCATCCGCTCGTAGAGCTTGCGCGCCTGGAAGTTGAAAGACGAGACGCAGATGAAGACGTTGGGCGACTCCGGGAAGATCCGCTTCTCCGCGAACTCCACGAGCTTCGTGCCGATGCCGCGATTTCGAAATTCGGGCGACACGCAGATCGTCTGGATGTACCCGACGAACGCGCCCTGCATGTTGAGCACGACGAAACCGGCGAGCACGGATCCCAGCCGAGCGACGTAGCGCTCCTTCGCCGGATCGCGCATCCGTTCGAGGGAATCGGCGAAGCTCCGCCCGAGCGTGATCCAGGGCTCGGAGGAGGACATCAGCCGAGCGCACCACTGCGCCTCCGCGTCCGACGCGAGCGGCGCGATGGCGAGCGGATCGAGGGACGTTTCCGACGGCACGTGCGTTGCTCCGGCTTCCGGAATTCTAGCGCCGCGGGGAACCCGGGCTCCGGGCGCGGTGTCCTTTCTCCGCGTGAGCGAGAGAACCGGACCGCGGATCCCACGCGACCCCCGCCTCTACCAGATCGGCGCGCTGTCGGCCCTCCTCGCGTACGGGATGACGGCGCTCTCCTTCGACGTCACGCCCGCGCGCGCGGCGCTGCTCCTCGGCGCCGCTCTGGCGACGCAGTACGCCTGCACGCGAATCTGGCGCCTGCCTTCCTTCGAGCCGAAGAGCGCTCTCGTGTCCGGCCTTTCCCTGTGCCTGCTCCTGCGAACGAACGACGCGTCCCTCGCCGTCGGCGCCGCCGCGCTCGCCGTCGCGAGCAAGTTCCTGCTGCGATGGAACGGGAAGCACGTCTTCAACCCGACGAACTTCGGCCTCGGCGCGGTCATCCTGGCGACGGGACGTGCCTGGGTTTCTCCCGGCCAGTGGGGCGCACCGGCGTTCTTCGGCTTCCTCGTCGCGTGCCTCGGCGCGCTCGTGGTGCTCCGTGCCGGGCGCTCCGACGTCACGCTCGCCTTTCTCGGAGGGTACGCGGGCCTCCTCCTCGCGCGCTCGGCGTGGCTGGGAGAGCCGCTCGCAATCCCGCTCCACCGCCTCCAGAGCGGCGCGTTGCTCCTCTTCTCCTTCTTCATGATCTCCGACCCGAAGACGACGCCCGATACGCGCGAAGGCCGGATCCTCTTCGGCCTGCTCGTCGCCTTCGGCGCGGCGTTCGTCCAGTTCCGTCTTTTCCGCCCGAGCGGCCCGATCTGGGCGCTCTTCGCGCTTTCGCCGCTCACCTCGCTCCTCGACCGCATCCTGCCCGGCCGCCGCTATGCCTGGGCCTTTCCGAAAGGAGTCTCCGATGAGACGCACGCTTCCGTCCCTGGCCTCCTTCCTCTTGCTCTTCGCGGCGAGCCGTCCGGCCCTCCCGTTCTGCGGGTTCTACGTGGCCAAGGGCGACGCGAAGCTCTTTAACCGCGCTTCCCAGGTCATTCTCGTGCGGGACGGCGACCGCACGGTGATGACGCTCGCGAACGATTTCCGCGGCGATCCGAAGGAGTTCGCCGTCGTCGTGCCCGTCCCGACCTTCCTGACGCGCGGGCAGATCCACGCCGGCGAGCGCTCGCTCGTCGAGCACCTCGACGCCTACACGGCGCCGCGCCTCGTCGAATATTTCGACCCGGACCCGTGTCAGGCCGCGGCGTACCTGAAGGACAAGATGGCGAGGGAGGCGACACTCATGGTGTCGGCCGAAGCGCCGGCGCCGAAGGCCGCCGGGAAGAGCCTCGGGGTCACGATCGAGGCGCAGTACACCGTCGGCGAGTACGACATCCTGATTCTCTCGGCGAAGGAGTCCGACGGGCTCGAGACGTGGCTGCGCGAGAGCGGGTATCGCATTCCCGCCGGCGCCTCGCCCGTGCTCGACGGCTACATCAAGCAGAAGATGCGCTTCTTCGTCGCGAAGGTGAATCTCGAAGAGAAGGCGCGCCTCGGGTTCTCGTACCTGCGTCCCCTCCAGGTCGCCTACGAGTCGCCGAAGTTCATGCTTCCGATCCGCCTCGGCATGGCCAACGCCGACGGCCCGCAGGAGCTCTTCGTCTACGCGCTGACGCGCCGGGGCCGCGTCGAGACGACGAACTACCGCACGGTGCGCTTGCCGTCGGACCAGGAAGTTCCGCTCTACGTCAAGCAGCAGTTCGGCGACTTCTACAAGGCCCTCTTCTCCGAGCAGGTCCGCCGCGAGCGCATGGAGAGCGTCTTTCTCGAGTACGCGTGGGACATGGGCTGGTGCGATCCGTGCGCGGCCGACCCGCTCGCCCGCGAGGAGCTCAAGGCGCTCGGCGTCTTCTGGCTCGACGATGCGGCGGACGGACGGCGCGGCGGCGGATCGAGCTTCATCTTCGACCGGACCATGCCGAGGCTCCAACCCGTCAGATTCGCGAGGTTCTGCGCTTCCTGCTCCTGGCGCCGTGCCAGGTCGTTTCGGTAACGCTCGCCGGCCTCGCACGAGAGATCGCCGGTGAACGGGTGCCGCAGGACGTACCGGCCCTGGAAGTTCTGGCGGTCGGCGGTCTCCTGGAAGGAGAGGTCTTCCGGGAAGTGCGCCTCGTCGTAGCGGAGGTGGAGCCGC
>DATJZU010000005.1:0-12124 GCA_035498835.1 Thermoanaerobaculia bacterium
TCTATCGACCGCCTTCCACCTGCCGACGCTCTACGGCTACGACTCGGACCACGAGATGGCCAAGGGCGAGGTCGGCAAGTGCGGGGTCGCGATCGACTCGCTGGCGGACATGGAGGTCCTCTTCGACGGGATCGACCTCGGCCGCGTCACGACCTCGATGACGATCAACTCGACCGCGCCGATCGCGCTCGCGATGTACCTCGCGGTCGCCGAGAAGCACGGGACGCCGTGGACGAAGGTCGGCGGGACGCTCCAGAACGACATCCTGAAGGAATACATCGCGCAGAAGGAGTACATCTTCCCGCCGCGCCCCTCGATGCGTCTCGTCACCGACCAGTTCGCGTTCTGTGCGCAGCAGGTGCCGAAGTGGAACACGATCTCGATCTCCGGGTACCACATCCGCGAGGCCGGATCGACGGCGCTGCAGGAGCTCGCGTTCACCTTGCGCGACGGCGTCGAGTACGTGCAGTACGGGATCGACGCCGGGCTGCCGGTCGACGAGTTCGCGCCGCGGCTCTCGTTCTTCTTCAACTCGCACAACGACTTCTTCGAGGAGATCGCCAAGTTTCGCGCGGCGCGCCGCGTGTGGGCGAAGACGATGCGCGAACGATTCGGCGCGAAGGACCCACGCTCCTGGATGTGCCGCTTCCACACGCAGACCGCCGGCTGCTCGCTCACGGCGCAACAGCCGTACAACAACGTCGTCCGCACGGCGCTCCAGGCGCTGGCCGGGGTTCTCGGCGGCACGAATTCGCTCCACACGAACTCGCTCGACGAGACGCTCGCGCTTCCGACGGACTTCGCGGTGAAGCTGGCGTTGCGAACGCAGCAGGTCATCGCCCACGAGTCCGGCGTCGCGAACACGATCGATCCGCTCGGAGGCTCGTATTTCGTGGAGGACCTGACGACGAAGATGGAGCGCGGCTGCTTCGAATACTTCCGGCGGATCGACGCGCTCGGCGGAATGGTCGAGGCGATCGAGGCCGGGTTCCCGCAGCGCGAGATCATGGACGCGGCCTACGCCTACCAGCGCGCGATCGACGCGAGGGAAAAGATCGTCGTCGGCGTCAACGATTTCGTCGAGGAGAACGAGGAACCGATCGAGACCCTCTATATCGACGACGCCGTCGAGGACGCGCAGAAGCGGGAGCTCGCGGCGTTGAAGCGGCGCCGGGACGGCAAGGCCGTGACGTCGGCGCTCCGGTCCCTCGAGCAGGCCTGCGGCGACGGGAAGAACGTGATGCCCCCGCTCATCGAGGCCGTCAAGACGTACGCGACCGTCGGCGAGATCTCCGACGTGATGCGGCGAGTGTTCGCCACGTACGAGGAGCCGGCGGTTTATTAGCTATCAGCTATCAGCTATCAGCTGACAGCTTGTCCCTCAGGCCCGAAGTTTTCGTCGATACTCCACGGGCGTGACGCCGTGCCACCGCTTGAACGCGCGGTGGAACGCGGCCGGCTCGGAATAACCGAGGAGGTAACCGACCTCGGCCGCCGACAGTGCGGGATCGCCCAGGAGACGTTCGGCGGCGTCACGTCGCGCGGAGGCGAGCATGCCCTGATACGCGAGACCCTCGGCGGCGAGCCGGCGCTGCAGAGTCCGCGGGCTCATCGCGAGCTCGCGCGCCACGGACTCGATGCGTGTGTCGCCGCCGGCCACGCGCCGCGCGATCGCGCGGCGCACGTCTTCGGCCCCCTTCGCCGTCGCCGCGCCTCGAGGGACGGCGGCGTTGGCCTGTTGCTCGAGCATTCCCCGCAGGGCCGCGTCGCGCCGCCGCATGGGCGCCGACAGCGAGGCAGGCTCGACCTCGAGTCCGCTCCAGGCCGCCGGCGCCCCGAGTGGGCACCCGAGTCGCGCCTCGAAATCGAGCGGGTCGTCGGGATTCCGTTCGAGCAGCAGGCGCCGGAAGACGAGGCCCCCTTCCGTTTCCCGCCGCAGGTGGAGCACGGCGAGCGCGATGGTGTACTCGACGGCGAAGGACGGATCCGGACACAGCGGGCCGAAGACGACGCGAGCCGGATCCTCGTTTTCGAAAACGTCGAGCGCGACCGGCGCGCCGACCAGACGGAAGTAACGGGCGAGCTCCCGCAGAGCGTCCCCGGCGGTGTCGCACGTGACGACGAGGTAGTCGAGCAGCGGGTACGCGCCGATCGGGGTCTCCATCGCGAGCCGGAGCGCGAGGTTCTTCAGCGGCCGGACCTGCACCGCGCGCGCGAGGACGGCTCCGGTCGCGCTTGCGGGGACGAGTGCGTCGGGGCTTCGGAGGTTCGACTCCTCGAGTCGCGCCGCCCGGAGCAAATCCGCGCGGTCGTAACCGAGTCGTTCGAAGGCGTCGAGAAACGCGCTCAGCTCGCGGACGGGCTGCGCCATAGGGAGTGAGGGGCTGGCGCGATCGGTCAATTCTTTGGCGCCCGCGGTCATCGGAAACGGAGTGGCTCCGGCTCCAGGATCTTCGCACAGGAGGAAACGACGATGCGAAAGACGATGACGGCGGCGGTGATGCTCCTCTCGGGATCGATCCTTTCGGGCGCTTCCATAAGGGGCGGCATGGTCGGGATGCCCGACGGCTCCGACGCTCTTCGAAAAGTCGCGGACGCCTACGCGGCGGCGATGCGGGCGGGAGACCCGGCGGCGGCCGCCGCGGTGTTCGCGAGCGATGCGACCGACATGCCACCGGGTTCGGCGCCGGTTCGCGGGCGTGCGGCCATCGAGGCCTACTACCGCGGGCTGTTCGCGGCCTGCCGGTTCACGACGTTCGATCTCGCCCACGGCGAGAGCCGGATCTCCGGCGACGTCGGCTATCTCGTGGGGACCTCACGCGCGGCCGTCGTCCCCGCCTCCGAGGCCGGCGCGGCGCCGCGCGAGGAGACGGGGAAGTACGTGGTCGTCTTCAAGCGCACGGCCGACGGCTGGAAGGCGGCCTACGCCATTCACAACGAGGACGGGACGCCGTCCGGACGCTAGACCGCCGGGCGTGAGAAAATGCGGGCGTGGCCGAGCCTTTCGCCTCGATCGAGGAAGCTGCCGAGGACCTTCGCGCCGGGAAGTTCGTCGTCGTCGTGGACGACGAGGACCGGGAGAACGAGGGCGACCTCGTGCTGGCGGCGGAGAGGGTCACGCCCGCGGCGATCAACTTCATGGCGCGGGAGGGACGCGGGCTCATTTGCGTCGCCCTGACGGAGGAGCGCTGCGAGGAGCTCGGCCTCCCGCCGATGGTCGAGGAAAACACTTCGAACTTCGGCACGGCCTTCACCGTCTCGATCGAGGCGCGCGGCCGGACGACCACGGGCATCTCTGCGGCGGATCGTGCCGCGACCGTCCTCACGGCGATCGACCCGAAGACGCGGCCGTCGGATCTCCTGCGCCCGGGGCACATGTTCCCCCTGCGCGCTCAGGTCGGCGGCGTCCTCAAGCGCGCGGGCCAGACCGAGGCGTCGGTCGATCTCTGCCGCATCGCGGGGCTGACACCGGCCGCCGTGCTCTGCGAGATCATGAACGAGGACGGCACGATGGCGCGCGTGCCGGACCTCGCCCGGTTCTGCGAACGGCACGGCCTCAAGATGGTCACGGTGGCCGACCTCATCCGCCACCGGATGGGTCACGAACGGCTCGTACAGCGAATCGCCTCGCCGCACCTGCCAACGAGGTTCGGCGAATTCCAGCTTCACGCCTACCGGAGCGAAGTCACCCACGAGGAGCACGTCGTGCTCGTGCTCGGCGAAATCCAGGAAGAGGAGCCGGTGCTCGTGCGCGTCCACTCGCAGTGCCTGACGGGAGACGTGTTCGGATCGACGCGTTGCGACTGCGGCGCGCAGCTCGAGCTCGCGATGGAGAAGATCCGCGAGGCCGGCAAGGGCGTCTTCCTCTATCTCCTCCAGGAGGGACGCGGGATCGGCCTCGTCAACAAGCTCCGGGCCTACGAGCTCCAGGAGGAGGGGCACGATACCGTCTCCGCGAACGAGAAGCTCGGATTCCCGCCGGACATCCGCAACTACGGCGTCGGGAGCCAGATCCTCCGCGATCTCGGCGTGCGGAAGATGCGCCTCATGACGAACAATCCCTCCAAGTACGTCGCGATCGGCGGCTACGGGCTCGAGATCGTCGAGCGCGTGCCGCTCGAGGCGAACCCGACGGACCGCTCGCGAAAGTACCTCGAGGCGAAGAAGAACAAGCTCGGGCATCTGCTGAAGCTCGTCTGATCCGGGGAGTTCCCGGGTTCTCGCCCGGCGCCGGGCGCGCCACTGCGCATATATCCTCCGCGCAAACCCAAACCGCAAGGAGGAAACATGGCAGCCAGAACGTTCGAGGTCCTTCCCACGGGCGGGGGAGGCGGAAAGGCCCTGCGCCGGGCCGTCATCGCGCTGATTCTGTTCGTGGTCCTCGTCCTGGGCGCGCCGATCACCGTGGTCCCGGCCGGGCACGTCGGCGTCAAAGATTTCTTCGGAAGCGTCTCGAAGAACGTCCTGCCGCCCGGCGTGCACCTCGTCCTTCCGTTCACGCGCGTCGTCAAGATGTCGATCCAGACCCAGGAGATCAAGGAGACCGCCGAGGTTCCGTCGAAGGAAGGCCTGGTGATGGATCTCGAGGGGTCGCTCCTCTTTCGGCTGGATCCCGAGAAGGCCGCCGACGTCTACAAGGCCGTCGGACGAAACTACGCCGAAATCGTCGTCTACCCGCAAATCCGCTCCGCGATCCGGGAGGTCACGGCCTCCTACGAGGCCAAGGTGATGTATTCGGCCGAGCGCGAGCAGATCTCGCGCGAGACGTTCGAGCTCTTCCAGAAGATGGACGCCGGCCGGGGCGTCATCGCGGAGGCCGTGTTGCTCCGGAAGATCGGCCTGCCGCCCGTCGTGGCGAACGCGATCCAGGAGAAGTTGAAGCGCGAGCAGGAGGCGGAGCAGATGAAGTTCGTGCTCCAGAAAGAGCAGCAGGAGGCCGAGCGCAAGCGCATCGAGGCGCAGGGCATCGCGGATTTCCAACGCATCGTCGCGCAGGGGATCTCGGCGCAGCTGCTCGAGTGGAAGGGCATCGAAGCGACCGAGAAGCTCGCCGCGAGCGCGAACGCGAAGGTCGTCGTCATCGGCAACCCGAAGTCCGGCCTGCCGATCATCCTGGGAGGCGGCTCGAACTAGGGCGGGTGCTAGCATCGCGGCGGCATGAAATTTCCGATGCCGGCCGCGGTGCTGGCCGGCGGCGAGTCGCTCCGGATGGGGCGGCCGAAGGCCGCGCTGCCGTGGGGCGCCGGCACGCTCGCCGAGCACCAGACGGGACGGCTCGCGCCGGTCTTCGAGGAGGTCTGGCTCGTGGTGAAAAGGGAGCCCGATTGGGCGGCAGGTCCGGCGCGTGTCCTGCTCGACGAGGACGCCGAGCCCGCGGCGATCCACGGGCTGCGCCGCGCGCTCCGGGAGGCGCGGGACCGCGTCTTCGTGCTGGCGGTGGATTTGCCGGCCCTCGCAGACGCCGTGATCCGCGAGATCGCCCGCCGCGGAATCGCGACGGCGCGCGCGGCCGTGGTGCCCGAGGCGGACGGGCGGCTCCAGCCGCTCGCGGCGGTCTGGAGGCGGGAGGCCCTCCCCGAGCTCGACCGCCGAATGGCGCGCGGAGAGCGCTCGCTCCGCGGTCTGGCCGAAGCCGTCGGCGCGGAGATCTTGCCGGAGTCCGACTGGCGCGCCTTCGATCCGTCCGGCAACTCCTTCCTCAACGCGAACACGTTGCAGGAGTACGTTCACCTGCGGGAGCGGGCATGAGCGAGAGCGACGCGAAAGGCAAGGGCCCTCGGCGCCCGCGCCGTCCCCGGGCGGCGCGGCCCCACCGCGGAACACAGCTTCACCTCGACGCGCGCGGGCGCGCCCGTATGGTGGACGTCGGCGCCAAGGCCACGACCGCGCGCCGGGCCGTCGCGCGCGGGCGCGTGCGCCTCGCGCTGCCGGCGTTCGCGGCGGTTTCGGAAGGGCGGTTGTCGAAGGGCGACGCGCTCGCCGTGGCGCGGCTGGCGGGAATTCTCGCGGCGAAGAAGACGTCCGAGCTCGTGCCGCTCGCTCATCCGATCGCGCTCGACGCGGTGTCGGTGGATTGCGCGCTCGACGCCGCGCAGCACGAGGTCGTGGTCACGGCGACGGCGTCGACCAACGCGCGCACGGGCGTCGAGATGGAGGCCCTGACCGCCGTCGCCGGCGCCTGCCTCGCGATCTACGACATGGCCAAGGCGCTCGACCGCGGGATCGAGATCCGGGAGATCGTGCTCGTCGAGAAGACGGGCGGGCGCTCGGGCCGCTATCGGAGATAGGCGGCCGCCCGGTCCATAATCAGGCATGATCCGGGTCGCGGTCCTGACGGTCTCCGACGGCGTCGCCTCCGGCGCGCGCAAGGACGAGGGTGGCCCCTCGTGCGAGGAGACCCTGAGGAAGTCCGGGATCGAGCATCGCGTCGTCTCGCGCGAGGTCCTGCCCGACGAGCCCAAGCAGGTGGCGCGCGCCATCCGCGTGCGCGCCGATGCGGGAGAGGCGGACCTGATCGTGCTGACGGGCGGCACGGGCGTCGCGCCGCGCGACCGGACGCCGGAGGGCGTGCGGGAGGCGATCGACTTCGAGGTGCCGGGTCTCGGGGAGAAGATGCGATTCGAGACCTCGCGCGGCTTCTCCGCGGCGTACCTCTCGCGGCAGGTCGCCGGCGTGCGGAAGAAGTGCCTCGTCGTGTCCCTGCCGGGATCGCCCAAGGGCGCGGCGGACTGCCTCGCGGCCATCCTCGCCCTCGTGCCGCACGCGATCGCCCTCATCCAGGGGGAGAAGGCGGAGCACCCGCCTCGCGGTTCGCGCACGTGACGCGGCCTTCGGTCGCGGTGCAGCCCGGCATCGACGGACTGCTGGCGGATCCCGCGCCGATCGCGGGACGGGCGATCGGCCTCGTCACGAACCCGTCGGGCGTCACCGCGCGCGGCGTGCCTTCGTGGAAGGCGCTCGCCGACTCCGGCGTGGCGAAGCTCGTTCGCCTCTTCGGGCCGGAACATGGCGTGGACGGCGGCGCGATCTACATGGAGTCGGTCGGAGACGCCGTGCACCCGACGACGGGTCTGCCGGTCGTTTCGCTGTACGGCGACCGCCTCGAGAGCCTGCGCCCGAAGCCGGAGCACCTCGCCGGGCTCGGCGCGCTCGTCTTCGACGTGCAGGACGTCGGCGCGCGCTACTACACGTTCGTGTGGACGATGCTCCTCGCGATGGAGGCGTGCGCCGGCGCCGGCGTGCGGTTCGTCGTGTGCGATCGCCCCAATCCCATCGGCGGCTCGGCCGAAGGGGCGCCGCAGGACCCCGGCATGCTCTCGTTCGTCGGCCTCCATCCGGTCGCGGTCCGTCACGGCATGACCGCGGGCGAGCTCGCGCGGTTGCTCGCCGCGGAGCGGCGGATCGACGTGGACCTGCACGTCGTCCCCGCCGCGGGCTGGGCGCGCAACGTGCCGTTCGCCGCGACCGGTCTGCCGTGGGTTTCGCCGTCGCCGAACATCCCGGCGCCGCGCACGGCCCTGGTCTACCCCGGGATGTGCCTGCTCGAGGGAACGAATCTCTCGGAAGGGCGCGGGACGACGCGCCCCTTCGAGCTCTTCGGCGCGCCCTGGCTCCCGGCGGGCCCGTTCGCCGACGCGCTCAACGCCGCGGGCCTGCCCGGCGCGCGCTTCCTCCCGACGCACTTCCGTCCGATGTTCGACAAGCACGCCGGCGCGATCTGCGGCGGGGCGCTGCTCGAGGTGACGGATGCGCGCTCCTTCCGCTCCTTCGAGACGGGCCTTCGGGTGGTCGAGGTCGCGCACCGGGCGGCGCCGCGCGAATTCCACTGGCGGACCGAGCCCTATGAATTCGATCCGCGGCCGGCGATCGACCTCCTGACGGGCTCGCGGCGCTTCCGCGAGCTCGCGGACGCGGGCGACGATCTCGCGCCGGAGATCCTCCGGCACGTCGCGGGCGGCGAGGCGTTTCTCGCGCGGCGCGAGCCCTTCCTGCTCTATGCTGACCGCCGGCCGGCGGCCATCGCGTTCGTCGGACCGCACAACTCGGGCAAGACGACCCTCATCGTGGATCTCGTGCCGCGTCTCGCCGCGCGCGGTTTCGCGGTCGGGACGCTCAAGCACTCGTCGCGCGACGCCGCGGACGACGTCGAGGGCAAGGATTCGCAGCGCCACGCCGGCGCCGGCGCGCGTGTGGCCGGCTTCGTCACGCCGGACCGGACGACCTCCCGGCGATTCGGCGCGGAGGAGCCGCTCGACGATCTGCTGTCGCGCGAGTTCTCCTCTTGCGACCTCGTGCTCGTGGAGGGGTACAAGGAGCTGCCGCTGCCGAAGATCGAGGTTCGGCGCCGCGCGATTGGCGGGCCGCCGGTCGCGCATCCGACAGCGCGCGTCTCGGATGCGCCGGGGACGGACGGCGTGCCGACGGTCTCCTTCGAGGCTCGGGACGCCATCGTCGAGACCGTGCTGCGCATCGCCGGGCTCTCGCGCGGGCGTCCTTGAAGCGTTGAAGCTCGTCGTCTTCGATCTCGACGGCACGCTGATCGACGGCTACGCGGCGATCGGCGACGCGCTCGGGTACGCGATGACGCGGCTCGGCCTCCCGGGGCCGGACGCGGCGCGGGTGCGCGCCATGGTGGGGCACGGGCTCGAGCGTCTGCTCGAGCAGGCGGCGGGACCGGAGCGGGCGGCCGAGGGCGTGCGCCTCTTCCGGCAGCGCTATCCGGAGGTCGCGGTCGAGAAGTCGCATCTGCTGCCGGGAGTGCTCGACGTCCTGCACGCGCTCGAGGCGAAGGGCCTGGCGCTTGCCGTCGCGTCGAACAAGCCGGCCGCGTTCTCGCGCCTGATTCTCGAGGCCAAGGGCGTCGCCCGGTTCTTCCAGGCGATCGAGGGCCCGAGCCCGGAGATGCCCGCGAAGCCCGATCCGGCGATGCTCGTGTCCGCGATGCGACGCGCCGGCGCCGACACGGCGGCGACGCTCGCCGTCGGGGACATGGAAGTGGACGCGGAGTTCGCGCGCGCGGCGGGATGCCGCGTGGTTCTCGTGCCGTCGGGCTCGCGCTCGCGCGAGGAGCTCGAGGACGTGGACGCCGACGCGCTGCTCGACGATCTGCGGCAGCTGCCGGCGTGGATCGCCGCGGGTTAGGATCGTCGCTCCCATGAGCCGGATCGTCGTCGCCGAGGGTCTCGCGGAGAGCGGCCTCGCGCGCCTGCGCGCCGCCGGGCACGAGGTCGTGGACCGGACCGGCGCGCCGCGCGGGAAACTCCTCGCCGAGCTGCCCGAGGCGGACGCGCTCCTCGTCCGCAGCGGCACGAAAGTCGATGCGGAGCTTCTGGCCGCGGCGCCGCGCCTCCAGGTCGTGGCGCGCGCCGGCGTGGGGGTGGACAACGTCGACGTGCCGGCCGCCACGGCCCGCGGCGTCCTCGTGGTCAACGCGCCGACGGCCAACGTCGTCTCGGCCGTCGAGCACACGTTCGCGCTCCTGCTCGCGCTGATGCGGAAGATCCCGGCGGCCGCCGCTTCGATGGCGGCGGGGAAGTGGGAGAAGTCGAAGTTCGTGGGCACGGAGCTCGCCGGCAAGACCCTCGGCATCGTCGGTCTCGGCCAGGTCGGTTCGCGAGTCGCGGTTCGCGCGCGAGCCTTCGAGGCGAAAGTGCTCGGCCACGATCCGTTCCTGGCCGAGGGGCGCGCCCAGGAGATGGGAGTCCCGCTCGTGGATCTCCCGCGGCTCCTCGCCGAATCGGACGTCGTGACCCTGCACGCGACCGCCGGCGACACCGGGCGGCCGCTCCTCGGGCGCACGGAGCTCGCCGCGATGAAGAAGGGCGCGATCCTGGTCAACGTCGCGCGGGGGAGCCTCGTCGACAGCGAGGCCCTGCGCGAGTCGCTGGCGTCGGGTCACCTCTCGGGCGCGGCGCTCGACGTCTTCGATCCGGAGCCTCCGGCCGCGGACGACCCGCTGCCGAAGCTGCCGAACGTCGTCGCATCGCCGCATCTCGGCGCCTCGACGGTCGAGGCGCAGGAACGCGTCGCCATGCAGACGGTCGAGGCGCTCCTCGAGGCGCTGTCCGGGGCGTCGTACGTTCCCGCGGTCAATCTGCCGTTTCGCGGCCCCGCCGACCCGACGGGCGCCGCGGCGTGGATGCGCCTGGCGGAGCGGACGGCGCGATTCCTCGGCGCCCTCGCGGGCGCCCGGCTCCATTCCGTGCGGATCGAAACGTGGGGCCTGCCCGAGGATCTGCTGCGCCCGGTGTCGGTCGCGGCGGTCAAGGGAGCGCTCGCCGAGCACGATCCCGAGTCGGTCAACTACGTCAACGCCCTGCACGTGGCCCGCGATCGCGGGCTCGCCGTCTCGGAGACGCGGCATGAAGGGCCGGGCAACTGGGCCCGCTCGGTCCGCGTGGCGCTCTCGGGCGACGGCGGCCGGCCCACGGCCGACGCGACGCTCTTCTCGGGGCAGGATGCGCGCGTCGTGGCCGTGGACGGTCTTCCGCTCGAGTTCCGGCCGGAAGGCACGGTCGTCTTCCTGCGTAACCGCGACGTGCCGGGAGTCGTCGGCAGCGTCGGCTCGATCCTGGGCGAGGGCGGCGTCAACATCGCCAACTTCTCGCTCGCCCGCGGCGAAGGCGAGCGCGCGGCCGCGGTGATCGCGGTGGACACGGCGCCGCCGGCCGCGGTGCTCGAAAAGCTGCGCCGCGCGTCGGGGGTCGAGGACGTGCGCGTGGTGAGCTGGTGACCGCGTCGAGCCGCCGGCGCGTCGTCGTCCTCTTCGGCGGCCGGTCCGTCGAGCGCGAGGTCTCGCGGCTCTCGGCGCGCACGATCGTCGGCGCGCTCGACCCGGCGCAGTACGAGGTCATTCCGGTGGCGCTCGGCCGAGACGGGTCCTTCCTTCCGGCGGCGGAGTCCGCGCGTCTCCTCGCTTCGGGCCCCGTTCCCGAGAAGTACCGGGCGGGAGCGGGCGAGGCCGCGCCTGCGGGCGCGCTGGTGCCGGCGGAGATTGCGCCGGGGAAGGCCGACGTCGTCTTCCCGATCGTCCACGGCACGACGGGGGAGGATGGCGTCCTGCAGGGATTTCTCGAGACGCTCGGCGTTCCCTATGTCGGCGCGGGCGTGACCGGCTCGGCGATCGGGATGGACAAGGCGGTCACGAAGGCGCTGCTTCGGGACGCCGGCATCCCGACCGTGAAGTTCGCCGTGGTCTCCTCGCGCGACGACGCGGCCGGGCTGTCGCGGCGACTCCCGGAGAAAGGCTTCGCCCTTCCGCTCTTCGTCAAGCCGTCGTGCGGCGGCTCCTCCGTCGGTGTGACGAAGGTCAAGAGTTGGGAGGCGCTCGCGCCCGCCGTCGCGCGCGCGCTGTCGTTCGACGAGCGGGCGCTCGTCGAGGAGGGGATCGATGCCCGCGAGCTCGAGTGCGCGGTCCTCGGCAACGAAGATCCGAAGGCCTCGGTCGTCGGCGAGATCGTGCCGGGCCGCGAGTTCTACGACTACGAGGACAAGTACGTCGAGAACGGCGCGAAGCTGCTCGTGCCGGCGCCGCTGCCCGAAGCGGTGGCGGCCGAGGTGCGCCGGCTGGCCGTGGAAGCCTTCCGCGTCTGCGGCACGTCGGGGATGGCGCGGGTGGACTTCTTCCTCGAGCGCCGTTCGGGCCGCGTCCTGGTCAACGAGCTCAACACGCTGCCCGGCTTCACCGCGATCTCGATGTACCCGCGACTCTGGGAAGCCTCGGGGCTCACTCTTTCGAAGCTCCTCGACGAGCTCATCCGCCTGGCGTTCGAGCGCGCCGAGCGCCGCAGCCGCCTCTCGCACGAGCCGCCGAAGGAGCTCGGGTAGAGGCGGCGGGCGACCGCGGCTCTCACTTTCCCCAGATCCGCTCCCACCACTTCTTCGAATCCGGCGGCGGATCGAGCTTCATCTTCGACCGGACCATGCCGAGGCTCCAACCCGTCAGATTCGCGAGGTTCTCGGCTTCCTGCTCCTGGCGGCGCGCCACGTCGTTTCGGTAGCGCTCGCCGGCCTCGCACGACAGGTCGCCGGTGAACGGGTGCCGCAGGACGTACCGGCCCTGGAAGTTCTGGCGGTCGGCGGTCTCCTGGAAGACGAGGTCTTCCGGGAAGTGCGCCTCGTCGTA
>DATJZU010000006.1:0-14969 GCA_035498835.1 Thermoanaerobaculia bacterium
GCCCGGCCGGGTCCCCATGACGAGCCCGGCCGCCGGAGTCAAGGCCATCGTCGTGTCGACGGGCTTCCCGCCGGAGAGCGCCGCGAGACTCGCGCCGGAGCCGAGGTGCGCCAGGACCACGCGCCCCTCGGCCGCCGAGCCGGCCACGTGACGCAGCTCATCGAGGAGATACGTGTACGAAAGCCCGTGGGATCCCAGGCGCCGGATTCCGCGGTCGAAGTACTCGCGAGGGATCGGCAGGAGCGGCGCCACCCGCGGCAGGCCGCGGAAGAAGGCCGAATCCAGGCAAACGACCTGGGGAACGTCGGGGGCGACTCGCGCCATCGCCTCGATCAGCGCGATCTCGAAGGGCAAGTGGGTCGGGTCGAGAGGGCGCGCGTCGCTCAGCTTTCGCAATAAATCCGGAGTCACACGCGCATGCTCGAAGAGCTGGAGACCGCCGTGCACGATCCGATGGCCGACGGCATCGAGATCTCGCAGCGGCACGCGCGCGGCGAGCCGGCCGACCAGGGTTTCGGCGCCGCTGCGGCGGTCCGCGTCGCCGAGGTCCTTTTCGAGTCCCTCGATCCGGCCCGAAGCTTCGCGCCGCAGCGTCTCGGAATCGAAGAGCGCGAACTTGACGCTCGACGACCCGCCGTTGATCGCCAGGATCCGGGGCACGCGATTCATTGAATCACGCGGCCGCCTGGCCGGCCTCAATCCGACGAGATCGCCGCGGCGCGCGCGAGGAGAAGCTCCCGCTCGCGGGCGTTCTGCGTAAGAGAGGCCGCGCGCTCGAAAGCCGCGCGGGCCTCCGCGTCCCGCCCGAGCTTTTCGAGGAAGTCGGCGCGCACGGCGGGCAGAAGGTGATAGCCGGCGAGCGTCTTCTCCGAGGCGAGCGCGTCGGCGATTCGCAGACCCTCGGCCGGGCCGAACGCCATGCCGACGGCGACCGCGCGGTTCAGCTCGACGACGGGAGAGGGAGCGACGCCCTGCAGCTCCTCGTAGAGCGCGGCGATCCGCGGCCAGTCCGTCTCCTCGGGCGTCCTCGCCCGGGCGTGGCAGGCGGCGATCGCGGCCTGGAGGGCATAGGATCCCCGCGCGCCGCCGAGGCGCTCGGCCCGATCGAGCGCCGCGAGGCCCCGGCGAATCAGAAGACGGTCCCAGCGCGAGCGATCCTGATCGGGCAGCAGAATCGGCTCGCCGGAGGCGCTCGTGCGTGCCGCCGCGCGCGAGGCCTGGATCTCCATCAGGGCGACGAGGCCGTGGACCTCGGGCTCTTTCGGGGCGAGCTCGGCGAGCACGCGGCCGAGGCGCAGCGCGTCTTCGCAGAGACCCGGACGGATCAGGTCGTCTCCCGCCGTCGCGAGGTAGCCCTCGTTGAACACGAGATACAGGACTTCCAGGACCGAGGCGATCCGGGCCTCGCGCTCGCCGTCCCGCGGCGTCTCGAAGGGAACTCCGGCCTCGGCGAGCGTCCGCTTGGCGCGCACGATGCGCTGGGCGATGGTCGCCTCCGGCACGAGAAATGCCCGGGCGATCTCTTCCGTCGTCAGGCCTCCGAGCATCCGCAGCGTCAGCGCGACGCGCGCCTCCGGCGGCAGGACGGGATGACACGCCGTGAACATCAGGCGGAGGAGGTCGTCTCCGATGTCGTCGTCGATCGCCGCCACGAGCCGTTCCTCGACCGACGGGCCGCCGCCGTCTTCGCCGGCGCGCCCGATCTCGCCATGCTTGCGGTCGGCGATCGCGCGGTGCCGGAGGAGGTCGATCGCGCGCCGCTTGCCCGCCGTCATGAGCCACGCCGCCGGGTTGTCGGGAACGCCCGCCTTCGGCCAGGTCTCGAGGGCCGCTACGAGCGCGTCCTGCGCGAGGTCCTCCGCGAGGCCGACGTCGCGCACCATACGCGCGAGGCCGGCGGTCAGACGCGGCGCCTCGATGCGCCAGATCGCCTCGATCGCCCGATGGGTATCGGCCGCCGTCACGGCCGCCGATTAGAGCATCTTCGATTCCCGCGAGGAGGGGCGGGCGGCTCGCCGCGTCTCAGCCTTCGCGCTTCTTCAGCTCCGCGAACTTCGACGCGGCCTTCTGGACCTCCGGCGTGAAATCCGTCATCTCCTGGATCTGCCGGACCTCGACGATCTCATTTTCCGAGCCGGGAACGCGCCGTGCCCACTCGATGGCCTCTTCCTTCGACTTCACCTGGATGATCCAGTAGCCGCCCAGGACCTCCTTGGCTTCCGCGAACGGTCCGTCGGTGACCTTCGGTTTGCCTCCCGCGAAAGTCACCCGGACGCCCATCGACGGCGGATGGAGGCCGTCGAGCGCGAGCAAGACGCCGGCTTTCTGCAGCGACTCGTTGTACTTCATCATCTCTTCGACGCGCTTCGCGTCCGGCATCGTGCCCGCCGCGGCCTTCTCGTAACCCTTCGGGATCATCAGCATCATGAATCGCATGTTCGTTTCTCCCTTCGTCACCGGTCAGGCCGCTCAGCCCCGGCTCGCCTCCTGAGCGAAATCGGGATCGAAAATCTGCCGGATCTCGGTCTCGCCTTCCCAGCCCGGCCAGTTCTTCTTGTGGAGCTCCATCAACTTGACGGCTTCCTCGATCGCGGCCTGCTTCGACGGCAGCTCCAGAATCGCGTACCCGCCGATCACCTCCTTGGCCTCGGTGAACGGGCCGTCGGTGACGGTGACTCTTCCCCCCGAGAGACGGACTCTTGCGCCGGGCATGAGGCCGCCCCGGTCGAGGAGCTTGCCGGTCCGGCCGCTCTCGGTCGCCCAGATTTCGACCGCCTCGATCGCGGCCGGCGGGGGCGCCCCCGAGGGCTCCGAGGCGCGAACGAACGTGAGGAATCTCATCTTCAAATCTCCTTTCTGCCATCACGACGAACGAAGGAAGGCCGGATCGACACCCTCCGATATCTTTGTTGCACCCATGTCGATCGTCGTCCACCTCGTCGACGGAACCTACGAGCTCTTCCGTCAGTTCTACGGCATCCGCCGGGCGAAAGGCGAGGACCCGCCGTTCGGGGCGGTCTCCGGCGTCCTGCACACGGTCGCGCAGATGCTCGAGGATGGGGCGACCCACGTCGGCGTCGCGACGGACCACGTCATCGAATCGTTCCGCAACGACCTGTGGCCGGGCTACAAGACGGGCGAGGGGATCGATCGCGCGCTCTGGAAGCAGTTCCATCCCCTGGAAGAAGCGCTCGCGGCGATGGGCGTCGTCGTCTGGCCGATGGTCGAGCTCGAGGCGGACGATGCCCTGGCCTCGGCGGCGCACCTCGCCGCGCGCGATTCCCGCGTCGAAAAGGTCTGCATCTGGACGCCGGACAAGGACCTCGCCCAGTGCGTCGTCGGCGAGCACGTCGTCCAGGTGGACCGGCGGAGCGGCCGCATCCGCGACGCGGCCGGGGTCGTCGAGCGCTTCGGCGTGCCGCCGGCGCTCATTCCCGACTATCTCGCCCTCGTGGGAGACGCGGCCGACGGCTACCCGGGCCTCCCGAGATGGGGGCCGAAGACCGCGGCGCGGCAGATCACGCGCTACGGTCGGCTGGAGGATTTCCCCGCCGAGGTCCTCGGGACGCATCGCGACGAGGCGCTCCTGTTCAAGAAGCTCGCCACGCTGCGGACCGACGCCCCGCTCTTCGAGAAGGTCGAGGCGCTTCGCTGGAGAGGCGCGACGCCGGCGTTCGAGGCGGCCGCGGAGCGGATCGGGGACGCGAGGATTCTTTCCCGCATCCGCGCGCTCGAGCAGGCGTTTGCGAAACGCTAGGCGCGCCGCCGCGCGAGCACGTCGTCCAGGCTCCATGGCCCCGCGCCGGCGGCCCAGAGGAACAAGAAGATGAAGCAGTTCAGCACGGCCGGCTCGCCGTGGTTCTGGAGCGGCCAGAACGCGGCCGGGAAGTGCGCCTTGAAGAAGGCGAATGCCATTTCGCCCGAGCAGATGAAGGCGGCCGGCTTCGTGAAAAGGCCCAGAAGGATCAGCGCGCCGCCCACGAGCTCGATGATTCCGGCGGCGAGCGTGAGCCCCTCGAGCTTCACGCCCGGCGGCAACCCCCCGAACCAGCCGAACATCTTCTGGACGCCGTGGCAGAAGAAGAGGAGTCCCGAGACGATCCGGAGAAGCGCGTGCGTCGGTCCGATCCAGCGCGCCGGGATGATGAGCTGTTGTGTCGTGTCGGCCATCGATACCTCCCCCTGCAATTAGGAGTCCCGGCCCCCGGGGGATTCGCCCGTCAGGCGACGATCACGTGCGCGCGCCCGCGAACGGGGAGCCCGACCAGCTTGCCGCGGGCGAAGTCTCGGGCTCTCCCGGAGACTCCGAGCAGGCGCGACAGAAAGACGCGGTCCTCGTTCTGGCAGGTCGGGCAGACCCTCCACCGAGCCGAGTCGTACAGCGTGTCGTCGTTTGGGCAAAGCAGGGCGCGATTCAGCGGAATTCCGACCACAGGAACCGCAGAAGTCCGGTCCATGGAACGCCTCCTCTTTTGGCTGCCCGACGAGGGTAGCCGCCGGCCGGAGCCGTTCCTATGGCCGTCGGGTGTTGCGCCGCCGGCACCACCGTGCCCGTGGCGGCGATTGCTTCGCTACTTCCAATGTCCGTCGCGCCAGTACCAGCCCTTGCTCGTGTGGTTCCACTTTCCGTCAACCCAGACGGCGTTTGCATGCGGCCGGCGTTCCCAGCGGCCGGACTGCCAGGCGTAGGCGTTGCCGTTCCAGCGGTGATATCCGTGGATCCACACGAAGTCGGGCCCGGGCGCCGTGCCCATGACTTCGACCTGGACGGGCGGCGGCGCGGCGGGAACGAAAATCGCGTCGGGCGGAGCGTCGGTCACGCATGCGCCGACCGCAATGGCGCCGGCGAGAATGATCGGGGCCAGAACCTTGTTCATGTCGCCTCCTTCGGCATACACGCGATTCCTACGGTGCAATCGGCGGGCCACTTTGGCGTGAACGCCGCTCAACGGAACGGTGAGAAAAAAGATCGTGTCCCGCCGGCGCGGCACTGTTACTTTTCGCCGACAGTCGGCAAAAAGGAAAGAGGACATGAGCGCCTACCGCGAACGCCTCCTGGGTCTGCTCGGGTCGGACGATCCGTTCGAAGTCCTGGCGAAGACGCCGCGCCGCGTGGACGAGCTGCTCGCGGCGATCGGCGCGGCGGGCATGGAGCGGCCGCATCAGCCGGGCAAGTGGACGGCCCGGCAGATCGTCGGCCATCTGGCCGACGTCGAGCAGGGCAGCGGCTTTCGCGTGCGTCAGATCGTGACGGGCGCCGACGACGGAAAGATCCAGGCTTTCGATCAGGACCTGTGGGCCAGGCCGTATCCGGGCCTCGATCCGCGCTCCGCAGCGCGCGCTTTCGCGGCGCTGCGGGGCTGGAACCTCGAGTACTACCGCTCGCTCACCGCGGCCGACCGCGAGAAGGTCGGCCTCCACCCGGAGCGCGGGCCGGAGTCCGCCGAAACGACGATCCGCATGCTCGCCGGCCACGACCGGAATCACCTGGCGCAGCTTGAGCGGATCGCGGGGCTCGGACGGAGCTGACCCCGAAGGCCGCGTCCTGAATCGTCCCGCCGGCGTCACCGCGCTCTCCGGCTTCTTCGCCGCCGGCGCGGGCGTCAGCTTCCTCGCCCTCGTCTCGCTCGCGACGCCGGGCGGCCCGCTCGAGCCAATGTGGCGTCTGAATCCCCGCGCGCACGAGGCCTTCGCCTCGATGCACGGGTGGGCGATCCCTCTGATGGCGGCGGTCGGCGCCGCGTGCGCCTTCTCGGCCGCCGGGCTCTGGACCGGGAAGCCATGGGGGCGGCGCCTGGCGCTCGGCGTCCTCACGGCCAACGCGATCGGCGACGCCGTGAACGCGATCCTCGGCATCGAGCCGCGGGCCGCGATCGGACTTCCCGTTGCCGGCGCACTGATCCTCTACCTCGCGAGCCGGCGCGCGGGCCGATTCTTCGCGGCGGACGCCGCCCCCGGACCCTGAATCCGGCTACTTCGACGCGGTCTTCGGCATTTCGCACCGGTACGCCGCGCCGGTGCGCGCGGCGTCATTGGCCATCAGGACGTAGTTGCCGCCCTTGGCGCGCGCCGCGTCGGAGAGGGCGACGCGGGCCGCCTGCGGAGACAGCGAGTCCGACGCCGAGACGTCGGCAACCTTTTGACAGTTTGCGACGAGTGATTCGTTCGTGGTCAATCCCACGTCGGTGACCGGTGTGCAGGCGCCCGCGGCGAGCAGGAGAGCGGCGAGACTTCGGGTCGGGAACCGTTTCATCTTGTCCTCCGAGATCGAACGCACCCATTGCGTTCAGAATTTGAAACGGAGCGAAATCCGCCCGGGTTGCGCGTTCGCACCGCGATTTCGGCCCCCGGTCACGAATCCCGTCACTCCGCGCCGGCACGGCGGGCGAGAGGGCGCGGCCGGCCGGTCGATTTCGAAGGCCGGTATAGTGAGCGTCTTGCTCGAGGTGGGGCCGTGAGCGAGGCGGTCGCAGGAATCGTTCTGGCGGCGGGGGCTTCGACGCGCATGGGTCGCAACAAGCTGCTGCTCCCGATCGGCGGCGAGCCGCTGCTGCGCCGGGCGGTGCGACGCGCGCTCGAGGCGGGGCTCGATCCCGTCGCCGTCGTCGTCGGACACGAGGCGGATCGGGCGCGGGAGGCGCTCGCGGGCCTGGCGTGCCGAATCGTCCCGAACCCCGACCACGCGCAGGGGCAGCCGACCTCCGTTCGCGCGGGGATCCGCGCCGTCGAAGCCGAAGCGCCGGCGGCGGTCGTCCTCCTCGCCGACATGCCGTTCGTCACGGCCGCGATGGTCTCGGAGCTCGTTCGGCGGCATCGGGAGACCGGCGCGCCCCTCGTCCTGTCCGACTACGAAGGCATCCAGGCGCCGCCGACGCTCTACGCCCGCGCGCTCTTCCCGGAGCTCGCCGCCGCGGACGGCGAGGGCTGCAGCAAGCGCGTCATCGCGCGGCACGAGCGCGAGGCCGTGCGCGTGCCGTGGCCGGCAGCGTCTCTCGCCGATGTCGACCGCCCCGACGACTACGAGCGCGCCGCCGCGCAGACGCCCGCCGGAGAATCCGAATGCGCCCCGACCTCCTGATCCTGGCGGCGGACCTCGTCCGGCGCGAGGAGCCGTTCGCTCTCGCGACCGTCGTGCGGCGGCAGCCGGCCTCCTCGGCTCAGTCGGGCGACACGGCGATCGTCACGGCGAACGGAGAGTTCCATGGGTGGCTCGGCGGCAGCTGCACCCAGCCGACCGTCGTGCGCGAGGCGCTGCGCGCGCTTGCCGACGGAAAGCCCCGTCTCATCGCCCTCTCGCCGGATCCGCGACGGGACGAGCGGCCCGGCGTGTACGTCTATCCGATGACCTGTCACAGCGGAGGCAGTGTGGACATCTACGTCGAGCCGGTGGCGCCGCCCCCGAGGTTTCTCATCTTCGGCCTCTCGCCGGTCGCGCGCGCCCTCTCGCGCCTCGCGAAGGCGATGGGCTATTCCGTGGACGCCGCCGATCCGGAGGCCGACCCCGCGGCGTACCCGGGGGCGGACCACCTCTGGACCGATCTCGGGGCGATCGGGCTGCCGCACGGCGCGCATCCGCTCGCGGTCGTCGCGACAATGGGGGAACGCGACGAGGAGGCGGTCGAGGCCGCGATCGCCGCCGAGCCGGCGTATCTCGGCGTCGTGGCGAGCGCGAAGCGCTTCGCCGAGATGCGGGAGACGCTCGCCGCGCGCGGCGTCTCATCCGCAGCGCTCGCGCGCATCAAGAATCCGGCGGGGCTCGACATCGGCGCGCAGACCCCCGAGGAGATCGCGGTCTCGATTCTCGCCGAGGTGGTTCAGGCGCGGCGCCTCGAGGTGCGGGAGACGGCCGCGCTGCCGACGGACGCGGGTCTCCGGGCGTCGGCCGCGGCGGCGCCGGCCGAAGCGCTCGACCCGGTCTGCGGAATGACGGTCTCGGTCGCGTCGGCGAAGCACAAGGCGGAGCTGCTGGGCCGCTCCTGGTACTTCTGCTGCAACGGGTGCCGCGAGAAGTTCGTCGCCGCGCCCGAGAAGTACGGCGCGGCCGCCGGCTCGGGGGCGCGCGCGTGAGGCCGGAGATCGCCGACCTCCAGGCCGCGCTCGAGCGCATCGGCTACATCGCCGAGCCGCAGATCGCGACGGCGCTCTTCCTCGCGACCGAGATGCGCAAGCCGCTTCTCATCGAGGGCGACGCGGGCGTCGGCAAGACGGAGATCGCCAAGGCTCTGGCGAAGCTGCGGTCGGCCGAGCTCATCCGTCTCCAGTGCTACGAGGGGCTCGACGTGAACACCGCGCTTTACGAGTGGGACTACCCGCGGCAGATGCTGCGCGTGCGCATGTCGGAGCAGGAAGGGAAGACGCCCGACGAGATCGAGCGGCTCATCTACTCGCGCGACTATCTGCTCGAGCGGCCGCTCCTCGCGGCGATCAGCCGTCCCAAGTCGCCCGTGCTCCTCGTGGACGAGGTGGACCGCGCCGACGACGGGTTCGAGGCGTTCCTCCTGGAGGTGCTTTCGGACTTCCAGGTCACGATTCCCGAGCTCGGAACGATCCGCGCGGAGCACGTCCCGGACGTCGTCCTCACCTCGAACCGCACGCGGGAGATCGGGGACGCGCTCCGGCGGCGGTGCCTCTACCTCTACATCGAGCATCCGAGCTTCGAGAAGGAGGTGCGGATCATCCGCGCGCGGGTGCCTCAGGCGAGCGCGCGCCTTTCGGAGCAGATCGCGCGGTTCCTTCAGGCCTTGCGCGGGCGCAGGCTCTTGAAAGCGCCCGGGGTCGCGGAAACGATCGACTGGGCCCAGGCACTCGTCCGGCTCCATCGCGAGGAGCTCGACGCCGAGACCGTCGAGGAGACGCTCGGCTGCATCCTGAAGGACCGGCACGATCTCCAGGACCTGACCGGCGCCGAGGTGTCGGCGCTCGTTGCCGCGGCCGCGTCGTGAACGGAGGACTGCTCGGCCACCTCGCGCGGTTCGCGGGCGCGCTCCGCCAGCGCGGCGTGCGCACGAGCCTCGCGGACGAGGCGGACGCGGCCGAGGCCATGGCACTCGTCGACCTGGCCGACCGCGCGGAGCTGCGGCGGGCGCTCCGGATCGCGCTGAAGATCCGCCCGCGCGACGCGGAGACGTTCGACGGCCTCTTCGAAGAGTGGTGGGGAGGCGGGGAACCGTCGGCGCCGGGTCTGGCGGCCGACGAACGGCGCGCGCCCGATCGCGGCGTCGCGCCCCGGCGTCTCGGATCGGCGCGCCGGCCCGCGTCTGCGGGGGAGGCGCGGGAGGCCGAGTCGCCTCGCGGCGATACGCCGAGCTACAGCGCCGAAGCGCTCCTGCGAGCGAAGCCCTTCGAGGCGTGCACCGAATCCGATCTGTCCGCGATGGAGCGGCTGCTGCCGACGCTCGTGGCGCGCCTCGCGACGCGGCGGAGCCGCCGGTTCGCGCCGGCGCGCGGAAGAGGACGGGTGGATCCCCGGCGCAGCTTCCGCGACGCCGTCTCGACCGACGGCGAGCTCCTGCGCCTGGCGCGCCGCGCGCGCGTCGTCGAGCGCTCAAAGATCGTCGCGCTCTGCGACACGAGCGGCTCGATGGACCCGCACACGCGGTTCCTGCTCGCGTTTCTTCTCGCGTTGAAGAAGGCCGCGCCGCGGACCGAGATCTTTGCGTTCAATACCGCGCTGACGCGGCTGACGCCCTGGGTGTCCGCCGGAAAGCTCCGCGCGACGCTCGAGCGGCTCGCGGCCGGCGTTGCGGACTGGTCGGGCGGCACGCGGATCGGCGAAAGCCTCGCGGAGTTCGTGACGCGCTACCGCGACGAGCTCGTGGACGGACGGACGATCGTGTTGATCGTCAGCGACGGCCTGGACCGGGGCGACACGGGACTCCTGGCGGATGCGATGCGCGCTATTGGCTCGCGCGCGCGCCTCGTGATCTGGTTGAATCCGCTTCTGGGCGATCCCCGCTACGAGCCGATCCAGCGGGGGATGGAGGCGGCCTTGCCCTACGTCGACGTTCTCGCGGCGGCGCACGATCTCGAATCACTCGAGCGGCTACTCCCGCTGCTCGCCGCGTGACCGGGAACGCCGCGGAGGACCGATGACTCGCGGGTGCGGCCGCATTCTCCTGTTTCTGGGCGCGATCGTCGCGCTGCTCGCGGGGCTCTTCGTCTACTTCCGCCCCTCCGGCGTCACCCGGCGTACGGCCGTTCCCAACAACATCCAGACGCTCGCCGTCGTCCCGGGATTCCCCGCGGCGGTCCGATACTTCCCGACCGATGCGACGCACGTGGCGGAATTCGAGAAGGACGTCATCGACTCGAATGAGCGCGAGAGGCTCGAGCTCGCGCGGCGGGGGTATACGGGCGAGCTCCCTCCGGTGTCGTATCTCGCGATCTCGGGCGGCGGAGATAACGGCGCCTTCGGAGCGGGCCTCCTGAACGGCTGGACGGCCGCCGGCGAACGGCCGACCTTCAAGCTCGTCACCGGGGTGAGCACGGGGGCGCTCATCGCCCCGTTCGCGTTTCTCGGGTCCGCCTACGATTCGACGCTCAAGGCGATCTACACCGGGATCAGTCAGCGCGACATCGCCATCAAGCGGTCGCCGCTCTGGGTCCTGTTCGGGGACGCGATGTCGGACAACGCCCCGCTCCGGAAGCTCGTCCGGCAGCACGTGACCCAGCAGGTCCTCGACGCGATCGCCGACGAGCGAGACAAGGGGCGCACTCTGCTGGTGGCGACGACGAATCTGGACGCCCGCCGCCCGGTCATCTGGAACGTCACCGAGATCGCGGCGACGCGAATCCCGCAGGCCCTGGGACTGGTCCAGAAGATCCTCATCGCGTCCTCGGCGATCCCGGGCACGTTCCCGCCGGTGATGATCGACGTCCTGGCGGGCGGCAAGGCGTACCAGGAGATGCACGTGGACGGCGGAACGACGGCGCAGGTCTTCGTCTATCCCTCCGCAATGCATCTCCAGCAAATCGCAAAGCGCAAACGCACGCTCTACATCATCCGCAACGCGCGGCTCGATCCGGAGTGGGCCCAGGTCGAGCGCCGAACGGTTCCGATCGCGCTGCGCGCCATCACGTGTCTCGTGCAATTTCAGGGGATCGGCGATCTCTACACGATCTATACGATCACCCAGCGTGACCGCATGGAATTCAACCTGGCGTTCATCCCCCCGACGTTCGACTACCCGCACAACAAGTTTTTCGACACGAAGTACATGACCGAGCTCTTCGGCGTCGGGGAGCGGATGGCAGTCAAAGGAACCGACTGGTGGTGGAAGCACCCGCCGGTCCTCCTGAGCGGAGTATCGGATGATCAGGGTTTCTGATGAACAGGCGGCGATGCGTTGCGCCGCCGCGCGCGGCGATGTAGGTTCACGAAGAGGCCGAGAGGAGGGCGCATGATTCCCGGACCGTTCGACTATCACTCCCCGAAAACCCTCTCCGAAGCGATCGGTCTGCTTTCCCGGTATCCCGACGACGCGAAGGTGCTCTCGGGCGGCCAGAGCCTGCTGCCGCTGCTGAAGCTGCGGCTCGGCGCCGCGGGACACCTCGTCGACATCGGCCGGATCCCGGGACTCGAGTACATCAAGGAAGACGGCGGCTTCCTGAAGATCGGCGGCCGGACGAAGGAGGCGGCGCTCGAGGCGTCGGATCTGGTGCACAAGAAGTACCCGATCCTCGCCGACACCGCGGCCGTCATCGCGGATCCTCTCGTCCGCAATCTCGCGACGGTCGGCGGCAACCTCGCGCACGGCGATCCCGCCAACGACCATCCCGCGACGATGCTCGCGCTCGGCGCCTCCGTCGTCGCGACGGGGCCCAGGGGTGAGCGGACGATCCCGATCGACAAATTCTTCACCGGCCTCTTTTCGACGGCGCTCGCGCCCGACGAGATCCTGACGGAGATCCGGATCCCGACGCCGCCGGCCCGGTCGGGCGGCGCCTACGCGAAGCTCGAGCGCAAGGTCGGCGACTTCGCGACGGCGGCGGCCGCCGTGCAGCTGACTCTGGGAGCCGGCGGAGAGGTGGCGCGCGCCGGCATCGCGCTCACGAACGCCGGACCGACCCCCGTCGAGGCGACGGCGGCCGAGAAGTACCTTCAGGGCAAGAAGCCGGACGCCGCCGCCATCGCCGAGGCGGCGAAGCTCGCCGCACAGGCGGCGCAGCCCGAAGCGGACCGGCGCGGGACGGTCGAGTACAAGCGCGACATGGCGCGGGTGCTCACGGCGCGGGCGTTGACGCGAGCCGTCGAGCGGGCGAAGGGAGCATAGAAATGGCGAAGCACAAGATCCAGGTGACGGTCAACGGAGCCGCGCGGGAATCCGAAGTCGAGTCGCGCCTGCTGCTCGTGCACTTCCTGCGCGAGGTGCTTCGCCTGACGGGCACCCACATCGGTTGCGACACGACGCACTGCGGGGCGTGCACGGTTCTGCTCGACGGTGTCCCCGTCAAGTCCTGCACGGTCCTCGCGGTTCAGGCCGACGGACGGCAGGTCATGACGGTCGAGGGGCTCGAGCAGGGCGGAAAGCTCGATCCGATCCAGGTCGGGTTCACGCAGGAGCACGGACTGCAGTGCGGCTACTGCACGCCGGGCATGCTGATGACGAGCTACGCGCTCTTGCGCTCCAACTCCAGTCCCAGCGAGGGCCAGATCCGCCAGGCGATCTCGGGCAACCTGTGCCGCTGCACCGGCTACGTGAACATCGTGAAATCCGTCCAGCACGCCGCGGCAGCGATGGCCGCGCCGGCGAAGTAGGAGGCGCACCATGGCGACGCAGCCGCGCACGAGCCCCGAGGTCGGAGGAATGGGCCATTCGATCAAGCGGAAGGAGGACCCGCGCTTCATCCGCGGCCAGGGCAACTACGTGGACGACATTCAGCTGCCGGGGATGCTCCACATGGACATCGTGCGCAGCCCCTACGCGCACGCCAGGATCCTGAAGATCGACTCCTCCAAGGCGTTGAAGATCCCGGGTGTTCTGGCGGTCATCACGGGCGAGACGCTCGCGCAGTACAAGCTCCACTGGATGCCGACGCTGATGTCGGATACCCAGATGGTGCTGCCGGTCGAGAAGGTGATGTACCAGGCGCAGGAAGTCGCGGCGGTCATCGCCACCGACCGCTACACGGCCGCCGACGGCGTCGCCGCCGTGGAGGTCGAATACGATCCGTTGCCCGTCGTCGTGGACCCGTTCAAGGCGCTCGCGCCGGGGGCGCCGGTCCTGCGGACGGACAAGCCGAACAAGAAGGACAACCACATCTTCCATTGGGAGGCCGGCGACAAGGCGAAGACCGAGGCCGCATCGAAGTCGGCCGACGTCGTCGTCCGCGAGAAGATCTACATCCCGCGCATCCACGTCGCCTCGATCGAGACCTGCGGCTGCGTCGCGGACTTTCATCCCGCCACGGGGAAGCTGACCGTCTACATGACGACGCAGGCCCCCCACGCGATCCGGACGGTGTTCGCGCTCGTGGCGGGCCACGTCGGTCTTTCGGAAGAGAAGATCCGAATCGTTTCACCGGACCTCGGCGGCGGCTTCGGCGGCAAGGTGCCGGTCTATCCCGGCTACGTCATCGCGGTCGCGGCCTCCGTCGTCATCGGCAAGCCCGTCAAGTGGGTCGAGGACCGGATGGAAAACCTCCAGGCCGATTCCTTCGCGCGCGACTACCACATGGAGGCGGAGCTGTCCGCGAAGAAGGACGGCACGATGACGGCGCTCAAAATCAAGACGCTCGCCGATCACGGGTACGCGGACGCGGCGGCCAATCCGTCGAAGTTCCCCGCCGGGCTGTTTTCGATCTGCACCGGCTCGTACGACATCCCCAACGCCTTTTGCGAGGTGGACGGCGCCTACACGAACAAGCCGCCCGGAGGCGTCGCGTACCGGTGCTCGTTCCGCGTGACCGAGGCCGTCCATGCGATCGAGCGCATCGTGGACGTCCTGGCCCAGGAGCTGAAGATGGATCCGGCGGCGTTGCGCCTGAAGAACTTCATCCCGCCCGAGAAGTTTCCGTACAAGTCGGCGCTCGGCTGGGAATACGACAGCGGCAACTATCCGGCGGCGCTGAAGAAAGCCATGGACATCATCGGCTACGACGCCCTGCGGAAGGAACAGGCCGAGAAGCGCAAGAAGGGCGAGCTCATGGGGATCGGCATCTCGAGCTTCACGGAGATCGTGGGCGCCGGGCCGTCGAAGCACTTCGACATCCTCGGCATCAAGATGTTCGACTCCTGCGAGCTGCGAATCCATCCGACCGGCAAGGCCATGGCCCGGTTCGGCACGAAGTCCCAGGGGCAGGGGCACGAGACGACCTACGCGCAGATCATCGCCGAGGAGCTCGGGATTCCCGCGGCCCACGTGGAGGTCGAGGAGGGCGACACCGACACGGCGCCCTACGGCCTCGGGACCTATGCCAGCCGCTCGACGCCGACGGCCGGCGCCGCCGGCGCCATGGCCGCACGCAAAGTGCGCGACAAGGCGAGGAAGATCGCCGCGTATCTGCTCGAGGTGTCCGAGGACGACCTCGTCTGGGAGCCGGGAAAGTTCTCCGTCAAGGGCGCGCCGCAGAAGTCGAAGACGATTCAGGACATCGCGTTCGCGGCGTACACGAACCATCCGCAGGGTATGGAGGCCGGCCTGGAGGCGGTCGACTACTACGATCCGCCGAACCTCACGTTCCCGTTCGGAAGCTACATCTGTGTCGTGGACATCGACCGCGGCACGGGCGAAGTGAAGATCCGGCGCTTCGTGGCCGTGGACGACTGCGGCAACATCATCAACCCCATGATCGTGGACGGCCAGATCCACGGCGGGCTCACGATGGGCATGGCGCCGGCCCTTCTCGAGGAGATCACCTACGACGAGAACGGCAACAATCAGGCCGGCAGCTTCATGGACTACCTGGTGCCGACCGCCATGGAGACGCCGAAGTGGGAGACGGACAAGACGGTGACGCCGTCGCCGCAT
>DATJZU010000007.1:0-6500 GCA_035498835.1 Thermoanaerobaculia bacterium
CTCGGCCCTCGACGGGCACGCGCGGCACAACACGACCTCGGTGTACACGGCCGCCACGATCTTTCCCATGCTGCCGGAGAAGCTCTCGACGGACCTGACGTCCTTGAACGAAGACGCCGACCGCGTCGCGATCGTCGTGGACATGGTCATCGAGTCGGACGGCGAGCTCTCTTCCTCCACGGTGGCCCGGGCCGCCGTGCGCAATCAGGCGAAGCTCGCCTACGACTCCGTCGGTGCCGCGCTCGAAGGGAAAGGGCCGATGCCGGGGCGCGTCGGATCGTCGGCCGAGCTCGCCGAGCAGCTGCGGATCCAGGACGTCGTCGCGCAGAAGTTGCGCGCGCTGCGCTACGAGCGCGGGGCGCTGGAGCTCGAGACGATCGAGCCGCGGCCGCTCTTCGACGGCGACCGCGTCGTGGACCTGCGCGTCGAGCGCAAGAACCGCGCGCGCGAGCTGATCGAGGACTTCATGATCGCGGCCAACGGCATCACGGCGCGATTCCTCTCGGACAAGGGGATCGCGGCGCTTCGGCGTGTCGTGCGGTCTCCCGAACGCTGGCAGAAGATCGTCCAGGTGGCGGCGGAGCAGGGCGAGAGGCTCCCCCCCGAGCCCGACAGCAAGGCCCTCGAAGGGTTCCTCGCACGCCGGCGGAAGGCCGATCCGCTGCGGTTTCCCGACCTCTCGCTCGTCATCATCAAGCTGATGGGCGCGGGGGAGTACGTCGTGGAGCGTCCGGGGGAGGCGCCCGTCGGGCACTTCGGCCTGGCGGTGCGGGACTACACGCACTCGACGGCTCCCAACCGCCGCTATCCGGACTTGCTGACGCAGCGGCTGCTCAAGGCCGCGCTCGCGGGAGGAACGCCGCCGTATTCCACCGCGGATCTCGAGCCGCTCGCGCAGCACTGCACCGAGATGGAGGACGCAGCGGACAAGGTCGAGCGTCAGGTGCGAAAGTCGGCGGCGGCGATGCTCCTCGAGGGCCGGCTCGGCCAGCGCTTCGACGGCGTCGTCACCGGCGCGTCCGAGAAGGGGACCTGGGTTCGCGTGTTCGCCCCGCCGGTCGAAGGCAAGCTCGTCCAGGGCTGGGAAGGTCTCGAAGTCGGCGACCGCCTGCGCGTCAAGCTGATCGGCACCGACGTCGAGCGGGGCTTCATCGACTTCGTGCGGAGCGGTTAGCCGGACCGCGCGGGTCGGGATATAAGAGAAACTTCGTGGTTCGAAATCCGGGGGTTCTTCGGGGAGGGTTGCATGCGGCACCGCCGTCTCTCGATTCGTCCGCTCGCGCTCGCCGCGCTCGCCTTCGCCGGGTCTAGCGGGGCGGCGATGGCTCCGGCGCCGCAGAAGCCCGCGACTGTCGAGGACGCCCGGGCGTTTCTCGCGGACGCCGAAGAGAAGCTGCTCACCCTTTCGACGAACGCGAGCCGCGCGTCCTGGGTGCATTCGACTTTCATCACCGACGACACGGAGATCCTGTCGGCACAGGCCAACGAGAAGCTGATCGCCGCGACCGCCGCGGACGCGAAGCAGGCCGCTCGCTTCTCCGGCCTCGCGCTTTCGCCCGACGTCGCGCGGAAGCTCGACCTTCTCAAGAACGCGCTCACGCTCGCCGCGCCGGAGGATCCGAAAGAGCGCGAGGAGCTGACGCGCATCGCCGCGGCGCTCGAGGGCGCCTACGGGAAGGGCAAGTACTGCCCGAAGGGGTCCGACAAGTGCCTCGACCTCGAGGACATCACGAAAATCATGGCGGAGAGCCGCGATCCCGGGCAGCTCTACGACGTCTGGCAGGGCTGGCACACGATCGCGCCGCCGCTCAAGAAGCCATTCGAGCGCTCTGTGGATCTCGCCAACAAGGGCGCGCGGGAGCTCGGTTTCGCCGACACGGGCGCGATGTGGCGCTCGAAGTACGACATGCCGCCCGCCGACTTCGCCCGCGAGCTCGACCGGCTCTGGGAGCAGGTGCGTCCGCTCTACGTCTCGCTCCATGCCTACGTGCGCTGGAAGCTGCGGGAGAAGTACGGCGACGCGGTGCCGGCGTCCGGTCCCATTCCGGCGCACCTTCTCGGGAACGTCTGGGCGCAGGACTGGAGCAACCTCTATCCGCTCGTGGCACCGGCGGGCTCGGACCGGGGGTTCGACCTGACCGAGATCCTGAAGTCGCGGCACGTCGAGCCGATCCCGATGGTGCGCTACGGCGAGGGCTTCTTCACGTCGCTCGGTTTCGACCCGCTGCCGAAGACCTTCTGGGAGCGCTCCCTCTTCGTGAAACCGCGCGACCGGGACGTCGTCTGTCATCCGAGCGCCTGGGACATCGACGCGGTGGACGACCTCCGGCTGAAGATGTGCATCGACATCACGGCCGAGTCCTTCACGACGATCCATCACGAGCTCGGGCACAACTTCTACCAGCGCGCCTACAACCGGCAGCCCTACCTCTTCCGCGACAGCGCCAACGACGGTTTCCACGAGGCGATCGGCGACACGATCGCCCTATCCGTCACGCCCGAGTACCTCGTGAAGCTCGGCCTCCTCGACAAGGCGCCCGACGCGTCGAAGGACATCGGCCTGCTGCTGACGCGCGCGCTCGACAAGATCGCGTTCCTGCCCTTCGGTCTCCTCATCGACCAGTGGCGATGGAAGGTCTTCGCCGGGGAGATCACGCCGGCGGACTACAACCGGACGTGGTGGGAGCTGCGCCGCAAGTACCAGGGTGTCGCTCCCCGGGAGGCGCGGACCGAGCAGGACTTCGACGCCGCGGCGAAGTACCACGTCGCGGCGGGCGTGCCGTACGCGCGCTATTTCCTGGCGGACATCCTCCAGTTCCAGTTCCATCGGGGTCTCGCGTCGGCCGCCGGCTGCCCCGGGCCGCTCCATCGCTGCTCGATCTACGGTAACAAGGAGGCCGGAGCACGCCTGGCGAAGATGCTCGCGATGGGCTGCTCGAAGCCCTGGCCGGAAGCGCTCGCGGTCATCACCGGAGAGAACAAGATGGACGCGTCGGCGATCCGCGACTATTTCGCGCCGCTGCAGAAGTGGCTCGACGAGCAGAACAAGGGCAAGCCGATCGGCTGGTGAGCCGGCGGAGGTGATCGCAATGCGCGCGTCGATCGTCAAGGATCCGAAGCTCGCGCCCGAGGGGCGCCGGAAGATCCGCTGGGTCGAGTCGCATTCGCCGGTCTTGAACGCCTTGTACGAGCGGCGCCTCTCGGACGGGACGCTCCGCGGCCTCTCGATCGCCGTCTGCGTTCCCCTCGAGGCGAAGACCGCGTATTTGACGCTTCTCCTCCATCGCGCGGGCGCGCGCGTGACGCTCGCGGGCACGGCGCCCGGCTACGTCCAGGACGACGTCGCGGCGGCGGTCGCCGAGGAGGGCGTGACGGTCTTCTCGGTGGGCGACGCCTCGCCGGGGGAGTTCGAAGCGAACCTGACGCGCGCCTGCGAGGACGATCCCGTCCTCCTCGTGGACGACCGCGGCGAGCTGACGCGCATCCTCCACACGACGCTGGCGAGCCGCTGCGGCGGCGTCTGGGGCGCGAGCGAGCAGACGACGTCCGGCGTGACGAAGCTCAAGAACATGGCGCGCGACGGAAAGCTCACGTTCCCGGTCATCGCCGGCAACGACGCCATGTGCAAGCACCTCTTCGACAACCGCTACGGAACCGGCCAGTCGACCTTCACGGCGATCATGGCGCTGACAAACCTCTTTCTCGCGGGCCGGATCGTCGTCGTCGCCGGCTACGGATGGTGCGGGCGAGGGCTCGCGCGGCGCGCCTCCGGCCTCGGCTCCCGGGTCGTCGTCTCCGAGGTGGACCCGGTGCGCGCGCTGGAGGCGATCGCCGACGGGTTCGCGGTCATGCCTCTCGCGGAGGCGGCGGTGATCGGCGACTTCTTCGTGACCTCGACGGGCACGCACGCCGTGTTCGCGCGCCCGCACTTCGAGCGGATGCGGGACGGCGCCGTCCTCGCCAACGCCGGCGGTCTCGACACGGAGATCGACGTGCCGGCCCTCGAGTCTCTCGCGGCGAAGAAGACCGAGGTCCGCCGCCAGATCACCGAATACCGGATGGCCGACGGGCGGCGGCTCAACCTCCTCTGTGAAGGGCGGCTCGTGAACATCGCCGGCGGGGACGGCCACCCGGTCGAGATCATGGACTTGTCCTTCGCGGTTCAGGCACTCGCCATCCACCACATCGCGCGCCATCGCGGAGAGCTCGCGCCGGGCGTGCACGACCTTCCCGTGGAGATCGACCGCGAGATCGCGCGGACCAAGCTCGAGTCCCTGGGCGTCGCGATCGACGCCCTGACGCCGGATCAGGAGGAGCGCCGGCGCCGCTGGCAGTGAAGAAGAGGCTTCCGGCGATCGCGGCCGGGCAGACGCCGCGCGCCGACCTCCTCGTCCTCGGCGGGACGGTCCTGACGCTCGACGCCGCCGGCACCATGATCGCGGACGGCGCGATCGCCATCCGCGCGGGCCGCATCGCCGCCGTCGGGCCGCGCCGGACTCTCGAGCGGCGATACCGCGCGCGCCGGAAGATCGAGGCGCGCGGCGATCTCGTGCTGCCGGGCCTCGTCAACGCCCACACCCACGTCGCGATGACCCTGCTTCGCGGCGTGCACGACGACTCCGACCTCATGACGTGGCTCACGAAGTACATCTTTCCGCTCGAGGCGCGCTTCGTGTCGCCGGCGTTCGTGCGTTGCGGCGCGCTCCTCGCCTGCTGGGAAATGATCGCCTCGGGCACCACGACGTTTGCCGACGGCTACTTCTTCGAGGAGGAAGTGGCGCGCGCGGCCGACGCGGCAGGACTGCGAGCCTTCCCGGGGCAGGGCATCTTCGACCCGGCGACTCCCGACGCGAAGAATGCCGCCGAGGGTCTCGCGCGCGCCGAGCGGATGCTGTCCGCGTGGCAGGGACACGCGCGCGTGACGCCATCGCTCTTCCCGCACGCCGCATACACGGCGGGGCCGGAGACGCTGCGAAAGACGCAGGCGCTCGCGGAGCGATTCGATGCGCCGGTTCTGACGCACCTGGCCGAGTCCGCCGGAGAGCTCGCGATGGTTCGGGAACGCTACGGCACGACTCCCGTGCGGCACTACGCGGGCCTCGGCGTCCTCGACGCCCGCGTGACGGCGGCGCATTGCGTCGCGGTGGACGACGAGGAGATCGCGCTGCTCGCGCGCTCGGGCGCGGGCGTCGCGCACTGCGCCGAGAGCAACATGAAGCTCGCCTCCGGAGTCGCGCCCGTCGCACGGCTGCTCGCCGCGGGCGTTCCCGTGGGGCTCGGCACGGACGGCGTCGCGAGCAACAACGATCTGGACCTCTTCGGCGAAATGGGAAGCGTCGCGCGGCTCCACAAGGTCGCGACACTCGATCCGACGGCGGCATCCGCGCGGACCGTCCTTCGCATGGCCACGATGGGCTCGGCCGCGGCGCTGCACCGGGAGGACGAGATCGGCTCGCTCGAGGTCGGGAAACGGGCGGACCTGATCGTCGTCGAGACGTCGGGACCGAGCGCGGTGCCTCTCTACGACCCGTGCGCCTATCTCGTCTACGCGGGGCGCGCGGACGGGGTGCGGACGGTCGTCGTGGAAGGGCGCGTGCTCATGGAGCGGCGCCGCCTCGAGACGCTCGATACCGAGAAGATCCGGCGAGAGGCCGGGAAGTTCGGGCGGCGGATCGCCGCCGCGCTGCCGGAATGAAAAAGGGTCCCGGGCCGGCCGCTCCGGCCCGGGACGCGACGAGTCCGATTCCTACCAGGCCAACCGAATTCCGAACTGGAACCGCCGCGGCTCGCCTGCTCCGGACCGGACCGTTCCGTCGAAGTTGAACACGAGGTTCGTCGTCTGCGGGATCAGGAAGTTCTTCGCATTGAAAAGGTTGAAGACGTCCATGGAAGGCTCCACCTGGAGCTGCCCGAGGAAGAACACGCGCGAGATCCGCAGATCGAAGATCGACAGCGCGTTGTCCTTGCGGCCGGTGTTGCGCTCGATGACCTCGGTGCCCGGCGGACACCCCGCGATGACGCAGCGGTCCTGCGGCGAGTTGGCCACGGCGCCGGTCGCCGTCAGCGATTGCGGCTGAGCCGAGAGGTATCTGTAGCTCGCGTTGAAGTCGATGTCGAGCGGCATCCTCCAGAGGAACCAACCCTGGAGCCGATGGCGCTGATCGCGGTCGGAGTAGCCGTACTCCTGGGTGAATTCCGCCGTGGGATCGTTGGGATCCTCGAAGATCTTCGCGTACCGGAGCGTGAAGGGGTCGCGCTCGTTGTCGTCGTCCGACTTGTCCTTGGAGTAGGTGTACGTCACCTGGGCCCCGAAGCGATCGGAGAATCGCTTGGTGGCGCCGAAGGTGATCCCCCAGTAACGGCTCTTGGCCGAGGACTCGACGGTCGTGAGCTGTCCGACGCCGTTCGTGCCATCCGCGCCGAGTCCCGTCGACCAAGGCGAGCCGAGCTCCGCCGCGTTGCGGTCCACGAAACGGGTCAGATGGTTGGTGTCGGCCATG
>DATJZU010000008.1:0-20821 GCA_035498835.1 Thermoanaerobaculia bacterium
CAACGCCGACGGCCGAAGCCGGCGACGGTAGATCCGAGTCAATCCTGCTTTTTTCCGACAGGAAAACTCTGGTTTTTGAAAAACCAGGAAAAAGACGTCTGGCACGCTCTACTCAGTTTTCAAGGAACCGGATCCCCGGGGTTCGAAACCCACCCGCGGACGACGCCGTTCTCCCGGCGTCCACGCTTCGAATCGTCCGCCAAAAGGCGAACGACCAGTATCGCAGAATCCGACCCCCTCCGTCAACGACTTTGTTCTCTGCAGGAGAACGCGATCGTGCGGGGAGGCCTTTCAGAAAGAACCGGAAACCCTTGCGGGGACGCGAAATATAGGGCCCGGGACCCGCCCTGTCAAGCGAAACGCGAAAAACGAGGAATCGCCAATCAGGACGGGCCTTTCCCCGCCTCCCGTCGTGCACAGGAAGCTGTGCAGATCAGGAGCGCCGCCGCTCGATCTCGTCGAGAACGCGCGCGATCGCTTCCGGGTAGGCCTCGTGCTCCCGCTCGAGAATCCGCGCGGACAGGCTCTCCTCGGTGTCCCCCGGGAGGATCGGCACCTTCTTCTGCAGAACGATCGGGCCCGTATCGGTTCCCTCGTCCACGAAGTGCACCGTGCAGCCGGACTCCTCCTCTCCCGCTTCGATTGCGCGACGCTGCGCGTCGAGACCCGGGAACTTCGGAAGCATCGCCGGATGGATGTTGAGAATCCGGCCGCGAAAGCGGCCCACGAACTCCGGCGAGAGAACCCTCATGTAGCCCGCGAGGCAGACGAGATCCGGCCGCGCGCGATCGAGAATCGCGAGCATCTCCCGCTCCCGGTCGCGGCGGCTCGGAATCGCCTTCCGGTCCACGGCGTGTGACGGCAGGCCGCGTGCCCGCGCCCGCGCGAGGCCCGGCGCCTCCGCGACGTCGGAGATCACGGCCACGATCTCGGCGTTCGGGATCCGGCCGGCGGCCACGGCGTCGGCGATCGCCTCGAAATTGCTCCCCCGGCCGGAGAGCAGGACGGCCAGGCGCCGCGGCGTCATCGGCGGAAGAGGAGCCCGACGTCGTCGTGCTGCGCGAGCCGATAGTGGGACGTGATCCACGGCGCGAGCCGCTGCCCGTAGCCGTCGCCGAACGGCGCCACGCCGAACTCCTCGGTCGGGCGACGAAAGACGACGACCGCGTCGGGAGGCGCCGCCTCGAAGCGCCGGATGAGTCTCTCCTCGGCGCGCGCGTCGAGCCATCCCGGCATCAGGTCCATGTACGGGGCCGCGCCGCGCACGCCGTAGAGCGCCTCGATGCCGTTCGACTCGGGAACGCACAGCACCGACTCGCCCGGCCGCAGCTCGCGCGCGAGCGTCGAGAAGAACGGGGCAAACGCCGGATCGAGCCAGACGCGGCCGCGCGCCGAATCGACCGGCACGGCCTCGGGACGCCGCAGGGCGCGCACGCCGGCGACGGCGCCCGGCAGCGCGACGACCAGGAGCGCGATCGCCAGGATCCGCCGCGCGACCGCGCCGGCACGGCCGCCCGGAACGATCGGGGGAACGAGAAAGAGAAAGAACGCCCACGTGACCGCCGTGACGAGGCCCGCGAGGCCCGAGTACGAGGACCAGAGCAGGCCGCCCGAGAAACCGGCGCGCGCGCCGACCATCGCGGCGAAGACCGCGAACGACGCGAGAAATTCGCGGCCCGGAAGGTTCCGGTCGAACACCGCGAGAAGACCGACGCCCGCGGCAGAGAACAGCGAGATGCAGAGGGGATCCCATCCCTCGACGATCGGCGTGAAGCCGATGGCGACCGCGGCGACGAGGGCCGCCAGCGCGAGGAGGAGAAAGCTCTTCCGCACCCGCGCGTCTCCCGAGATGAGCAGGCCGACGAGCGCGATGAGGAGGAGCGCGCTTCCGACGCCGGCGGCGGCCCAGAGCGCGCGCTGCGGCCAGTCGAACGTCAAACCCGTCGTGAGCCGATAGAGGAACTTCCAGCTCTCCGGAACGGTCCCGACCGGCCAGACGTGGCTATCGTGCCGGAGAGATTCGAGCGGAGCCGCGTGCACGGCGAAGGCCGCCGCCGCGGCGGCCGGGATCGCGAAGCCGGCCAGGCACGGCAGACCCCAGATCCGAACGCCGCGCCAGCGCAGGAGAACCGGGAGCTCGACCGCGGCGAGCGTCGCGATCCCGACCTCTTGCTTCGTCGCGAACGCCAGGCCCGCGAGAAGCCCCGCGAGGAGCGCCGGGCCGCGGCCGACCGGATCGCGACGCAGCAGGAGGATGGCGCCGAGCCCGAGGCAGACGGCGAAAACCGCCGCCGGCGAGTACGAGAGCAACAGGCGCGCGCGGCCCGGCGCGAGGATTCCGACGCCGAGCAGCAGAACCGCGAGCGCCAGCCGCTCGAAGAGCGTGAGGTAAGGCCGCGCGGCGCGCAGCAGGAGCACGCCGGCGGCGACGGCCAGGACGGCGTTCAGGAGCAGGAACGAAGTCGCGGAGTAGCCGAAGGGCTTGAGGACTGCCGAGAAGAGGTACGGCCCGAGCGGACCGTATTGCACGTAGACGTCGCGATAGATGCGCTCGCCCGCGCCGACGCGCTCGAGAAGCGTCCACCAGGCGCCGGGATCGCTCGTCGGATTGAGCCAGCGCCCCCCGGCCCACAGCCCGGCGCCGGCCACGACCGCCGTCAGTACGATCTCGGGAATCCAGTCCGAAACGCCCGAGCCGGTCCTCGCGGCGGGAGCGCGATTCAGGAGGGCGGCCTCTCGAGGAGGACGCGGCCGCGCCCCGCCTTGACGTTCCCGATCGCGAACCAGCGCCGGCGCGCGTCGGTCCAGATCTTCGCGACGCGCGGCAGGCCCTCCGCCGCCACGAAGACCACCATGCCGATCCCCATGTTGAACACCCGGTGCATCTCCTCGAAGGAGACGCGGCCCTCGCGCCCGATGACCTCGAAGACCGGGAGCACGGGCCACGCTCCCGCCTTCAGAACGACGTCGAGGCCCTTCGGCAGGACGCGCGGGATGTTGTCGTAGAAGCCGCCGCCGGTGATGTGCGCCATCCCGTGCACGAGGTCCTGCTCCAGCAGAGGCTCGAGCGCCGGGAGATACGACAGATGCGGCGCGAGCAGCGCGTCGGCCACCGAGATGTCCTCGCCCGGGAGCAAGTCGCCGGGCGCGAGGCGCATTTCTTCGAACAGGACCTTTCGCGCGAGAGAGTATCCGTTCGTGTGGAGGCCTGCCGACGCGAGCCCGAGGGCGACATCTCCCTCGGCGATCCGCGAGCCGTCCAGGATCTTCCCGCGGTCGACGACGCCGACGATCGTGCCCGCGACGTCGTACTCCCCCGGCGCGTAGAAGCCCGGCATCTCCGCCGTCTCGCCGCCGAGGAGCGCCGTGCCGTTCTCCCGGCAGCCGCGCGCGATCCCGTCGATCACCGCCCCGAGGACGGCCGGCTCGATCCGCCCGGCGGCGACGTAGTCGAGGAAGAACAGCGGCCGAGCGCCCTGCACGAGGATGTCGTTGACGCAGTGGTTCACGAGATCCGCGCCGCACGAGCCGTGGCGTCCCGTCTCGAACGCGACCTTCAGCTTCGTCCCCACGCCGTCGGTCGAGGCCACGAGGACGGGATCCCGGTACGCGGAGAAGTCGGGCCGGAAAAGGCCTCCGAAACCGCCGACGTCCCCGAGCACGCCGGGAGTGAACGTGGATCGGATGGCCTTCTTCGCTCGCTCGAGGGCGGCGGCCTTGGCGTCGATGTCGACGCCGGCGTCGGCGTAGCGAGATTCGGTCAAGACGCCGGATTATAGGTCGCGTCAGAATGCCGCGCGCGGCGCCGTGCTCTACACTTGCAGGCGCGATGATCGGGGCGGCCGCGGCGTGGCTCAAGCGACGACTGGAGCTCCCCGAAGTCCGCGGGCTCGACCACGACTCGCCCGAGCTCGTCCGCATTCATCGCGACCTGATCGTCCGCAAGCCTTTCCTGCGCGCGCTCTACCGCGAGCACTACGCCGAGATCGCGCGGCACCTGCGCGGCGTCCCGGCGGGGCCGATCGTCGAGCTCGGCTCTGGCGGCGGCTTTCTGAAGGAAGTCGTGCCCGAGGCGATCACGACGGACCTGAATCCCGAGCCGCATCTCGACCGCGTCATGAGCGCTTCGCGGCTCGACTTTCCCGACGCCAGCCTCTCGGCGATCGTGATGTTGAACGTCTTCCACCACCTGCCCGATCCGCGCGAGTTCCTCCGCGAGGCGGAGCGGACGCTGCGGCCCGGCGGCCGCGCGATCCTGATCGAGCCGGCGCACACGTGGCTGTGGAAGCGTCTCTACCGGCTCTTCTCGGCCGAGCCTTACGACGCCGCATCGCCCGAGTGGGGGTTCCCGCCTGCCGGGCGCTTCACGGGCGCGAACGTCCCGCAGGCCTGGATCGTCTTCGACCGAGACCGCGCGCGATTCGAGACGGAGTTTCCACGCCTCCGTCTCGCGGCGCGCCGCGACCACTCGGCGTTTCTCTACGTCCTCTCGGGCGGGATCTGGTTCCGCGGCCTGGTGCCGTCGGGGAGCTTCCCGGCGTTCCTCGGCCTCGAGCGCGCGCTGTCGCCGGCGATGCGCTGGATCGCCGGCCAGACGACGTACGTGCTCGAGAAGCGCTAGCGGCCGGCGCTAGGCCTTCCGCAGCACGGCCAGCAGCGAGTTTCCGAACGGCGGCGCCCAGAGGCGCGCGCCCGCCTGTTCCCATCGCGAGACGCGGTACAGCAGGCCGTTCAGCCATGGCGGCGGAATTCGCGGCGGCGTCGGCGGCGCCGGCCGGACCGCCTCCCGCAGGTGCGCCGCGAGCTTGACCGGAAACATCCAGTGGAAGAAGTAGCGGGAGGATTCGATCCGAGCGCCGGCCTCCCGCGCGGCGGCGGCCAGCCGCTTTCGCGTGAACCGCGTGAAGTGGCGGTTCAGCTCGTCGTGGCTCGTCCAGAGGGAGAGGAAGGCCGGCACGGTCAGGACGATCGCACCCCCGGGGGCGAGGAGCTCGACCGCCCGTTTCAGGCGGACCGCCGGATCCGGGAAGTGTTCGAGCACGTCGAGCATGAGAACGAGCGCGTAGCGGCGGCCGGGCTCGAAGGTCACGTCGAACGGAGCGATCCGGATGCGGGAAGCCCACGGTCCCGCCGGGTCCACACCGGTCGGGTCCATCTCGATGCCCTCGACCGGGCCGAAGCGCGCGAGCTTCTCGAAGAAGAGCCCGTCGCCGCAACCGACGTCGAGGATGGGACCCGAGACGCCTTCGCGGCGGAGCTGCTCCAGGGTCGCGAGAATCCGATCCTCCCGCGCCCGCCACCACCAGTGTTTGTCGTAGAGCTCCCGGTATGCGAGCGCGTACTCAGGATGCATTCGCGGGGCGCCCGACCGTCCGATCGACGACGTAGCGGGGCCGTCCCTTCGTCTCCTCGTACACCCGGCCGAGGTACTCCCCGATGACTCCGAGAAACAAGAGCTGCACTCCCGAGAAGAACGTCAGCACGAGGATCAGCGCCGTGAAGCCGACCGGCGAGCGGCCGAGCACGACCCGCACGTAGACCGCGTAAGCGGCAAACAGCAGCGATCCGGCGATCGCCGCGAGCCCCAGGAGCGCCGCCGCCCGCAGCGGCGCCATCGAGAAAGCGAAGATGCCGTCGAAGGCGAGGCGCAGCAGCTTCGCCGGCGTGTAACTCGATTTCCCCGCGGCGCGCGCCGCGCGCTCGACCGCGATCCCTTTCTGCCGGAACCCGACCCAGCTCCGCAGTCCCCGCAGGTACCGGTGGCGCTCGGGAATCGCCTTGACCTCGTCCACGACGCGGCGTGAGAGCAGGCCGAAGTCGCCGGCGTCGAGCGGGAGCTGGACGTTCGAGAGCACGGCGATCATCCGGTAGAAGAGGTAATAGCTCGCGCGCAGGAGAATCCCCTCCTTGCGCGCCGTGCGCTGGACGTAGACGACGTCGAAGCCCTTCTGCCATTCGGCGACCAGCAGCGGGATGGCCTCCGGCGGGTCCTGCAGGTCCCCGTCCATGACGACGACGACGTCGCCCGTCGCATGGTCGAGGGCCGCGGAGAGCGCCGCCTGATGGCCGAAGTTGCGCGAGAGCAAGACGCCCACGATGCGACGGTCGGCGGCCGCCGCCGCGGCGACCTTCTCGAAGGTTCCGTCGGTGCTGCCGTCGTCGACGAAGACGATCTCGTGCGGCCCGCCGGGAATCGCGTCGAGCACGGCCGTCAGCCGGCGCACCAGCTCCGGAAAGACCTCCGACTCGTTGTAGAGCGGAATCGCGACCGAGACCCGCGGCGCGCCGGTCATCGGCGCCGGCCCTGAAAATAGACCATGTTCCAGAGCGTCACACCGAACGCGCCCAGAGGATAGGGCTCGAAGAAAACGGGAGCGAAGGCCTCGGAGAAGAGCGCGCGCCACTCGCCGAGCGGCCTCGCGTGCTCGCCCCGGTCCCACCGGGCGAGGAGTCGCGCGAGCCCGGGACGCTCCGGCATCACCAGATCGAGGATATGGACGCGGCCGTCCGCGGTCAACAGGCCGGCGAGCCGCGCGAGGAGGGTCCGGACGTCCGGCGTCGCCACGTGGTGCAGGAGGCTGTTGACGAGTATGAAGTCGAACCCGCCGCCGCCGGCGTCGAAATCCTCCCGGACGTCGGCCACCCGGAACCGGTCGCCGAAGCGGCGGCGCGCGTCGGCAACGTAGCCCGGATTCCGGTCGATGCCGAGGTAGTCCGTGCCGAGGAAGTGGCGCGCGTTGGTGCCGGGCCCGCAGCCGACGTCGAGCACGCGGCGGACGGCCGCGAGGTCGTTGTGGCGGAGGACCGGTGCGAGCTTTCGCTCGGCAAACGGGCTCTGCCAGAGCCGGTAGGCGAGGACGTTGTTCATCACCCGCGTCGCGCCGCGGCCTTCCGTCACGACGCCGCCCCCGGCCGGCGCGGTCCCCACTCGAACCGCGGGTTCGTGCGCTCGGGCGCGCCGGGCGCGCGGTATCCCGAGATCGCGTAGTGACGGTCGATCCAGGCGCGGATCTTCTTGCCGTAGTCGTAGCCGAAGAGCGCGCGGTGGTATTCGGAGAGCGGGCGCCGCCAGAGAACGACCGCGCCTGGCGGGTGCGCCTCGAGCTCGCGCAGCACCTCCTCCTCGTTGTCGTCGGTGAGATACCCTGGAAGGTAGAGCATGTGGCGAATCGGGTTCGGCTGCCCCGAGAGGAAGTTCAGGAGCTCGCCTTCCGGGAAGACGACGAGACCGGACCCGGGCGGCGTCGCGGCCCGAATCGACTGCGCGAGCCCCTCGATCTCGCGCGCCACCTCCGCGCGGTCCGTCAGAAAGCCGTGCGTCCCGGCGATCGGGGAAGCCTCCCACGACGCGAACCGCGCGAGCCGGCCGGCGAAGGCGGCCACCGTCGCGAAGACGAGGAGCACGGCGAAGGCCGTACGGACGCGCTCGCGCGCGAGCCCCGAAGCGATCCGGAGCACGCGGAGACGGAGGAGGCCCGCGGCGGAAACGAACGCGAAGAGGAGGGGTGGGCCCGTGTACGCCGAGTCGCCGATGTGGAAGAGACGCCGGTAGCAGAGCACGAGGCCGAGGAATCCGAAAGCCCCGAGCGCCGCCGCGCGGCCGCCGCGCCCCCGAGCGAGACCCGCCGCGAGCGCGAGGAGCGAGACTGCCGGCCCCGCGCTCCAGAGCACACTGCCGCCGGCGCCTCCCGCGAGCGCCGCCGCGGCGAGCACGACCACGATTCCCGCGAGCGTCGCCGCGCGCCGCCGCAGCGCGTCCTTTCCCAGGGCGAGCGTCTCGACGAGATAGAACGCGCCGCACCACATGGCGAGCGAATACACGAGCTCCGCCAGGCCGCGCGGCCAGTCCCGCACGCCCGAGAAGTGCACGAGGAAGTTGCGCGTCTCCGCCGGAAGCCGCGAGAAGAGGAGGTGCCCCTCGTCGAACACCGCCCGCGGGCCCGCCGCCGCGGCAAACGCCGCGATCCCGCCCCCGAACACCGCGAGAAACGCGACGCCCAGAACGACCGCGTCGGCGACACCGCGCCGCGTCGCGCGCGGGCGCCAGAACGCCGCGTGCAGTCCGGCGGCGAGGGCGGCCGCGCCCCATTCCGTCCGGCAGAGGCCGGCGAGCCCCGCCGCGACGCCCGCGAGGACCGGCCGGAGGACCGAACCCTCGCGCCGCGGCGCGCCCGTCGCGAGTGTGACCGTCAGCAGCGCGAAAAACGCCGCATGCCAGATGCGATAGCCCATGCCGAGGAGCGCGCCGCCCGCGTTCGGCATGAAGAGGAGCGACGGAATTGCGAACGCGCACCAAAGCGCCGCCTCGCGGCGACCCGTGACGCGCTGCAGCGCGAAGAAGAGCGCGGCGACGATCGCGGCGCATGCGAGCGCCCCCGCGACGACGAGCGTCCCGAACCCGGATCCGAAGAGGCGAAACATCGCCGCGTGGAAGTACGGTGTGAACGGCCCGAACCAGTACACGACGTCGCGGTACAAGAGAGCGCCGCGCGAGAGCGCGTCCGGGACGATCCACTCGCGGCCCGAGTCGATCAGCGCGTCCGACCACCGGCCGCGCGACACGATCGCGAGCGTCGCCGTCGCCGCGGCGAGGAGCAGGAGACCCGTGCGCGCCCAGGGCGCCGGGGCCGCCCGCGCCGCCGGAGCCGGCCTCACGTGACGAGTCCGGGCGCCATCAGCGACGGATGGCGTCCCGCGGCTCGCCGTCCTTCCAGATCTGGGCGATCCGCCGCACCGCCCGCACGTTCGCGAGCGGGTCCCCCTCGAGCACGAGGAAGTCCGCCTTCTTGCCCGCCTCGAGCGTGCCGCGGTCCGCGGCGCCCACGGACCGCGCCGCCGTCTGCGTCGCCGCGCGGATCGCCTCGAGCGGCGTGAAGCCCGCGCGCACGTACAGCTCCATCTCGATCGACACGGCGAGGCCCGGAAAGGCCCACATGTCCGTGCCGAGCGCGACCGGGACGCCCGCGTCGTGGAGGCGCCGCAGATTCTGGTAGAGCGCGGGAAGGCGCTTCCGGAGGCTCTCGAATGCCGGGTACCGCTCGCGATAGCCATCCGAGTAGGCGCGGGCACGGTAACGCGCGACTTTCTCGCGCCCGATGGCGAGGGCCGATGCGTCGGAGAGAACGCCGTCCACGAACGCGCGCGTGTCCGCCAGGAACTCGAAGATGTCCATCGTCGGGATGTAGAAGACCGGTCGCTTCTTCATCTCGGCGATCGTCCGCGGGTCGATCGGCTCGAGGACGCCGTGCGCGAGCGCCGTGGCGCCGTCGGCGATCGCCTCGCGCGCGTCGGTGACGTTCGGCGCGTGGACCGTCGCGCGCAGGCCGTCTTTCCGCGCTTCGCCGATCAATGCCTTCGCGACCTCCGGCTTCATCCTCGGGAGCCGCGGCTTCGGATCGCGGCACCAGCCCATGTCGTCCAGCATGAGCTTGATCTCCGCCGATCCGAGAGACTTCGCCTTGCGCACCGACTCGCGCGCGGCGGCGGGAGTGGCCGGGAAGCGGTCCAGATTCGCGTCGGGCGGCTCGCCCTCGTCCCACCAGCCGCCCTTCACCGCGAAGATCGGGGCGGCCGGGAACACGTCCGGGAATCGCGACCCGGGATAGCGCGACCGTTCGCCGAGTTTGGCCGCTGCGGCCGCGTCCTCCGACATGAGGCGGACCGAGGTCACACCCCACCGCAGCATCTCCTCGAGGTCCGCGTCCGACTCGGCGTGCACGTGCGCGTCCACGAAGCCCGGCACGATCCACTTGCCCGAGACGTCCGTGACCGACGTTCCCGCGGGCAGCGCCGCGATCGCCGCCGCCGTCGCCTCGCCGACCGAGACGACGCGGCCTTCGCGAACGACGAGGAGCGCGTTCGGGCGTGTCGGCGCGCCGGTGCCGTCGATCAGCGTCGCGCCGCGGAGGGCGAAGGTCGTCGCGAGCAGCAGGCCGGTCACGCCCCGGCCGTCACGAGACTTCGAGCGCGTGTTCCTTCTCGCGCTCCTCTTCCTCGATGGCGACCGGATAGATGCCCGTGAAACACGCCGTGCAGGCGGCCTGCTGCGGCCGGCCGAACGCCTCGAGCATCCCCTCGGCGGAGAGATAGCCCAGGCTGTCGGCCTCGACGAAGCGGCGGATCTCCTCGACCGAGTGGTTCGCGGCGATGAGCTCCCGGCGCGTCGGCGTGTCGATCCCGTAGTGACAGGAGTTCATCGTGGGAGGCGACGAGACGCGCAGGTGGATTTCCTTCGCTCCGGCCTCTCGCAGCATCCGCACGATCTTCCGGGAGGTCGTCCCGCGCACGATCGAGTCGTCCACGAGCACGATGCGCTTGCCCTCGACGACCTGGCGCACCGGATTCAGCTTCACTCGGACGCCGAAGCTCCGGATCGTCTGCTTCGGCTCGATGAACGTGCGTCCGACGTAGTGATTGCGCACGAGGCCGAGCCCGAACGGAATGCCGCTCTCGCGGGCGAAGCCCAGGGCCGCGTACATGCCGGAGTCGGGCACGGGCACAACGACGTCCGCGGCCGCCGGATGCTCGCGCGCGAGCTTCGCGCCGAAGGCCTCGCGGACGGCCGCGACACTCTTGCCGAAGACCGTCGAGTCCGGCCGCGCGAAGTAGACGTGCTCGAAGATGCACGGAGTCGGGTGCGGAAACGCGAAGCGGTGCGACGTAAAGCCGTCGGAGGACAGGCGCACGATCTCGCCCGGCTCGACGTCGCGCTCGAACTTCGCGCCGATGAGGTCGAAGGCGCACGTTTCGGAGGCGACCACCGGCGCTCCGTCGCGCCGCCCGAGGGAGAGGGGCCGGATGCCATTGGGATCGCGCACTGCGAAGATGCCTTCGCGCGACAGAATGAGCAGCGAGAAGGCGCCGCGCACGTCGGAGAGCGCGTCGGCGATCGCGCCCGAGAGCGTCGCCGCGCGAGAGCGCGCGACGAGATGGAGGATGACCTCCGAGTCCGACGACGTCGTGAAGAGCGCGCCGGCCGCCTCGAGCGAGGCCCGGATCTCCCGCGCGTTGACGAGATTCCCGTTGTGCGCGAGCGCCAGCGGCCCGCGGCCCGTCGCGAAGACGAGCGGCTGGGCGTTGGCGAGAAGCGACGCCCCCGCCGTGGCGTAGCGGACGTGCCCGATGGCGGTGCGGCCGGGCAGCCGCGCCAGCCGCGCCTCGTCGAAGACGTCGGCGACGTAGCCCATCTCGCGCTCCACGAGCAGGTTGCCGGCGGGGTCGAGGGTGGCGATCCCGGCCGATTCCTGGCCGCGGTGCTGGAGCGCGTAGAGGCCGAGATATGCGAGCCGGGCGGCGTCTTCCCCGTCGAAGACCCCGAAAACGCCGCACTCGTCGCGGAAACCGGATCGCACGGTCACTCCTCGGTCATCTTAACATTCGCGCCCCACACGACGTTCCCGCGCCGGCTCGCGTCTCCCCGAGAGCCGGGAGAAAAGCAGGAACTTCGGAGCGTCTTCCCGAGGACTCGCGCCTATCCGACGCGGGATCGTTACGCGCGGGAAATGGAGGACGTCATGAAATCGGACACATCAAGAAGGGTCTCATCGGCCCGGTGGACGCAATCCGCGCCCCGCTCGCGATGGTCGGTCACGCTGGCGATCCTCATCGTGGCCCTCTCTGCAGGCGGATGCTGCAAGCTCGTTCCCTGGGGGCTTGCGGTGGACCCGTCGCTCGGTTCGTCGGAAAACGGCAACGGCATTCTGGAGCCGGGAGAGGAAGTCGTCGTCGAGCCGACCTGGAAGACCGAGGAGATCGTTTCCAAAATCAAGACGCCGGACTTCGGTTCGCCGCCGCCGACATGCACTCTCTCCGCCGAGGTCAAAGGCGAGGCTTCGGACTCGAGGGGTCCGGAGGGCGCTTTCTATTCGATGCCTGACGCCGCCGCCAGCTATGGATCCTTCAATCACGTATCCTTCGGCTCCACGCGGAGCTGCTCGGCGGCCGCCAACTGTTATTCTCTTTTCGTCTCGAACCCCGCAACTCGCCCGGCGCCGCACTGGGACATGACATTCACCGAGACTTTGAATGGCGTGTCCGCGAACAACGCTCCGAAGATCTGGACGCTTCACGTCGGCAGCAGCTTCGGTGACGCTCGCCGATCGAACCCCTTCTACGCGAAGATCGAGACCGTCTACCACAAGGGCATCATGGATCCTTGCGAGCCCGGTGCTTTCTGTCCGGAGAACGTCGTGTCCCGGGCTTCCACGGCCACGTTTCTCGCCAGGGCGATCGCCGGCGGAGACGACAAGGTTCCCGAGACCGGTTCGGTCGGGGCCAACGCGTACAGTTGCACGGCCGGCGGCACCTCGCTCTTTGTTGACGTCGACCCGACCGACGCCTTCTGCAAGCATGTCCACTTCATCGCCTCGAAGAGCGTGACCCTCGGCTGTGCGCCCTCCGAGTTCTGTCCGGCCGATCAGCTCTCGAGGCTCCAGATGGCCGCCCTCATCGCCAAGTCCATGGTCCAACCATACGGGGGTTACGGCGTCTCGCTCGCCTATTCCGCCCCCGGCACCGGACGCTCCTACTCCTGCGACAGCGCGAGCCCGAGCGTCCACTTCACCGACGTCCCGGACACGGACCCGTTCTGCAAACATGTGCATTACCTGTGGGCGAGAGGCGTCCTGGACGGATGCGGGCCCGATCAGTTCTGCGCGTCGGGCGACGTCACGCGCGAGGAGATGGCGAAGTTCCTCGTCAATGCGTTCGGGTTGAAGCTCTACGGACCGTAGCCGGTCGCGACTTGGAGGTCACCGCGCGCAGCAATATGCCAGGAACTCGTGACGGAGCGGTCGCCCCGCGGGACGAGGGCGCATCCCGACTCGAAAGGGCCCGTGTTCCTTCGACATGGGGGCGCGGCGCGCACGGAGCTGGCGGCGACTCGCGGCGATCGCGTTCCTGTTGCTGGTCGCCGCACGGGCGGCCGCGGACGAGACTTCTGGCCCGACCCTGCACTTCGTCGGGAGCCGCAGCCGCGACTTCGAAGAGGCCGTGACGCGCGCGGTGGACGCCGCCTCGACGCGGCTCGGGGAAGAACGCTGCGGCGCGATCCTCCTCGAGTTCCACGATCCTTCGGGACGCGTCCTGCAAGATCGCCTCTGGGAGAGCGGCCTCGGCCCGCGGGAGTATCTCGGGCGGCTACTCTTTCTCGACGGCGATCGGACGCCTTTCTGCCAGTCGAGCGAGCGGCTCGCCGGATCGGCACCGGGCGGCCGCTTCGTCCTTCTGTGCGGACGGCGGTTCGGACGTCTGTCGATCGAGGACCCGCGCTACGCGGCCGTGGTCCTGCTTCACGAGACGCTCCACACCCTGGGCCTTCCCGAAAACCCTCCGTCCAGCGCCGAGATCACCGAGCGGGTCTTCGCGAAGTGCGGAAAGTGACGGAGCGCGGCGCGCACGGTGCAAGCGGCGCGAACTTGACCTCACGCGGGCGTCTCAGGTCGTGTGAGGCCTCGACTCCTCGCCGCCGCCGCGAGCCTTCTGTATCTCGCGGGATCGCTCGCTGCGGCCGCCGGGAACGGCCCGCCGCCTCACGTTCGCTTCGCGGGCAGCCGGAGTGCCACCTTCGAGGAAGTTCTCGCCGCGGCCTTCGCCGACGCCGCGACGTGGCTTCGCCGGGACCCGTGCCTGCGCATCCTCTCCGAGTTTCACGATCTCGCCGGCCGCCCGCTTTCGCGCCGGCTGCAGGAGATCGGCCTCTCCGCCGAGGAGTTCCTCTCGGAGCTCGTCGTCGTTGACGGCGACCGCCGCTCCCTCTGTCAGTCGGGCCGCGTGCTCGCGGGGACGCGTCCCGGCAGCCGTGAAATCGTCTTCTGCGGCCGCCGCTTCGCGAGAATCCGGATGAAGGATCCCGATCTCGCGGCGGCCGTCGTGATTCACGAGGAGCTCCATGCCCTGGGCCTCGGCGAAAACCCGCCGGCGACCGAAGAGATCACCGGGAGAGTGCTGGAGTTCTGCCGGAGGTGACGGCGCGCGTGCGCCATCGGGAAGATCCGCGCCGGCATGCAGATCTCGCTTTCAGATTCTCACTTCCACCAGCTCGGGCCCACGTCGGTCACGACGAGCCGGCTCTCGTCGGCAAAGAAGTTGTAGGCGTAGGAGCTCCCGTCCCGCGCGACGACGACGGGCCGCCAGTGGACGTAGTCGACGAAGCCCGCCGGAGGGGCGAGGCGCTTCCAGCGATCGCGCCGGCCGGTCACGAGATCGAGGCGGTAGAGCGCGAGAGACCCCTCCTCCATCCGGCTCACGAAGATCGTCTTTCCATCCGAGCTCCACTCGACGAGCGAGTCCCCGACCTGAGCTCCCGGGATTCTTCGCGGCCGGCCCGCGCCGTCGGAGGAATAGAGCATGAGAAATCCTTCGGCGGTTGCGGCGGCGATCTCGCGGCCGTCCGGCGAGACGAGCCGCGCGTCGAGGCCCGGGTCGCCGAACGGCTTGGGAAGGCCTCCCTCGAGATCCTGGATGAACGAGCGCGGGCTCCCGGCGCCGTCCCTGCCCGACACCAGGATCCGCCGCCCATCCGGAAAGAACGTCGCGCGGATCGGAAAGGAATCTCCGGTTGAGAGCGGTCTCGCTTCGCCCGCTCCCGTCGGGAGCAGAACCAGATGCTGCTTCGGCGTCGGAAGCGAGACGAGCGCCCACTTCGCGTCGGGCGACAGCGCGAGCGCCTTACCGGCGCCGAGCCGAATCGGGTCGGAGCCCGTCGTCGGCCGCAGGAACGTGGTGAAGACTTCGGCGTCCGGCTCGTCGGGATTGTGGCGGGTGTCGAAAAGGAGGATCTCGCGGCCGTCGCCGGAGAAGTCGGCGGCCGTCGAGCCCGAGAGCCAGGAGAGATCCCGTTCCTCCGCCGCACCCGGCACGAAGGCCAGGATCACCCTTCGGTAGTTCTCGAGGAACTTGCCCGAATCCAGGAAACGACCCTCGCGCGAGACGTCGTCCAGGCCCGGGATCCACGACGCGCTTCGGGTGCGGCCCGAAAGGTCGGCTCCCCGCGTCTCGCCTCCGCCCCAGCGCGAAAAGAAGACCTCCTCCCCCGTCGGGCTCCAGAGCAGCGGCCGCGGGTTGACCCACTCGTCCGTCAGCACGCGTTTGCGCCCGACTCGATCGACGACGGTCAGGATGCCCCGGCGGATGTCCGGCCTCGGATACTCGAGGAACGCGACGAGGTCGCCGCGAGGCGACACGCGCACGGAGCTCAAGATGCCGCCGCCTCTGTACAACGCTTTTCCGACCGGATACTCGAGACGGTCTCCGGTGTCGTCGCCAGAGAGAATCACCGCGAGATCTTTCCCGTCCGGCGACCAGTCTGCTTCGATCACCTTCTCCAGGATCTCGCGCGGAGGTCCGCCCGCGAGCGGCGCCCGGGCCAGAGTGCCGCCGCAGCGCTCATCCGAGCAGCCCAGAAGCATCGCCATCTCGCCCGTCGAAGAGACCGCTTCGATTCTGGCGGGAGACAACCCGAGGGAACGGGACTCGGTCGAGCCCACGCGGGTCGTGAAGATCTCCCCCGGCTTTCCGTCCCAGGCGGCCGAATACACGATCGTCTGTCCGTCGGGGGCAAAGCGCGCGGCGTGGACGATGCCGCGTCGGAACGTGAGCGTGGTTCGCTTCGGGGGAGGCGCTTCGCGGTCCCGCCGCACCTGCGCACGCCCTCCGGCGAAGAAGGCGACGGCGGCGATCCCTCCCGTCGCGATCGCCGCGGCAGCGACCGCCGCCGGGAACCGCCGGAGGCGGCGAGACCGCGCCGGGGCCGGGCCGGAAGACGAAGTCTCCGAGAAACGATCGCGAACGGCCGCAACGTCGCGCGCCAGATCCCGGGTCGCGGCATAGCGTTCCCGCGGCTCCTTGGCGAGGCAGCGCTCGAGGATCCAGGTCAGACTCTCGGGAAATCGGGCGGCCGCCGACTTCGGCGCCGGATCGGGCTCGGCCTCGATGATCGCCGTCAGCGTCTGGGCCGGCGTTGCGCGCTCGAATGCGCGGCCGCCCGTCAGCATCTCGTAGAGGATCGCCCCGAAGGAAAACTGATCGGAGCGGAAATCCACCGGCTCGCCGCCCGCCTGCTCCGGTGACATGTAGCCCGCGGTCCCGAGGACCACCCCCGCTTCCGTCTGCGTGACCTTCGCCTCGGACATGCCATCCGATGCGTCGAATCCGACGCGGGCGAGCTTCGCGACGCCGAAGTCCAGGATCTTGGCGAAGCCGTCTCGCGTGACCATGATGTTTTCCGGTTTGAGGTCGCGGTGAACGATTCCGGCCTCGTGGGCGCTCGCGAGACCGTCGGCGATCTGCGCCGCTGTCGAGAGCAGCTTCTTCGGCGCCAGCGGCCCGAGCCCGATCAGCTCGCTCAGTATCTTTCCCTCGAGAAGCTCCATCGCGATGAAGAGGTTTCCGTCCGCCTGGCCGACGTCGAAGACGGTGACGATGTTCGGATGGTTCAAGGCCGAGGCCGCCCTCGCCTCGCGCTCGAAGCGAGCGAGGCGCCCCGCATCGCCGGAGAGCGCGCTCGGGAGCACTTTGATCGCGACGTCCCGTGAGAGCCGCGTGTCGCGGGCCCGATAAACCTCCCCCATTCCGCCGGCGCCGATGCGCCCGAGGATCTCGTAGGCGCCGAGACGTGTTCCGGCTTCGAGTGTCATCGCGGACACTTTCCATTCGCGGCGCGAGGAGTCTCCCGAAGTAACCGAGGGAGGAGCCTCGCGCCGCGGGAGCGGGCGCGCAGCGCCGGGATCAGGCGTCCGGTCGAGGCCCTTTGGCCGTGCCGGGCGCCGGTCGCGACCGCGAGATCCCGGCGCAAGCGAACGCGACGGGTCTCCGATGCGCCCGAGGATCTCGTAGGAGCCGAGGCGCGTTCCGGCGGAACATTCACCCGGCCGCGCCCTGCTCTTCCTCGGAGAGCGTCGTTCCCGTGCGCCGCAGAACTCTCAGGGTCAGCTCCGCAGGGCCGATCCGGATGACGTCGCCGTCGGCGAGCAGCGTGGCCTTCCGTATGCGGCGGCCGCCGACGTAAGTCCCGTTCTTGCTCCCGAGATCCTCGATCTTCACAACGTCACCCGCGACTGAAATTCGCGCATGACGCCGCGACACGAGGTCGTGGTCGATCCAGACGACCGCACCGCGTTCTCGCCCGATCACGTTTTCCCCGGGGTCGAGGGCGATTTCGCGGCGACCCCAGACGAGACGGCAGAGCACCCCGGTGGACACGGACTGGGGATCCGCCTCGGGCGTGACGGCCGCACTGAACGCATAGCCGAATCGCTGAACCGTCCGGATCACCCGGGTGCTGCGGGGGTCCTCGCCGAGCCCCGCGCGCAGCTCGCTGACGAGATTGCTCAGGTTCCCTTCGACGACGAACGTGTCCGGCCACAGCTCTTCTTGAAGCTTTTCCTTCGACACGGCGTTTGGGCGCTCGCGGGCCAGGATTTCCAGCAGACGGAACGCCTTCGGAGAAAGCGTGACCGGACGCCCATCGCGGAGAACTTCCCGCGTACCCGAGTCCAGGACGAATGCCCCGAATTTCAGACGCATGTCTGGAGAAATCCTGGAAATCTGGTTTCCGTTCCCGAGGACTTCGTCTCTTCCGTCTCCCGATCATAGCGAAAGGCCAACGAGGCAGTCGGCAGCCGGGGCCGAACGCTCTCGAACGCGGGAGGAGACGTCATGCGGACACGAACGACGATCGCGATTCTGTTTCTCGCCTCGAGTCTGAGCTGCCGGCAAACCGCGACGGAACCGACCGTGGAGCGGAAGGAGACCCCGGTTACACCCACTCCCATCTCCACTCCCAACCTCGAAGGCGGCTGGAGCGGGGCCATGACGTTCGGAAGCGACTACCGAAAGCCCTGCGCCCCCAGCGAGGGCGTCGTGCTGCAGATCACCCAGCGCGGGAGCGACGTCACCTCGACCCTCCGGACCAATTGCGAAGGGATGCTCCGGCTCCGGGGCACGCTGAGCGGAACCTACCTGGCCGTCGACCTCCTGAAGGAAGACGGCACTTCGATCGGGAAACTCACGGGCCAGGCCGCCTCCACGCGGATCTCGCTCGAAAACCGCGACGGAGCTCCGTGGGATTACGGGGACCCCACGATCGGCCTCGAGCTCAGACGCTAGCGGCCGGCCCTCCGCGCCGTCGCGCTTTCCATCTCGAGAAAGGAGGTGAGATCGCTTCGATCCAGGGATCTCGTTCGATCGGAATCGAATTTCAAGACTTTCACGAAAGGAGACTCGACATGAGGTTTTCAAGATTTCTCGTTCTCGGCCTTCTCTCGGTATTCGGTCTTCTCGCGACAACCGCTCCGGCCCGCGCTGATGGCAACAACAAGCTGATCTGGAAACGAATCGCCGGCATCGTCGTGCCGGGGTCGCTCGTGGGACGCCGGCTCGACGGCTCCTGCGACGTCGGCGTGGATTGCGCCGAGGGCACTCCGGCTCCGTGGACGGTCACGGACGGCCGCGCCGAACTGGATCTGGAGCACGGCCGAATCGAATTCTCCGTCAAGGGCCTCGTCGTGGCCGGCGACCCGACCTTCGCCAACATCGGGACGACGACCGTCGTCACGATGGTGAAGGGCACGCTCGTCTGCAACGACACCGAGCCCGGCGTTCCCGAGCTCGTGGACACGGATCCGGTGGCCTTGAGCGCGACGGGAAACGCGTCGTTTCGCGGCCGGGTGGATCTCCCCGTGAGCTGCCTCAACGAGCCGGGGGACATCGTTTTCCTGATTCGTATCGCCGACGTGAGCGACCCGGACCGCGGATTCCTGATCGACGAGTGGAACGCGTTCGGCGCGGTGCGCACGAACAAGGACGACGACTGAAGCCATCCCGTACGGAGTTCCACGACGCGTCCGGTCCCCCTCGGGACCGGACGCCCGGCTCTCGGAGGTATGGTCATGAAGATCCTTTTCTTTCTGTCGTCTCTTCTGTTTCTCGCCGCGGCCCTCGGCTGCGGCCATGCGCCGACGGAGCCCCTCCCTCCTGCCAAACTCGATCTCAACGGGAATTGGCGCGGGACGTTCGACACCACGGGTTGTCCCCCGAACGAAATGGTTCAGGCGGTCATCCGTCAGGATCCAAACGGGGGGGTGTTTGGAACCTTCCAGACTCAATGCGTGTCCGGCTCCGTCGATTTCGACGGGACTCTCTCGAACGGTAACTTCCTCCGAATCGAGCTCGTCGGCGGTAACGACATCACCATCGACAAGCTCGCGGGTTACGTGTCCTCTCAGGACATCGATATGAGCCATGCGACGACGAAGCGGACAACGAAACTCCATCTCTCCCGCTAGCACGGCTGAGCGCTCTCGAGCCGGCTGGAGGAGATCGGCCACTCAGTCGTCGGCCGTGACGTCGGAGCAGATCACGGGACACGCGCCGGAATGTTGCCGGACGTGAGGGCTACTTCAGGCCGTCGACCGCGTAGAGCTGCGAGAGGTCTCCGCCGAAGGCGAGATCGGCGCCGAGCGGATCCTGCTCCCCCTGAACGGCGACCTCGCCGACGAACCGGCGCTCGAAAGACTGCTCACCCTCCTGCCGGAGACGGCGCTCGATTCCTGGCGCGTCCGCGAGGCGATCCACGATCTCTCCTGGCGGGCGCGTCCGCCCTCAGGCGACGGCGCCGACGCGAGACGCCAGATCCGCGTCTTCGGCGCCTATCTTGGAGGCCGATCCTCGCGGGCCGATTCCGCGACGCTCCGCGCGCGACATCTGCTTCTCGCGTACCGGCGGATCCGCGAGCTCATGACCATCCGCCGTTGCGCGTCGAAGTGCGCGGGGGCCGGCGACGAGCGCGCCGCGGAGGTCGCGGCCATGACGCGATGCACCGCCGAGGATGCCCGCTGGGCCGTCGCGTCGGAGAGCGCGGGGCGCGCGGCGGCCCTCGACGAGGCCGTGCGCCGGGCGCGGAAGGAGGGGTTCGAGATTCCGCGTGCGTGCAGCGCGGCCCGGACCATGCTCCGGATGCGGGATTTCCTGCGGCGGCGCGGCCTGCTGGCTCCGCAGAGGGCCTCAGGTTCGACGGGCTGACGGATCGAGGAGCGCCGCGAGCTGCCGCTCATGCATCCGCGTGAGCAGCAGCTGCGAGACGATCGCGCCGATCAAGGCGCAGAACATGTCCCATTGCGTGTCCCACGGATCGCCCTGCGTGCCGAGAAAGTCCGTCGCGGCGGAGCCGGAAGCGACCGCGGTCCCCCACTCGACAAACTCGTAGCAGGCGGAGATCGCGAGGCAAACGGAAGTCGTCAGGAAGAACAGCCAGCCGCCGGGTCGAAGCGGGGTCTTCCGGCGCAGGACCTCGCGGACCAGGATCGCCGGCACGAAGCCCTGCGCCAGATGACCGATTCGGTCGTAGTGGTTGCGGGTGAATCCGAAGACGTGCTTCATCCACTCACCCAAAGGGACTCGCGCGTACGTGTAGTGGCCGCCGACCATCAGGATGACGGCGTGGATCAGGATCAGGCGATACGCCAGAGGCGTCAGCGGGAACCGGCGGTAGGTGGCGACGAGGATCGGCGCGGCGATGAGAATCGGCGCGACCTCGAGGAGCCATGTGAATCGGTCGTGCGGACGCAGTCCCGACCAGACGAGAAGGACAAAGCCCGCGGCGAGGAGGACGAGAGGCTCCCGGCGACGGGCCGATGCGGCGCCGGGGCGGACGGCCGTCTCTTCCGCAACTCTCGCCACCGCAAACATTCTCGCAGAGATATGTGACGGGGCGCCGGTTCGCCGGTTCGAGCGACGTGTCCCGCTTCGGGCACGACCGTATCCCGCGACATGGAGCCCGATCGAGGCCGCTCCAATCTCCTCTCTCGGCGGGGCCGAGTCGCGG
>DATJZU010000009.1:0-6932 GCA_035498835.1 Thermoanaerobaculia bacterium
GGCGCCGCCGTCGGCGCGGCGACGCTCGCGTTCCCCGCTCCGGCGAAGAAGAAGGCCTCGGGACTCGATCCGGTGCTCGCGGAGGTCGAGAAGCGGCACGACGAGGCCGTCCGCCGCCTGCAGGACTGGATTCGCCAGCCCTCGATCGCGGCCGAGAACCGCGGCATGGCGGAAGGCAACGAGCTGCTGATCCGCATGCTCAAGGACGCCGGCTTCGACAGCGCCATCCGCGTGCCCACCGACGGGCAGCCGGGCGTCTTCGCGACGCTCGACGCCGGCGCGCCGCGCACGCTCGGCCTTTACTTCATGTACGACGTGAAACAGGCGGACCCCTCGGAGTGGTCGTCGCCGCCCTTCGATGCGGCAATCGTCGAGAAGCCCGAGCTCGGCCAGGTGCTCGTGGGCCGCGGCGCCGTCAACCAGAAGGGGCCGGAGGCGGCCTTTCTCGCCGCGCTCCATGCCTACAAGGGCGCGGGAAGGAAGCCGCCGGTCAACCTCGTCTTCGTCGCGGAAGGCGAGGAGGAGATCGGCTCGCCGCACTTCGCGCAGATCGTCCGGCGCCCGGAGATCGAGGCGGCCTTGAAGAAATGCCGCGGGATCTTCATGCCGAACGCCTCGCAGGGCCTCGACGGCGTCGTGACGGTGTCGCTCGGCGCCAAGGGCGTGATCGAGTGCGAGCTGACTTCCAGCGGGGAGAAGTGGCACCGCGGGCCGAGCAAGGACGTCCACTCGAGCAACCGCGCGCGTCTGGACAGTCCGGCCTGGCATCTCGTGCAGGCGCTCAACACGCTCGTGGCGGCCGACGGCAACACGCCGGCGATCGAGGGACTGACGGATCGCGCGCGGCCGATCTCGCCGGCCGAGAAGGCGATGATCGCCGAGGCCGCGCGGCGCCTGGACGAGAACGTCGCGAAGAAGCAGATGGGCGTCGAGCACTGGATCGGCGACGTCGGCTGGGTCGAGGCGCTCGAGCGGCTCGTCTCGCGGCCGACGGTCAACATCGAAGGCATCGTCGGCGGGTACACCGGGCCGGGCGGCAAGACGATCCTGCCGCACAAGGCGTCCGCGAAGCTCGATCTGCGGCTCGTTCCGGACATGAAGGCGTCCGAGGCGTTTGCCGCGCTCCGGAAGCATCTCGAGAAGAAGGGATTCGGGGACATCGAGGCGAAGATGACGGGCGGATACGACCCCACGAGCACACCGGCCGACGCGGCGCTCGTGCGGGCGCAGGTATCGGTCTACAAGCGCGGCGGCATCGATCCGGTGATGTGGCCGCGCAACGCGGGCTCCTGGCCCGGATACGTCTTCACCGATCCGCCGCTCTCGCTGCCGGCCGGCCACTTCGGGCTCGGCCATGGCAGCGGGGCGCACGCCCCAGACGAGTACTACGTGATCGAGTCGTCAAACCCGAAGATCCAGGGCTTCGACGGCGCGGTGCGGTCGTTCGTGGAGTATCTGGCCGAGCTGGCGGTCGTCTGACCGCTGAGGGCTGACCGCTAGCGCTTCGGCGCGGCCGCGCCCGAATCGGGGAGCAGCGTTTCCTCCGCGCGTCCCCAGTCCTCGATCACGAGGCGCCCGACGCGGCCGCCCGCGATCTCGAAGACCGCGAAGGCGAGCGGGCTCCCCGCGATTCGGAACCGCGTCGGCGAGACGGGCACGAGAGGCGCGGGAGGCTCGCCGTCCACGGAGATCGAGAGACCCGCGCCGGCGGCCTCGACGCGCGCCGCCGTGCGGCCGTCCGGAGACCGGAAGGCGCCGGGAAGGTGCACGAGCGCCGCGGGCTCGACCGCGACGGGCGTGAGCTTCGGGATCTCCGTCGGAAACGGAGGGCGGTGCACCGCCGCGACGCAACGGGTGTCGAGGCCTTCGGCCGACCCGCGCTCGACGAACTCCGCGCGGAGGTTCGAAACACAGTCGAGGCCTTCGAGGCCGTCGAACGAATGGCCGCCGTCCGGGACGACGATGTGCCGGCTGTGGGAAAGCGTCTTCGCCACCCGGTCGCCGTGGGCGGGCGGCGTCACGGGATCGAGCGCGCCGGTGAAGATCAGGACCGGTTTGTCCGATGCCACCATCGTCCGATAGTCGGCGAGGATCTCGCCCCGAGGCCAGAGGGCGCACGCCGCCTTCTGCTCCCGGGCGCGGTAGTCGCCGAGCGCGGTTCCCTGGGCCTCCCGCGCCGCTTCGGCGAGATCGAACCAGGGGAGGTCCTCGGCGCACGAGACCGAGAGATAGACGCCGATCGAGCCGCTGTCCACGATGTCGCGGCGGAAGAAGAGGCCCATCTCGGCGAGCGGGCGGAGATCGCCGGCCGCGCCGGCGTGCACGAATGCCGGGATCCACTGCGCGCCGGCCGTCGAATACGCGAGGTATCGCAGCGTCTCGGCCGCGACGTCCCGGGAAAGGTGCACCGTCGCCGGCGCGCCCGTGTCGGGATGGAGGATCTCGACCGTCGCGGGCGTCCGGGCGAGGCGTTCGATCAGGAGTGCGAGCTCGCGCCGGCCGTCCGGGAACGCCTTCCGGCATGCGGCCTCGGCCGCGCACTCGTCGAGGACGCCTTCGAGCGCCCGCTGAGTGTCCCGCGCGAAATGCAAAGGCATCGACTGATCGACCGGCGCGACACCGTGCAACATGACGGTGCGTACGTGATCCGGGTGCCGCCGGAGGTACACGAGTGAGGCGCGCGTGCCGTACGAGATGCCGAAGAGATCGAGCGACTCGTAGCCGAGCGCCGCGCGGACGTCGTCGAGGTCGTCGGCGGCGATCGGGGTCGTGTAGAGGCCGAGGTTTGCGCCCGGCTCGAGCTTCGCCCGGCAGCGGCGCGCGGTCTCGGCGGGCAGGAACTCGCGAAGGGAACCCTCGAGGTCGCTCTTCGCGCCGAAGACTTCGCAGGCGAGGGAGTTCGATTTCCCCGTCCCGCGCTGGTCGACGAGCAGAATGTCGCGGTGCTCGCGAATTCGGGCGAGCTCGCGCGAGAGCCCGGCGGCGCCTTCGGCCGCGGCCTCGCCGGGTCCGCCTTCGAGGAAGGCGAACGCCCCGGGCGCCCGGGGCGTCTTCGTCGCCTCGAGGACGACGACGTTCAGGTCGATGCGGCGGCCGCTCTTCGCGGCCCGGTCCTCCCAGACCGGGAAGGTGCCGCAGCGCGCGACGCCCTCGACGCCGGGGATCTGGCAGGGAGCCAGTGTGAGCGCCGGCCCCGCCGACGCCCGCCACGAACAGAAAAAAAGCGCGGCGAAGGCCGCGGCGGTCCGAACGACTCGAAAGAGTCTCACGAGGGGGATTTTACGTTGTGCTCCGCGGCGGCATGCCGACGCCCGCCTCGTTCTCGCGCCGCTTCCGGCGGATGTGCGAGACGATCAGCACGAGGCCGAGCAGGATGATGGCGAGCGGGCCGCCCCAGTCGCCCACCAAGTCCCAGAACTTCTCGAGGTCGAGGTAGCGATCGGCCAGCCACAGCGAGCCCAGGCCGACGAGGATGACTCCCCACGTGAGCGATCCCGTCCCGGCCGAGGCGCGCCGGAGCTGTGCATCGCCCGCGAATCCCGCTTCGGCGAGCTGGCCGCGGTTGATCGCCTTGGCCTGGCGCACGGCGTCGATGATCGCGAAGAACCAGAGGAACCCGAGGACCGGGCCGAAGAATTCTCCGCCGCGGCCGTGCGAGGTCATCGCGATGCCGAGGATGAACGCGCCGCCGATCGCGAACGCCCTCTGGTACAGGCCCAGGTACACGTGCCCGAGGCCGGGGAACATCGACAGAAATCCCGCGAGCCCCGGCGACTTCTTGTCGATCAGCACGGGCCCGGCCGGATACGCGACGGGCGGGACCGGCGGGGGCGGGGGAGGCGCCGCCGGCGGCGGCGGGGGATACACCGGGTTGGGGGTCTCGTTCATGACTCTCCTCCGGGCGCGCGGTCGGCGCGCCATGTCCAGGTTTCGGTTTCGCTGAGCTTCCAGGCGCCGCTGCCGTCGTCGTTGCGCGGACGGGACGGGCGGCGCGGAGTGTCGTTTCGCATGACCAGGGCGAGCGCGTTCGAGAGCGCGGCGCGGCCGTAGCCGCCGACGCGTCCCTTCACGGCCTCGAACGTTCGGAAGACGCGCTCCTGAAAGGCGCCGAACCGGTCGACGACCGTGTTGCGGGCGACCTGCACGCCCGAGCGCGCGGTCTGCTCGAGGCGGGCCGTGCCGGCCTTGCGCGCCAGGTCGGCCGGGTTCAGGCCGAGGAACATCACGAGGACCGCCGCGGCGTACGCGATCGCGATCGCGCCGCGCGGGCCGAGGATCGATCCCCAGATCGCGCGGCGGCGCGGCGCGGCCGGCTTCGCGGCCGCGAGCTTCGCCGCGAGCCACGGCGTCGGAGCCGGCGCGGTGAGGTCGCGGGCGATTCCGAGCACCTCTCCCGCTTCGAAGCAGGCGGTGCATCGCGACAGGTGGCTCTCGAGGCGGCCGCGGTCGCCGGCCGGCAGCGGCGCATCGACGGCGCGCGCGAGCAAGTCTTCGGCGCCGTCGCAGGACACGGTCCACGTCGGAATCGCGTAGAGCGACTCGAAGAGCGCGCGCGACGCGGCGGGCGCCTGCAGCGAGGCGGCCGTTTCGGCGAACCGGTCCATCTCGAGTCCGAGCGCGCCGCAGCCCGTGCAGGTCGCGCGGTGCGCCGCGAATTCGGTCTCGCGTCCGGCGGCGACGAGCCGCTCCATCTCGCGGCAGCTCATACGAATCCCGCCACGGCGACGGCGAGCGTCGCCATCGTGCCCCGTCCGGAGCCTTCGTGGCGTTCCCGGACCTTGCGCGCCACTTCGGCCCGGGCCCGGAAGAGCCGGGACTTGACTGTCCCGTCCGGAAGGTCCAGCGCCTTTCCGATCTCTTCGTACGCGAAGCCTTCGAGATCGCGCAGCACCAGGATCTCCGCGAGGTCCTCGGGAATCTCGCCGAGCGCCCAGAAGAGCATCTTCGTGCGCTCGCGGCGCAGGGCCTCGGCGGCCGGATCGTCGCCCGACTGCAGCATCGGCGCGACGGCGTCGTCCGAGACGAAGCGGAACGACCGCTCGCGCTTGCGGCGGCGGTAGCGGTCGATGCAGAGGTTGCGCGCCAGGGAGACGACCCAAGCGAGGAGCGGATAGCTGCCGTCGTAGCGGTGGAGGTTCTCGAAGATCTTCAGGAAGATCTCCTGGGACAGCTCCTCCGCGTCCTCACGCTTCAGCGTGAAGTGGTACGCGACGGAATACACGCGCTGACCCAGGTGATCCACCATCTGCCTCCAGGCCTCGTCGTCGCCTTTGCGGCACCGCTCGACGAGGTCCTTTTCGTCCGGCACGCTCAACAACTTCCTCAACCCCTCAAGACGCAAGTCCCGGGGAGAAAGTTCATTGTTTTGGAGGATTCGGACGAGGCAGTCCAGAGCAAGCCATTGCAGGAGAAGGACATCGCGTCTCCTCGGCCCCGTCCTCTAAGCCGGCGACAGCAGGGGGCGACCGGCCTTCTCCGGGAAGTGTGCGTAGGACAGAAGCTTGTAGCAGAGCTTGGCGATCATGAAGTCGGGAGCACGGTTGCCCGGCACCGGCGAGTGCTCGACGACGTCCGCACCGACGATCCGATGGTCGGCGACGACGCGGCGCAGGATCCGCAGCGCCTGGTCGTACGTTCCGCCGCCCGGTTCCGGCGTGCCCGTTCCGGGAACGAGCGAGCCGTCGAAGAAGTCCACGTCAAAGGTCACGTAGACGTCGTCGTTCAGGAGCCCGAAGGCGCCGTCCATCCATTCGTCGGAGTGATGCATTTCGCGGTTGGAGACGACGCGAATGGTTCCCTTGCTCCGCACGAACTCGACTTCCTCGCGAGAGATGGATCGGATGCCGACCTGGACTGTGGGGAGGTCGAGCTCGACCCATCGCCGCGCAGCGCACGCATGCGAGAACTTCTGCCCCTCGTACTCGTCGCGCAGGTCGCCGTGGGCGTCGAAGTGAAGGATCGAGAGGTTCGAATACCGGGCGGCGTGCGCGGCGATCGGGCCGCGGGCGATGGAGTGTTCGCCGCCGAGCGTCAGGACGAACTTGTCCTTCGCGACCAGGCCCGCGACGGCGGCTTCGAGCTCCTCGACGCAGGACTCCGGTTCCATATTGTCCGGCAGCCACGCCGGGAGCGTGTGGATGCCGATTCGATACGCTTCCTCATCGAGCTCGTCGTCGTAGAGCTCGACGTAGTGAGAAGCCTCGAGGATGGCAGCCGGGCCGTTCTTCGTCCCGACGCCGTAGGAAACGGTTCGCTCGTAGGGCACGGGCAGGACCGCAACCCGGCTCTTCTCGAGCGTGTGGTCCTCTTCCGGAATGCCGAGGAAATTGGACGAGAGAAACATGAGCGGATCATATCCGCTCCGGCGTCGCGGCGGCCGACGTCAGGGCCCGTAGAGCTGGAGTGCGAAGGCGTTGACGAGAAACTTGGCCATCTGATCGCGAGAGACGGTGCCCGTCGGGCAGTAGGTGGTCGAGGTGCAGCCGGAGATGATGCCTTTGGCCCACAGGTAATGCACGTGCTTGCAGAAGGAGTCCGTCGCCGGCACGTCGGTGAAGTGGGTGTCGGGGCTGCCGCTGTTGCAGGAGTACGAGAGGCCGGTGATCGGATCGGGACCGTATGTCTCGGGAATCGCCGTGCCGCCGCCGGGCGCGACGACGGCCTTGGCGATGAAGGAAGCCATCTCGAGCCGCGAGACGTCGTCGCCGGGACAGTACTTGCCGGCCGAGCAGCCCGCGGTCACGTTCTTCGAGGCGATGTAGTGGACGTGCTTGCAGAAGATGTCGGTGGGGGAGACGTCGGAGAAGAGGGAGACGCCTCCCGAGGTGCAGTTGTAAAGAGACGTGCCGACCATCCCGCTCGAGGGGACGTTGGCGCCGCCTCCGGCGATGCCCTTGGCGATGAAGATGGCCATCTGGGAGCGGGGGACATTC
>DATJZU010000010.1:0-6577 GCA_035498835.1 Thermoanaerobaculia bacterium
GAATGTCCCCCGCTCCCAGATGGCCATCTTCATCGCCAAGGGCATCGCCGGAGGCGGCGCCAACGTCCCCTCGAGCGGGATGGTCGGCACGTCTCTTTACAACTGCACCTCGGGAGGCGTCTCCCTCTTCTCCGACGTCTCGCCCACCGACATCTTCTGCAAGCACGTCCACTACATCGCCTCGAAGAACGTGACCGCGGGCTGCTCGGCCGGCAAGTACTGCCCCAACGACGACGTCTCCCGCCTCGAGATGGCTTCCTTCATCGCCAAGGCCGTCGTCGCGCCCGGCGGCGGCACGGCGATTCCCGAGACATACGGTCCCGATCCGATCACCGGCCTCTCGTACTCCTGCAACAGCGGCAGCCCCGACATCCACTTCACCGACGTGCCGGCGACGGACTCCTTCTGCAAGCACGTCCACTACCTCTGGGCCAGAGGGATCATCTCGGGCTGCACCTCGACCACCTACTGCCCGACGGGAACTGTCTCCCGCGACCAGATGGCCAAGTTCCTCGTCAACGCCTTCGCCCTGTCGCTGTACCGGCCCTGAGCGGATAGCGTCCGCCCGTTCAGGACTTCGCCGCGATCGTGTCCGCGAGACGCCGCGCCTCGCGCGTCTCGGGGTGATCGGAGCCCTGCGTGGGTTCCAGGTTCGCGAGGGCAGCCGTCAGGTCGTCGCGCGCCTCCGCCGACCGGCCGAGCCCGATCAGCGCCTGCGCAATCGCCAGGTGGCAGCGGCCGACCTTGTTCGAGAGGAAGTCGCGGCCGAAGGCCTCAACGTACAGGTCGAGCGCTCGGGCCGCGTCGGCCCGAGCCGGCTCGAATTGCCGCATCGAGAGCTCGAGCTGGGACCGTCGGAGCAGCGTGAGGGGGAGGTACTGACGATGTTGCGAGCTCGCCTCGGCGAGCGTCACGGCGCGGTTCGCGTCGTCTCGCGCGCGGTCGATATCGCCGCGCGCCTGCTCGAGAAGCGCGCGCTCGGAGGTCATGGAGGCGAACGCGACGTGGCCCGCCGGCAGCATCCTTCGAAGCCTCGGCTCGAGCTCCGCGAGCAGACTCGCCGAGCGATCGAGGTCGTGGAGCTCCCGGTAGACCGCCTGACGAACGATGAGCGACTGATTAACGACGATCTCATCGTGCTTCGTCCGCGCCTCGGCATACGCGCCGTCGGCGTACCTCGCGGCTTCCCCAAAGCGATCGAGATCCTTCAGCGCCCGCGCGAGGTTGTTGAGAAGCATGGCCGAAACTCCCTGCTCGCCCTCGTCGTGGCTGCTGATCCGGATCGCGCGGCGGTAGAGATCTTCGGCCTCCCGCGGCCGGCCGAGAGCGTCATCGGCGAGTGCCCAATTGTTGAGCAGGGTTCCGGCCTTCTCCGTATCGCCACGGCCGAGAGCGGTCATCTGCGCATGGGCCTCGCGAAACGCTTCGCTTGCATGGCGGTCCTGGCCCGCCATGCGATAGGACTCGGCAACGTCCATCGCGACGGTCAGATCCGCCAGCGACGACGAGAGTCCGGACGACTTCAGTGTCCGCTGCGCATCCAGAATGCGATCGATCCCCTTCTGAACGTCGCCCGATTCCCGGGCGACGTAGCTGGCCCGACAAAGACAGAAGACGCGATCGAGCGCCAGCGTCGAATCGCCGGCGGGCAGCGCGCGGAGGCTCTCCTGGATCAGCGCTTCGGCCCGACCCGAGTCGCCGGACCGCTGGACCGTCCCGGCGAGGGCGCACGCCGCTTTCGCCCGGAGCGTGGGATCCGCCCGCTTGCCGGCGAGGTCGTAGGCGCGGGTCAGAACCGCGAGAGCCCTTTCGTCCAGATCCAGATTGTTGTATTGGTACCCGATCGCGATCAGCATGTCGATCCGGGTGTCGTCGGTCGGGCCGCCCTCGTGCGCGAGGATCTCCTCGGCGTGCTTCAGGAGTTCGCCGGCCGTGAACGGTTTGCCCGTCGGCGCCGCATCGGAGAGCAGAAAGGCGTTGAAGTCGTTGATGGCCTCGGCGCGTGATAGTTGCTTGAGCGCAAAGTCGCGCTCGTCGCGCGCCTGTCGCGCGGCCTGATCGGCGCGCCGACTTTCCGCCTGCGCGGCCGCGGCATCCCGCTTCGCGCGCCGCGCCTGGGTGAACGTTCCGATGAGCCCCGCCACGAGCGCGAGAACCGCGAGCCCGGCGAGGGCCACCGGGACGCGATTTCGACGCGCGAACTTGGCCGCGCGGTAGCCGATCGTATCCGGGCGGGCGCCGATCGGCTGGTGGTTGAGATAGCGGCGCACGTCCGACGCGAGCCCCGTGACCGACGGGTATCGCTCCGACGGGTTCTTCTTCAGTGCCTTCGCGACGATCGTGTCGAGATCGCCGCGCAGCTGACGGCGGAGGCCTTCCGGAGTCGTGGCGCGAGCCTCGGCGTCCGGCACGGTCGTCATCTCCGAGGCCCGCTTCGGATCGGTTTCCATGATCGCCTTGAGCAGCTGCGCGGGATTTGTGCGCGATGCGCCTGCGGGATGCTGCCCGGTGAGGAGCACGTAGAGCAGAGTCCCGAGCGCGTGGACGTCGGTCGCGGTCGTCACGACGCCGCCCGTGAGCTGCTCGGGAGCGGCGAATTCGGGGGTCAGCGCCCTGCCGCCTTCGCGCGTGAGCGCCGTCGGCTCGCCGCTGCCCGAGTCTTCTTCGAGGAGCTTGGCAATCCCGAAGTCGAGGAGCTTGACCTGCCCGTCTGCGGTGACGAGCACGTTGGACGGCTTGATGTCGCGGTGGACGATCAGGTTCGCGTGAGCCTGGGACACGGCGGCGCACACGTCGAGGAAGAGCCGCAGCCGCGCCTCGACACCGAGGCGGCGGCCGTCGCAGTAGCGGTCGATCGACTCGCCGTCGACGTGCTCGAGGACGATGTACGGCTGACCGGACGGCGAGACTCCGGCGTCGAGGAGGCGGCTGATGTTTGGATGGGACAGCCGCGCGAGGATCGAGCCCTCGCGCCGGAAGCGCTCCTCGCCCGCGCGGCCGACCAGGCTCGCGTTCAGAAGCTTGACGGCGACGTGCCCTTCGAAGCGCCCGTCGCTGCGCCGCGCCAGCCAGACGGTTCCCATGCCCCCCTGCCCGATGGGCTCGAGGAGCGTGTAGGCGCCAACCGTCTGCCCGGCGAGCGACGTGTGCGCTGACGGCTGCGGCGCGGTGCCCTCGAGAAAGGCTTTCTCCGCGAGCTCCTCGCGCGACGCGAGCAGAGACTCCAGGTCGCGCGCAATGTCGGGCCGGGTCCGGCGGAGATCGTCGAGAAGCGCCTCGCGCGCCTCGCCGTCCAGATCCATCGCCCGGTCGAGGAAGGGCTCGATCGCGCGCCACCGATCCGGAGTCAGAACGGACACGTCAGTCGATCGCTCCGTCGCGGATCGAGCGATACAGAAAGAGGCGCGCCTTTTCCCAGTTTCGCTGAACGGTCCGCTCCGAAGCTCCTCGGATCGCCGCGATCTCGCTGAAGGAGAAGCCGCAGAAGAACTTGAGGTCCACGACCTCGGCGAGCGACGAATCGATCCCCGTCAAACGCTCGAGCGCCGCGTGAATCTCCTCCAGATCTTCGGTCACTGGAGCCGACCCCGCCGACTCCTCGTCGAGCGTCGTGATCTCGAATCGGCCGCCGCGTTTGAGGGCCCGGCGGTTGCGCGCATAGTCGATGATCAGCGAGCGCATGACCCGGGCCGCGTAGGCCATGAATCGCCCGCGGTCCGGAAAGACCGGTCCTTCGCGCTGCGCCATGTCCAGATAGGCCTCGTGGAGAAGCGTCGTGGCGCCGAGCGTCAGCCCTTTGCCGCGGCGTGCCAGCTCCCGCTCCGCGAGCCCGTGCAGCTCCGCGTAGAGGGCGGAAAAGAGCGCATCGGCCGCGGACCGGTCGCCGGAGGCGGTCGACTCCAACAGGGCGGAAATGCGGCCTTCCACGGGAGATCCTTTATTAAGGAGCGTACCGCCTTTTCGGGCTCCGGGCCTGTCGTCTTTTTCCTGCCCTTTCCGCTTTCCCCGGTAAGAGAACCAGCGGAAGCTCATGCTCCAGAAAGACCTGAAAACCGCCTCGCCGCTCCGGTGGATGGGGCTGTTGGCGGCGCTCGGATTGGCGGCGGCGGCGAGACGTCTTCGTCGGGACGGTACTTGCCCGCCGAGCAGAGCGAGGTCACGTTCTTGGGCTCTCCATCGACGACCTCCTGCTCCGCCGGCACCGTCTCACGCGATCAGATGGCCAAGTTCCTCGTCAACGCGTTCCAACTCGTTCTCTATGGGGCCTAAAGCCATGCACAAGACCGCTGCAAGCCTCGTGGCTCTCGCGTCGTTCGGCGTGCTGGCGATGGGGCTACCCCGAAGCCCCGCCGCGAATCCGACGATCGTCGTCAACAGCACCGAAGATCTGCCCGACGCCGACCAGGGAGACAACGTCTGTGCCGCGAGCAACGGCAAGTGCACGCTTCGCGCGGCGATCATGCAGGCCAACTTCACCGCGGGCGCCGACACCATCTCTCTGCCGGCGGGCACGTACAAGTTGACGCGACCGGGCGACGACGATCAAGCCGTGCTCGGCGACCTCGACATCACCGATAGCCTGACGATTATCGGCGCGGGCGCGGACGTGACCATCGTCGACGGCAACGGTGTCGTGACGGGTGACCGCGTGTTCGACGTTCATGACTCGGCGGCGAACACGACAATGAGTGGCATCACGATCGAGGGCGGCAACCGGACGGGAACCTTCGAATCCGGGTGCGGCCTTCGCTGGACGGGGGCGAGCAGCGGCGGCAGCCTCACGCTCAGCCACGTGACCATCGAGAACAACACGTGCTACGACGCCGCGGGCCTGGACCTGGAATTCGGCGCGGGAGGGGGCTCGGTCGATCTGGACTACGTGGTGGTGCGCGACAACACGGCCTCGGCCGCCGTGGGAGGGTTGAACGCATCACTGGGGGACTTCGGGCAGTTCAACCTGCGCCATGGCCAGGTCTATGGAAATCACGCATACCAAGGCGGCGGCGTCTACGTTCAGGGCATCGGAGCCTATTTCCAAGCGAACATCGAGGACACCGAGATCTATTCGAACATGGCCTCTCTCTCGGCGGGCATGGAGAACCACGGCGGCCAGGCGACCAACCCCGTGACGCTGGTGAGGAGTCATCTGCACGACAATCATGCCGGCATCTACGGAGGAGCACTCGGGAACTACGGCACGCTCACCCTCACCGACACGACCGTCGATGCGAACGTCGCCGACCTCAAGGGCGGCGGTATCTACGACTATGAAGGCGGCGTGCTCGACGTCGTCCAGAGCACGCTCAGCGGCAATTCGTCCCCGCAGGGGGGCGGCATCTTCTCCGAGCTCTTCATCCACGGCGCTGCGTCGGTGACCCTGACGAACGCCACGGTGAGCGGAAACTCAGCGAGCCAGGACGGCGCCGGCGTGTACATGCAAGGCGGCACGCTCCGGCTGTTCAACGCGACCATCGCCGGCAACCAGATTCTGGTGCCGAGCGGGACCTCGTACGCCGGAATGGGTGGCGGCGTGTACGTGACCGCCGACGCGTTGGAGACGATGCAGAACGCGCTGCTGGGAGACAACACGCATCGCTACGGCGCCCTCCCCCCGGAGCCGGACGACTGCTTCGGCATCCTGCACTCGAACACCTACAACCTGATCCAGACGACGAGCAATTGCACGATCAACGGAGAGATCTTCGGCAACGTGATCGGCCTGGATCCTCTCCTGGGCCCTCTGCAGGACAATGGCGGGCCGACTCAGACGCAGGCGCTTCTTGCGGACAGTCCCGCCATCGATGCGGGCGACGCCTCCGGTTGCACCGACGATCTGGGCGCGGCGTTGACGACCGACCAGCGCGGTTTCCCGCGACCGGTCAACGGACTCTGCGACATGGGAGCATTCGAGTACGGGACTTCGCCGACCCCGACACCGACGCCGACTCCGACGCTTACGCGGACGCCAACGAAGACGGCGACCCGCACTCCGACGCGAACGGCGACTTCCGTTCCTCCCACGGCGACTCCGACTCGCACGGGGACCCGCACGCCGACCGCGACTCGCAGCTCGACGCCTACCCGCACGCCGACGACGGGGATCTCCTCGGCCGTCGTTCCGCAGGGGCTTTCCGTCGACCCCTCGGGCGACGGGATCCTGGAGCCGGGCGAGACGGCCGCGATCGCTCCGGCCTGGAAGAACACCACGGCGTCGTCCCTCCCCTTGACCGGCGCGGCCTCGTCCTTCACGGGACCGGCCGGCGGCAGCTACGGCATCGCCGACGCTGCCGCGTCCTATGGCTCGCTCGCCCCGGGCGCGACGGGGAGCTGCCTCGCCACGGCCAACTGCTACACCGTCAACGCCTCGGCGATCTCATCGCGACCTGTCACCCACTGGGACGCGACGTTCACCGAGACAACGTCGTCGGGCCCCGTGAAGGTCTGGACGCTGCACATCGGCTCGAGCTTCTCGGACGTCCCGACGTCCCAGCCCTTCTACAAGAAGATCGAGACCCTGCTGCACTCGGGCATCACCTCCGGCTGCACCGCCTCGACCTACTGCCCCGGCCAGAATGTC
>DATJZU010000011.1:0-30864 GCA_035498835.1 Thermoanaerobaculia bacterium
GGAGTGATGCAATGCCAAAGACCCTGACCGTCCGGATCGACGAGGCGAGTTACCGGCTCATCGAAGAGGCCGCGTCGGCGGAGAACCGATCCGTCTCGAACTTCATCGAGACGGCCGCCCTGCAGAGGGCCGTGGCCGAGACCTTCGTCGCGCCGGACGAGATGCCGGAGATTCGATCGAGACCGGCGCCCGTCCGCCGCTTGAAGAACGGAAATCGAGATGCGGCCGCCAGGCGGGGCCGGTTCGTCTGAGCGAAGCGTATCGGATCTTCGAATCGAAGACCTTTCAGCGGGCTCTGGAGCGGCTCGGCCCGGACGCCGCGCCGCGCGTCCGGTCGACCTTGGAGACCCGCGTCTACCCGGTTCTTCGAAGCGCGCGGCGCGCCGCGCCATCTGTGGCTCGGTTGAAGGAGCCTGGCCGATTTTCTTCGAGATTGGGGGCGAGGAGCGGGTCGTCTTCCTGACGGCGGCGGATCACCGCAAGGACGCCTATCGGTAGACGGCCGGCCGCCGGCGGCCCTGAGGCCTCCCGTACGCCTTCGTGTTACCCTCGTAGCAATTCCCGGAGGACGGCGATGCAGCGAGTTCTGCGTCTCGCGTTGCTTCTTTCGGCTGCCCCGCTCGCCTCCAGGCTGCTCGCGCAGGCACCGCCCTTCGGTGGAGAGTTTCAGGTCAACACATACACGACGGGCGACCAGGATTTCCCCGTGGTCGCCGTCGCGCCGGACGGCCAGTTCATCGTCGCCTGGGAGAGCCTGAATCAGGATGGCTCGCAGCACGGCATCTTCGCCCAGCTCTACGACGCCAGCGGCGTGAAGAACGGGTCGGAGATCGCGGTCAACTCGTACACGACGGGCGAGCAACTGGATGTCAGTGTCGCCGCCGGAAACGACGGCAACTTCGTCGTGACCTGGCAGAGCCGGCAGGATGGCTCGTACTACGGGATCGTCGCCAGAAAGTTCCTCCACGGCGGCAACGACGGGCCGGAGTTCATCGTCAACACCTACACGACCAACGGGCAGTACTTCCCGTCCGTTGCGATGGGCGCCGACTCGAGCTTCGTCGTCGTCTGGGAGAGCGACTATCCGCCGGACCACGTGGGAATCTTCGGCCAACGATTCGGGCCCACTCTGGGATCGGCCGTCGGCTCGGAGTTTCCGGTCAATGCCGTCCCGTCCGTGGCGTCATTTCCATCGGTCGCGATGGACGAGTCCGGCGACTTTGTCGTCGTCTGGGAGGATTCGCACGACCTCGGCGGGCTCGGAATCTTCGGACAACGGTTCGACGCCACCGGCGCGAAAGTCGGATCCGTTTTTCCCGTCAACACGCACACGACCGGCGATCAACGGATCGCGCATGTCGCGATGGGGAAACACGGAGACTTCGTCGTCGTCTGGGAGGACTACAGCGGTGAGGATGGGGACCAGACCGGCGTCTTCGGCCAGCGCTTCGACGCGTCCGGAGAAAAGGTGGGATCGGAGTTTCAGGTGAACACAGACACGACAGGGGTCCAGTACGGGGCCTCCATCGCGATGGACACGCGGGGCGGTTTCGTCGTGACCTGGGAAAGAGGCTACCCCTCTATCGGCATCGCGGGACAGAAATTCGATCGCACGGGTGCGAAGGTCGGGTCCGAATTCACCGTCAACACGTCCACGACGGGCATCGTGTATGCCAACGTGAGCGTCTCGTCCGGAGGAACCGACGCCTACGTCGTCACCTGGTCGCACCAGGGAGGGGACGGGGACGGGCGCGGCGTCGTTCGACAGCGCACCGACCCTCTGCCACGCCCGATGCGAGTGGACGCGCACAGCTCCTCCGGAACGACGTCTAACTTGAACGGAGTGCTCGAGCCCGGCGAGACGGTGCGTGTCGAGCCGTCCTGGCAGAACGTCGGCGGAAACGCGTTTTCCCGCACCGGAACGGCGAGCGGCTTCACGGGACCGGGCGGGGCGCTCTACCACATCAACAACACGACCGCGGACTACGGCTCCATCCCGAAAGGCGCGACGGTCAACTGTTACGACGCGTCGACGGCGCACGACTGCTACCGCATGACCGTCGACGCGCCGGCGAGCCGTCCAGCGACGCACTGGGACGCAACGTTCCAGGAAGATCTCGACGTCAACGGCTCGCAGATCTGGACGCTGCACGTGGGCAAGAGCTTTTCGGACGTGCCGCAATCCCAGCCCTTTTACGCGAAGATCGAGACGATGCTGCACTTCGGAATCACGACCGGGTGCACGGCGACGGCCTATTGTCCGGGCGCCGTCGTGCCGCGCGACCAGATGGCGATCTTCATCGCGAAGGCGATCGCCGGGACGGGGCCGCTCGTTCCGACGGCGGGGTTTGTCGGCGGGCAGAGCTACGACTGCATCAACGGCGGCCACTCCCTATTCACCGACGTCGCGCCGACGGATCCGGCCTGCAAGCACGTGCACTATCTCGCCCGGGAGAACGTCACGCTCGGCTGCAACACCGGCCTCTATTGCCCGACCGACTCCATCACGCGAGACGCGATGGCCGCCTTCGTCGCCAAGGCGATCTTCGCGCCGAAGGGCGCCGCGGCGGTGCCGCTGACTTACGGCCCGGACCCGAAGACCGGGTTCTCTTACTCGTGCGACTCCGGAACGCCGAACACGCACTTCACCGACGTGACCGTGTCCCAGCCGTTCTGCAAGCACATCCATTACCTCTGGGCCACCGGCGTGCTCACCGGGTGCACGGCGACGGAGTACTGCCCGGCCGCGACGGTGACCCGGGACGCGATGGCGAAGTTCATCGCGAACGGTTTCGGCTTGCAGCTCTACGGACCGTAGGTGGGATCGACGGGCGGCCGCGAGGGCCGCCCCGACAGCCGCCCACTACGCCGCGGTGGTACGCTGACGCATTCACCCCCGGAGGGTTCGCGGCATGGCCGAAGGTCCGGATCAGGCTGGATCGCCTGGCGGCGAAGGGCACGCGCGCTGGGTCCGTCTCTCCCACGGGATCATCACGCTGAGCGTTCTCATCCTTGCGTTCAGCGGGTTCGAGATCCTGATGGTCCATCCCCGGCTCTACTGGGGAAAGGCGGGCAATGACCTGACTCCGGCCCTGCTCGAGCTGCCGATCAGCCGGAACTACAAGCATGGCGGCTACGACAAGCCCGTTCCGCTGACCGAACGCGCGTCGGGGCCCGTGAGCGCGAACCGAACCTACGACATCTTCAACGAGAACGGCTGGGGACGCAGCCTCCACTTTCTCGCCGCCTGGTTTCTCCTGCTGCCGGGCCTCCTCTATCTGCTGCTCGGATTGCTCGGCGGCCACTTCCGCTCCCACATCTGGCCTCGTGTCCGGGATCTCGCGCCGCGCCAGATCTGGGGCGACCTGGTTGCCCATCTGCGCCTCCGCATCCCCGCGGCGTCCGGCGGCCCCCGCTACGGCCTGCTCCAGAAGTGCGCGTACTCCTCCGTGATCTTCGTCGCCGCTCCGCTCATGGTGGCGACCGGGCTGACGATGTCGCCCGCGGTGACCGCCGTGTTCCCCTTCCTGCTCGACTTCTTCGGCGGCATCCAGTCCGCGCGGACGATCCACTTCTTCACTTCGGCGGTGCTGCTGTTGTTCGTGATCGTGCACGTCGTCATGGTCGTCCGGTCCGGATTCCGGCGTCAGATCCGCGCCATGACCGTGGGGAGATGACATGGAGGAGAAAGAGAAGGGGACTGCCGGCCTCCTCACGCGGCGCGGGGCGCTCGTCGCGGGGGCGGTGGCGGTCGGGGGCGTGATCGTCGCGCGGCGATTCCCGAAGATCCTGCCGCCCACCTGCGGCAACGTTCTGCGCGCCGGCGACTCCTTCACGTACGGCATGCAGAAGGCGCTCCTGTCCGATCGCGCGCTCGTGAAGGAATACCGCCCCGAGGACCTCACGTCGTTTCCGGCGACGGGCACCACCGATCCCGGTGCCAACCCGAAAGAGAAGGAGCTGAGCGAGTCCTACCGCCGCCTGCGGGACGCCGCGTTCGCGGATTGGCGATTGCCGGTCGGAGGCCGCGTCGCGAAGCCGCGGGAGTTCTCGCTCGCCGAGCTCAAGCAGTTCCCGTCGCGGACGCAGATCACGCGTCACTCGTGCGAGGAAGGGTGGAGCGCCATCGGCCAGTGGACGGGCGTTCCCTTGTCGGCCCTGCTCGACGCGGTGGGCGTCCTCCCGAGCGCTCGTTTCGTGCTCTTCACCGCTTACGACGGCTGGATCGACAGCATCGACATGCTCGACGCTCGGCACCCGCAGACGATCCTGGCTTACGGGATGAACGGCCGCGACCTGCCGATCCCGCACGGCGCTCCCATTCGCCTGCGCGTCGAGCGGCAGATGGGCTACAAGAGCATGAAATTCCTTCGCAGCGTCACCGTCACGGACAAGTTCGAGGACGGCGGCGAGAAGGGCAACATCCAGCTCGGCTGGGCCTGGTACACGGGGATCTGAGGGAGGAGATCGTCCCCTCACCCCGACCTCTCCCCCGAAGACGGGGGCGAGGGGATCACGAGAAGCTCCGTCTCCCGGTGAGGGTGGGGGGTCTCGCCGTGCGGAGGAGGGCCCTACGGTCCGATCGTCTTGGGGACGGTCGTGCGCGCCGGCCGGCCGCACGCGCAGAGGAGCGCCAGCGTCTCTCCGACGGTTCCACCGATGTTTTGCCGGCTCGTTTTTCCGCACCCTTCGCAGGTCAACGCGACGATCCGGATTCGGGAACCGGTGAACCCGTGCCAGAACTGGAGACAGTTTTCGACGCCGAACCAGTGCTCGTAGACCGTCGCCTCGCCGGTGTCGTTCGCGAGCGCGTGGCGGACGGCGGCGAGCTCGTTGGCGGAGTGCTGGTCGAAGTGAGCGAGCCGGCCGCGAAGTGCGGCGTCGGTCAGGCTGCCGATCGTCGTCGGCTCGGACGTTCCTCCCGAGGCATCCACCCGCAGGAGGATCAGCCCCGGGGCGTTCTCGATCCTCGGAAGGCGGCTCAGCAGGATGGCGACCGACAGGGGTTGCGGGGCGGCGGCCATCGCTTCAGCTCGCGCTTCGCGAAATCGCCACGAACGCCGTCGTCGCCTGGCGAAGGCTCGTGGCCACGGACTCGCAGGCGCGATGGGCTGCCGCCGCCGACTCGCTGATCGGTCCGGAGAGTCCCTTCGCATTCCCCCGCTCGAGCTCTACGGCCAGATCTTCGAGCCAGAGCGAGAGCAGGATCATCATCTTGCGGTTCAGATCCTCGGAGCGCTGGTCGACGCCGGTCATCGCGCCGAGGATCCAGTCGAGATTCACGCAGTCGCCACTCGGGGACACGAGCTGACGCGCTTCTCCGTAGCGGGCCCTCAATTGATCGAGGGCTTCGCCTCGGATCGAGTCGTCGGCCGATCCGGCCGCTTCGACCAGCGGGATCGGCTTCACTTCTCGGCGGCTTTCCGGACCGCCGGCATCTGGTTGGGCGTCTCGCCTCCCCGTTTGCGGCTCGGCTGGATCCGCATGACACGCCCGCAGAAGGAACACTTCGCACTTCCGTCGTGCGCGACCTCGGCCTGGGTGGACCGGCCGCAATCGCGACATCTCCACGTCCGCAAGGAATTCATGACGACTCGCGTTTCTCGCCGAAGACCGGCGACGGGCGGTCATGAGGAGCTGACTGGTGCCGTCGGGGGGATCGGAGGGTTACAGCATACCACGCGGGGTCAGCTCGACCGGCGGCCGAGAGGGCCGCTCTCGCGACGCGGTGTTCGTGACGGGTTTTTCGATCGGCATCGCCTTCATTCGAGCCAGCGGGAGAGAACAGAGGTGCTTTGCCGGTCGCTGTCATCCGGTGGAGTCCGCGAAGCCTGCCGAGTTCGCGCGGCGTCGCAGACGATCGAACCGGCATCGAGAACGGAAGGATGGTGCCCGTTCGCGCGATATTCTTTGCCGAACTCGGGTTGCCGGGCCCGCTTCGGGCCGGCCGGCCGAAAGAGTCTTCCCCGTGGTCAGGAGGTTCGATGCGACAGCGACGGCTCGTCTCGGTGCTCTTCGGATCGGCATTGATTCTGATCGCCTTTTCGGCCAACGCGCGCTGCGAGGAGTCGGGAGCGGAGGTCCCGCAGCCCCGATGGGGAACAACGGACCGAATATTCACTCACATCGGCTTCACCGAGTTCGTGAATCTCCTGGCCTCGGATCCGCCGCCGAGCTACTACGACTCCTCGACCGACACTCTCGGCATTTACTCGACCATTCCCGACGGCTTGTTCGTCGCGATGGCGCACGTCCCGTCCGGAGCCCTCCTGACGTATCTCGAGCTCGACTACTGCGACACCAATACCAATCCCAATGTGGACGTGGCTCTTTACCTCAGGCGCTGCAACTACCTGGGAACGGGATGCACCCAGCTCGCCAGCCTGAGCTCGAAGGACAGGCAGGCCGGCTGTCATCTCGCTACGTATGACCTGACGAGCCTCGCTGTCACGATGGACAACAATTTGTACGAGCTCATTTTGGAGGGGAGCACGCAGGCGGGCGACAGCAGCACGCGCCTGATGGGCGCGTACATCGGATACAAGCTCCAGATCAGTCCCGCGCCGGCGACGCCGACCTTCGCCGACGTTCCCGCCAGCCATCCGTATTTCCGGGCGATCGAGGCGCTCGCGGCTTCCGGAATCACGGGCGGCTGCGGAAACGGAAATTTTTGCCCGGACAAGAACGTGACGCGCGGGGAAATCGCGGTCTTCCTGGCACGCGCGCTCGGACTGCATTTCCCGAACTGAACCCGGTCTGTCCCCCGGTCAAATGGTCCCCAACCGCTCGGCGATGAGCCGGTCGGCGCGCGCGAGGTCGACCTCTTCGAGGCGCGCCGCGCGGCTCGTCAGCTCGTCGAGGATCTCCTCTTGAATCGCGCCCCGCCGCTTCGCCTCGGCGTAGGGAATCGTGTGAAACATGACCATCGAATAGCGCGGGATGAACCGGCCGGGATGCCTCTCCTCGAGGCGGAACGACAGATCCTTCTTCAACTGAAACTTCGGCTCACGGACGGTCGACCGCATCTCGACGTAGTTCTCCAGGGCCATGTCGGCGATCGCGCCGGTATTGGGCCGGCGGCGCTCTTCGAATTCTGCGAAGACGTCGTTCCAGGGGCGATCCGGATCTCGGAGACTTTGATCGAAGGCGCTGCAATCTTCGAACGCCGCGTTCATGCCCTGCCCGTGAAAGGGAACGATCGCATGCGCCGCGTCGCCCACGACGAGCGCCTGATCCTCGAACGACCAGGGCGCGCAGCGGATCGTCTCCAGATGCCCGGTGGGATTTCCGAAGAAGTCCTCGGTCAGCCGCGGCATGAGCGGGATCGCGTCGGCGAATCGGCGCTGGAAGAGCGCGCGGACGGCCTCGGGAGTCGTTAGAACCTCGAAGCTCTCTTCTCCTTGATTCGGCAGAAACAGGGTCGCGGTGAAACTGCCGTCGACGTTCGGCAGCGCGATCAGCATGTATTCGCCGCGCGGCCAGATGTGCAGGGCGTTCCTGTCCATCCTCCATCGGCCGACTTCTCCGTCGGCCGCGGGGATCGTCAGCTCCTTGTATCCGTGGCCGAGCGGCTCCTCGTCGAGTCGTCCGCCGGTCCGTTCGAGAATCGCCGCGCGAACAGCCGAGGCGCTTCCATCCGTCCCGATCAGGACGTGGTAGGGAGTGCTCTGCGGCAGGACCCGACGTTTCGCGAAATCGATGCCGGCGACCGTCTCTCCGAACCGGATCGAGACTTGGCCGGTCGATTCGGCGGCATCGAGGAGGAGTGCGTTCAAGCCCGCGCGCGAAACCGAGTAGATGACCTCGTGCGGCTTGTTGCCGTAGGGAATCCGCCGCAGCCGTCCTTCTTCGTCGTGAAGCATCCTCCCCGCCATCGGAATGAGCGCGGACCGGATGCTCTCCATCACGCCGACCTCCTCGAGCGCGGAGATGCCGCGATTGGCGAGCGCCAGGTTGATCGAGCGGCCCGCCGATGCCGCCGCCTTCCGGGGATCCGGGCGGCGCTCGAGGAGCGTCACCCGGTAGCCGCGCCGGGCGAGATAGATCGCCAGGAGCGAGCCGGCGAGACCGGCGCCGACGAGCGTGATCTCGGGAGTGTCGCGGGGGGATCTCACGACGGACGACGATCTCTCTATCGACGATGTCTCGTCGGGGCGGCCCTTGCGGCCGCCCGCGTCGGAACGTCGTGACGCGGGCGGCGGCGAACCCCGCCCCGACGTGTGTTGTTCGCGAGCGCCGCTCTCACATTGCGTTCCGAAGGATCTTGACGAAGCGGTGGACTTCCTCGTACCGGTTGTAGAGCGGGACCGGCGCCACGCGAATCACGTCTGGCTCGCGCCAGTCGCAGACGACGCCGGAGGCTTCGATCTTCTCGAGGACGGTTCTTCCCGAAGCCTTCGACTTCACGCGAAGGGAGAGCTGACACCCTCTCTGATCTGGATCCGCGGGCGTGAGGATCTCGACTGAATCGCCGATCTCGCGCCCAAGCAGCCATTCCAGGTATGCCGTGAGGCGGAGGGACTTCTCCCGCAGCGGTTCCATTCCCCCCGCTTCGGTGAAGACGTCGAGCGAGGCACGAATCGCCGCGAGCGAGAGGATCGGAGGATTCGAGACCTGCCATCCCTCCGCGCCGGGGATCGGCCGGAATCCGGGCTCCATCCGGAAACGCGATTCCTTGTCGTGGCCCCACCAGCCCGCGAGCCGCGGCAGATCCCGCGTCACGCCGTGGCCGTGCCACTCGTGAACGAAGCAGCCGCCCACCGAGCCCGGGCCCGAGTTCAGGTACTTGTAGGTGCACCACACGGCGAAGTCCACGTTCCAATCATGGAGACGCAGGACCAGGTTTCCTGCGGCGTGCGCGAGGTCCCAGCCGGCGACGCATCCTTTCGCGTGCGCGAGCCGCGTGATCTCCTCGATCTCGAAGGCCCGGCCCGTGTAGTACTGGACGCCGGGGAGGAGCACGAGCGCGATCGATTCGCCGTCGCGCTCGAGCGTCCGAGCAATCTCCGCCGTATCGGAGCGCACCCGCACGAGCGCCTCGGCGGCGTCGAATCCGTGGATCTTTGCCTGCGACTCCATCGCATAGTCGTCGGAGGGGAACGCATGCTCCTCGATCAGAATCCGATGCCGCTCGCGGGTCGGCCGGTAGAAGCTCGCCATCATCAGGTGCAGGTTGACGGTGAGCGAGTTCATCGTCACGACTTCGCTCGGGGAGGCCCCCACCAGCCGCGCCATCGGCGAGGCGAGGAGCTCGTGGTAGGGCATCCACGGGTTCTCCCCCGAGAAATGCGCCTTCACGGCGAGACGTTTCCACTTCTCCAGCTCCTCGTCGAGGTACCTCCGAGTCCTCCGCGGGAGGAGCCCGAGCGAATTGCCGGCGAAGTAGATTTCCTCGTCGCCGCTCTCGGTCCGGGGAATGTGAAACTCGTCGCGGAACCGCCCGAGCGGATCGCCGCGATCGAGGGCCGCGGCGAAGTCGCGTCCGGGCTGGAACGGCTCGCTCACGCGACTCCGCCGAAGCGCGCCGCGGGAAGGTCCAGCCACTCGAGCGCCGTGCCGTGCAGCAGCCGCGCGCGGATCTTCTCCGGGAATCCGCACGAATCGATCAGCGCTCCCGGGCGTGGCTCTCCGAGCGGGAACGGATAGTCGCTGCCGAGGGCGATCCGGTCGGGGCCCATCAGGTCCACGAGGTAGCGCAGCATCAGCGGATCGTGCACGAGCGAGTCGAGGTACATCCGCCGCAAGTACTCGCGCGGGGAAACGTCGTTGGAAACGGCGCACAGATCGGGCCGCGCTTCGAAGCCGCGGGCGATTCGGCCGATCGTCGCCGGAAAAGCGCCGCCGCCGTGCGCGAAGCCGATTCGCAGGCGAGGCAGCCTCTCGAGCACGCCGCCGAAGATGAGCGAGCAAATGGCGAGCGAAGTTTCCGCCGGCATTCCGACGAGCCAGGGGAGAAAGTAGCGCGTCATCCGATCCCTGCCGGCCATCTCCCACGGGTGGACGAAGACCGCGGCATTGAGGGTCGCGGCCGCCTCGAACACCGGAAAGAGCTCCGGGCTGTCGAGATTCGCTCCATTGACGTTCGAGCCGATCTCGATGCCGGCGAGCCCGAGCTCCCGCACGCAGCGCTCGAGCTCTCGGATCGCCAGGCCGGGGCTCTGCATCGGGATCGTTCCGAGGCCGGCGAAGCGCGACGAATGCGCGGCCACCACGCCGGCGATGTGGTCGTTGAGATGGCGCGCGAGCTCGAGCGCCGGAGCCGGTTCGGCCCAGTAGCTGAACATGACCGGCACCGTCGAGAGAATCTGAACGCCCACGCCCGCGGCGTCGCATTCGGAGAGCCGCGTCTGGACGTCCCAGCTGTTGCTCTCGATCTCGCGGAAGACGGAGCCATTGACGATCATCCGGGCACTTCCGGAGGCGCCGCTGCGGGTTTTTTGGTGCTCGATTCGAACGAACCGCTCGCCGCCCGGCAATTTCCGGAAGTCGGGCAGCTTCTCGGGAAGGATGTGGGTGTGGACGTCGATCTTCAGCAAGTCAGGCGGAGGGCGTCGCGGGCGACGCCATTACGGTGCCGCACTTCTTGCACGTGCGGTTCTTCTCGTCCGCGAAGAACCGGTCGAAGATGGGCGGGAAGTCCTTTTCGACGTTGCGAAGAGTGAAGAACTCTTCGTACAGCAAAGAGCCGCAGTTGTCGCAATACCACTGGAGCCCGTCCTTCTCGTGGGGGAGCCGCTTGCGCTCGATGACGAGGCCCACGGAATTCGGCATCCGCTGCGGCGAATGCGGGACGCGGCCCGGAAGGAGAAAGATCTCGCCGGCGCGAATCGGGACGTCCACTTTCTTCCCGTCCTGGATCGTCTTCAAGACCATCTCGCCTTCGAGCTGATAGAAGAACTCGGGCCCCTCGTCGATGTGGTAGTCCTTGCGGGCGTTCGGCCCGCCGACGACCATGACGATGAAATCGTCTTGCTCGAAGACCTGCTTGTTGCCCACCGGGGGCCTGAGCACGCTGCGGTGCTCGTCGATCCACTTCTGGAAATTCAGCGCCTTCGATTCCATGGCGGTCCTCGCAAGTAGTATATCGGCGTGAAATCCTCCGCGAAGAATCCGGTCGTCGTTTCCGCGCGCGCGCCGCGGCCTCTCGGTCCCTATCCGCACGCGCGGCGGCTCGGGAATCTGCTCTTCCTCTCCGGGATCGGCCCGCGGCATCCGGAGACCGAGAAGATTCCCGAAGGCATCGAGGCGCAGACGCGCGCGTGCGTCGAGAATGTGAAGGCGATTCTCGAGGACGCCGGAAGCGCGCTCGAGAAGGTGGTCGACGTGACGGTCTTTCTGACGAACATCGACCGCGACTTCGCGGCGTTCAACCGCGTCTACGGAGAGTTCTTTGCGGCGATCCGGCCGACGAGGACGACCGTGGGCGTCGTCGCGCTCCCGGTCCCGATCTCGGTCGAGCTGAAGGTCATCGCGGAGACTTGAACTCGAATCCCATCCGGCTCCTCACTTCCGGGGGAAGTTTGGGAAGCGCCGACCGGGGAATGAAGAAGCTCGAGAGAGCCGAGAGGTCCGAGAAGACCTTGTGACGCTCGGCCGCCCGGTCGAGATATTCGTGGCCCGACGTGCCCCCGGTGCCGATGCGGGTGCCGATCATCCGCATCGCCATCTGCGCATGGCGCTGGCGCCACGTCGTGAAATTCCTTTCGATGTCCGCCAGGAACGCCAGGAGCCGGAAGGGCATGTGCAGGATCGGCTCGTCCCGATAGAGATTGATGAGCAGGGCCGCCTGGAGCGCGCGCTTCGAAAAGTGACGTCCGGGCGCGGCACCTTGTTCGGGCTCGCCGGCCTCCGACTCGAACAGGTCCGCGAACCGGCGCGCCGTCGCCTCGACTCCCGCCAGCTGTTTGGATTTCTCGTCCTCCGTCAGGGTCGGGTTTCTCCGGATCGACGCGCGGTCGGCGGCGAGCATGGCGTCGACGGCCCGCCGATACTCCCGCCAGAAGTCGAAATTGCCGAAGTTGAGGAACGGCGTTCGCTCGAGCCAGCCCTCGACCAGATCGAAGAGAGCCGGCTCCTTTTCCGAAGCCTCGACGCGCGCGGCGTCTTCGGCGCTGAGGCGCGACGTGTAGGGAGCGTCGTTCAGCTGAAGGCGGTCCCGCCGCCGCATGCCCAGCTTGTTCTCGATCAGGCGAAATTGGACGCTCTGAAGGCCCGAGGCCGGGATCAGGTCGTCCCGGAAGTCGAGGAAGTCGAGAGCGGTCATGGTTTCCAGAACGTCGACCTGTTGAATCAGGACGCGCTGGATCTCGACGATGCGCCCCAGGCGCAGGACCGCCTGCCCGACGTCCTCCTCCACGACGCGAGCGCCTCGAAAGGTCGCGATCACCGCGTCGAGCTCCCATAGAAGCTGCTTGAACCACAGCTCGTAGGCCTGATGAACGATGATGAAGAGCATCTCGTCGTGAGCGGGCCGGCCGTGGAGGGCGCTCTGCATCTGCTGGCTCCCGAGGAGCCGATCGAGCTGGATGTAGTCCGCGTAGTAGAGAGGACCGCGAGGCTTTTGTTTTTCCATCGGTGCTCGCTTCGTACCACGATCCGTGGCGCATCTCTCGGGCGATCTCGCGTCGCGCGGCGCGGCGCGGATTGATTCCGTCGTTGCCCTGGCGCGGCGAATGAGGCGAGAAGCTCGCAGGTCAGCCGAACGCTTTACTGACGCTGACCGATTCCTCTCAGGAGCCGGACAGGTCTATTTATCGACTTTCAATATTATGAATTATGTTATTCGATAAATGATATATTTATATTCGATAAATAGGAGACAGAATCATGCCGAAGCCAGGCTCTTCCGCCGCCCTTCCGATCGCATACGTCGTACTGCGAATTCTTGTCGTCCTGAACTGGCTCGGCGGAGCGGCGATCCTGGCTCTGCTGGTCGTCATGCCCAATGAGCGATGGATCATGACCGCGTTCAAGCTTTCTCCTTCGCCGGAAGCGGAGCGGCTCGTCATGGGAATGCGCGCGATCGCGGCGCTCGGCCTCGTCGCGATCCCGCTGAACTACGTCGTCCTCAAACGGCTGCTCGCGATCGTCGAGACGGTTCGCGCGGGCGACCCGTTCGTCGCCGCGAACGCGTTCCGTTTGCAGGCGATCGCCTGGGCGCTGCTCGCGATACAACTTCTCAGCCTCGTCATCGGCGCGATCGCCAGGTCGGTTTCGACGCCCGCGCATCCGCTCCATCTCAATGCGGGCTTTTCGATCAGCGGCTGGCTCGCCGTGCTCCTCACGTTCCTGCTCGCCCGCGTGTTCGCCGAGGGCGCGCTCATGCGCGAAGATCTCCAGGGGACGGTCTGACGTGGCGATCGCCGTCAAGCTCGACGACCTCCTTCACGATCGGCGGATGACGCTGACCGAGCTCGCCGACCGGATCGGCATGACGCTGGCCAACCTCTCGATCCTCAAGACCGGCAAGGCGCGCGCGATCCGCTTCTCGACGCTCGAGGCGATCTGCGGCGCGCTCTCCTGCCAGCCGGGCGATATCCTCCGATTCGAGTCGGAGCCGGCAGATCGCCAACGACTGCCACTGGCCCGAAAGGAAGAGGAATGAAACACCAACTCACGCTGAAGATCACCTCTCTCCTCTCGATCCTCTTCTTCTCGCTGCACTGGGCCGATGAGGTCGCCCGCGGGCTCGAGCCGGGAACCGTATCGGCAGTCGGAGGCCTGCTCATCCTGGCGGTCTGGCTTTCCGCAACTTTCGTGTTCGCCGAACGGCGATGGGGGCTGATCATCATCCTTCTCGGGTCGATCCTCGCGTCCGGCGTGCCGGTTCTCCACATGCAGGGGAGGGGACTCGTCCTGGGCCGGTATGCCAATACCAGCGCGATGTTCTTCTGGGTCTGGACGAACATCGCGCTTGGCGCGAGCGGGATGTTGTCTCTCGTCCTCTCGGTGCGCGCACTGAGGGGCCTGCGACGAGCGGGATAGGATCTTTTCGCGGTGAAGCGCATCCTGAATTTCATCGACGGCGAGTTCCGGCCGCCCTGCTCGGGGCGATACCTTCCCGACGTCGACCCGGCGACGGGGCAGGTCATCGCCGAGATCGCCGAAAGCGGCCCCGAGGACGTCGATGCCGCCGTCGCCGCGGCGTCCCGCGCGTTCGAGGCGTGGCGCCGGACGCCCGCCGAAGAACGATCCGCGCTGCTGATCCGGGTCGCCGAGCTCATCGAGGAGAACTTCGACGAGCTGGCGCGGCTCGAGTCGGAAGACAGCGGAAAGCCGATCGCGCTCGCGCGCCGGCTCGACGTGCCCCGCGCCGTCCGGAACTTCCGGTTCTTCGCGACGGCGATCCTGCACGCCGAGACGCCCTGCCACATGACGGACGATCGGGCGCTCAACTACACCATCCGACAGCCCCTCGGCGTCGCCGGCCTGATCTCGCCCTGGAACCTGCCGCTGTACCTCCTGACCTGGAAGATCGCGCCGGCCATCGCGGCGGGAAATTGCTGCGTGGCGAAGCCTTCGGAGCTGACGCCGCTGACCGCCGACCGGCTCGCCGCATTGATCGCGGAGGCGGGCATCCCGCCCGGCGTCGTCAACATCGTGCACGGCCCGGGAGGGAGCGCCGGCCGCGCCCTGACGTCGCATCCGAAGGTCCCGCTGATCTCGTTCACCGGAGGAACGAAGACCGGCGCGGACGTGATGGCCCACGCGGGACCGCTCTTCAAGAAAGTGTCCCTGGAGCTCGGGGGGAAGAACCCGAACATCGTGTTCGCGGACGCCGACCTCGAGCAGGCCGTCCCCACGTCGATTCAATCGAGCTTCGCCAACCAGGGGGAGATCTGTCTCTGCGGATCGCGCCTGTTCGTCGAGAGGGCCATCTACGACGAGTTCCTCGAGCGCTTTCTCGAGGGAACGAAGAAGCTCCGGATCGGAGATCCGCAGGACGATTCGACCGATGTGGGCGCGCTCGTGAGCGAGGCGCACCTCCGCAAGGTCGAAGGCTACGTCGCGCTCGCGAGAGAGGAGGGAGGCGACATCCTCCTCGGCGGAAAGCGTCCCGCGAATCTCCCGGAGCGCGTCCGGGACGGCTACTTTCTCGAGCCGACGGTGATCGCCGGCCTCGATTGCCGGAGGCGCGTCATGCAGGAGGAGATCTTCGGGCCCGTCGTCACCGTCACGCCCTTCGATTCTCCCGAGGAGGCGATCGCCGACGCCAACGGCACCCGCTATGGACTTTCGGCGAGCGTCTGGACGCGCGACCTCCAGAAAGCCCACCGGGTCGCCGCGGCGATCGAGAGCGGCACGGTATGGGTCAACACGTGGCTCCTGCGAGATCTTCGCGTTCCCTTCGGCGGAATGAAGGAGAGCGGCGTCGGGCGCGAGGGCGGGTTCGCTTCGCTCGATTTCTTCACCGAAGCGAAAAACGTTTGCGTCAAGTTGTGACGGGGTCAGACCCCGGCTCTCTGATTTCGGAAGATTGTCCGGGACGGCGATTAGCCTCCCGGACATCGATGTGCCCAATTCGCGCTGCGGCGATCGCGTGGGGCCGCTGAAGGGCGCATCGGATCGAGAAGGTCAGACCCGATCCGTTGATTTCAGGCTCGGACGCCCCCTGGGGTCGATCCTTCGGAGGCACCGAGAAGGCTTCTTGATTCGGCGACTCCGGTGGGCCGCTTCCGGCGTTGGAGGCGAGCGCCGCCGATCCGGGACACTTGTCCCGGGGGATCCACGTCCAAATCCCTCCGATTCGGGACGGAGTTCCCATTGTCCGGCGGCGGTACCGGCGCCATCGTGGGAGCGAAAGGAGGAATCACATGCTTTCCCACGACTACTCGTACGCGAACATCCTGCAGAACTCGCTCAAGGTGGCCTGGACGGAGCGCCAGGTTCTCGAGGGCCGGGACTTCGACTACTCCAAGCGGTTTCTTCCCAACCGCCTCTCAGGGGTAGACGACATTCGCTGCCTGAACGGTGGCGAGAAGCTCAAGCTGAACCAGATCATGGGCAACGCGTACTGCCACATCTTCGCCTACGTGGAGGAGTACATCATCCCGCAGGCGCTCGAAGCCGCGCAGCGGGACATCTATGGCGACGAGACGCGCCTGCGGACGCTGCTGCGTTTCGCCGAGGACGAGTCGAAACACCAGGAACTCTTCCGCCGCTCGTCGGCGCTGTTCGAGAAGGGTTTCGGCGTCAAGTGCGGCCTGATCCCGGCCCGCGAGGAGGTCGCCAGGATCGTGCTCAGCAAGTCGCGGCTCTGCAGCTACCTGCTGACCAGCATGATCGAGTGGTTCACGCAGCTGCACTACGTCGAGCACGTGCACGATCGGAGCGATCTCGACGGGCTGTTTCGCGACCTGATCCGATATCACTGGATGGACGAGGCCCAGCACGCGAAAATCGATTCGCTCCTCATCGACGAGATCGTCCGGGAGATCGGCGAGGAGGATCGCGAAGCGGCCGTCGACGAGCTGCTCGAGCTCGGCGGCGCGATCGATGGGCTGCTATCGCAGCAGGCCGACCTGGATCTCGCGAGCCTCGAGAAGGCCGCCGGGCGCAAGCTCTCTTCCGAAGAGAAGGCCGAGATCAAGCGGAATACCCATCGCGCTTACCGCTGGACGTTCCTCGTCTCCGGGCTGGAGCATCCGAAGTTCGTCCAGATCGTGAGCGAGCTGACCCGGAGAGGGCCGGCGAAGCTCGAGGCGGTCGCCCGGGCGCTGTCGAACTGAGCGCTCGGCGCATGTATGCGCTGCCCTCTAGGGCCGGAAGCCCCGGTCTCGCGCGAAGACGATCGCCTGCGCCCGGGTCCACACGCCGAGCTTGTCGAAGAGATTCGAGATGTGGTTGCGGACGGTCTTCTCGCTGATCGCGAGGCGCTTGCCGATGTCGGCGTTGCCGAGCCCCTCCGTGATCAACACGAGGACCTCGCGTTCGCGGGCCGTGAGTCGGCCGAACGCGGGGTCCTCTCCGCTCCGGGTCGGGAGGCCCGCGAAATCGAGGACGACTTCCTGGAAGCGCGCCCACGCCGGCTCGTCCTCGAGAAGGATGTGGTTGCGAGAATCGAGCTCGACGAACTGCGCTCCGGGGATCCCGGCGGCGAGGCGGCGCGCTTCAGAGACGGGGCAGACTTCGTCGTCGCGGGCGTGGATGACGATCGTCGGCGCCTGGATCTCGCCGAGCAGGCTCGAAACGTCGACCGTCGACCGAGCCTCGAGCAGCCGCGCCGCCATGTCTCCGGTGCTGGTCCGGCGGCACAGCTGGTTGAACCAGCCGACTTGCGCTTCACTGGCGCCGGGGATGAATCGCGACGTGAAGACCTGGCGGAACACCGGGTTCTCCTTGCCCCAGCCGATCCTCATCAGCTCCAGAATGGCATGGTATTCGCGCAGCGTCTTCGATTCGTTCCGTTGCGCCCATCCACGGGCGTAGCCGCCGTAAAGAACCATTCGGGAGACCCGCTGCGGATGGCGCGCTGCGTAAGCGACGCAGGTCGCCGCGCCGGACGAGATCCCGAGCAGCGCGAACGGCTCCTGGACTTCCGAGGCGGCCACCAGGGCCTCGACGTCCGCGAGCCAGCGGTCGAACGACAGCTCGTCGACCTCTCGGTCCGTCAGGCCGCAGCCGCGCTCGTCCCAGCGCAGGAATCGGAAATGGTCGCCGAAGAAGCGAATCCAGTGCCCCCAGACCGGGCTCTCCAATTCGTACTCGAGATGGCTCATCCAGTTCGACGCTTTGACGAGGACCGGGCCCGCGCCGATTTCGGCCCAGGCGAGCTGGACGCCGTCTTCCGTGCGCAGGTAGCGGACGCGCTGACGAAGTTTCGTGTCCATGGGTGTATGCCTCGAATTGTACTGAGCGAGGACCGATGCGGGTCGCGCGCCGCGCCGGCACGTTGGAGGCCGGCAAGGGCGACGCCGATCGGAAGAACCGCGACGCCCGCGAACGTCGGGAGATCCGTCGGCCGGACGCCGAAGAGGAGGCCCGCCATCAGATGCGAGGCGACCGGCGCGCAGGGAAGCCCGAGCGCGGCGCCCGCGACTGCGAGCCCGAGTTCCCTGGCGCAGGACCATTCGCCGGATGTTTCGCCTTCCCGCCCCGAGAGCCAGCCGAACGCCGATCTCATGGGGCGACGGCGCCGGCCCGGTCGGTGCCGGGCTCGTCCCCATCCGGCTCGCGTTCCTATCATCCGATTGCTCAACGAGATGCCCAACTTTGTGCCCCGTTCGACGTAGAGATACCCATGCTCCGACGAAGCGTTCTTTGGGTCGTCCTTCTCCTCGTTGCGGCCCGCGCCGTCCGCGGGGACGAATCCCCGGCAGAGTCCGGGTGCAGCGGGCCTCTCTCTGCCCGCGACGCCCTGGCGATCCGCGCGGTCATCGAGGCCTACCGCACCGCGTGGCTGCAGGGTGACGCAAAAGCGGTCCTCGGCACGTTCACGTCCGACGCCGTGCTGCTGCCGGCCCGCGGGGCGCCCTGGGTGGCGGGAACGGCGGCGATCATGAATTACTGGTGGCCGCCCAACGCGCCCGCGACGGTGATCACGAAGCTCGACATCACCGTCGAGGAGGTCCAGGGCAACTGCGGCGTCGCCTCGGTCTATGGACGAGACGACGTCGCGTGGACTCAGGTCGAAGGCGGCGCGGCCAGGACGCACGGCCACCCGGGCACGTATCTGAACGTCCTGCGCAGGCTGCCCGACGGCTCCTGGCGAATCGCGCGGCACATGTGGGACGACGGAGCGTCGCGATGATCGGCCGCTCGCTCCGGGTCCTGGCGGCCCTGGGCGCGATCGTCTGCGCTCCACTCTTCGCGCAACAGCCGACGCCGCCGGCCGACGACGCCCGCTACCCGTGCCGCGCCGAGCACACGTTCGACTTCTGGGTCGGCGACTTCGACGCGACGCCGTGGGACAAGCCATCGGCGCCGGTCGGAGGCCGCCTGCACAACACACGCGAGTACGAGGGCTGCGTGATCGTCGAGCGCTGGGAAGGCGCGAAGTCTCGCGGCATGAGCATGTCCTTCTATGACGTCAACCGGGGCGTGTGGAGAATGGTGTGGAACGGCGACGACAACCGATCGAACGACTTCGAGGGCTCGTACCAGGACGGGGCGATGCGGTTCGAGGGCTGGGTCCTCGACTCCGTCGGGAAGCGTCTGCTCGCGAGGAACGTCCTGGAGAACGTCGCGCCGGACACGATCCGGCACATCTATTCGACATCGGCCGACGGCGGAAAGACCTGGACGGTCAAGAGCGACGGCCGATTCGTGAGGCGGAAGGAATCGAGCTCGCGTTAATCCGATCGCAGCTGCTGGATGACGTCCACGCGCGACGCGCGGATCGCAGGCAGCAGCGACGCGAGGATAGCTAAGGACGCTTCGGCGTCGGGGTCGGCGTCGGCGCCCTGACCCCCCTAAAGCGAATTCAACGTGGGAGCGGCGCCGACTCCGGGCGGGCGGCGACCCGGATCGAGGAATCGCCCCCGCCAGGACGTCGGGAGAGTCTGGCCGAGGTCAGCAGCTCCGACCGACCCTCCAGCACTACGGCATCGAGTACTCGCCCTCGACGAGATACGAAACGGTCCCGTCGGCGTTCGGGGTGCCCTTGTAGGTTCCCTTGCCTTTGATGCCCTTGTACTTCCCGGTGCCGCTCGAGAAGGTCCAGGTGCCGCCGCCGCTGACGAACTTGCCGTCCTTCATCTTGGCCGTGCCGTGGAAGTGCGCGGTCGTCGTGCCCCCGTCGGCCATCGTGGCCGTGTGGTAGCCGTTGCTCGTGACCTTGCTGCCGTTGATGTCGTCCATGGAGACGCTGACGCCATCCTTGTACGCGACTCCTCCGATTTCGAACTTCGACCACGTGCACTGCGCCTTGCCGATGCCGAAGGAGTGGCCCGCCATGTCTCCGACCGCGACGGGCGTCGCCGGATCGGCCTTGCAGTTCGCGGTTCCGGACACCTTCGTCTGGGCGGTCGCCGACGCGGCGAGCGCGGCCGCGCCGAGGAAAGCAAGGGCGTTCCTGACCCAATTCTTGACCCGCATCCGTCCTCCTCCCGCCGGCGAAGCTGCCGGCGTCTGTAAATGACGAAGTCTCCGACCCCGGCAATGCCAAGTCAAGGAATCGGCCGAGCCGAGAGTTCCGACGCGACTTCCGGATCGGAGCAGAAGATTCCCTCAGGCCGTCGTCGGTCGCCGGATCCTCGCGAAGCGCAAAGTCCAGCGCAACACGCGCGTCGTCGCGAGAATGAGAGCCGGCCCGCCGACGAGGCCGAGCGGCACGAGCCACCAGCCGAGAACGTCATGGGCCGTGGGGTCGTTGATCACGCCGATCTCGAAGAACGCGTGCGGCCCGACCCAGGCTCCGACCTGGCTCGGGGCGAAAATCTTGAGCAGCCCCGTCAGAGCCAGGGCGGCTCCCGTTGCATACCCGACGACGCCCAGAACGAAGAGCACGAAGCCCCAGGCGCTCAAAGTCGACCAGCGATGGATTCCGCGCATCACGACTCGAGGGGACAGGCTGCTTCGAGCCCGGGCGACGAGTGCGTCGGCCTGGTAGAGAGGGGCGATCTGTTCCGGGCTGCCGAGAGCCTTCAGGATCGCGACCAGCCGCTCCTCCGTGAGCTCGCCGCTCGCTTCGGCGCGCTCGAGGATGTGCCCTCGGATTTCTTTCAGGATCTCGGAAACCTCGTCGGGTGGCAGCTCGCCGAGGCTGCGGCGCAGTTGCATCAGATAGGCATCGATCTTCTGTTGAACCTCTTCCGGGTGACTCATCGCTCCTCCTTCGCCAGGACCGGCTCGATGAGCGAGTCGATGCGGGCGAAAAACGTCTTCGTGTAGCGAGCCATCGCGGCGGCTCGGCGGCGCCCCGACGGCGTCAGCCAGTAGTACTTGCGGGGGTGGCCGGCGTCCGACTCGACCCACTCCGAATCGATCAGGCCGTCGCGTTTGAGTCGGCCGAGAATCGGGTAGATGGTTCCTTCGGAGAGGAGCAAGTCAGAGTGCGCTTCGAGCCTGCGGATGATGTCGAGGCCATAAAGCTTCTCTTTCCAAAGGCTTGCGAGGATCACGAGATCCAGCCAGCCCTTGCGGACCTGCGTCTCCCAGTTTTCGCTCGGCGTCGATCCGACGTTCGGTGCCATGCATAGAAGTATACATTGTATTGCTAGGTATGTTTTGGAGCCGAGAAGTGAAGGGGAGGAGGGCTATGAGCTACGGGCAGTTGGTCTCGGCGCAGGCGTCGATCGAGGGTGACTCCTCGCGGAGGCGGCGCGCTACTTCATCGTCGCCACCGCCGCCTTGAAGCTCGCCGCGTAGTCCCACTTGTCGTCGCCGAAGCTTCCGTGGCCCGAGACCTTTCCCTCGACCTGCGAGTCGTCGAAGCGGCCGGGCTCGAAAGTCTGCTGGTCGGCACGGTTGACGATCGCTCCTCCGACCTCCTTCGCATAGACCCATCCGGTTCCGGAGGGCTTCTTGTCGAGGCCGATCGTCACGGCGAGACCATGGATCTTTCCGGCGCGGGCCATGTCGGTCAGCTCCAGCCGGTACTTGTCGTCCACGATGCTCTTGGGGACCTCGTTGTCCGTCAGGAGCACGACGACGACCGTCTGTGTCTTGTCGGCGACGCTGGGCTGACGGCGGGCGTAGACGTGCGCGAGCTTGTAGGTCTTGCCCGCCGTCGTCATCGAACCCGTGACCGAGCCGGGCCCCGCGGCGGCGCCCGGGGCCGGCAGAGCCAGGAGTGCGGATGCAGCGAGGACGAAGAGCCGGCGGGTGATCGCGAACCGATCGAGGGTGTGCATCGAACCTCCTTCGTAGGAATCTTTGCAAAGCGTACCGCCAGGGCGGGAGATGGGGCAACGTCGGCGGATCGTTCAAACCCCCGGCTTGCTTGTGCCCTCGTCGTGGAGTCGGCGCGCCTCGTCCACGACGTGTCCGAAGCCGCTCGCTTTCGCATCTCTCACCAGGTCGTCGAGCTCGGCGCGTCCCCGGGCGAGCTGCCCCGACTGGAGGTCGATTCGCGCGAGCGCGAGCCGCGCGTCGAGCTGGAAGTTGACCCAGCCGATTCGTTGTGCCTTCTGGAGAACTTCCGCCGCCTCCTTCCGGGCCTGGGCCACGTGTCCGGCCGCGGCGTCCGCCCGCGCGCAGGCGACTCGAGCCGGAAGCGTCTCGTTGACCTGGGGCGTTCCGCGCAGCAGCGTCCGGACGTGGCTCGCCGTCTCCTCCGCCTCGCGGGTCCGCCCGAGCAGAAGCAGCGCCTGGATGAGCGAGCCCTCCGCCAGAGCCTGGTTGCCGTTCGCGCCGCTCTTCTGGAATTGTGCGTCGGCCTCCCTCGAAAGGCCGGCCGCCTCCTCCGCCCGGCCGGAGGCGATCAGGACGTCGATCCGCGAGAGGGACGTCTCCGCCAGGGTCTCGTTCTCGCCGAGCCGCGCCTGCATTGTCATCGCTTCCGAGGCGTCCCTCTCGGCGTCCGACAGATTTCCCATGTCGAAGAGAACGCCGGAGAGCTCGTTCAAAAGGCGCGCCGTACCGCTCTCATCCTTGAGGCTCTTCCGGATGGCGAGCGCCTCCTCGTAGCGTTGCCTGGCGGAGAGCAGATCCCCCTTGGAGTGGAGAACGTCGCCGATACACTCGAGCGTCCACGCCTCCCACGACGGTTTTCCGATGTCGCGGGAGATCGCGAGAGCCTGCCGGTGAAGGTCCATGGAGCGCGACAGGTCGCCCTGGTCCCACGCCACGGTGGCGATGCCGTTCAATGCCCAGGCGATGCCGGATCGATCGCCCGTCTCCGTGTCGAGCGCGTGAAGCTGCTCGAGCTCGCGCCGCACGAGATCGAGATCTCCCGCCTGAAGCCAGTCGAGGTTGATGAGATCGGTCAGCGCCGCGGCTTCGCCTCGCCGGTCGCCGACGTTGTGGAAGGTCGCGAGCGCTTGTCGGTACAGCGGGCGGCCCCCGGAGAGATCTCCCTGGCTTACCAGGATGCTGCCGATGCCGCGGACGGCGTCGGCGGCTCCGTCGCGATCGCCGACCTGTTCGTAGAGATCGCGGGCCTCTTCGTATTTCGCCCGTGCCGCCGGATAGTTTCCCTGAGAATCCAGGGCGCTCGCCTCGTCCTGGCGTGCTTGCGCCAGCAATCTCTTGCCGTCGACGCGAGCCGCCTTCGTCGCCGCGCGTCCCGCGGCCGCCTTCTGCCGGGCGAAGTCGGAGAGCGATCCCGCCGCGGCGGCTTCCGCGAGGTCGATGCGAGGATCGTCGCCCTGGGGAGGCGGAAGCCCTCGGAGGAGGGCGACCGTCGCGAGCGAGTCCTTGAGATGTCCGCCGGAAAGCTGCGCTCTTGCCAGACGCAGTCCGTACTCCGCGTCGTCGGGATAGGACTTCCACAGTGACTGAAAGAGCCCGGCCGCTTCGTCCCATTTCTTTCGCGCCTCCGCGAGCCGAGCCTGCGCCATGAGCTGCTCTTCCTTGGAGAGCCCTTCGGCGTGCTCGACGGCTTTTCGCGCCTCCTCTTCCGCGCGTCCGTCGTATCCCAGCGCCGACCAGGCGTCCGAGAGCGCCGCGTGCGCGAGGGCGAAACCGGGCTCGGCTTGTGTCGCGCGAACCAGCAGATCGCGCGCGGCGGGAGCGTCGCCTCGCCGGAGGCGGTCGAGGCCCTCGGCATAAAGCCGTGTCGCGTCGGGGTTCGCGGGGAGTGACGCTTTGACGACCGCGGCTTCGGCCGCCGTGGGTCCCGACAGGCCGAGCTTGGCGCGCAGCTCCTGTCCGGCGGAGGAGACGAGACGGAAGAGATCCGACTCGGAGCCCGTCTCGGAGATGGACGCGACCGTCTCTCCGCTTCGAGCGTCCTGGACAAGCAGATCGACCCGAATCTGCTCGCCCGCCGGCGCGACGAGGGAGACGTAAGAGCCGAGCACGACCTCGTCGGCGGAGAGGTCGGAGCGCAGAGTCGCGAGGGTCTCTCGGGAGAGAGCGCCGGACGGGACATCGCGCTGCCGTCGCGCGACGTTCTCCGCCGGCACGATCCGGATCTTTTCTCCGGCGGCCAGTTCGGCCGTCACCATGGAGGAGAGCGCCGTCCCGAGCCAGTCCGCCTCGCGCCGGCCCGACAGGTTGCGCAGGCCCAGAACGGCGACGGAATTCCGGATGCGTGCGTGCGGGCCGTTGCCGGAGATCGGTTCCGCGGCACGCGGCCTCGAACGAACCGCAACGTAGCTCAGGGTGCCGACCGCCGCCAAAGCGACGGCGACCGCCACCGGTGTCCACCGGAACCGCCGGCGGCCCGAGGGTTCCCGGACTGGACTCGTTTCCGGGTACTTCGCGGGAGTCGCCGCCCCGGAGGATGACGGATGGCCGACGGACGCGCCGGCTGCGGTCAGATCGGCCGCGAGGTCGCGCGCGGAGGGAAAGCGGTCGGCGGGCGACTTTTCCAGACAGCGGCGCACGATTCGCTCGACTTCGGACGGGACGGAAACGCCGGCAGTGGAAAGAGGGGGAGGCTCGTCTCTCAAAATGGCGACCATCGTCTCGGGGGCCGTCGCCCGCTCGAACGCACGCCGTCCGGAAAGCATCTCGTAGAGGACCGACCCGAGAGAAAAGATGTCAGAGCGGGGATCGGCCGGCCGGCCCTGAACCTGTTCCGGAGACATGTAGCCCAGCGTGCCCAGAATGATGCCGGGCTCCGTTCCCGCCGCGGAGACGGCATCGTTCTCGCTCGAACCCTCGGATTCCGTCTGTGTCAGCTTGGCGAGACCGAAGTCCAGAATCTTGACGCGGCCGCCGCGCGTCACGAAGAGATTCGCCGGCTTCAAGTCGCGGTGGACGATCCCCTTGTCGTGCGCGGCGGCGAGGCCGTCCGCGATCTGGCCGGCATACGCGATCGCCTCGTGCGTCGGGATCGCGCCTCTCTTGAGGCGCGACAGCATGGTTTCGCCTTCGAGCAGCTCCGTCACGATGTATGGCGAGCCGCCGTCGAAGCCGACGTCGTGGACCGACGTGATGTTGGGATGGTTCAGAGATCCCGCCGATTGGGCCTCTCGCTCGAAGCGGTGGAGTCGGTCGGGATCGCCGGCGAGGGCGGCCGAGAGCACCTTGATCGCGACGTCCCGGTTCAACCTGTCGTCGCGCGCCCGATAGACCTTGCCCGTCGAACCGGCGCCGAGTTGTCCCAGTATCCGATACGGACCCAGCCTCTCGGGAAGGTCCTGGTCGGTTCTCTGCGCCGATTCGGGGTGTCGGACGGGTGTTTGTCCGAACGGCCGAAGGGGGGGCGGCGGCGGGTCCGCACGCACGGCCGGTGGAACGGAATCAGGAATTCCCGCAGACTCTTCGATAACGACCCGAGCCACGAACCGATATCCGACGCGCGGGATCGTCTCGATGTAGGCGCTCCCGTCGAGGTCTCCCAGGACCTTCCGAATCGTCCAGATGTTCTTGGTGAGGTTGCTCTCCTCGACGACGGTGTCCGGCCACAGCGCCGCGATGAGCTGCTCCTTGGTCAGGAGGTGGCCGGCGTTTTGGACGAGAAGGGCCAGCGTGTCGAAGACGCGAGGCTGCAGGCTCTTTGGCCTGCCGTCGCGCAGGAGACGGCGTTCTCCGATCTCCAGGCGAAACGGCCCGAAGCGGAAGCCGACCGCGGGATCCGAGTCCTTCGCCTCTCTATCCATCTTTTAACCAGAACAAATCCATCCAGAAGCCAGCGCTAGTCCAAGGACGGAATTATTCCACGCGAGCATCCTGCCTCCCGAAAAGGAGGACAGCTCATGAGGATTCGCTCGTTTTTGGGGTCTTCGGCGGCGTGTCTCGTCCTGGTTCCGGCTCTGGCCCAGGCCGCGGCTCCGCAGCCGCGGACGTTCGTGTCGGCCAAGAAGGGGAGCGACGCGGCCAACTGCAGCCGGACGTCCCCGTGTCGGACGTTCGAAAGGGCCATTGCGGCCACGACTCCCGGCGGAGAGGTCGTCGTTCTGGACTCGGGCGGCTACGGCGCCGTGACGATCAGCCAGGCGGTGTCGCTCGAGGCGCCCGACGGGGTCTACGCGGGGATGACGGTGTCCACGGGAGACGGAATCACGATCGCCACGGGCGCGTCCGACGTGGTGGTTCTTCGGGGGCTGACTCTCGTCGGAGGGAGCGCGAGCGGGAACGGAATCACGGTCGCCTCGGGCGGCACCGTCCGCATCGAGCATTGCACGATCCGGGGATTCGGGGACTTCGGCATTTTTGCCACGGAGGGCACATTTCCCTTCCTCTATGTCGACGATTCCACGTTTTCAGAGTCCGGGAATGTCTCGATCCTCATCACGGGGCTGACGGCGCCCGAAGGCTTCAATTCGGGCGTGGCCATCGATCATTGCCGGTTCGAGGGTGCCGGCCTCCTCTTCGATGCGGCCAACAGTCTCCTGTCCGTTTCGGTCACGGACACCGTCATCGCCGATGCGCGTTTCGAAGGGATCCACGTCACCGGCAGCACCACGGCCACCATCGATCGGTGTCTCGTCAAGGACTTTGGCGACTTCGGTGTCGTCGCCGGCGGATCCAACGCCCGCGTCTTCGTCTCTAACTCGACGATCCGATCGGTGGTCCCACAGAGCCGTCTTCCGCTCACTACCGGCGCTGGTGCCTTCATGTGCTCGTTCGGTAACAACGCTATTTCCGATCCAGTCCTGGGAGTGACCTCATGCCCGACACAATGAGGTTAGCCGTACGGCTGGCGACGATCTCCCCGGTGATTCTCGCCGCGACGACATCCCTGTCCTGCTCCAGAGATACCTCGGCTGCGGCGCCGCCCACGGGTGCCGCGCGAGCGGAGGCGCCGGCGAGCGCGCCGAAGTCGGCCGGTACGACGATGCCGGACCCGTGCTCGCTCGCCACGACCGAGGAGGTCGGCGCGGTGCTGAAGAGAAAGATGGTTTCCTCCTCGTCCGGCTCGACATGCGAGTACGGGAACGCTCTGGAATCGACACCGCCGCCAGGCACCGGCCAGATGGGCTCGATGGACGATCTGGTCAAGAGCCTGTCGTCGTCGACGCCCACGGTGCCGCAGATGCCCCAGGCCGTCGCCACGCTGACGGATGTGAAGCTCGATCTGGCACGCGACGGCATGACCGAGGCGCAGATTAAGACCATCTACGCGCGCACCGGCAAGACCGTGCGGCGCGCCCTCGACCCCGAGCAGAAGGGCGTGCGCGACACGATCGTGGTCTCGAACGACATCCCGAACGTCGGAGACTGGGCGTTCACGACCGACGTCGCGGCGGTCAACATGGGCTTCGGCTTCTCCTCGCGAGGCCGCGTCCTCGAGGCGCGCAAGGGCCCCTGGCACCTGACCGTCGGCGCGACGATCTCGCCCGACCGGGGGGAGGCGACGCTCGACGCCGAGCTCGCGGACATCGCGCGGACCGCGATCGCGAGGCTGCCATGACGGAGTCTCGGGGGTCGGGATGCGGCTCGAAGTGCAAGAAAAAAAAGGAAGGGACGCGCCATGAGATCACCTGTATGGATCATCGTGTCGTTCACGCTGACAAGCGCCGTCGTTCGCGCGGATCCGGACGCCTGCGATCGAATCCGACAGGCCAACCTGAAGACCGGCAGCAGCCACGGGCAGTTGAAGACGACCGGATACAACTTTGCCGCCGACACATCGGGCATCTACGGTCCCGGTGTTCACAGCTGCAGCTATCTGCGCGACGAGTTTGTGGACGGTCAGGCTGCCGCCGTGTATCGAGAGAAGTATCAGTCGAAAGCGGGCAGCACGGACGCGACGATCTGGATTTCCAAGACCTCAGGATTGATGCTCCGCGAGGAGCAGGATGGCGACGTGGTTGGCAAGGGCAAAGGCCACATCTCGTATCGATGGACCGCGGCGGAACCCGCTGCGGCCGCCGCCGGCGCCGCCTCAACACCGAAGAGCAATGGCAAACTTCCGATGTACCCGCGCGGCCGCAACCTGAACGACATTCCGGAGTCGGCGATCGCCCAGGGCGTGCCGATGGTGCTCGAGACGGGCGACTCGGTCGCGACGGTCGACGTCTGGTACAAGTCCCACGTTCCCGGATCGTGCGCGCGATCGACCGCGGCCCAGGGTGTCAAGTACGCCTGTCCCGGCGGCAGCGTCATGATCTATGCGCACGCTGGCAGGACGCAGATCGCGTTCGTCCCGACGATGCCGTCGTCCGCGGGGAAACAGCCATGAACGCGGACGCGCGAGAACGAGGATTTTCGACCGAGAGCAGTAGCGACCGATCAACAATGACCGGGCCCCGATGGTCATGATGCCGTCCGCGCTGCAACCCGACGCCGCTCTGGAGGAACGACCATGGAGCTGAGACCCTGTGTCATCGTGGGCCACTCGCTATTCCTGGCAAGCGCAGCGATTGCGGCTTCACTGCCGCCTGCGGCACCGGTGCGTCCGGTCACCGACGACTACTTCGGAACCAAGGTCGTTGACAACTACCGATGGATGGAGAAGCTCGACGATCCCGAGATGCAGCGCTGGACGAAGGCACAAACGGAGTACACGCGCCAGACGCTGGACACGCTGCCCGGTTATCCCGCACTGCTCGAGCGCGTCCACGAACTGACGACGTCCTATCCGGCGGCCGTGAGCGACGTGCAGATCGTCGGCGGGCGCTATTACAGCCTGCGCAGGCCGGCGAATGCGCAATCGCCGAAGCTTTATGTGCGCGATGGTATCAAGGACGAGGACAGACTGCTGATCGATCCGGAGGAGATTCCGGGCAACGACAAATCGCACTACAGCATCTCCGGCTATCGCCCTTCACCAGACGGCCGTTACATCGCCTATCAACTCGCGGCCGGCGGCTCGGAAGACGGCGTGCTGCACATCTACGACCCACAGGCCGGCAAGGATTTGCCCGAGATCGCGGACCGCGCCTACGGCTATGCGCCGTTTTGGTGTGAGGACAGCCGCTCGTTCTTCTATTCGCGTGGCCAGAGGCTCGAACCCGGGATCCCGAAGACAGCGAAGTACGACAATATGCGCGTCTACCTGCACGTGCTGGGGCGCTCGTTCGACGACGATCCGCCGATCCTCGGACGGGGCGTCGCCGACACGCCGATCGCGATGACGCCGATCGAGGGCGCCGAGATCGTCAGCGCGCCGGGGTCGCGCTATGCGATCGCCTTCGTGTCGCCCGGCACCGACCCGCGGCTTCGCGTGTATGCGGCGCCGGTCGATGCCATTCGCGACGGCAAGGTCGCATTCCGCGCGGTCGCCCCAAGGTATGACGATCAGTACATCGGCGGCGACAACCGGCCCTTCGTCATCGCGCTTCGTGGCGACACGCTTTACTGGTTATCGCGGAAGAATGCACCGCATGGCGAAATCCTCAAGCTCGATCTGACGCGCGCAGACTCGAAACCGAAAGTCGTCGTCGCCCAGGGTGATCTGCCGATCTCGGCGGTCTATGCGGGCCGCGACGCGATCTATTGGCGCGTCATCGACGCCGGCGCCAACAGCATCCATCGTCTGCTGCTAGCGAATGACGCAAAACCGGAAGAAGTGAAGCTGCCGTACGCAGGCGACGTGGCCGACGTGAGCACGGACGCCACGGGCAGTGAAGTGGCCGTGCTCACCTACAGCTATTTGCGCGCGCCGACTTATCTGGGTATCGATCCCCAGACCGCCGCGCTCGGCGATGACGGCCTGCAACCCGCGGGACCCTACGACCATCCCGATGATCTGACGGTCGAGGAGGTGCGGGTGAAGAGTTGGGACGGCACGCTCGTACCCCTGTCGATTGTCCACAAGACCGGCATGCCGCTCGACGGCGGCAACCTCACGGAGATCGACGGCTACGGCGCCTATGGCATCAGCGAGTCGCCGTTCTACGTTCCGGCGATGCGGGCCTGGTACGACCGTGGCGGCGTGCTCGCCTTGGCCCATGTGCGCGGCGGCGGCGAGCTGGGCGAGGCCTGGCACAAGGCCGGGTTCCAGGCCACCAAGCCGAATACGTGGAAGGACTTCATCGCCTGCGCGCAATACCTCGTGGATCACCATTACACCCGCCCGGCGAAACTGTTCGGTCAGGCGGCGAGCGGCGGCGGCATCCTGATCGGGCGGGCGATCGAGGAGCGCCCCGATCTCTTTGCCGCCGCGGTCGCCAGCGTGCCGGGCGCCGACATGCTGCGCACCGAGACCACGGCCGATGGTCCGTACAGCATCCCCGAGTTCGGCAGCGTTAGGACCGAGTCGGGCTTCAAGGCGCTGTACGCGATGAGCCCGTATGCGCACGTGCAGGACGGCATCAAGTACCCAGCTGTGTTGATCACGACGGGCATCAACGATCCGCGCGTCGCCGCATGGATACCGGCCAAGTTCGCGGCGCGCCTGCAAGCGGCCACCGCCAGCGACAAGCCGGTACTGCTGCGCGTCGATTACGACGCCGGCCACGGCGGCATCGGCGCGACGCGGCGGCAGCGTGAACTGAACACCGCCGATATCTACGCCTTTGCGCTGTGGCAGACGGGCGATCCCGAGTTCCAACCGAAGTGAGAAGCGGTGGGGTGGTTGTGCCGGCGCGTGACCTGGCGTGGAGGAAGGAAGAGATGAGAACGAAACCTGGCTTGATCGGTGTCCTGCTCGGAGGCTTCTGTGCCGTCCTGGCAGGGTCGTCGCTGCCAACTGCGGCGCCTCCCGCTCGGTCCGCGGACATACACCGAGGCGTCGTCGTCAACCAGACTGTCCACAGCCTCGCACTCGTCGCCAATCTCCTCGGTGACTCTCCCGATCGGCCCGTCGCGATCTATCTCCCTCCGGGCTATCCGAGCAGCACGTCCCGCTATCCCGTGATCTATCTGCTCCACGGATTCGGCAGCACGAGCAGGGCCACCGAGGCCTGGACCCAGGGGGAGTGGGCCAAC
>DATJZU010000012.1:0-2709 GCA_035498835.1 Thermoanaerobaculia bacterium
CAACCGCATCGGATATCTGACCGAGCACTTCCAGGGACACGCGAAGGACCATCACTCGCGGCGCGGACTGCTGAAGCTCGTCAGCCAGCGGCGGCGGCTGCTCGACTACCTCAAGAGCGAAAGCCCCGAGCGCTACCAGAAACTGATCGAGCGCCTCGGCCTCCGCAAGTAAGACCCGACGGCACCCGTCGGGTTCGGGCGATGTCGCCCGGGGGAGGCGCGGCCTCCGGACCCCTTCCCCTCCCGCCCGCCGCGGCGCCGCTTTGACATCTGAAGGAAGAGCCATGATCCACACAACCCGCGTTCCCCTGGGCACCGGTTCCCTCGATATCGAGATCGGAAAACTCGCCAAGCAAGCCGACGGCGCCGCCGTCGTCCGATTCGGCGACACCGTCGTCCTCGCCACCGCCGTTTTCGCCAAGGAGCCGAAGGAGGCGGCCGACTTCTTCCCGCTGACCGTCGACTACCGCGAGAACACGTACGCCGCCGGCCGCATCCCCGGCGGCTGGTTCAAGCGCGAAGGCCGGCCGACGGAGAAGGAGATCCTGACCTCCCGCCTCATCGACCGTCCCATGCGGCCCCTCTTCCCGAAGGGCTTCTTCCACGAGACGCAGATCATCGCGTTCGTCCTCTCGGCCGACGGCCAGAACGATCCCGACGTGCTCGCGCTGAACGCCGCCTCGACGGCGCTCACGTGCTCGCTCATCCCGTTCCCGTCTCCCGTCGGCGCCGTGCGCGTCGGCCGCGTCGGCGGCAGCTTCGTACTCAACCCGACCAACGCCGACCGCGACCGCTCCGACATCGATCTCATCGTGGCCGGCACGGAAGACGCCGTCGTCATGGTCGAAGCCGGCGCCCGCGAAGTGTCGGAGCGCGACATGATCGACGCGATCTTCTTCGGCCACGAGGCCGCGCGGCGCATCATCGCGTCACAGAAGGAGCTCGCAGCCAGGGGCGGATACCAGAAGCCGCACTGGGTGGCGCCGGAAGGCTACCCCGCCGCGATCGCGGCGGGAGTCCGGCAGCAGTGGGAGGCCCCGATGATGGCGGCCCTCACGATGAAGGGCAAGATCGCCTCCTACGCCGAGATCAAAGCCGTCAAGAAGGCCGCCGTCTCGCTCGTTCCCGAGACCGACGAACCGCGGCGGTCGCACACGGCCAAGGCCGCCGACGACCTCGTCAAGACGCTCACCCGCGAGACGATCCTCGACCGCCAGCAGCGGCTCGACGGCCGCCGGTTCGACGAGATCCGGCCGATCACCTGCGAAGTGGGCTTGCTGCCCCGCACGCACGGCTCGGCGCTCTTCACCCGCGGGGAAACGCAGGCGCTCGTGACCTCGACGCTCGGCACCGCCGACGACGCCCAGATCATCGAGGAGTACGAGGGCGAGTCCGAGCACACGTTCCTCCTCCACTACAACTTCCCGCCGTTCTCGGTCGGCGAGGCGAAGTTTCTCCGCGGGCCGTCGCGCCGCGACATCGGCCACGGCAACCTCGCGCGCCGCGCGCTCTCGCCGGTGCTGCCGACGGAGGAGGTCTTCCCTTACACCGTGCGCGTCGTCTCGGACATCCTGGAGTCGAACGGATCGTCTTCGATGGCCACGGTCTGCGGCGGCACGCTCGCGCTCATGGACGCGGGCGTTCCCATCAAGGCGCCGATCGCCGGCGTCGCGATGGGCCTCGTCACCGACGGCAACAGGTTCGCGATCCTGTCGGACATCGCCGGCCAGGAGGACCACTACGGCGACATGGACTTCAAGGTCGCCGGCTCCGCCGAGGGCATCACCGCCCTCCAGATGGACATCAAGATCAAGGGGCTCCGCCGCGAGATCGTCGAGCGCGCGCTCGATCAGGCGCGGCGCGGCCGCCTCGAGATCCTGCAGAAGATGGCGGCGGCCCTCGACAAGCCGCGCCCGAACATCTCGCCGTATGCGCCGCGGATCTTCACGATGCAGATCCCGCGCGACCGCATCCGCGACGTCATCGGCTCGGGCGGCAAGACGATCCGTGGAATCATCGAGGCCACGGGCTGCAAGATCGACGTGGAGGATTCCGGCCGCGTCTCCATCGCGTCCTCCGACGAGGCCGCGGCGCTTCGCGCGATCGAGATCATCGAGAGCCTCACGCAGGAGCCCGAGATCGGCAAGGTCTACAAGGGCAAGGTGCGGCGCGTCGAGCCGTACGGGGCTTTCGTGGAGATCCTGCCGGGGCAGGACGGCCTGGTGCACATCTCGGAGCTCGCGCCGTATCGCGTGCGCGAGACGACCGACGTGGTCAAGGAAGGCGACGAGGTCACCGTCAAGATCATCGCGGTCGATCCGACCGGCAAGATCAAGCTCTCCCGCAAGCAGGCGCTCTCCAAGGAGGAGCTCGAGGCCGAGATGGCGATGGCGCCCGTCGGAGCGCCCGGCGAAGACGAGGGGCGCGGCGAGTTCCCGCGCGGAGGGCGCGGCCCGGGCGAGCACCGGGGGCATCCCAACCGCGACCATCGCGGGCCGCGGGGGCCGCGGCGCTAGAGCCCGATTCGGTTCGTCGTTTCGAAGGGCCGCCGCGAGGCGGCCCTTTTCGTCAGTACGGCATCTCGTCGTCGCCGAGGCCGAGCATGTGCCCGATCTCGTGGACGACGGTGTCGCGGATCTCGCGGACCGCCTCGCCGCGGGTCGCGCAGGAGCGCAGGATCGGGCCCCGGAAGATCGCGATCTGCGCGGG
>DATJZU010000013.1:0-11273 GCA_035498835.1 Thermoanaerobaculia bacterium
CCGTGCGCGCGCCGCTCCGAAACCGTGCCGCCGATCCGATGAACCGAGGACCTCGTCGAGGCCATCGGTGCCTCCATTCTGGCGCAACGAGCCGCGATTCTCTCTCCACTGCGCCGCGCGGGCAAGCGGCTCGCGATACGCGCGAGAGCCGGAATGGCGGAGAGCCGAACCCTTTCGGTAGGCCAGTGATTCCAATGGACGACGGCCGCAAGGCCACCCGGCGCGAGTGGATCGGTCTCGGCGTCATCGCCTTGCCCTGCATGCTCTACTCGATGGACCTGACGGTCCTGAACCTCGCGGTGCCGGCGCTCTCGGCGGATCTGAAACCCGGCGCGACACAGCTGCTCTGGATCATCGACATCTACGGATTCCTCGTGGCCGGGTCGCTCATCACCATGGGCACGCTCGGCGATCGCATCGGGCGGCGGCGGCTTCTGCTGATCGGGGCCGCCGCGTTCGGCGCGGCGTCCGTGCTGGCGGCTCTCTCCCGGAGCGCGGGAATGCTCATCGCCTGCCGCGCGCTGCTCGGCGTCGCAGGCGCGACGCTCGCGCCCTCGACGCTGTCGCTCATCCGCAACATGTTCCTCGACGCCCGCGAGCGCACGGTGGCGGTTTCCGTCTGGATCGCGAGCTATTCCGTTGGGGGGGCGATCGGGCCGCTCCTCGGGGGACTCGTGCTGCAGCGCTTCCCCTGGCGCGCGGTCTTCCTGCTCGCCGTGCCGGTGATGGCGCTGCTGCTCGTCCTCGGACCGCGGCTCCTGCCGGAGTTCCGCGATCCGCGCGCCGGGCGACTCGATCTTCCGAGCGCCGCGCTCTCGCTCTTCGCGGTGCTCTCCGTCATCTACGGCCTGAAGCAGACGGCCGAGCACGGTCCGGGTTGGGTTGCCGCGGCCTGCCTGGCGGCAGGCTTCGCCGCGGGAACGGTCTTCTTCCGAAGGCAGACGACGCTCGCCGATCCGCTGATCGACCTTTCGCTCTTCCGGATCCCCGCTTTCGACGCGTCGCTCTTGACCTACATGCTGTCGTGCTTCACGGCATTCGGCGCGCCGATTTTCATCACGCAATACATGCAGCTCGTCCTCGGGCTCTCGCCGCTCCGCGCGGGCCTCTGGACGCTGCCATGGTCCGGCGGATTCGTCGTCGGGTCGATGGTCGCGCCCGCGGTCGTGCGCCGCTTCGGCCGGGCGCGCGTCATGGTGATCGGCCTCTCGATCGCCGCGGCGGGATTTCTGCTCCTCGCCATGGCGGGAGGGACTTCGGCCCTTTCGGCGATCGTGGCGGGATCGACCGTCTTCTCGCTCGGGCTCGCGCCCGTCATCACGGTCGCCAACGACATCATCATCGGGACGGCCCCCGCGGAGAGGGCCGGCGCGGCGGCGGGCATCTCCGAGACGACGGCCGAGCTCGGCGGCGCGCTCGGGATCGCGCTGCTCGGAACCGTCGGCGCCGTCGTCTACCGCAGCCGCGTCCTGGCGGCGGCTCCGGCCGAGGTTCCGCCCGAGGCGCTCGACGCGGCGCGGCGGACGCTCGGTGGCGCGGTTTCGGCGGCCCGGCAGCTCCCGGAGCCCGTCGGGTCGGGCCTGCTCGCCGCTTCCCGCGAGGCGTTCACCGCAGGACTGCGCCTGACGTCGCTCATCAATGCCATCCTCGTGGCCGCCCTCGCCGTCCTGGCCGCCCTCGTCTCGCGCCGCTGGGAAACCGAAGCCCCTCCGGTCCGTACGCATTAACAATGGCTGACGGCGCTCCCAAGCCGCTGCAGCGGTTCGACCGTTCGATCGTGGAAGGGCCGATCGGGCCCGCGGTCTGGCGGCTCGCCTGGCCGACGATGCTCCAGAACGTCATCGCCGGCGTGCAGGGGATCGTGGATCACGTGATGGTGGGCCACTACGTCGGCTACACGGCGAACGCGGCGATCGGCGTGAGCTGGCAGATCATCATCGTCGTCATCGTCTTCATCAGCTCCCTCTTCACCGGGATGGGCGTGCTCGTGGCTCGCTTCGCCGGGGCTAACCAGCCCGAGAAGGTCAACCGCGTCGTGTACCAGGCCTTCCTCACGGCGATCGGGATGTCGGTGCTGATGGCGATCGTCGGCTACTTCTCGGCCCCGGGGCTCCTGCGCGTCGTCAACGCCGCACCCGAGGTGCAGCACCTGGCGCTCCCCTTTCTTCGCACGATGTTCCTCGGCATCTTCGGCATGATGCTGTTCTTCCTGCTCTCGGGCGCCTTCCGCGCCGCGGGCGATCCGCGCACGCCGCTCCGACTCGGGGCGGCGATGACGGCGCTGACGGTCGTGTTCAACGTGATCCTCATCCCGCGGTACGGCACGCTCGGCGCCGCGATCGGCACCGTCTCGAGCAGCACGCTCGCGGCCGCAATCGGAATCTGGCGGTTCTTCTCTCCCGACTCGGTGATTCACTTCCATCGCGGAATGGACCTGAAGCCGGACTTCGGCATCATCCGGTCGCTCTTCCGATTCGGTCTGCCGACCGGAGTCCAGGGCATTGCGATGAACGTCGCCGGTGTGCTGCTGCTGCGGTTCATCGGATCGCTCGAGCACAGCGCGGCGGCGCAGGCGGCTTACGCCGTCGGATACACGGAGCTCTTCTCGCTCATCACCTGGACGTCGGTCGGCCTCCTGGGCGCATCGGCGACCATCGCCGGACAGAACCTCGGCGCCGGCGACCCGGAGCGCGCCCGGCACGGCGTCGCGGTCACGGCCGGAATCGGGCTCGGTGTGGCGGCGGTCGTGGGCCTCCTCTTCCTGACGATCCCGGATCTCCTGCTCGGCATCTTCGGGATGAAGGACCCGCTCGTGACCTCGCTCGGCCAGCAGCTCCTGCGGTTCCTCTCGGTCTCGGGTCTGTTCGTCACCGTCGCGCTCGCGTACACGGGCGGCCTCCAGGGCACGGGCGACACGAAGAGCCCGCTCTACATCTCGATCGTCTCGCAGATCGTCGTGCCGCTCGGACTCTGTTCCCTCGTCCAGGCGACGCGCGGCCTGCACTCGACCGACATCTGGCTCGCGATCGTGCTCGGGCACCTGACGCGCGCGACGTTGTCGGTGGCGCGCTTTCGCCAGGGCAAGTGGCGCAACATCGCCGTGGACATCGAGCCGGCGCGAACGACCTGAAGCGGCCGGCGCTCAGCGGGCGAGCGTGACGGCGAAGAGGACGGCGCCGCCGGCGCCGAGCAGAAGGGACAGCATCCAGACGAGACGGTTGCGCGTCAGCGCGGCCACGGCTCCCAGCGCGATCGCCACCTGGAGGATCGCCACCGCGTTGGCGTACCGGTGGTGCTCGTGGAGCAGGTGGTTCGACTCGACGACCTTCGCGTCGCGCTCCTTCTCCTTCTCGCGCGCCTTCGCCTCGATCTCCTTCTGCTCCTCGGCGTAGCGGGCCTTGCGCTCGACGTACTCGGCCGGCGGTTCCTTGCCGATCGCGAGCCACGAAGCGCGCGAGGCCTCCTCCGCCGCCGCCTTGAGTCCCTTGGCCTGGTAATAGGCCCACTGGTCCGACGCTTCCGCCTGGAGGCGCGTGGCTTCCGTCCGATCCATGAGGGCCTCGTTCACCGTCGCGCCGGCGCGCAAGGCCGCCACCGCCGCGAAGACCGCCAGCAATGCCGTCGTCAGGGCAATCGACTTGAGGAAGGGCCCGCCGCCCTCCCGCTCGATCTCCTCGTGAATCTTCTCGCGCAGCTCCGCCGTCTCGATCTCCGGTCCCTCGGGCACGCCGGGCAGTATAGTTCGCCCGAACGGGCAACTCCCTTTCCGATCCCGGATTGATAACCTCGGCCCAGGAGGACCTGCCATGGGATTTCTGGATGACCTGGGGAACCTCGCCAAGCAGTTCTCGAGCGGCGCCGTTTCCGAAACCGACGTGCACAACGCCTACGACCAGACCGCTCGGAGCGTGCCGCAGCAGTCGCTCGCGGATGCGCTTTCGCACACCTTCAACTCCGACCAGACGCCTCCGTTCGAGCAGATGCTCTCCAACCTCTTCAAGCAGTCGAGCCCCGATCAGAAGGCCGCGCTGCTCAACCAGCTCTCGGCGGCGCTCCCCGGCGGACTGGCGTCGCTCGCAGCGGCGGCCGGGCTGAAGGGAGTTTCCCCCGGCGGCGACGTCAGCCCGCAGCAGGCGCAGCAGGTGACCCCGCAACAGGTCCAGAATATGGCGCAGCAGGCCGCCAAGAAGAACCCCACGATCGTGGATCAGGCGGCCAGCTTCTACGCGCAGCATCCCACTCTCGTGAAGTCGATCGGCGCGGGAGCGCTGGCGCTCCTGATGTCCCGGATTTCTCAAGCGAGGAGGTGAAGGATGGGGATCATTTGGTGGCTCATCGTCGGACTCATCGCGGGGTGGTTGACCGGAAAGATCATGGGGAGCGGGGGCCAGGGCACCTTGATGGACATCATCATCGGGCTCGTGGGCGCACTCGTGGGCGGATTCCTGATGCGCATGGTCGGCTTCTCCGGCGAGGGAGGAATGATCTACACGATCCTCGTCGCCACACTCGGAGCGGTGCTGCTCACCTGGATCTTTCGCAAGGTCACGGCAAGCAAGCCCGCCTGACCTCCTGAGAGAAGATTTCTGGCGGCGTTGCGGGTCGCCCGCTCGGGCGACCCGCGGCTCCTTCACCCGGCGGGCTCTTTCCACTCCCCTCATTCCCGTTTCAATCGAACTTCAGGCCGCCGCGGGACACTCGTCCCGTCGAGATGACGACGCCCGACGCCCGATCCTGGCTCTTCCTCACGGCGTCCACGGTCTTCGAAGTCGTCTGGATCGTGAGCCTCCGGATGACGGAAGGGTTCACGCGCCTGACTCCCCTTCTCGTCTATGCGATCTCGGGGCTCGGCGCGGCCGTCTGCCTCTCGGTCGCGATGAAGATCATCCCGATGGGGACGGCCTACGCCTTCTGGATGGGCGCGTCGGTCGTCGGCGTGCTCGTCGTGGACGTCGCCTGGTTCAAGCAGCCCTGGGATCCGTACCGCGTCGCTTGCGCGCTGCTGATCATCGCCGGGACATGCGGGCTGCAGGTCGCCCGCGCGCGCTGAGCCTCTGACCGCTGCGTCGGCGCCCTGTTATCGTTCACCGATCGTCGAAGACCGGCCGGTTCGTCCCCTCGAGCTCGCGGCGCAGATCGCCGGGATGGCCGCCGTCTTCGGCGCAATCCTTTTCGGAAGCGCCGGGACGTTCCGCTGGCCCGCGGCCTGGATCTACATGGGCCTGATGTTCGGCTTCACGATCGCGGAGGGCGTCTGGCTCTACCGCTTTCAGCCGGACCTCCTCGCCGAGCGGATGACCGGGATCGGCCGAGCCGATCAGGAGGCCTGGGACAAGGCGCTCCTGTCGGTGCTCGGGCTCGCCTTCTTCGCCTGGCTCGCGGCGATGGGCCTCGACGCCGTGCGGTATCGGATCTCCGAGGTCCCGCAATGGCTCCAGGCTCTGGGAGCGATCGCCCTCGTCGTCTCGTTTCTCGGGTTCCATGCCACGTTTCGCGCGAACCCGTATCTGTCCCCGGCCGTGCGGATCCAGACGGACCGCGCGCAGGTGCTCGTCGATCGCGGCCCGTACCGTTTCGTCCGCCATCCGATGTACGCCGCCTTCGTTCTCTTCGCGCCGGGCACGGCCCTCCTGCTCGGCTCGTGGGTCGGCCTCCTCGGCGCCCTCGTCCTCATCGCCGCCGTCGCCTGGCGCGCGGTGCGCGAGGAGCGCCTGCTCCGCGAGCGCCTCGAGGGCTACGCCGAGTACACGCAGCGCGTGCGCTACCGGCTGATTCCCGGCATCTGGTGAGACTCAGCGCCCGGCGGCCATCGCGCCGGAAAGCATCATGCAGGTGCTGCTCGCGCGCGCCACGAGGCTTCCCGTCTCGTCGTGGACGTCGCACTCCACGAGACCGACCGTCTTGCCGCGTTTCACGATCCGGCCCTCGGCGCGCAGCCGCGCCGTCCAGACTGGCTTCACGAAGTTGATCTTGAGCTCGAGCGTCGTGAAGCTCTCGCCTTCTCCGAGCGTCGAGGCAAAGGCGATCCCCATCGCGGCGTCGGCGAGGTCGCAGAGGATTCCGCCGTGCACGGTGCCCATCGGGTTGGCGTGCTGGGGCCCCGCCTCCATCTCGAAAAGCGCGCGCCCCGGCGAGACGTCGAGCACGCGGAAGCCGACGAGGTCGGCGACCGGCGGATTCGGCGCCTCCTTCCGGATCATCGCCTGCACGCGCTCGAGCATCGTGGTCATGGCCTACAGGCCCAGGTCCGTGAGGCTCGGATGGTCGTCGGGGCGGCGGCCGAGCGGCCAGTGGAACTTGCGGTCCTCCGCGCGGATCGGAAGGTCGTTGATGCTCGCCAGCCGCCGCGCCATGAAGCCGCGCGCGTCGAACTCCCAGTTCTCGTTCCCGTAGGAGCGGTACCACTGCCCGCTGTCGTCGTGGCTCTCGTACGCGAAGCGGACGGCGATCCGATTTTCTCCGAACGTCCAGAGCTCCTTGATGAGGCGGTAATCGAGCTCGCGCGTCCACTTGCGCTTCAGGAACTGCAGGATCGCCTCGCGCCCGCGGAAGAACTCGGCGCGGTTGCGCCAGACGCTGTCGGGGCTGTAGGCGAGCGACACGCGTTCCGGGTCGCGGCTGTTCCAGGCGTCCTCGGCCAGCCTCACCTTCTGGATCGCGGCGGCGCGGTCGAACGGCGGCAGCGGGGGGCGGGGCGGTTCGGATGACATGAGATCCCTCCGGGCCACGATTATCGGCCGAAGGCGTCCGCCCGGCGGGGCCCGCAACGGGGTTAGTTCGGCGTTCGATCCGCGGCGAGAGCGGCCGGCGCGGAAACGCCCGTCTGGCGCTCGAGAAGGGAACGAACGGACGCGAGCGCCGGCAATCCCCGCCCGCCCGGCGCGGCGTAGGCGACGTAGCCGTCCGGCCGGACGAGCGTGATCCCCCCGGTCGAGGACGGACGCAGCTCCAGCACCTCCGGGAGCGATTCGGTCAGCCGCCTGGCCTCCTCCCGCGTCGCCGGGTCGATGTCGTCGCCGAGGAACAGAAGGAAGCGGTTCCCGACGCCGCGGCCGCCCCGCATCGAGGCGTCGAGGAAGCGCTCGCCGGAGCCGTCCACGATCGGGCTGTCGCCATACGAGATGCCGAGCTCGGACAGCCTTCGGACAAAGGCATGCTGGAAGGGAGCCAGGTGCGACACCATCGGGATGACAGTGTCGCGCAGCGCCTGGGCGAATCGATTCGGCGTGCCCAGTACGCGCGTCAGCAGGTGAGTGATCTCGATCACCTGCGCGATGACCGGCAATCGCTCGGTGCCGTAGCTGTCGAGAAGGGCGTCGTTGCCGCGACCCGAGAGGAACAGGTCGAGCTTCCATGCGAGGTTCCAGACGTCGTGTAGACCCGTGTTCATTCCCTGGCCGCCGAACGGGCTGTGGATGTGCGCCGCGTCACCCGCGATGAAGAAACGGCCGACACGAAGCCGCACGACATGCCGATGATGGATCCGGAAGTAGCTGCTCCATCCGAGCGACAGGGCTTCGATGCCGGCCGGCGCGCGCTCGGCGAGAAGGCGCCTCACGAGCGGCAGGGACGGTGCCTCGTCCTCGACTTCATCGATCGACGCGACGATGCGGCGCCGGGTTGCGCTCATCGGAAAGATGGCCACGGGGCCGAACTCGCTCGGGCAGAGCTCCAGCTCCGACGCCGGGAATGCGTCGTTCGTCTCGACGTCCGCAAGCACGAACGAGTCCTTGTAGGCCGCGCCCTCGAAGGGAATGTTCAACTGATGGCGGACCGTGCTGTGCGCGCCGTCGCACCCGACGACGAAGGACGCGCGAATCTCGATCGGCTCCCCCTTGCGATCGAGGGTGGCCCGGATCGATTCGCCGTCCTCCTCGGCGGACGCGAACCGCGTTTCGTACTCGACGGCTCCTCCCCGGCGCCGCAGCTCCGACGCGAGGAGCCTCTCCGTCACGTCCTGGGGAACCATCGCGACGAACGCGTACGGAGTCTGCTCGGGCGTGAACTGGATGCGGGCGAGCGTTCGTTCGCGGGTCCGGACGGCGACCGACGTCACGCGGTTGGCCGCCTCGAGGAATGGCGCGGCGATCCCCGCCATGTCGAAGATCTCGAGCGTCCGCGGGAAGATCGCGAGTGCTTTCGAGTGCTCGGATTGTGTGGCCCGCTCTTCGACCAGCCGGTAGCGCAGGCCCCGGCGCGCGCATTCGTTGGCGAGGAACAATCCGACCGGACCGGCTCCGACGATCAGGACGTCCGTTTCGGCGGTGCGTGGGCGCGGCATCATCGGGGACTCCTCCCGCTCCTCGAGACATTGCAAGAATCGAACCTCGGGATCCCGGACCGCGGCTCCTCGACCTCAGCTCTTCACGAACGCCAGCAGGTCGCGGTTGATCGTCTCGGCCTCCGTCGTCGGCATTCCGTGCGGAAAGCCCTTGTAGGTCTTCAGCGTGCCGTTCTTCAGCAGCTTCGCCGACAGCGGAGCGGAGTCGGCGTAAGGCACGATCTGGTCGTCGTCGCCGTGCATCACGAGAACCGGCACGGTGATCTTCTTCAGGTCCTCCGTGAAATCGGTCTGCGAGAAGGCGACGATCCCGTCGGAATGCGCCTTGGCGCCGCCCATCATTCCCTGGCGCCACCAGTTCCAGATGACGGCCGGGGACGGCTTCGCGCCCGGCCGGTTGTAACCGTAGAACGGTCCCGCCGGCAGGTCGTAATAGAACCGGGTCCGGCTGGCGGCGAGCTGCGCCTGGAGATCGTCGAACACTTCCTTCGGCAGCCCGCCCGGATTGGCCGGCGTCTTCAACATCAGCGGCGGCACCGCGCTCAGGATCGCCGCTTTCGCCACGCGGCTCTCGCCGTGCCGCGCGATGTAGTGCACGACCTCTCCGCCGCCGGTCGAGTGCCCGACGTGGACCGCCCCTTTGAGATCCAGATGCGCGGTCAGGGCCGCGAGGTCGTCGGCGTAATGATCCATGTCGTGCCCGTCGCTGGTCTGGGTGGAGCGGCCGTGGCCGCGGCGGTCGTGGGCGATGACGCGATAACCGTTCTTGAGAAAGAACAGCATCTGCGTGTCCCAGTCGTCGGCCGACAGGGGCCAGCCGTGGCTGAAGACGATGGGCTGCCCCTTGCCCCAGTCCTTGTAGAAGATCCGCGTGCCGTCTTTGGTGGTGATGAAATTCATGGCGTTTCCTTTCTCGGAATGACCGACTCACGCGGCGTGGGCATCGACGTCCACGACCGCTCTCGCGAAATCTTCCGGCGCCTCCTGCGGCAGGTTGTGCCCGACGCCGCCCGTGATGGTTCGGTGCTCGTACCTGCCCGAGAACTTCTTCGTATAGGCGGCGGGTTCCGGGTGCGGCGCTCCGTTGGCGTCACCCTCCATCGTGATCGTTGGCACGGCGATGACCGGCGCCTCGGCGAGGCACTTCTCGAGATCGTCATATTTCCGCTCGCCGTCCGCGAGGCCGAGCCGCCAGCGATAGTTGTGGATCACGATGGTGACGTGGTCCGGATTGTCGAGGGACGCCGCGCTGCGGTCGAACGTCGCGTCATCGAACCGCCACTTCGGCGACGCGAGACGCCAGATGAGCTTCGCGAACTCCCGCTTGTATTTTTCGTAGCCCGCGCGGCCGCGCTCGGTCGCGAAGTAGAACTGGTACCACCACTGGAGCTCCGCGTCGGGCGGCAGCGGAGCCTTGCCGGCGGCCTGACTCCCGATGAGGTAGCCGCTCACGGAGACCAGTCCCCGGCAGCGTCCCGGCCAGAGAGCGGCCACGATGTCGGCCGATCGCGCCCCCCAATCGAAGCCGGCGAGGATCGCTTTCTCGATCTTCAGGGCGTCCATGAGGGCGACGACGTCGACCGCCAGCGCCCCTGGCTCGCCATTGCGGGCCGTCTCGCTCGAGAGGAAGCGCGTCGAGCCGTAGCCGCGCAGGTGCGGAACGATCACCCGATAGCCCGAAGACGCGAGCCGCGGCGCGACCTCGGCGAAGCTGTGGATGTCGTAGGGCCAGCCGTGCAGCAGAATCGCGGCGGGGCCACCGGCGGGTCCGGCCTCGACATAGCCGACGCTCAGCACGCCGGCATCGACCTGCTTGACGGGTCCGAACGTCGCGGGGACGCCGGCCTTCGTCGTCTGAGCCGGCGAAGAGCGGGCCAGTCCCAGCTCCGCGGCGGCAGCTGCCACGGCAGCGGCGCCCAGGAAACGGCGGCGATCCAGGTTGCGGCCATCGTTCATCTCGTCACCCCCCTCGAAGACTCTTCAGGGATCAACCGAAGTGAATGCGTATGCCTCCACGCCCGGATCGACGAACTCGATCTCGAACGCGTGCTCGGCGATGAGCGTTCCCTCAGCCGATGGCCAGGACCCAGCGGCCGCCGGCCGTCGCGGCGATGACCAGGTTCATAGAGAGGAGCATCAGGTCGTAGTGCCAGCCGCTCGCCTTCTCTCCCCAGAAGCCGGTCTTCCACCGGAACACCTTCTTCTGGATCGCCCCCAGGCCCACGAGGATCAGGCCGGTCGCCGCCGGCTGGACGAGGACGCCGGTGACGAGGCCGAGGGATCCCAGAATCTCCGCCGCTCCGAGAGCGCGCGTCGCGGCCGGAGAAAGCTCGATGCTCTTCGCCCGGCCGACCGGGTCCGACAGGTGGTAATAGCCGCTCGCCCCGAAGACGATGGCCACCACCACGCGGAGAACGAAGAGGGAAAGGTCCTGCAGCACGAGCAGCGAAGGAATGGCGAGGTTGAGATGCCCGCTCACGACGGCAGTTTCCCGCCGGACTGCTCCGCCACCATGTAATCGGCGTACCAGTCGGACCAGTTCGCGTCTCTCACGCCCGTTCGCTTCTCGTGCTCGCCGTGCGCCGCCTCCGCCCGCCTCATCGCGGCCGCAAGGTCCGACGCGGTGACGAACGTCGTCCCGGCAGAATCGATCCGCCCGGGGATTCGCGCCGTAATCTCCTGGAAGAGCCAGCGGTTGCCGTCCGGATCCCGGAACGAGGCGTAGGAGCGATAGCTGCGGCGCTGCGGATCGATCCCGCTCGCCTTGCCGGTGTCGCCGATGTGAAAGACCTCGTCGGCTGCGGCGCCGGCCGCGGCGAGCCGGCCGAGCGCGGCCTGGATGTCGGAGACGATCAGCCACAGGCCCTGAGCCGACCCGGGCGCGGCCGTCGTTCGACCCGCGCCGAACTGGACCGAGCATCCGGAGCCGTGCGGCGTGAACTGGACGATGCCCGAGCCCGGCGGCGTGGCGTCCTGCCGCCACCCGAGACTC
>DATJZU010000014.1:0-25386 GCA_035498835.1 Thermoanaerobaculia bacterium
CTCCGCTTCGCACCTCCGCCAGCTCCGGCACGTCGGTGTCGGCTCTGCTCCAGATCGCCGCGAGGCGCGCGTACGCGTCCTTCGCGGCCGCCGCGTCGCCGGCCTTGGACGCGGCGCGCGCGAGGCCGAGGAGCGAAAGCGCACGGCCGGGATACCGCGCGAGCGCGGTCTCGAACTCCTTGCGCGCGTCGGCCGGCCGGCCGGCCTCGAGCAGCATCTCGCCGAGCAGCTCGTGGGCGGGCTTGACGACGTCGGGAGGACCGAACTCGTAGTTCAGGCCGTCCTCGAGCGCGGCGGCCGACTTCGCGCGCGTGATCGCGCGGTCCCGATTCCCGTCCGCCATCTCGATACGGGCTTCGAGCAGCTGCCGCAGAACGGCGTCCGCCGAGGAGCCGCCCGAATACGACATCGCGCCGCCGCCGTGCGAGTGCGCGGAGCCGCCTCCGCCGCCTCCGCCTGTGCTCGGCTTCGCCGACATCGCGGCGAGCGCCTTCCGTGCCCCGGCGCGGTCTCCCGACTCGATCGCCGCAAAGCCCGTGGTGAAGAGATCGAGGTCGCGGTGTGCGTCATCCGCCGGGGTCTGCATCGCGACGGCGTCGCTCTTCCACCGCCGCGTCTCGACGACGTACGCCGCGCGCATCGACGCGAAGCCGGCCTTCGCGCGGCCCGACGACGCCCCCGCCGCCGCGTCCGCCTCCATGAGCGCGAGCGTCTTCCGCGCGTCGGCGTACCGGCCCTGCTGGAGGTAGCCGTACTCGAGCCAGGAGAGCGCGTGGAAGCTGTGCGCGTCCGGGCCGAGCTTGAGGCGGTCGGCACGATCGACAGAGGCCTTCCACGACGCCTCGTTGGACGACACGACCTCGGGCCACATCCCGGACGCGAGGAAGATGTGCGACGGCATGTGCAGGGCGTGCGTCGCCGACGGCGCGATGGTGGCGTAGACACGCGCGGCGCGCATGCCGAGCGGCGCGTGGACCGGGTCGTCGTAGCAGTGGATCAGGTAGTGAGCGGCGCCGGGGTGATCCGGGTTCTTCGCGAAGACCTCCTCGACGATCGCCGCGGCCTTCATGTATTGCGCGGTGTCGCGCTTGCCCTCGCAGGCGCCCAGAATCGAGAGCGCATAGAAGCTCGCGCCGTCGAGGTCGTCCGGGAACTGCTCGTACAGTCGGCGCATGGCCTCGGAATAGGCGCGATCCCGAGCCGGCTTGTCACCGTCGCCGTACAGCGCCTCGACGGCGTCGAGATACATCTTCTCCCGGAGCGTCGGCGCCTTCGCGCGCCGCGCCTCCGGTGTCGCGGCGAGCTTCTCGAGCGCCTTGCGCGCGGCGTCGAGGTCCTGCTCCGCCCAGAGCGGGTGGTTGTAGGTCATTGCCTCGCCCCAGTACGCCATCGCGAAGCCGGGCTCGATCTCCTCCGCCTTCCGGAACTCGGTGGCGGCGTCCTCGAACTCGAAGCTGTGGAGGAGGAGCGCGCCCGTGAGGAAGTGCGCCTGTGCGTCCGGCGTCCCGGACGTCGAAAAGTCGATGCGGCCGAGCTTGTTAGACGAAGGCGAAGGCGGCGCCTGCGCCGACAGGGCCGCGGCGGCCGCGGCGATCAGGAGCGCGGCGAACGTTGCGGCTTCCCGGCGCACTCCGCGGATCACTTTCCCTCGATTCGCCGCGTCAGAGCCGGCACGCGCCCGAGCAGGCGCGCGTACAGGGCGAGCTGGCCGCGGTGGTACTCCTCGTGCGAGATCCCGTGGTTCAACCAGGCGAAGCGCGTGCCCGTCTTGCCATCGAAGCGGCGGATCGACTGCAGCATGTGAAGCTCCCCGACCTCGCGGAAGCGCCGCTGGCCTTCCGTATGCGTCTTCTTCAGGGCGTCGAGCAGCTGCGCTTTCGTGCGCTTGGCGGAGATGCCGCGCCCGTACTCGTGCAGAAAGCCTTCGTAGGACTTCCGCTGGAAGTCGCCGTCCGACCGCGTCAGCTCGCCCACCATGAGCGTGCCGACCTCGACGATGTGCTGGACGAGCTCGATCGCGGTGCGGCTCTTCTCGGTCGGCTGGAATCCCAGCTCTTTCTCCGGGAGCGCCTGGAACTCGTCCAGGACCCCCTGCCGCGTGTACTCCCAGGCTTCCAGGGCTTCTTCCAGGAGCGTCGAGTATTCCTTCATCGCCTCCACTCCGAAATTTCCCTCCTCCGACCCTTCGGGACGAAAGATCAGCGGATCAGGATACACCGCGACGCATCTGCCGACTCAGTCCGACCAGTCGTCGTCGTCCTCGTCCTCGCTCTTGCGCTCGGGGCGCGGCTCCGGCGGTTCCTCGACGGACAGAAGACGAACGCGCCCCTTCGAGGCCTCCTCGAAGGCCGGAATGCCCTTCGCGTACAGGTCGTCGAACGCGAGCCGCGCGTCCGCGAGCCTCTTCGACAGGACGTCGTACACCTCGAGCTCCGGCTTCGTGGGCGGAAAGTCCGCGTTGCCCGAGACGTCCGCGGCGCCCGGCCCCACCTCGGCCTGGAGCCAGAGGAGCGCCAGGTAGAGCTGCAGCGGTCCGCGGAACGACTTCTGGTCGGCCTCCGCGAGCGTCGGCTGCAGGAGTCGGTCCTCCACCGCGCGGACCTTCTTCTCGAGGTCGTCGACGGACGCGAAGTCGGCGGCGGGCGCCTTCTCCGCCGTGAGCATCTTGCGGAGATCCTGGATCTGCTTCCGCGTCCACTCGAGACGATTGATCATCGTCGCCGACGTGTTCGTGTCGCGGTAGATCGATAGCGAGAGCTTCGTCGAGGCCTCGACGTCGGCCTCGGACCCGGCCGAGTTGGGGTCCTTCCTCACGACGAGCTTCTGGATGCCGGCGTCCCGGCCGTTTACCGTGAGCCGGACCGTGTACGTTCCCGGCGCCACCAGCGGCCCGTTCTTGAGCTCCGAGATCCCGTAGTAGTAGACGTCGCGCGTCTCCTTTCCGCGGAAACGCTTCTCCTCCCACAGGTGCGGATTCCCGGAGGGCGTCGTGCGGAGGCGCACCTCGATCGTGGGCTCGTAGCGCAGATCCCAGACGATCCGGTTCACGCCGGCCTTGCCCGGGCCCGGGAGCGTCCGGATCTTCTGGCCGGCGGCGTCGAGGATCGTGATCTCGACGGGGCTCTTCTTCTCCGTCTTGACCTTGTCCTTGTCCTTGTCCTTGTCCTTGTCCTTGTCCGCCGGCGGCGCCTCCGGCAGCGCGTCCTTCAGCCAGTAGTTCAGCACCGCGCCGGCCGGACCGTTCTTGCCGCGCGCCGTGCTGGCGCGCGCGAGGTTGGGACGTGAGATCGTCCGGAAGCGGTACGCGGGCCGCGGCTCGAGGAGCTGCGCCGCCGAGGCCCGCACCGAATCGGTCAGCTGCTCGAGCGGCGTGACGTCGTCGAGGATGTAGAACCCGCGCCCGTACGTCGCGACGACGAGGTCGTGGAAGTGCTCCTGCACCGTCAGCCAGTACACCGGCGCGTGCGGCAGCTTCGACTGGAGCGGCTCCCAGCGCCCGCCGTCGTCGAAGGAGACGTACAGCGCGTTCTCGGTGCCGGCATACAGCAGCCCCCTGCGGAACGGATCCTCGCGGACGACGTGCGCGTAGGACAGCGGGCTCTTCGGGATGTTCGACGCGATCGCCTTCCAGGTCTTCCCGTAGTCGGACGTCTTGTAGAGAAACGGATCGCGGTTGTCGACCTGATGCAGATCGACCGCGACGTAGCAGGTGCCGCCGTCGAAGTGCGATGGATCGACGCTGTCGACGGTCCCCTTCGGCGGAAGGCCGGGGAGATTCCGCGTCACGTTGTCCCAGTGCGCGCCGCCGTCGCGGGTCACCTGGACCTGGCCGTCGTTGGTCCCGGCCCAGATGACGCCCTTCTCCTTCGGCGACTCCGCGATCGAGTAGACGACGCCGGCGTACTCGACGGAAAGGTTGTCCACCGTGAGGCCGCCCGAGTCGCCCATCATCGCGGGATCGTTCGTCGTGAGATCCGGGCTGATCGCCTCCCAGCTCTGGCCGCCGTCGGACGTCCGGTGGACGTACTGGCTGCCGACGTAGACGACGTTGTGGTCGTGCGGCGAGATCGCGATCGGAAACGTCCAGTTGATCCGGAGCTTGACCTGCCCCGCGTTGGCGCCCATCGTGCGCTCCGGCCACGGGCTCACCGACCGCGACATTCCGGTGCGGGCGTCGAAACGCTCGACGACGCCGGCATAGCAGCCGCCCCAGACGATGTTCGGATCGACCGGGTCGGGCGTGGCCCAGCCGGTCTCGCAGCCGGCCGTCGAGGTCCACTGCGCCGCGGAAATGCTGCCGGCTCCCGGGACGTGGCTCGGCCCCTTCATCGAGCCGTCGTCCTGCATCTGTCCGTAGACGAAATACGGCACGCGGTTGTCCGTCGCGACGTGGTACATCTGCCCGATCGGCAGCCGCAGGAAGTTCCACTCCCGTCCGCGCGTCGTCGAGATCTCGACGCCGCCGTCGTTGCCGATCATCATTCGGCGGGCGTCCTTGGGGTCGGCCCACATGTCGTGGTTGTCGCCGCCCCAAGGAATCTGCTCCGCCGTCTCGCCGCCGTCGAGCGTCATGCCCATGCCGTTCGACGGGAAATAGACCTCGTTGGCGTTGTCCGGCATCACGAGCATCCGCGAGTAGTAGTGCGGCCGCTCGTTCAGCAGGCGGCTGTTGTTGACGAGCTTCCATTCCTCGCCGCCGTCGTTCGAGCGCCAGAGGGAGCCGCGGTCGCCGGTCTCGATCAGCGCGTACACGCGCTGCGGGTTCGCTTGCGCGACCCCCACGGCGATCTTTCCGAGCGGCGGGTCGGGCAGACCGTGCCCCGTAATGTGCTTCCAGGTCGTGCCGCCGTCGCGCGTCACATAGACGCCGCTCCCGGGGCCACCGCTCTTTCTCCCCCACGTCTTGATGTCGATCTGCCAGGTCCCGGCGTAGAGGATCCGCGGGTTCGTGGGGTCCATCGCGAGATCGGAGGCGCCCGTGTTCTCGTCCACGAAGAGGACGCGCTCCCACGTCTTCCCGCCGTCGGTCGTCCGGAAGACCCCGCGCTCCTGCTGCGGCCCGTAGCACGTGCCGATCGCGGCCACGAAGGCGACGTCGGAATTGCGCGGATCGACGATCACGCGCGCGATGCGGCCGGTCTTCTCGAGGCCGACGTGTGTCCAGGTCCTGCCGGCGTCGGTGGACTTGTAGACACCGTTGCCGATCGAGACGTTGCTGCGGATGAACGGCTCGCCCGTGCCGACCCACAGGACGTTCGGGTCGGACGGCGCGATCGCGATCGATCCGATCGACTGCGCGCTCTCGGAATCGAAGATCGGTTTCCAGTGGTTGCCGCCGTCCACCGACTTCCAGACGCCGCCGGAGGCGCCGCCCGCGTAGTAGACGTTCGGGTCCCCCGGAACGCCGACCACGGAGCTCACGCGGTTGCCCGGCGGGCCGATGAAGCGAAACGGCAGATGCTCGTAGGGGCCGGCCGCCGGCTTCGCTTCCGCCGCGTCCTTCGACTTGACGGGCGGCTCGGCGGCGCGCGACGTTGCGGCCGCTCCGAAGAGCGCGAGCGCAGCCGCGAGGGCGTAGAAGATTTTCCCGGGGGCGCGATGGATCTCGATCACGTCGACTCCTCCTTGCCGGCCGGCAGTCGGCCGCGAAAGGATATAACCGCGGCCATGGCGCTCCTGGAGCTCCGGGGGATCACCAAGGATTTCCCGGGAGTTCGCGCGCTGGACGCCGTCGACCTGGATCTCGAGCCCGGGCAGATCCACGCGCTGTGCGGCGAGAACGGGGCGGGCAAGAGCACGCTCATTCGGATTCTGTCCGGCTATTACCCCGGCGGGACCTCCGAGGGCACGATCCGGCTCCGGGGCGAGGTCGTCCGCTTCGCGGGCATCGCCGAAGCCGAGCGCCGGGGCGTCGCCGTCATCGCGCAGGAGCTCGCCCTCGTGCCCGACCTGAGCGTCGCCGAGAACCTGATGCTCGGGCGCGAGCCCGTGCGGCGGGGCTTCATCCAGTGGGACCGCCTGCGGGCGGCGGCGCGGGACGCCCTCGCCCGGGTGGGCGCCGACTTCGACGTCGATCGGCCCGTTCGCTCGCTCGGCGTCGGCCAGCAGCAGCTGGTCGAGATCGCGCGCGCCCTCGACAAGCGCGCCGACATCCTGGTGCTCGACGAGCCGACGGCGTCTCTCGGCGAACGCGACGCGCAGCGGCTGCTCGGCCTTCTCCGCGGGCTCGCGGCGAAGAACGTCGCCGCGATCTACGTGAGCCATCGCCTCGAGGAAGTGTTCGCGATCGCCGACCGGATCACGGTGCTGCGCGACGGGCGTGCGGTCGCATCGGCTCCCGCCGGAGATTGGACGCCGGCCCGCGTCGTGGCGGCGATGGTGGGCCGGCCGGTCTCGACGATGTATCCCAGGCCCGACCCGCCCCGGGGCGCAGAATCATTTTCGGTCGAGGGCTGGCGCGTCGCGGACCCCGACCGGCCCGGCCGCTTCGCGCTCGACGGCGTCTCGTTTTCGGTTCGCGCCGGCGAGATCCTCGGCATCGGCGGCCTCATGGGCTCGGGCCGCACCGCCCTCCTCGCCTCGCTGTTCGGCGCGGCCCGCGCGCGCGTCTCCGGAACCCTGCGGGTCGCCGGACGCGAGCGCCGCGCGCCGTTTCGCGCTCCGTCGGAGGCGATCGCCTCGGGCGTGGCCCTCGTTTCGGAGGACCGGAAGCGCTACGGCCTGGTTCCGGGAGCGTCGGTGCTCGAGAACCTGACGCTGCCGACTCTGCGGAGCTTCGTCCGCGGCGTCCTGCTCGACGACGACGCCCGGGCCGAGGCGGCGCGCCGTCCGGTCGAAGCCCTCTCGATTCGCACGCCCTCCCTCGCCGCGCGCGTCGCCGATCTCTCCGGCGGCACCCAGCAGAAGGTCGTCATCGGAAAATGGCTCCTCGCGAAGCCGCGGATCCTGCTGCTCGACGAGCCCACGCGCGGCATCGACGTCGGGGGCAAGGCCGAGATCCACGAGATCATCTGCCGCCTGGCGTCGGAAGGGGCCGCGATCGTCCTCGTCTCCTCCGACCTTCCGGAGCTTCTCGCTCTTTCCCGTCGGGTGATCGTCCTGAAGCAGGGCCGGCCGGCGGCGCATCTCGAAGGCCCGTCGGCCACGCCGGAAGCCCTGGTGGCCGCGGCGACCGGGAGCGCCTGAGATGTCGGCGCGCGGCAAGGCCGGACTCTCCTGGCGCGCGTGGACGCTCGCCGGCGCGCTGCTCGTCATCTGGGCGGTGTTCTTCACCGCGACGGGCGGCACGTTCGCCAGCGCCCGCAACCTCGCGCTCCTCGCGCGTCAGATGTCCGTGACCGCGCTCCTCGCCGTCGGGATGGTGCTCGTCATCGTGACGGGTGAGATCGACCTGTCGGTGGGCGCGATGTCGGGCCTGCTCGGCGCCGTCGCGACCATCGCGACCGTCAAGGCCGGCTGGCCGCTCGCCGCGGCACTGGCGTCGGCCCTCGTCCTCGGCGCCGCACTGGGACTCGCGCAGGGGACGATCGTCGCGCGGATGCGCGTGCCCTCCTTCATCGTCACGCTCGGCGGCATGCTCGTCTTCCAGGGAACGCTCCTCGGCATCACGGGAGGCATCTCGATCTCTCCGGGCGACGCGTTTCTCCGCATCGGCCAGGCCTACCTCGGCAAGGCCGCCGGCTGGGCCATCGCGGGCGCCCTGGCCGCGGCGCTTCTTCTCGTCCCGGCGCGCGCCTCGGGAACGTCGCGCGGAAGACGGGTCGCGCTCGCCGCCGCGATCCTCGCGTTCACCGCTCTCATGAACGCCTACGCCGGGATTCCGCTGCCGGTCCTGCTGCTCGCGGCCGTCGCCGCGGCCTTCTCGACGATCGCGAACCACACGGCGTTCGGCCGTCGGCTCTACGCCATCGGCGGCAACCGCGAGGCGGCGCTCTATTCGGGTGTCTCGATCGAGCGGAATGTCGCCGGAGTCTTCACGCTCATGGGCCTTCTCTGCGGGGTGGCGGGCGTCGTCCTGACGGCGCGCGTCGGCTCGGCCACCTCCGACGCCGGACGTCTGATGGAGCTCGACGCCATCGCCGCCGCGGTGATCGGGGGAACCTCGCTTCTCGGCGGCCGGGGAACGGTGTGGGGGGCGCTCCTCGGCGCCCTCGTGATGGCCTCGCTCGACAACGGGATGAGCCTCATGAACACCGAGCCCTACTGGCAGCCGATCCTGAAGGGCACGATCCTCGTCGCCGCCGTCGCCGCCGACGTTGCGGGCCGCCGGCCGGCGCGGTAGGCGGTAGTCTCCCGATCCCGATGGCTCTTCTCGCCCGTCGCCGGCGAACCGTCCTCCTGGCGTTCGCCGCGGCGCTCGCGGCCGGCTGCCCCGCGCGGGAGAAGGCGGCGTCGCCGCGACCGGCCGCCGGGAAGAAGATCCGCATCGGATTCTCGATGGACACGTTGAAGGAGGAGCGCTGGCATCGGGACCGCGATCTGCTCGTCGCGCGCGCAAGGGAGCTCGGCGCCGAGGTGCTCGTGCAGGCGGCCAACGGAAACGACGCCCTGCAAAACGCGCAGGCGGAGAACATGCTCACGGAGGGCGTGGACGTGCTCCTCGTCGCGCCGCACAACGGCAAGACGGCCGCCGTGATCGTCGAGGCGGCCCATCGGGCGGGCGTCCCGGTCATCGCCTACGACCGCCTGATCAACGATGCCGACGTGGACCTCTACGTCTCGTTCGACAACGAGCGGGTCGGGCAGCTACAGGCCGAGTACCTCGTCGCCCGCCGCCCGCGCGGCAACTACGCCGTGATCGGCGGCGCACCGACGGACAACAACGCGCACCTCTATCACCAGGGCCAGATGAAGGTGCTCGGGCCGTACGTATCGCGCGGCGACATCCACGTCGTGGCGGACCAGTGGGCCCGGGACTGGCTCGCGGTCGAGGCGTTGAAGATCATGGAAAATGCTCTCACGTCGAACGACAATCGGGTGGACGCGGTCGTCGCGGCCAACGACGGCCTCGCCGGCGGAGCGATCCAGGCCCTGGCCGAGCAGAAGCTCGCGGGAACGACGCTCGTTTCGGGTCAGGACGCCGAGCTCTCGGCCTGCCAGCGCATCGCCGCAGGCACGCAGAGCATGACGGTCTACAAACCGATCCGGCTCCTCGCCTCCACGGCCGCCGAGGTCGCGGTCAAGATGGCCCGAAAGGAGCGCCCCGGCCGGGCGACGCGGGGCCTGTCCAACGGCAAGACCGACGTGCCCTCGATCCTGATCGCGCCCGTCTCCGTCGACCGGGACAACCTCGCATCGACCGTCATCGCGGACGGATACCAGAAGCTCGAGGACGTCTATCGCGACGTTCCGAAGGATCGCTGGCCGAAGAAGCCGTAGCCGCGGCCGCCGTCAGCGGTCGAGGGCCGCCGCCGGAAACTTCTGGACGATTCCGCCGCTCGCGGCGCCGTCGCGGACGGCCTTCTCGAGCGCGTCGAGCTCGGAGGGGAGAAACGCCGTGAAATTCTCGACGCCCGACGGCGTCACGACGACCACGTCCTCGTAGCGCAGATAGATGTTCTCCTCGGGCACGCGCAGCTGCGGGTCGACCGAGAACACGACGCCGGGAACGAGCGGCCGGCCCGCGTACTCGCCGTCGTCGTGAACCGCGAGTCCGACCGGATGCGAGAAGACGCCGCCGCCCGTGTCGACGAGGCGGTGCGCGGCCTGCTCGTAGAGAGGCTTCGAGAACTTCGTGCGCGCGAAGATCGGCTCCATCGCCGCCTTCGCCTGCTCCTGAATGTCCTTCGGCGCCACGCCCGGCCGGATCCGCGACAGGATCGCGTTGCGATAGGCGAGCACGAATCCGAGAAGCTCGTGCTGCGTCGGGCCGTACTTCCCGGAGACCGGCCAGACGCGCGCGATGTCGCTCGTGTAGGAGTGAACGTCGGGCGCGTAGTCCATCAGCACGACGTCGCCGGACTTCAGCTCCGCCGAGTTCCGGTAGTAGTGCATGTTCCAGATGTTCGCGGTGCCGGCCGCGGTGATGGATCGGTAGCCCTCGAGCCGCGCGCCGTTGACGAGGAAGACGTACCGCGCTGCGGCGTCGAGCTCCCATTCGCGCACGCCCGGCCGCGTGCTCCGCATCGCCTCGAGGAGCCCGAGGCCCGCGATCCGCGACGCGCGGCGGATGAGCGCGACCTCGCGCGGGCTCTTGACGCTCCGGAGCTCGTCCACGACCGGCGTCAGGTCGGCGATCTTCGCGCGCGAGTATCGCGCGCGAAGGAGCTCGACGAGCCGCCCCTCACGCGAGATCCGGCCGTCCCAGGGATCGGCGGCGATCGCCGCGTTGCGCGCGTTGAGCTCGTAGCGCTGCTCGGCCGACCCCTCGGCGGGCGAGAACGGCGTCCACACCGATTCGGGGAGATTCGCCGGCGCCGCGCCGAGCCAGTCGCCGCGCATCGCGTCGGTCGGCGCCACGGCATCCGCTCCGGTGAGCCGGGAAACGAGCTCCGCGTCGTCGGCCGACAGGATCCGGCCCTCCGCGGCTTCGAGTCGCGCGTTCCGCGGCGGAAGAAAGAGGGTCACCTTCCGGCTCCGGCCGTCGAGCAGGATGTAGGAGCCCGGCGTCTCGACGCCGCACAGGTAATAGAAGTCGTTCGATTGCCTCGGGAAGAGGAAGCCGCCGGCGGCCGGCGACCCGGCCACGAGGGCCACGGCCTTGTCGCCGATCCGGTCGAAGATCTTCTCCCAGCGGGCCCGGAACTCCTCGGGGGGGAAGTCGGTCTGATACCAGGGCGCCGAAGCGACGGGAGCGGTCTGCGCGACCGCCATCGCGGGCGGCAGCCCGAGCACGACGCTAAGGAAAATCCGCGGAAATCTCATGCCTTGTCTCCTCCCCAGACCTCCCGGAAGAGCCGCACGAAGTTGCCGCCGACGATCTTCTCGACGCGCGCCGTCGAGTGCCCGCGGGCGAGGAGCATCTCGCCGAGCTTCTGGATCCGCCGTGGCGAGTTGAGATCGGGCACGAGCGGGAAGACGTCCGGCACCTCGCCGGGGGCGCCGATTCCGGCTTTCTTGCGGCGCTCGATGTCGGCGCGGAAGCGCGCCCGATATTCGGGCGAGAGATCGGTCGGCGAGATGGCGCCGTCGGTTCCCACGCCCACGTGGTCCTCCCCCGCCACCTGCAGCGCGCGCTCGACGTGCCGGACGACGTCCTCGGCCATCGGCTGACCGGCCGTCCGCAGGTACGGCATGAAGTAGATGCCGGCGACGCCGCCCTTGTCCGCGAGCAGATGGAGCTCCTCATCGGTTTTGTTGCGCGGATGGTCGGCGACGGACGCGCATCCGGTGTGCGTGAACGCCGGCGGCCGCTTCGACGCGTCGAGCCCGTCCCGTGTCGTTCGCCGGCCGCAGTGCGAGAGATCCAGAAGGATCCGCAGCGCGTTCATCCTCTCGACGGCCTCGTGCCCGGTGCGCGAGAGCCCCGCGCCGTCGGGCTCGAGGCATCCGTCGCCGATGAGGTTTCTCAGGTTGTAGGTCGGCTGGATGATGCGGATGCCGAAGCGATGGAGGACGTCGAGGCGCGAGACGTCGTCGTGGAACGCGACGCCATCCTGGAGGCCGAAGATCAGCCCGAGGCGTCCGGAGGCGCGCGCCGCGTCGAGGTCCGCCGCACCGCGGACGCGCATCAGGACGTCCGGGTGCGCGTCGATCTCCTTCTCCCACCCGGCGAGGTCGCGAAAGATCCCTTCGAACGCCGCGAGGCTCGGGCGCTCGCCGACCGGACCGACCGTCAGGTTGACCGCGGAGATTCCGGAAACGCGGACGTCGGCGATCGCCCGGGCCGACAGCGCGGCTCCCTCCTCCGCCGCCGGATCGCCCGGACCGCCCAGGGCGTCGATGACGATCGGAAAGGCATGTTCCGCAGGCGCGGGACCCGACGACTGCCCGAGAAGCCGGCGCGCCGGGATCGCGCCGATCGCCGCCGCCGCGAGGCGGACGAAGCCGCGGCGGGTCCAGGGCGACGGCGCGCGTGACTCGGACAAGATGCGCCCGAGGATACAACCGTGCGGCGTCCGGTCCTGGAGTAAAGTCGCGCGCATGAAAACGTTCCGCCTCGCCGCCGTCCTGGCCGTCGCGGCTGCCGGGCTGTCCTGCAGCTCGACGCCGCCGCCCCAGGCCTCCTGGGACCACAACGTGAGCTTCGCCGGCTGGAAGACGTTCGGCTGGTACGCCGATCCGCAGGAGGACAAGGGCATCGGCAGCGCGATCGTGGACACGCGGTTCGTGGACGACCACGTCAAGAAAGACGTGACGGCGCTCCTCGCCAAGAAGGGTTTCCAGCCCGCCGCCGAAGGCGCGGCGCCGGACTTCTTCATCGACTACCACACGCGCGCCAACGGGATCGTCTCGCGCGACCAGTACGGCGTATACACCTGGTGGTCTCTCCCGACGTACGTGGGAAGCGAGACCTACCGGGAGCGGACGCTCGCGATCGACTTCCGCGATCCGGCGAAGAAGCTCGTCTGGCGCGGCTGGGTCTCGAAGTTCGTCGGCAACAGTCCCGAGGCCATCGCGAAGGACATCCGTCGCGCCGTCGAGCAGATCCTCGCGCCGTTCCCGCCGCCGAGCGCGGCTACTTCTTCAGCTTCGCCGGCCAGTTGACGACGAGAGAGAGCGGCACGGCGTTGGTCTCCACGACCGGCGCGTTCACCAGGAAGCGTTGTCCGTCGGGAGTCACATCCCAACGCTCGGCGCCGCCGGGGAGCTCGAAGAGCGGCCGGGGCTCACCGAGTTTGAGGTCCGCGCCCGCCTCGACGGCGACGGCCGTCAGAATTCTTCCCGGACCGAGGTAGATGATCTCGCGACCGCCGGATCTCCATCGCGGCGAGTCTCCCCCCGCGACTGAGATCTGGACCTTCCGCTTCGCGTCGGGAAAGGACGCCGCGTACACCTCCGTCCGGCCGGATTCCGCGTTGGAGAACGCGACCCAGCGCCCATCCGGCGAAAACGACGCGACGAATTGACCGTCCGCGGTCGTCGGATAGAACACGAACGGCTTTCGGTCCCCGAACAGAGGCAGGACCGAGAGACGCGGGTTGCGGACGCCGGTCGCCGGCCGGTCGAAGTAGAGGACGTACCGGCCGTCGCGGGACCAGTCGAACGGAACTTTCTGACCCGGCTCGTCGGTGAGCGCTTCGTCGGCGCCGGCGCCGCTCGTCCCGCGCACGACGAGGTCGTCCTGGTGCTTGCCGTCGCTCGCGAAAGCGACGCGCTCGCCGTCGGGCGACCAGATCGGGGTCAGGTTCTCTCCGGGCCCGGCGGTCAGCCGCATCTGCGTGCCGCGCGCCACGTCGCCGACCCAGATCTGGTTCTTGTTGGTCCCCGCGTCGTACATCGCGAACGCGATCCGCTTCCCGTCCGGAGCGATTCTGGGGAAGTCGTACCGACCGGCTTCGCCGAATGTGGAGAGAAGCTTTCCGGCGCGGTCGAGCCACTGGAGTCGAGTCGAGAGAAACGAGCTGTCGTAGACGATCACGCCGTTGGAGGAAGCCGTGAAGCTGGCGAGGTCGTAATAGCCCAGGTTCGAGCTGATCGCGTCGGCGACCACCATCGGTTCGCCCCGGACCTCGAGCCGTCCCGGATCGAACCCTTGGGCCATGAGGCTTCCGCTCGACAGGCCGCCCAGCTTGTAGAGCAGATAACCCTCCGAGTAGATCGCGTTCGTCGACAGGGCCATCAAAGGCTTCGCGGGCGCACCGTCGATCGAGCCGACGTAGAGCCGGTTCGCCTCGTCCTGCGGGCTCCCGGCCAGGTTGAGCGCGGTGAAGAGAAAGTGCTTGCCGTCGGGCAGGAAGGAGGGATAGCGGTGGCTGGTCTCGTGACGGCCGTCGTCGAGCTTCGTCACCGGGAGAGCCTTGCCGCCGGCGGACGGGAGTCGGTAGATCGGCCCGGACGGCTCCGCGAAAAGCACGTCGCCTCCGGAGCCCCAGGCGCCTCCGACGCCGTCGGAGTCGCAGAGCGCGATCGGCGGTCCGCCCGAAGGCTCGATGCGCTTCAACTTGCCGTCGGCGAAAAAGGCGACATAACGCCCGTCCGCCGACCAGAACGGAAGCGCTGCGTGCTCCGTCCCCGGCAGAAGCTCGCTCTTGAAGGCGTCGAGCCGCCGCAGCCACAGGCGATCGGTTCCGTCGGAGTCCTGGCCGGCGACGACGAGGCGCGTGCCATCCGGCGAGATCGCGGCGTTCGCGAAATGCACTTTCTCCGGAAGCAGAATCGCGGACCGGTAGGTCGTTTCCGCTCGCGGTGGCCGGCGGGCGCCGGAGAGCGCGAGCCAGGCCGCCAGCGCGGTCATCGCGACGAGCGCGACCCACGGGAGAAGGTGAGCGGACCGGCGGTTTGCGACCGCGGGCGTCGGGACCCCCGGGCTCGAGCCCTCTCCGATCCAACGCAGCTCGCGCTTGACGTCGGCGGCGCTCTGCCAACGGTCCTCGGGATCCTTGGCGAGACAGGTCTGGACGACGCGGTCGAGCGCCTGCGGCGCCGCAGGCTGGAGCGACGAGATCGGCGCGGGGCTCTCCTTCATGATCGCGGAAATGAGCGACGCCTGCGAGGAGCCCGAGAACGCCTTCTTCCCCGTCGCCATTTCGTAGAGAACCGCGCCGAGCGCGAAGATGTCCGATCGCGCGTCGGCCTCGCGGCCCTCGAGCTGCTCCGGCGCCATGTACTGGAAGGTCCCCAGGATCGTCCCTTCCTGCGTCAGCCCCTGCTGCGTCGGCAGCGACGTGACCCCCTCACCCCCGGCCCCTCTCCCGCCGGGAGAGGGGAGGGCCTTTGCCAGACCGAAGTCGAGCAGCTTCACCCCCGTCTTGGTCAGCATCACGTTGCCGGGCTTGAGATCCCGGTGCACGATCCCCTGACGGTGCGCCTTGTCGAGCGCGTCGGCGATCTCCGTCCCGTACCGCAGCGTCTGCTCGAGCGGCAGCGCGCCATTCGCGAGGCGGGCTGCGAGCGTCTCCCCTTCCAGGAGCTCCATGACGAGGTATTCGGTCTCGCCCTCGCGCCCCACGTCGTACAGCGCGCAGATGTGCGGGTGCGAGAGCTGCGAGATCGTCTTCGCCTCCCGCTCGAACCGCTGGCGCACCTCGGCGGAGGGCGACAGGTGCGCCGGCAGGACCTTGACCGCGACGGTGCGATCGAGCCGAGAGTCGCGCGCCCGGTACACCTCCCCCATTCCTCCGGCGCCGAGTGGCGCCTGGATCTCGTACGGTCCGAGCCTGGTTCCGGAGGCCAACGTCATTTCTTCCCCTTCGGCTTCTCCATTCGCAGAATGATGATGTCCCCCGTCGTCCGGCCGCGCGTGTAGAAAAGCTTGGTGCCGTCGGTCGAGATCTTCGGGTCCTCGATGTAGAGATCGACGCCGGAAAAGTCCGTCACCTTCTCGGGTGTCGCGCTCTTCCAGTCCTGCGCCGGGCCGGGCACGCGGAAGAGGTTCTTGTGATTCATTTGGAAGTAGAGCCAGCGCCCCGACGGCGCGAACGACGGGTGGAAGGCCTCGTAGGACGAAGAGATGACATCGCGGGGCGTTCCCCCGGCGATCGGAACGGCGGCGACGGTCAGGGAGTTCCCCTGGTGCGTCTGGAAGGCGACCCACTGCCCCGAGGCATCGATGACGAAGAGCGTCCGCGCATCGGCCCATGGCACGGTGGTCGTGCGGCCCGATGGCATGTCGAGCCGCAGGAGCGAGTCCCCGTGGGAAATCAGGATGCTCTTTCCGTCCGGCATCCACGCCGGCGCCCCGGCTCCGACCATCTCGGTGACGCGGCGCGGGCTCGTCCCGTCGGCGTTCATGAGCCACAGATCGGACGAGCCGCTGCCCGCCCCGAGGGCCTGGCGCGAGAAGGCGATCTCGCGGCCGTCGGGCGACCACGCCGGATTCGAGTCGGAGACGCCAGAATCGCGCGTCAGCTCGATCGGCGGGGCCGGCGCGTCGACGCGCCAGATGTGTGAGACCCCTCCCCGGCTTGCGGCGAACGCCACGGCTTTTCCGTCCGGGCTGGGACCGATGAAACTGATGGCATTGTTGCCGGCCGTCAGCTCGCGCGGCGGTCCCGTGACCCGCCCGGCCTCCGCGTCGAAGGGAATCTCCTCGAGATTCAGCGATTCGTCCGCTGCCGTGAACGCGATCGCCGTCCCGTCGCGCGATGCGGCGGCGCCGATGTCCGGACCGCGCCCGAAAGTCAGCGGCCGCGACGGCCCGGCCAGCTCTCCCCGCGCGCCCGAGAAGGGCGCCGTCCAGAGCGTGCGGCCCTTTCCCGGAAGATCGTTGGTGAAGAGGATGCTCGCCGAGCCCGGGCCCCACGCCGGATATTCGCCCTGCACGAGCACTTTCGGCTTGCCGCCCTGCGCCGCGACGACCTCGACCGAGTAGCCGTTCTGGTAGAGCAACCACCGGCCGTCGTCCGACAGCTTCGGAAAGAAGTAGCGCAGGGTGAAGGGCTCGTCGATCGGAATGTCACGGCTTTGTCCTCCGGTGGCCGGCACGCGCGCGATCCGCGCGCTCCGGTACGAGCCGTGCTCGTAGAGAATGTCCGCTCCGTCCGGCGTCCAGGAGGGCGAGGTCCCGTTCTCGACGATCTTTCGCGCGGGACCGCCGAGCGCCGGCATGACCCAGATGTCGCCTCCGACGTGCGGAAGCCCCGGCGCCGCGTGAAGGATGTCGGAACCGGAGCGACTCGAGACGAACGCGATCTCCCGCCCGTCGGGAGAGAAGGCCGGCTGAATGTCCGCCGCCGGGTTCTGGGTGAGGTTGATCGCCGGCCCGCCGGAGATTTGCTGGAGATAGATCTCGAAGTTGCCGTCGCGGTCGGAAACGTAGGCGATCGTGCGCCCGTCCGGCGAAAAGGTGGGCTCGCCCTCGTAGCCGGGATCGGTCGTGAGCCGTGTGAACGTCATGTCCTGCCAGTCGGCGCCGGCCGACGTCGTCGCCGGGCCCGGCCGCAGCAGGTAGCCGGCCGCCGCCGCGGCCACGGCGAGCGCGGCGAGCCCGAGCCGCGTCCACGGCGTCGAGCGGCGCGGTGTCGCCGCCAAAGCCGGCGAGGCGGCGCTCGGCGCCGCCGCGGTCTCGAGTGCGAAGGCAAGATCCCGCGCCGACTGGAAGCGCTTCTCCGGCTTCTTCTCGAGGCAATGCCGCAGGATCGCGGCGAGCGCCGCGGGCACGCCGCCCGCCGCGCCGTCGGCCGCGAGCGGCTCTTCCTTGAGGATCGCCGTCATCGTCTCGGCGGCGGTCTCGTGCCGGAACGCACGCCGGCCTGTCGCCATCTCGTAGAGCACCGAGCCGAAGGAGAAAATGTCCGACCGGTGGTCGAGCGGGAGGCCGCGGACCTGCTCGGGCGACATGTAGCCGACCGTGCCCAGGACCCTTCCGGGCTCGGTGTAGCCGGAGACCGTCGGCGAGTGCGTCGCTGACGGGTCGTTCCAATCGGCGGCCGTCGCTTTGGCGAGGCCGAAGTCGAGGAGCTTGATCCGCTCGTCGCGCGTGACGAAGACGTTGTCGGGCTTCAAGTCCCGATGGACGATCCCCTTCTCGTGCGCCGCCGCCAGACCGAGCGCCATCTGCACGGCGTAGTCCGTCGCCCGGCGCGCGGACAGGGGACCGGATTGGAGCGCCTCGCCCAACGTCTCGCCCTCGAGAAGCTCCATGACCGCATAGGCCACGCTCCCCTCGCGTCCGAAATCGTGGAGCGCCAGGATGTTCGGGTGGGACAGGCCGGCAACGGCCTTCGCCTCGCGCTCGAAACGTGCGAGCGCGTCCGCGTCCTCGGCCATCCGCTCCGGAAGGACCTTCACGGCGACCTCGCGCCCGAGCCGCTTGTCGCGTGCTCGGTACACCTCTCCCATTCCCCCGGCGCCCAACGGAGAAAGAATCTCGTAGGGACCGAGCCTCGTGCCCGCGGCGAGCGTCATCCGGATTGTTCTCGACGGGATTCTATGAGAGCCGCGCCGTGAGCGGCGTGTCCGAAGCCGAGGCGCCTATGCCGTCTTGGACACCTTCGGAGACTCCGGCCGCGTCACCATGTGAATCTCGGTTCCACCCTTCTCGAATCGCACCTCGTCCATCAGCTGATTGATGAGATAGATGCCGCGGCCGCCCGTCGAGAAGAGGTTCTGTCCCTGAATGGGCGAGGGAATCTGGGCGGGATCGAAGCCGGGCCCCGGGTCGCGCACCACGATCAGCATGCCGCGCGTGTGATCGCAGGCGACGCAGCACTGGATCTCCTTGGAAGGGTCGTGGCGGCTGCCGTGCTCGATCGCGTTGGCGAGCGCCTCGCGCAACGCGAGCTCGATCTCGAATTCCTTGCCGGCGGCGCAGCCCATCTCGGTCACGATGCGCATGACGCTCTCGACGACCGGCGAGATGGCGTTGACGTCGCCGGGCATTTTCATGTCCACCTTGACGAGCAGGTCCGAGCTGTCGAAGTTGCAGCGCGTCAGCGGCTCTAGCGCCATGGCGTCCCTCCCGGGGTCCTCTCGAGGGATTCTATGACCGGCGCGCCGTCTCGGCGCTGGCACTTTCGGGCGGGGAGGGACGAGCGTTATCGTCTACCGGCCCAGATCCGCCCCCCAGTTCATGACGATCGTCGTCGGCGTCATGGCCTCCCGGCCGAGCGGCGCGACCGCCAGGAAGCGCTGCCCGTCCGCGGCGGGTATGAAGCGGTTGCGCGCGGTGCCCGTATCGAATCGGCCCAGGAAGAGCGCCTTCGGCACGCCCGCCTGAAGGACGCCGTCCTTGACGGAGATGTCGACGGCCATGATCTTCTGGTCCGGAGAGCGGTAGTAGAGCTCCCTGCCGTCGGCGCGCCAGTGCGGATCGCCCCCGCCCGACGTCGAGATCTGCCAGCGGCCGCCGGGCCCCGGAAAGGATTCCGCGTAGATCTCCGCTCGTCCCGACTCGAGGCTCATGTAGGCGAGAAACCGGCCGTCCGGCGAGAATGTCGCGACGTTCTCCGCGAACGGCGTCTTGCGCACGGCCTTCGGTTTCCGATCGCCCGACGTCGGCAGGACCCAGACGTCCCATCCCGTCTCCTTCGCGCGGTCGCTGTACGCGAGGTAGGCGCCGTCGGGCGACCAGCCCGTCGCGATCTTGAGATCGGGGGACTTCAGGAGCGCTTCCGCCTCGCCCTGGCCGTCCGACGACTTGGCGTAGAGGTCGGTGCCGAGCGTGTAGACGATCCGCCGGCCGTCCGGCGACCACAGCGGACAGAACGCGTCGCCGCCCTCGCCGAAAGTGAGCCGCGAGTTCACGCCGCGCGCCAGGTCGCGCACCCAGATGTCCAGCTTCCCGCTGCGCGGATCGGCAAGATCGAAGGCGAGCCGGTCGCCCGAAGGCGACAAGGAGGGATTGTGGAACTCGCCGGTCTCCCCGACGGCTTCGAGCTCCTTGCCGGAACGGTCCTGCCAGACGAAGCGGTCTCCGGTCTCCCCGGTGCGGTACGCGAGCGTCCCCTCGCGAGAAACCGAGAATCGGGCGAGGCCGACCGAGTCGGTCCCGATGTGCTCGGCGAGCGGCACGGGCTCTCCGACGGTCTTCGACGCGCTCCAGTCGAAGCGCTGCGCGACGAGCGTCTTGTCGCGCACGTACAGCAGATATCCAGGCGGGGCGTACGTCACGAGCGTTTGCGCCGGCATCAGCTTGCGGCTGTCCCTCGAGCCGAGCGTCCCGATCCGATACACGCTGTCCTCGGGTTTCTCGCCGTTGGCGAGATAGAGGAAGTGCTTCCCGTCGGGGAGGAACTCCGGCCATCCCACCGATGTCTCCTTGCGCGAAGCTTCCGCTTTCACCTCGACGGTCGGCGAGCCTCCGGCAGCCGGGACGCGCTGAATCGGATCGTTCGCGCGGCCGTCGAAGAGGATCACGCCGTCGGCGTTCCAGCTTCCGTCGGCGCCGGTCGGCGCGTCGCAGATCTTCTGCGCCGGGCCGCCCGTGACCTCGATCTTCTTCAGCTTCCCTTCCGCGAAGAAGCCGAGATACCGGCTATCCGGCGACCAGAACGGCCGCGTGGTGCCCTCGGTCCCGGCGAGGGGCTGCGCCGTGAGCGCGTTCATCGCGTGCACCCAGACGCGCGTCTTGCCGGACGCGTCGGTCGCGTTGAAGGCGACGTATCTCCCGTCGGGCGACAGGCGCGGCGTGTCGATCGCCACGACGTCCTCGGGGGTCGAGATCTCGAACCGGACCGTGCGCGGCGCCTTCGGCGTTCGCTTCCAGAAGCCGAAGCCGAGCGCGGCGGCGGCGAGGATCGCCGCGGCGGCCACGCCCCATGCGAGCTTCTCGCGGCTCCGGCGTCGCGCGGCGACGGGCGCGGGAACGCCCGCCTGCGACCCTCCCTCCGCGATCCACTGGAGCTGCATCCGCACGTCGTGCGCGGTGTGCCAGCGGTGCTCGGGCTCCTTGGCGAGGCAGCCCTTGACGACGCGATCGAGCGCCGGCGGCACCATCGGCTGGATGCTCGAGATGGACGCGGGCTCCGAGGTCATGATCGAGCCGATCAGGCTCGCCTGGCTCTTGCCGCTGAACGCCTTCTGGCCCGTCAGCATCTCGTAGAGCACGCAGCCGAAGGAGAAGATGTCGCTGCGCGCGTCGGCCTCGCGGCCCTCGAGCTGCTCGGGCGACATGTACTGGAAGGTCCCGAGGATCGTTCCGCGCGTCGTCAGCGGCTGACTTTCCTGCAGCGCGGTCGGCAGGCTCGTCACCGCCGAGACGGCGGCGGCCGGTCCCGCACCGAGCTTGGCGAGCCCGAAGTCGAGGAGCTTCACGCCCGACTTCGTCAGCATCACGTTGCCGGGCTTGAGGTCCCGGTGCACGATGCCGCTCTTGTGCGCGGCGTCGAGGGCGTCGGCGATCTCGATTCCGATTTTCAGTGCCTGGTCGACCGGCAGCGCGCCGCGGCCGAGCCGGTCGGCGAGAGTCTCCCCCTCCAGAAACTCCATGACGAGGTAATCGGTCCCGTCCTGGTGGCCGACGTCGTGGAGCATGCAGATGTGCGGATGGGAGAGCTGCGAGATCGTCTTGGCCTCGCGCTCGAGACGCTGCCGGAGCTCCGGCGACGAAGAGAGCTGCGCCGGAAGCACCTTGACGGCCACGTCGCGGCCGAGACGCGTGTCCTTGGCGCGGTACACCTCGCCCATCCCGCCGGCGCCGATCGGCACCTGGATCTCGTATGGCCCGAGCTTCGTTCCTGCGGCGAGCGTCATTTCAACAAGCTTCCTCTCGCGGCGCGAGGAGTCTCCCGAGGTAATCGAGGGAGGAGCCTCGCGCCGCGGGAGCGAGCGCAAGCCGAGGAATCAGGCTGGCGGTCGAGCGCCTTTGCGCGAGCCGCCGGCCGGTGCGCCCGGACGGGCGCAGATTTCGAGCGAAGCGCGAGCGACGATCGCCCATCCCGCCGGCACCGATGGGCGCCTGGATCTCGTATGGCCCGAGCTTCGTTCCTGCGGAGAGCGTCAAGGTCGAAACGAACGGTATCACGCGCCATCCGTCCGCGAGAGCGATTCGTCTAAGCTAAGCGCATCTCGAAGACGCCGGAAGCGGCGGAGAAGGGGGCGTTTCGATGCGACTGCGACTCACCCGACGGAACTTTCTCGCGACCTGCACGACGGCCGCCGCCGGTGCGTCCCTGCTGACGCCGGGAATCGGAGCCTCGCGGGCCGAAGCGAGCCTGCCGCTCGGCGCGCCCGACGACCTCATCCAGCTGAACTCGAACGAGAACCCGTACGGCCTGTCGCCGAAGGCGCGGGAGGCGATGACGCAGTCGGCCGCCGTCGCCTCGCGCTACCCGGACGGCCAGGAGGACGAGACGCGCGGCGCGATCGCCCGCCACCACGGCGTTCCCACTGCGCGCATCGTGCTCGGCTGCGGCTCGAGCGACATCCTGCGGATGGCGGACGCGGCGTACCTCGGCGGCGGAAAGACCGTCGTCGCCGCCGAGCCGACGTTCGAGGCGGTGCTTCTCTACGCCGGCGTGATGCAGGCCTCCGCGACGAAGGTGCCTCTGACGAAGGATTTCCGCCACGACCTGCCGAAGATGGCCGAGGCCTGCAACGAGACGACGGGGCTCGTGTACGTCTGCAACCCGAACAACCCGACGGGAACCGTCGTGAGCCGCGAAGAGATGACGGCGTTCCTCGCGCGCGTTCCGCCGAAGACGACCGTGCTCGTCGACGAGGCCTACCACCACTTCGTCGAGGACCCGGGATACGGCAGCGCGATCGAGCTCATGGGCCGCTATCCCAATCTCATCGTCGCGCGCACCTTTTCGAAGATCTACGGCATGGCGGGCCTGCGTCTCGGCTACGCGGTCGCTTCGGAGGCCAACGCGCAGATCCTCCACCGCCAGGCGTCCTGGAACAACGTGAATTCCGCGGGGCTCGCGGCGGCGCTCGCCGGCCTCTCCGATCCCGACCTCGTGGCCTCGCAGCGCAAGCTCTTCACGGACACGCGCAAGTGGCTCTGCGCCGGCCTCGATCGGGAGAAGCGCCGCTACATCCCGTCGCAGACGAACTTCCTGATGATCGACGTCCGCTCGGACGTCACGCCGATCATTCGCGCATTCCGCGAACGGAAGATCCTCGTGGGTCGGAAGTTCCCATCGATGCCGGACTGGCTGCGTGTCTCGATCGGCAGGCGGAACGAGATGGAGGCTTTCCTGGCCTCGCTGCGCGAAGTCGTGCCGGCCCGGGCCGCCGCCTAGGTCTGGTGAGGGTTCAGCTTCCGAGGCCGGCGCGCACGAACCAGACGCGGCGCACGAGGTTGTCTCGCGTCTGGAAGATGGTGAGCGCATCGTCGCCGCCCTCCCCGTCCATCGACGGGCGCGAGCGGTAGATCGTCCAGGGAGGAAGCGACATCCTTTCGGTCACCTCGAGGCGCGGGGCGTCGGCATTCTCGAACACCTTCTCGTAACGCTCCCGGACCGCGTCCTCTCCCGAGCCGAGGCGCTCGCCCGACGGCAACTCGAAGAACGTGACGTCCCCTTCGAAGAGTGCGAGGAATCGCGGGAGATCGCGCGCGTTCCACTTCTCGACGAGAAGCGACACGTCGCCGCCCTCCTCCAGGGCATCCATCTCCCAGATCCGCCGGATCGCGCCCTCGCGCACCTGAAAGAGGAAGAGCGTCTCGCGCGGGCGCTCGCCCTTCTCGAGCGTCACCCGCTCCCGCACGGCCGCGAAGGCGCCGGCGCCGATCCGGGCGGCCGCCTTCGAGGACCACTTCGGAAAATCGGGAAAGCGGCCGAGCAGGACGTCGAGGACGGCGCTCCCCCCGGCGGCCGCCGGCTTCTCCTCGCCGAGCTTCCACAGGGCCGCCTCGGGATGGAGCACCGCCGACGCCGCCACGCGGTCTCGCTTGTCGATCGCTCGGAAGAAGGCCTCGATCGGATCCTTCTCCGCGGCGCGGGCGCGCCGCGCCACGAACAACGACAGGATCAGGGCAACGCCGGCGCGCCGCAGAAGCACCGGGGGATTCACGGCTTCGGCTACTTCTTGAGGCCGGCCGTCCAGTTCACGACGACCGAGAGGGGAACCGACGAGCTCTTGATTACGGGAACGTTGATGAGGAACCGCTCGCCGTCACCGCTGACGTCCCAGCCCGCGAAACCGGCCCCTTCGGGAAGCTGGAAGAGGGCCTTCGGCGTCCCGGCGCGCAGGCCGCCTCGGCTCGCGTCGATGTCCACGGACATGAGCTTTCCGTCGAAGGCGAGATAGATGATCTCTTTTCCGCCGCGCGCCCATCGCGCGTTGACGCCTCCGGAATTCGAGATCTGAACCTTCTGGCGCCCGTCGGGGAACGACACGACATAGATCTCGCGCCGGCCCGACTCGTCGACGTCATACGCGACCCAATGGCCGTCTGGCGAGAAGCGCGCCGTGCCGAAGTCGTTCGGCGATCGCGGAAGGATGACGAACGGTTTGCGGTCCCCCGCCAACGGCATGGCAGACATCTGCATCAACCGGGTGCCGGCGGCCTCGCGATCGAAGAACAGGATGAACTTGCCGTCCTGAGACCAGTCCGCCACGAGCTTCTGCCCATTCTCGTCGGTCAAAGACTCTTCGCTACCAGTTCCGCCGACGGACCGGATGAACATGTCGGCCTGATGCTTTCGATCCGACTGAAAGAGAATCCGCGAGCCGTCGGGCGACCAGACCGGCAGCGAGTTTGTCGCCGGCGGCGACGTCAGACGCGTGCGAACTCCTCGCGACACCTCCGCGATCCAGATCTGCGTCGAGTTGGTGCCCGGATCGTAGACGTCGAACGCGATGCGCTCCCCGTCCCGGGAGATCGAGGGGTTGAAGTGGGTCGCTGGCTCACCGAGCATCCCCGTGCTCTTGCCGCCCCGGTCGAACCACTCGAGCCGCGTGATGAACCGGAAGGCGTCGTAGAGCAGCGTTCCCTGCGCGGAGACGGAAAAATCGCCGTAGCCGAGGAAGTCTCCGTAGAGCCCGATCTGCTCGGCCACGGTGACGGGCTCGCCGCGCGTCTCGAGGCGCGCCGGATCGAACGGCTCCGCGAGCAGGCTTCCGCCGGAGTCGCCTCCGCGGATGAAGAGCAGCTGCCCGTCCGCGTACTGGGCGTTGAAATTGGCGGGAATGAGCGGCTTGGCCGGAGATCCGTCCACGGATCCGACCCAGATTCGGTTGGCCGGATCGCGCGAGTTGCCCGACAGATTGAGCGCCAGATAGAGAAAGTGCTTCCCGTCCGGCAGAAAGAAGGGATATCGATGCGCCGTCTCGCCGCGCGTCGCGTCGAGCTTCGTGACGGGCTCGGCCTTCCCACCGGCGGCCGGCAGCTTCAGGATCGGGCCGCTCGGCGCCGAAACCAGGATGTCGCCGTTGGCGCCCCACGCGCCTCCGACGCCGTCCACCTCGTACAGCACGATCGGCGAACCGCCGCCGGCCTCGATGCGCTTGACCTTCTTGTCCGCGAAGAATCCGACGAAGCGCCCGTCCGGGGACCAGAAAGGAAGGATCGCGCCTTCAGTTCCCGCGATCGGGGTCGCCGTGTAGGCGTCGAGGGGGCGCATCCAGAGCTGGACCTTTCCCGTCGTATCGGTGCCCGAAAAGACGAGGCGCTTTCCGTCGGGCGAGACGACGGCGTTGTTCAGGCCCACGCGCTCCGGCAGGAGGACGTTGGTCCGGAGGAGCCTCGCCTCGGGCGCCGCCGCGGGCCGGGCCCGGAAGAGTCCCAGCCACGCCGCCCCCGCGACGGCGAGAGCCGCGATCCCCCAGGCGATCTGCTCCCGAAAGCGGCGGCGCGACGACACCGATGCCGGCGCTGCGACGCCGGCCGCCGAGCCCTCGGCGATCCACTTGAGCTCCTTCGCGACGTCGCCCGCCGACTGCCAGCGCTCCTCGGGGTCC
>DATJZU010000015.1:0-15355 GCA_035498835.1 Thermoanaerobaculia bacterium
CCTCCGACGTTTGCCTCGGTGATTGTGACGGGACCGGACGGCGCCTTGTGGTACTGCCACTCCGCGGGCGGCGCGGGGCCGAACAACATCGTGCGGTTCCAATGACGGAGGGCCGCCGGCCGCCTCGGGGGTCCGGCGGCTACTTCCCCCCGAGCCGCTTGCGGGCGTCGGCGAGGAGCGGATCCTCGCCGCCGTCCTTGATCGCGACGAAGGCCTTGTAGGACTCGGCGGCCGCGGGGCTCTTGATGGCCTCGCGCGCGCGGCCGAGCCAGTAGACGGCCGGCGGCGCGTAACGGAAGGTCGGTGCCTCGTCGAGGAAGAGCGCCGTCGCCTCGCCGCGACGCTTCGCGCAGGCCTCGAGCTCCCGGTCGGCGTCGGGATAAACCCCCGCTTCGAAGTACGCTCGGCCGAGGAGGTAGCGCCCCATCCAGGTGTCGGCGAGCTTCCGCGCGCCCTCGAGCGAGCGGACCGCGTCGCGCGCCCTGTTCTGTTTCAGGCTGGCCTCCGCCTTGATGAGCTCGGCGTACGCCTGCGGGTCCTGCTCGAGGCGCTGGGAGAGCGCGCGCGCAATCTCGAGCGCCCGCGACTCCCTGCCGGCCTCGAGGTAGACGCGCGCGGCGGGATATTGCACGTTCTCGCCTTTGGCGAGCGAGACGGCGCGGTCCGCGGCCGCGAGCGCCACGGCCGGCTGACCCTGAGCGAGGCGCGCTTCGGCGAGCGCCACGAGCTTGACGGCCGCCGAGCCCGGGTCGGACGCGGCGACGTCCGCTTCGATTCCCTTCTCGAGGAGCGGGACGGCGTCGGCGGGCTTGCCCTGATGGAGCGCCAGATCGGCGAGACCGAGCGCCGCGTCCGACGCCCCGCGCGAGTCGATCGCCGACGCCTTCTTCCACGTATCGGCCGCGAGATCCGGATGGCCCTGCGCGAGCTGCGAGAGCGCGAGGCCGACGTAGGCCAGCACGAACCGCGGGTTCATCTGAAGAACCTCGTTCTGCTCGCGGATGGCGGACTCGAAATCGGAGGCATACATCGCGTAGAGCCCGACGTTGTTTCGCTGCGGGACGTTCTTCGGATAGATCTCGATCGCGCGGCGGCCCTCGGCGAGCGCCTTCGCCATGTCGCGCTTGTAGAAGTAGGCGAGCGCGAGATTCGAGATGCCCGCGGTGTCCGCGGGGTAGCGCTGGACGAGCTGCCCGTACTCCTCGATGGCCTTGTCGGGGTCGCGGCGGACGATCAGGTAATAGCCGCCGCGCGTCCGGAACTTCTCGCGATCACTCATGCGATCGATCTTCGCCATCGCGAGCTGGTAGTACTTCTCGGCCTCGTCCTTGCGGCCCTGGTTCGAATAGAGCACGGCGATTCCCGCGTAGGCACGGCCGAGATCCGGGTCGCGCTCGATCGCCTTCAGGTAGTGCGGGATCGCCTCGTCGTACTTGCCGCCGTACTGAAGGTCCTGGGCGAGCGCGTATTCGTGCGCCGACTCGAGCGAGCCCGCCGTGTAGGTCTCGGCGGCGGCGAGCTGCAGGGCCTTCGGCGTCGTGTCGCCGAGCGCCGCGCGCAGGCCGGCCGCGAGCTTCGCGACGGAGGTCAGGACGGCGTCCTTGCTCGCCGCGGTCGCCTCTTCCGATCGGATCGCCTTCCCGGTCGTCGGATCGAGAGCATGCGCCTCGATTCGGTAGCCCGATCCGCTCGTCTCGATCGAGCCCGCCGTGACGACCTGGATCCCCTCGCGGACCGCCACGAGCCGGCCGAGCGCCTCGGTCAGGCTCGTCGCGCCGGGCTGCAGCTGCGCGGCGATCTTTCGGGCCTGGCCGCGGTTGTAGGTCGTCAGGAACGAGGCGCCCTCGAGCGCGAGACCGAGCGAGGGCTCGAGCGTTCCGTCGAAGACCGGGTCGCCGGTCTTGTTCACGAAGTCCGTGATGAGAACCGATTCCGGCTTGCGGGCCGCCTGCGGCGCCGACGGCCGGAGACGGCCCCGCAGCCACCACCCGGCGAGCCCCAGCACGGCCACGATCGCGAGCCCCGCGGCCGCCGGCCGCAGCCAGCGCCGCTTCTGGAGCTCGAACTTCATCGTCGTGTGGAACTTGCCCGACTCCAGGTCGGTCAGGATGTCCCGCACGGACTGGTAACGCGCTTCGGGGTCCACGGCGAGGCAGCGTTCGAGGATCTTCTCGACGTAGCCGGGAATCTGCGGATTGAGCTCGCGAGGCGGTCGCGGCGGCTTCTGGAGCCGCTGGATCATGACCTCGTAGACCGAGTTGCCGGCGTAGGGCACCGAGCCGGTGACCATCTCGTAGAGGATGATTCCCAGGGAGTAGATGTCCGAGCGCGGCCCGGCCGGCTCGCCCTTCACCTGCTCGGGAGACATGTAGTACGGCGTGCCGACCACGGCGCCCGTCTGCGTCATTCCGGACTGCTCGAGCGTCTTGGCCAGGCCGAAGTCGGTCAGGTAGACGTGATCGTCCGGCCCGAGCATGACGTTCTGCGGCTTGAGGTCCCGGTGGACGACGCCCTGCTCGTGCGCGGCCTCGAGGCCTTCGCAGATCTGCTTGAAGATCTTGAGCACGCGGTCGATTGGCAGGTGGCGCTCGCGCTTAAGGAGCGACGCCAGATCTCCCCCCGCGATGTACTGCATCGTCAGGAACTGAACGCCGTCGGTCTCGCCGAGGTCGTAGACGCGCAGGACGTTGCGGTGGGTGACCTTGCTCGAGAGCTGGATCTCGCGCTTGAACCGCTCGAGGACCAACGCGTTCTCGGCGATGTCGTTTCGGATGAGCTTGAGCGCGACCTCTCGGGAAAGATCGACGTCTTCGACCTGATAGACGGTTCCCATGCCGCCGCGCCCGAGCAGGTGCCGGACGCGATAGCGCTTTCCGATTTCGAACCCGGGCGGCAGCGACAGCGAGGGGGAGGAGAGGGCCTGTCCCGGCCGCGCCTGCTGGAGATCCTTGAGGCTCCTCGGCGCGGCCATCGTCGGCATCGCGTCCGGGGTCGAGGCGACGGTCTTCTCGCCCGGATGAGACAGGTCGCCGGAGCACTGGAGGCAGAGGGCCGCGCCCTCCGGATTGGGCGTGTGGCACTCGGGGCAAATCATGCAGACAAGACCGTGCGTGATTGTAGCGTGGGCGCTCCGGCCGGCCCGTCGCGAGCCACCGTCGACCGGCCGGGAACCACCGTTGGCCGGCGAGACGGTGTCGAAAGCGCATAGGCCCCGTAGTCTCTCGAGTGGAGAAGGAGAAGGACATGACTTCGTCGGAGGAAGGCCAGCGAAACTCGAGGCTCGTTGGAGGCGCCCTGCTCCTCCTCGTCGGGTCGCTGCTCGTTCTGAAGAACTTCGGTTACGTCCGCGCGGGACGGATCGTCGACTATTGGCCGCTCGTGCTCGTCTGGGTCGGCGCGACGCGCATCCTCGCCCCGAAGCGCGGCCGCCACGTCGTCTCTGGCGCGATCCTCGTCGGGCTCGGCGCGCTGCTGCTGGCCGATCGATTCGGCTGGATGGACCTCTCGATGCGCGACTTCTGGCCGGTCGCCTGCGTGATCGCCGGATTCGCGATGATCGCGGAGGGGCTGTTCGCGCGGACGCGAGACGCCGGCGCCATCGGAGGCCCGTCGTGAAGGACCGGTCGCCGCAGCTCGCCGGCCGATTCGTCGCGGGCGGAATCCTCATCCTCCTCGGCGTGCTCTTTCTGCTCGACAACCTGGACGTCGTGGACGCGCGCGAGATCCTCCGCTTCTGGCCCGTCATCCTGATCGTGCTGGGTCTGACCCGGCTGCTCGCTCCGCGGCGGCCGGAGCAGCTGACGGGCGGCGTCGTCCTCCTGTTCCTCGGAAGCGTCTTCCTCTTGCGGGCGCTGCACGTGTCGTGGTTCCGGCTCCGCTCGGTCTGGCCGCTCCTCCTCGTTCTCCTCGGCGCGACTCTCATCTGGCAGGCGATTCGCGGCCGGACGGCGGCGGGAGCGGCGCCGCGGCCGACGCCCGGCCCTTCGCCGGATCCTGCATCCCCGTCGCCGAAGCCGTCCGAGCCCGAGCCCGGTCCGAGCGAACGGGCCGCGCAGGGAGCGCTGGCCGGCCTCGTCGCGACGCGGGGTTTCCGGGGCGACCCCGAGGCACGCGACTCGGTCCTGTCGGAGTTCGCGCTCATGGGCGGCGGAGAGCTCGTCGTCCACTCGCAGGATTTCCGCGGCGGCGAGGTTACGGCGATCATGGGAGGCTTCGAGATCGACCTGCGTGGCGCCCAGATCCAGGGCGACTCGGCCACGATCGAGATCTTCACGCTCTTCGGGGGCATCGAGTTGAAGGTGCCGCAGGACTGGTACGTGGTCCTGCAGGGGACACCCATCCTCGGCATGTTCACCAACACCGCGAAGCCTCTGCCGGAGTCCGCGGGGCCGCGCAAGAAGCTGATCCTGAAGGGCGCCGCGATCATGGGCGGCGTCGAGGTGAAGAACTGACGGGCGGCGGGACGCCGGGAACGGGAACGGCCTAGCGATGCATCCGATTCTGGCGCGGCGCGGCCGGCTCGTCCCGTACCTTGCGGCGACGGCGCCGCTCGCCGCCGTGCTGACGGCCCTCCTCGCCGGCGGGGGGCGAATGCCGGTCGGCGAGGCGGCCGCGGTGGCGATCCCCCTGACGATCCTCTCTGCCTTTCTTTCCCTGTCGGCCTTCTATCCGTGCCGCGCGATGCCGCTCGAGAACGGCCGATGGGCGCGCCTCTTCGCGACGCACGGGACGGCGGCGCTTCTCGTTTCGGCGTTCTGGGTGTTCCTCGGTGCGGGCGTCGCGAGGGTGCTCGCCGAGGTGCCGGCGTTCTCCGACCTCACCGATCTCTACGAGCTCCAGGTGCCCGCGCTCTTCGCCGCGGGCATCCTCCTCTATCTCCTCTCCGCCGGGCTGCACTACGTACTGATCTCCTTCGAGGCCGCGCGCGAGCGCGAGCGCAAGGAGGCGGAGCTCGAGCTGCTGGCGCGCGAGGCCGAGCTCCACGCCCTGAAGGCCCGGATCCAGCCGCACTTTCTCTACAACTCCTTGAACGCCGTCAGCGCGCTGATCGGGAGCGATCCGGACGCCGCGCGCCGCATGTGCATCGAGCTCGCGGAATTCCTGCGTCAGAGCCTGGCGGCGGGCGAGCGGCCGGCGATCTCGGTCGGCGAAGAGCTCTCCCTCGTGAGACATTACCTGGATGTCGAGCGCATCCGCTTCGGGCGCCGCCTCGCGGTCGAGGAGGACATCGAGGCGTCGGGGCGGCATTGCCTCGTGCCGCCGCTGCTCCTGCAGCCGCTCGTCGAGAACGCGGTGGTGCACGGGATCGCGACGCTCGTCGAGGGGGGCACGGTGAGGCTCGAGGCCCGGCGCGCCGGGAACCGCCTGCGGATCGTCGTCGAGAATCCCTTCGATCCGGACTCGCCGGCGCGCCCGCGCAGCGGGCTCGGGCTGAAGATCGTGCGCGACCGGCTCGAGGCGCTTTACGGCGCTGACGCCATCTTCGCGGCCAAGCGGCTCGACGGCCGCCATCTGGCCGTCATCTCGGTCCCCGCGCGCGTCGAAGGGACGGCGTGACGGACGAAGTCCGCGTGCTCGTCGTGGACGACGAGGAGCCGGCGCGGACGCTGCTCGGAGAGCTCCTCTCGCGCGCGCCGGGAGTTCGCGTCGCGGGCCTCTGCGCCAACGGCCTCGAGGCCTTGCGGGTCGCCGCTCAGGAGCGGCCCGACGCGGTCTTCCTGGACATCGAGATGCCGCGCCTCGACGGGTTCGAGGTGATGGAGCTCCTCGATCCCTCGATCGCCGTCGTGCTCGTCACCGCCTACGACCAGTACGCCGTCAAGGCGTTCGAGGTGGAGGCGGTGGATTACGTGCTCAAGCCGTTCCGCCCCGAGCGCCTGCTCGAAGCGTTGGACCGTGCCCGCGAGCGCGTCCGGCAGCGCCGGCGGCCGGATCCCGCGAAGCTCTCGGCCGCGCTGCGCCCGGCCGGGACGTGGGCCTCGCGGCTCGCGGTCCGCGACGGCGCCGATGTCCACGTGATCCCGGTCGGCAAGCTCGACTACGTCGAGGCGCAGGACGACGGCGTCGTCCTCAAGTCGGAGGGGAAGGCCTACCGCAAGGCCCAGACGCTCGCCGCGCTCGCCGAGACGCTCGATCCGCGCCGCTTCCTGCGCGTGCACCGGTCCTATCTCGTGGCGCTCGACCGCATCCGGCGCGTTGCGCTCTACTCGAAGAACAGCCACGTGGCGATCCTCGCCGACGGGACGCGCATCCCGGTGAGCCGCGAGGGCCACGCGCGGCTGAAGGAGATTCTGGACGGAAAGGCGGGGCCCTAGAAAGGCGGGGCCGTCACTCCTTCGCGTCTTTCCGTCCCGCGTTCAAGCCATCCCAGTTCAGGATCGCGTTGAAGACGAGGAACTCGCTGCCGCGGGTCTCGCCGCGCCAGAACGGGTTGTTCGAGAAGAGCACCACGTGTCCCTTCTCGAGCGGAACATCCACGACCGCGGGATGCTGCGCGATCTCGGTTCCTCCCTCGAGCAGACCCGAGACGAGCAGGTCCTTGGCGTCGCCGTATCGCAGAGGCACGCGCGGCCGGTACGCGGGCGGGATGACGAAGGGATTGTTGCGGCGCTGCTCGTCCGTGAGCGGCAGCGCCTCCCACGCCTCGGCTTTGGGCTGCTCGGGCGCTTCCGCGACCGCGCGGCCCACCACGAAATCGGGATCGTCCGGCGTGCCGCGGCCGGTCGCCCGCTCCTTCTGCTCCGGGAACCGGCGGTTGCCGCGGCGGCCCGCCAAGTTGGAGAGGTTGAAGATCGGCCCGTCGAAGGAAAAGATCGCGGGGCTCTCGGAATAGCCGTACGCGATCGGGGAGGTACCGTCCACGAGCTTCGCGCGCACGACGCTGCCGGTCAGCTTGAGTTTCTCGCTGTCCGTGACCGAGACGCCCGGCGCGAGGCCGTACTCGACGGCGAGCTCGGAAGTGTCCATGGCGGTCACCAGGAGGCCGCCCTCGGCGACGAACCGGCGCAGGTTCGCGACGCCGGAGAGATCGAGCCCCGGCCGCATGTCGTCGGTCGCGTCCGGCGTGCCCAGATTCGGCGTGAGGTCCGTCGTCTTCCACGGAATCGGGTTGCCCCACATCGGCATGCCCTGGACCGTTAGGCGCGAACCGATTCCCGTCGGCGGGAACACGATCACGTCGTAGCGGGACTTGAGGTCCGGCGTCTTCGCGACGACCTGCGTCGAGATGTACTCGAACGGGATCTTGCGCATGTCGAACGCCTGGCGCCACCAGCCCTCATCCTGCGTCCAGATCCACGTATGGAGAAGGGCGATGCGCGGCGCGCGGAGCGGGTGCGTCGCGACCCTGGGCGCCGCGGGCAGCGCCGTGACGCGCAGGCCGAGCTCCGAGGCGGCGCGAGAGAGCTCCTCGCGGTCCGCGTCGCGGATGAGGAACGAGCCGCGCCCGAACTTCCGCGAGGCCGCGTCGAACGGCTCCTCCGCGGCCTCGAAGGTCGCCTTCGGGAATCGGTAGCGCAGCGTCGCGAGGGCCGAGTCGGCGTTGTGGTTGACGGCGTAGACGGTCCCGTCGCCCTGCACGCCGCCCGGCGCCGCCACGGGAGACGTCACGCGTTCCATGGCCGCCTGCAGAACCTTGGGGTCCGTGGCGCGCCGCACCTCCACGCCGAAGAGCTCGCCGAAGGTCCAGCCGGTGTCGTCGTAGGGCGTCTTCTGCGGATCGTTGGGGCTCCAGTACTGGTAGTCGAGCATGGCGTCGGCGATGCGGCTGTACGGCTGGTCCATGCGGACGAGGTAACTGCCGGCGGGGAAGGTCTTCGTCTCCGGCGCGGGTTTCTCCGTCTTCTTGTCGGCCTTCTCCGCGGCATCCCCGTCCCTGTCGGCGGCCTTGTCCTTGTCGGCCGTCTTCTCGTCCTTCTTCGGCTTCGTCGGCGAGGAGACGACGGCGCTGAAAGCGGCGGTCGCGCGATGGATCTCGCAGCCCTGGAGCTGCAGGATGCGCAGGAGCTCCGCCTGGGCGCCGAGTCGCGGGTCGTCCGCGGGAAAGACGTAGGCTGCGGGCCCCTCGCGCTTCGGCTTCTCGATTGCGCGCTTTCCCTTCAGATAGAAGTTGCGAAGGAGCTCCGTTCGGTTCTCGGCGGCGTAGTGCAGCGAGACGAGGAGCCCCGTCTGCTCGTAGTTGTTGTTGTTGCGCTGCGACCACTTCGCCTTCGGCAGCGGCGGGTTCTGGCGGTACCAGGTGCGGCCGTACTCGCCGGGGGAGAGCGTGCGCTCGACGGTGTCGGCGCCTGCGTTCCCGAACGTCTCGTAGAGACGGGAGATCCCGTTGTGGGTCGCGGCCATGAACATGAGGTAGCCGGGAGACCACGTGTCGAAGTTGCCATGCGTGAAGACGCCCGGCATGCCGAAGCGCGTCATCTCCTGCACGTTGTTCCACCCGAACATCTGCCACTCGTTGGTGACGATCGGGTCGAGCCACGCGTTGTACGGCCCGTCGCCGACCGTGTTGTCGTAGAGGTACGGCACCGACTCGTGCAGGTCGTGGAGGACCTGCGCCTTCGCGTCGAGGAAGGCCGCGAGGACGTTGCGTGTGAGCGCGAGCGTCATCCCCATCGCGTCGCGGTTGTTGTCGTGCGCCACGTAGTGTCCCCAGTAGACGAGCGGCGGCCAGTTCTGGCCGGGATTCGCGAGATGCCAGGCATAGACGTCGGCCATCCGGTCGCGGCCGTCCACCTCGACGATCGGCGTGATCATCGTGACGACGTGCTCGCGGATGAACCGGATGTAGGGGCTCTCATCGGTCGCGAGCCGGTAGGCGAGCTCCATGAGCGCCGTGGGCGCGCCGGTTTCGGGGGAGTGGATCGTGCCGGTGATGTAGTAGACGGGCACCGACGGCGCGACGAGCTTCTCGGCCTGGGCGTCGTCGAGACCGAACGTGCGCGGGTCGGCCAGCTTCGCGAGCCGGTCGCGGTTCTCGTCGAGCTTCGCGAGGAGGGCTTCGGAAGCGACCGTCACCACGATCATGTCGCGCCCTTCCTCCGTCTTCCCGATCGTGCGTACGCGGACGCGCGGCGAGGCCTCGGCCAGATCGTGGAAGTAGCGGTAGACCTCGGCGGAGTGAGGGAGCTTCCCGGGCGCGCCCGCGACGTCGCCGAGGACCGACTGCGGCGTCGGGATGCCGGGGGCGGCCGGCAGGTAGTCGACGAGCGGCGACAGGAAGAACGGCTCGGTCGTGTACTCGCGGATCTTCTTCGTGTAGGCCTCGTCGACCGGCTGGGAGGGATCGCGGCCCGGGCGGCTGTCGTCGGCCAACAGCGCGGCGGCGGCAAGGGGAGCCAGGAGGCACACGAGGCCGAGACGCGGAAATCGTTTCATCGTTCTCCTCACGAAATGGGTCGTCCTTCGAGGCCCCGGGCCGCGCGATCTTAACCGCAAGGGCGCGAATCGGCTACCATGCCGCCGCCGTGCCCACACACGACGCCGCGTTCGCGCTCCTCCGCGATCCGCGCGTCCGGCAGGAGAGCGCCGCCCGCACCGTGGGACGAATGGCGCGGCTGCTTCGCGCCGCCGCGCGCGATCCGGAACTCCTGATCCGCCTGCACGATCGCCTGCTCTTCCTCCTCGCGTATCCGCCGTCGGAGCGCGTGCGGCGGAGCGCCGAGCGCGCACTCGCGCGGATCCCGGCGCTCGTCGCGGGGCTCGCGGCGCGCGGCGCCGACCTCTCGCCCTTCGATGCGCCGGAGGTCGCCGGCGTGGCCGGCACGACGATCGCAACCGACTTTTCCTTCGATCTCGCCCGCTGGCTCGCGGCGCGTCACCCGGGCCGCGTCGCCATCGACTGGGGCGTGCCGCGGTCCGAGGAGCGGATGCGCGCGACCTGGCCGTCCTTTCTGCCCCTCCTCGAAGAGGAGGCGCTCGCCGACGCGAACGTCCCGTACGACGTCTGGCTCGGCGCGGGGGCGGGCGGCCGGACGCCGGACGCCGCCTGGCTGCTCGACCGCTACGGGCGGCTGCCGTTCTCGCCGCCGGAACGCGCCGAGCGCTGGGACGCGCTGGGCGTCTCCGTCGCGTGGGACCTCGGGAGATCGCGCGCCTCGCGCACGTTCATGCGCCGCTCTGGCCCGGCGCGATTCCGGCACGAGAAGCCGCTCCTCGCCCGCCGCGATGTCTCGCTCGCGAGCGTCTTCTCGGAGCCGCGGCTCGCGATCCGCCGCCTGTCGCGAAAAGAGGGCGCGCGCGTGTGCGACATGGTCCGCGAGGCCACCGCCGCGCGATACCGCGAGTTCTACACGTTCACGTACGCCGACCCGTCTTCGGTTGTCGCCGCCCGCCCGGGACGCGGCGTGGAGATCTTCCTCCTCGGCGTCGAGCCCGCGCGGCGGCTGCCGCTGCGCTCGGCGTACGGCGGGTTCGTCGTGAAGAACGGCGTGCCGGTCGGCTACATCGAGGGCCTCGCGTTCCTCGAGCGGCTCGAGATCGGCTTCAACCTCTACTACGCCTTCCGGGAAGGGGAGTCGGCGTGGATCTACGCGCAGGTGATGAAGATCCACCGCGAGGCGCTCGGCGTCACGTCCTTCTCGATCGACCCCTACCAGCTCGGATTCGAGAACGAAGAGGCCATCGCGTCGGGCGCCTTCTGGTTCTACCGCAAGCTCGGCTTTCGCCCGACCGACCGGGGCGTCGCGCGGCTCGTGGCGCGGGAAGAGGAGCGGCTCGCGGCGGAGCCGGACTACCGCACGCCGCCGCGCCTCCTGCGGCGCCTCGTGACACACAACCTGATCTACGAGGTGCCGGGAACGCCGTCCGGCGAGTGGGACCGGTTCCACATCCGCAACCTCGGCCTCCGGGTGAACCGGCGAATGCCCCGGCGGTTCGGTGGAAGCGCGGACGCGATCCGCGCCGCGGCGGTGCGCCGCGTGGCGAAGGCGCTCGGGTTGCGCCCCGCGAGGCTCGCGCCGATCGAACGGCGGGCCTTCGAGTCATTCGCGCTGGTGCTCGACGAGATCCGCGACCTCGCGAGATGGACGCGCGCGGAGCGGCGGGCGGTCCTGGAAATCCTGCGCGCCAAGGCCGGCGCCGGAGAGCGCCGGTACCTGCGTCTTCTTCAGGGCCACGCGCGCCTGCGCGCCGCGCTCATCGCGCTCGGGTCCCCGAAGAGCCGTCGCGCGCGCCCCGCATGAGCGCCCGCGCGGCGCCGGCGGACGCCGGATCGGCCTGGGCGCCGCTCGTTCATCCGCTCTTCCGCGCGCTCTGGATCGCATCGCTCGTCTCGAACGTCGGGACCTGGATGCAGGACATCGGGGAAGCGTGGCTGATGACTTCGCTGACGCCTTCCCCGGCGCTCGTGTCGCTCCTGCGCGCGGCGGAGTTCGGCGCGATCTTCCTGCTCGCGCTTCCGGCCGGAGCGCTGGCGGACGTGCTCGACCGGAGACGCCTGCTCCTGACCACCCAGCTCTGGATGCTCGCGGTCGCGGCGCTCCTCGGTGCGGCCACGCTCGCGGGGCGCGCGACGCCGGGCGTGCTGATCCTCGCGGGGTTCGGGCTCGGCGTGGGAAGCGCGCTGACCGCGCCGGCGTGGCAGGCGGTCATCCCCGAGGTCGTGCCGCGCGCGCAGCTCGCGCCGGCGATTACTCTGAACGGGGTCGGCTTCAACATTGCGCGGGCGCTCGGGCCGGCGGCCGGGGGAGCTCTCGTCGCGGCGATCGGGCCGGGCGCCGTCTTCGTGCTGAACGCCGCTTCATTTCTCGCGGTGGTCGTCGTGCTCTGTCGATGGAAGCGCCGCCCGGAGAAGAGCGTCCTTCCCGCCGAGCGCGTCGCGGCGGCGATTCGCACCGGGCTTCGCTACGTGCGCTGGGCGCCGCAGCTCCACGGGGTGCTGATCCAGGCGTTCGCGTTCCTCTTCTCGGCGATCGCCGTCTTCGCCCTTCTGCCGGTGCTCGCGCGGCACGAGATGCATCTCTCCGCGTTCGGCTTCGGATCGCTCGTCGGCTGCTTCGGGACCGGCGCCGTGGCGGCGGCCGGTGTGCTGCCCTGGATCCGCGCGCGCTTCTCGTCCGCCGCGATCATCACGACGCTCTCCATGGCCTATGCCGCCGGTCTCGCGGTCGCGGGCACCTCGAGGGCCTTCCCGCTCGTCGCCGCGGCGATGTTCGTGTGCGGGATCGTCTGGCTGACGAATCTTTCGAGCTTTCAGGTCATCACGCAGACGTCCGTCCCGCAGTGGGTGCGCGGGCGGGCGCTCGCCGTCTACCTCCTGACCACCTCCGGCGCGATGGCCTCGGGCGCGTCGGTCTGGGGCTTCGTCGCCACGCACGGCGGGATCACCGCCGCCTTCGTCGCCGCGGGCGGCGCGCTCGCCGCGGCGATGCTGGCCGCCGCCCGCCGGTTCCCGCTCTCGGCGGGAAGCGAAGAGCTCGTCGAGGCCGCCGAGAGTCCCTGGCCCATGCCGGAGGTTCCCGCCGGCCTCGACACCGCGCGGGGACCGGTCCTCGTGTCGGTCGAGTACCGCGTGCAGCCGGGCCGCGAAGAAGAGTTCCGGGAGGCCATGGACGCGGTCGCTCCCGGCCGGCGACGCAGCGGCGCCTTCCGCTGGGGGCTCTTCCAGGATACGTCGGCCCCGACGCGATTCGTCGAGCACTTTCTCATCGAGTCGTGGGCGGAGCATCTGCGCCAGCACAGCCGCGGGACCCAGGCGGACCGGGCCGCGGAGACGCGCGCCCGCGAATTCCTCGTGCCCGGGTCGCGCGCCTCCGTGACGCACGCCCTCGCCGAGCGCGGCAGCCGCTGAGGTCTCAGAGCGCCGCGTTTCGCGCGGCGACGATCTCCGCCAGGATCGCGAGGGCGATCTCCTCGGGCGCGCGTCCGCCGAGCGGGAGCCCGATCGGCGCGCGCAGACGTCCGAGCTGCTCCTCGGTGATCCCCGCCTCGAGCAGCCGCCGCCGCCGCTTCTCGTGGGTGCGCTTGCTGCCGAGCGCGCCGACGTAGAAGGCGGACGAGGGCAGCGCGGCGGTCAACGCCGGGTCGTCGAGCTTCGGATCGTGCGAGAGAACGGCCACGGCAGTCGACGAGTTGAGGCCGAGATCGGCGAGCGCCTTCGCGGGCCACTCGGTGACGAGCTTGTCGGCGCCGGGAAACCGCTCGGCGTTGCCGAACGCGGTGCGTGGATCGACGACGATCGTGCGGAAGCCGAGGGTCTTCGCGAGCGCCGTCAGCGCGATGGCGATGTGCACCCCGCCCACGACGACGAGCGTCGGCGCCGGCCGGATCGCCTCGACGAAGAGCTCGCAGGCCTCGCCCGCCTGCGATGCCGCCTCGACGCGGCGCGTACGGGCCTCGGCGATGGCCGCGTCGGCCGCGGCGTCGAGCGCCGGATCGATCGTTCCCGAGGGAGCGCCTCCCTCGATCCGCAGCCGCGTGCGGCCGAGGAGGTTCTCCGGTCCGCGGACGACGGTGGCCGAGACGGCCAGGCGTTCCGCGTCGAGCGCGCGCGACTGCGCCTCGAAAACCCCGGGTTCGAGCGGCGCGACGAAGACCTCGATCTTCCCGCCGCAGGCCAGCCCGACCTCCCACGCGCGCTCGTCCGTGACGCCGAACGACAGGAGCCGGGGCCTGCCCGCCGCGAGCGCCTGTCGCCCGGCCTCCACGACCGCGCCCTCGACGCATCCGCCCGAAACGGAGCCCGAGATGCCGCCATCCGGCGTGAGCGCCATCTTCGCCCCGGCGGCGCGGGGCGCCGAGCCCCACGTCTCGACGACCGTCGCGAGCGCCACGGGCCGGCCCTCGCCGCGCCACCGCCGCACGTCCGCGAGAACTTCGCGCATCGTCAGGACGCCTCGCGCCGCTGCCGGCGCCGGGGACGACCCGCGGGAATTCGTTCGAGCCGCGCGGCAAGGTCCTCGAGGCTCGCGAGGTTGTGTACGGGCAGGAAGTCGTCCACCGAGGGCAGCGCGGCGCGGATGCCGCGCGCGAGGGGACGATAGTCGGCCGCGCCGAGGAGCGGGTTCAGCCAGACGAGGCGGTGGGCGCTTCGCTGGAGCCGCGCGGCTTCGCGCGCGAGCAGGTCCGGATCGCCGCGGTCCCAGCCGTCGCTGATGACGAGCACGACCGCGCCGCCGCCGAGCACGCGGCGCGCCCAGCGGAAATTGAACTCGCGCAGCGCCTCGCCGATGCGGGTGCCGCCGGACCAGTCCGGAACGGCGCCCGAGACGCCGGCCAGCGCCGCGTCGGGATCGCGCGATGCGAGCTCGCGCGTGACGCGGGTCAGGCGCGTGCCGAAGAGGAAGACCTCGACGCGATGGTCGAGGCCGCGCGAGAGGGCGTGGAGGAAGAGGAGCAGCAGGCGCGTGTACCGTTCCATCGAGCCGCTCACGTCGGCGAGCGCGACGATCGGACGGGGGCGGTGGCGCGGCGCGCGCCGCTCCCAGGCGAGGATCTCGCCGCCGTGTCGCAGGCTCGCGCGCAGCGTGCGCCGGAGATCCACCTCGGCGCCGGCCCCCGGGCGGCGGCGGCGCGTCGGCCGCGACGCGACGCGCCACGCGAGGCTGCGAATGAGGGCCAGGACCCGCTCGAGCTCTTCGGCGGTGAGGTCGGCGAAGTCCTTGCGGCGCAGGATCTCCTGCGCGCTCCACCCGACGCGCGCCGGAAGGAGGCGGGTTTCCGCGGTGGCATCGCCGGCGTCGGGTCCGCCCTCCGGTGTCTCCGGCGCCGGATCGAACGACGGCGGCCGCAGGCGGCGCCGCTCGCCGAGCGCGGCGAGATCGCGCGCCGAGCGGTTTCCGCTCGCGGGCCTGCGCCAGAACGCCTCGAAGGCGCGGTCGAAGATCGGCAGGTCCTCGCGCCGGCGGGCCGTGAGCGACCGCGCGGCGTAGTAGAAGTCGGCCTTCGCGCCGATCGGGACGTGCTCGAGCGCCGCGACGACGTCGAGCATCCGCCCGGTGCCGGCGTCGAGTCCGAGGCCACGCAGGACGCGGCCGAAGAGGAGGATGTTGCCGGCGAGATTCCCGCTCATCCGGCCGCCCTCACGCGGTCGAGGATCGCCGCGGCCGCTTCGCCGCGCACTCGGGCGACGTCGTCCTGGTACTTGAGGAGGATGCCCAGCGTGTCGGAGACCGTTGCGAGATCGAGCGCCTGGCGGTCGAGCGCGACGAGCGCGGCCGCCCAGTCGAGCGTCTCGGCGACGCCCGGCAGCTTGTAAAGCTCGGCGCGGCGCAGCTCCTCGACGAAGCGTGCGACCTCGCGGGCCAGGCGTTCCGAGGCGCCGGGAGCCTTCGCACGCAGGATCGCGAGCTCCTCGGCGAACGTCGGGTAATCGATCCACTGGTAGAGGCAGCGCCGCTTCAGCGCGTCGTGCACCTCGCGC
>DATJZU010000016.1:0-5622 GCA_035498835.1 Thermoanaerobaculia bacterium
GAGCGATGTGAATTAGGCCGAGAGTGTCCTGAAAGACAACTCTCGCCTGAGATTCGACTGGATTCTCTGGGCCTGTGCGGAGACTCTCGTCAGAGATTTCCATGGCCTTGATCCTTTCGGGAACCTGGCCATAAGACTAGCCCGACGGAGCTGAACAGTCAAACACTATTTCCAGGCATTGCGCCTAGAAACAAAAGATCTAGATTGAGATATTTACGCCTCCTTGGAGGCCGGCCCTATCGCTTAGGCTGGGACAGGGCCAATCAAGGAATTCATAGCCACCCTTTCGCCAAATGGCCCGGGCACAATGCCCGTGCCGGAAACCGAGCGAATCTCGCCCATGCGGGTCTTCGCTCAGGAATGAGCAAGGCACACGGCCTCGATCACACCTCGGCGAAGGCGCCGTAGTGAGTGGCAGCTGAAAGACGCCGCCGAAGCTCGTTTACAGGGGTCCCACCCAGTGGCCGAATCAGCGAATCAAGGGAATTCCACCACAAAAGTGGGTCCGGGTGGCAAGATTTTTTTACAGGGGGACGAAAAAAACCGCCCCGGGGAAGCCCTACCCCGCTTTGACCAGGGCCCGGAGGATCCGATCCTGGTAGGCATGGCCGTTGGTGTCGTACACTCGTCCGCCGTTGAGCAGGATCGAAAAGACGTAGGTCTTTCCGGAAGAAGCGGTTACGTAGCCTGAGAGCGTCGAAACCCCCGAGATGCTACCTGTCTTGGCCTGGACTCTCCCCTCCATCATGGCGTCGGTCATCCGGTGCCTGAGGGTCCCCTCGGGATCCCCGGAAACCGCCAGAGTCGCCTTCCAGGCCTGCCCGTAGGGCTGGGCGTACATGGCCCGCAGGAACCGGACGATGTCGCCGGCGGCGACCCGGTTCTGGGGAGAGAGGCCCGATCCGTCGTGCAGGTCGTAGCTCGCGGGGTCGAGGCCGAGCGCGGCGAAGAACTCCTTCTGCGCGGCGATCGCTGTCGCCCAGCTCCCGACTCCGCCTTTGACGGCCCCGAGCGTCTTGAAGATCTGCTCGGCGTAGAAGCCCTGACTGCGCTTGTTGGTGACCGCGATGCTTGGCAGCAGCCCCGACTCCGTCTCGGCGACGAGCGTCCAGGCGTTGTCGGGCTTGACGTCCTGCTGGACCGTCTGGCCGAGCACGGTGATTCCGGCGTTCTGGATCCTGTGGCGCAGGGCCGATCCGAAGAAGGCCGGCGGGTCGTCGATCGCGATCGGAGCGGACCACCAGGCGCCGCGCGACGGCATGGTTCCCCAGACCGAAACGTCGCCCGAGCCGTAGCTCTTCTGCACCCCGAGCCGCGGCCGGCCGCGCCGGACCGTCCGGGCGCCGCCCACCGTTCGGAGCACGTCGCACTCGGGCTCGATGGTCACGGCGGCCGGCCCTCCGGCCTTCAGGCCCGGCCGGACCGACACGGTGACGACGTTGTCGTTGAAGGAGAGGGCCGACGAAGGAGCCTGGTACCAGCGGGCTTCCTGGCCTCCCCGCCACTCGGGGTTGCGGCCCGTCGAGTCGAAGAAGGAGGCGTTCAGGATCAGGTCGCCGGACACGCGCTGGATGCCCTGTTTGACGAGCCCTTCGGCCCACTTGTCGAAGACGGCGTTGTAATTGTCGTCGTAGAAGCGGCCCGAGATGTTGGGATCGCCGCCGCCGACGACGAGAAGGGAGCCCACGAGCATGCCGTCCTGGACGTCGCCGCGGCGCCAGAGCGTCGTCTTGAACTTGTAGTCGGGGCCGAGAAAATGCAATGCCGCAGCGGTCGAAAACATCTTCGTGACCGAGGCGATCGTCTCCGGCGTGGCGGCGTTCTTCTCGAAGACGGGCGCGCCGGTGTCGAGCTCGGCGATCGAGATCGAGACGCCGGAGGACGGCGCGGGCGCGCGCCGCGCGGCGGCCCCGAGTGTTTCCGCGAGCGTCGGAGGATGCGTGACACGGCGCCTGGGCGTGCTGCGTCCGGCTTCACCGGTCGCGAGGAGGTATGAGGGCGCGAGCGCGCAGATCCCTATCGCCGCCCACAGGCGGCTTCTTCGCGCCCTGTCGGATTGCACTTGAAAATTATAATCGAGCGCGGTGCGATTCGACGAAACTTCGAAGGTCTTCGAGGTCTCCGTCCGGGAGCTGGCCGAGGAGGAAGGCTTCCGACGGGTCGGCTTCGACCGGGGGGACGGCTGGCGGCGCCTCGGCCTCGGCACCCAGGTGCACTCCCGGGTCGTGGCCCTCCGGCGCGACCGGCACACCAGCTACCGCGCCGAGGTCCACGTCCAGGCGCGGGTCCCGGTCGAGGACTGGACGGCCCTCCTGACCGGGCGCCTGGACGGCTGCCTCGAGCGGGAGTCGGGACGGTGGCTGATCGAGGAGTTCAAGTCCACCAACCTCACCGTGGACGGCGTGCGGCCGTCGGGCTACTCCTTCGAGCGGGACCGGCGGCAGCTGCTCGCCTACTGCTACCTCTGGAAGCGCCTGGGCCATCTCCGGGTCTCCGGCGCCCTCGTCTACGTGGACATCGAGACCCGCGAGGAAGTCTCGATCGACTGCCTCTACGACGAGGAGACAGAACGGGACGTCGAGCGGCGGCTCGGCCGCCTTCTTGCGATCTGGCGGGCGCAGGAGAAGATCCGGGAGAGGAAGCGCCGTGCTGCCGAACGGCTCCCCTTCCCGCACACCGCGCCGCGGCCGGTGCAGGAGAGGCTGATCGAGGCGGTCGCGACGGCGGTGCGGCAGGGAGAGAACCTGCTCGCCGAGGCGCCGACCGGGTCGGGCAAGACCGCGGCGGCGCTCCATCCGGCGCTCGCCGAGGGGCTGCGGCAGGGCAAGCAGGTCGTCTTCCTGACGTCGAAAACTCTGCAGCAGAAGATGGCCGTCTCGACGCTCGTCGCGATGAACGAGCGCGCCTTCACGACGCTCCAGATCCGCGCGAAGGAGAAGATGTGCGCGAACGACCGGATCCTCTGTCACGAGGATTTCTGCCGGTTCGCGCGCGGCTATCCGGAAAAGATGGCGCGGTCGAACATCCTCGGGCGCCTGCGCGACACCTACCCGCACCACGATCCCGACACCGTCTTCGAAGAGGCGCGGCGCGAGGAGGTGTGTCCCTTCGAAGTCCAGCTCGAGCTCGCGCAGCGCGCGGACGCGATCGTCGCGGACTACAACTACGTCTTCGAGCCGGGCGTCGCGCTCCGGCACCTCGCCGGCGAAGAGCTGTCGAAGGCCGTCCTGATCGTCGACGAGGCGCACAACCTCCCCGACCGCGCCCGGCAGATCTTCTCGCCGGAGCTCCTCGAGGAGGACCTGCGCGCGCTCGCCAACCGCCTCGCGCTCCAGCCGGGCGATCTCTTCGCGAACCTGGCGCGCTCGCTCGACGATCTGCTGGCGCTCCTCGAGCGCGCCGCGGAGGAGCTGCCGGAGGGCGAGGCGATCGCGGAGACGGCGCCGCCCATCGAGGAGATCCAGACGCTGCGCGCCGAGTGGGAGCCGCGCTTCGCGCGCTACCTCGACTGGAAGCGGGAGACGCGCCTCGCGCTCGTGGACGATCCGGTGCTCGACGCGCACTTCGCCCTGCAGCGATTCGGCGCGGTGCTCGGATTCTTCGGTCCGGACTTCACGTGCGTCGTCGAGCGGCGGGCGAGCGGCGTACGGCTCGCCATCGTCTGCCTCGATCCGGCCCGCTCGCTCGCGCCGGTCTTCCGCCAGGCGTCGGCGTCGGTCCTGATGTCGGCGACGCTGACGCCGCCGGAGGCCGTGCGCCGCGTGCTGGGGCTCGAACCCGACCGCACGGCGTCGCTGTCGCTGCCGCCGCCCTTCCCGCCGGAAAACCGCAAGGTCATGATCCTCCCGCACGTGCGCACGACGTTCACCGCGCGCGAGCGCAACTACGGGCGCATCGCCCGGCTCATCGCCGACATGTCGGACGCGCACGCGGGCAACGACCTCGTCCTCTTTCCCTCATACCGTTTCCTCTCCGAGGTCGCCGCGAAGATGCCGCCGACGCGGTCGCGGCTCCTCGTCCAGCGGTCCGACCTGTCCGACTTCGAGCGCCAGCAGATCCTGACGGCGCTCTCCGCGCCGCCGGACGGCGGGGTGCTCCTCTTCGCCGTCTCGGGCGGTATGTACGCGGAGGGCGTGGACTATCCGGGCGAGCTCCTCTCGGGAGTTTTCGTCGTCTCGCCGGCGCTGCCCCAGGTCTCGTTCGAGCGCGAGCTCCTGCGACGCTACTTCGACGAGAAGGAGGAGGCGGGCTTCGACTACGCGTACCTGCAGCCCGGCATGACCCGCGTCGTGCAGGCGGCGGGACGCCTCATCCGCAGCGAGACGGACCGCGGCGTCATCGCGCTCATCTGCCGGCGTTTCCTCGAGGAGCCTTACGCCTCGCGGCTGCCGCGCGACTGGTACGGCGAGACGCCGGCCGAGCTCGTGAGCAACCGGCCGGCGGAGGAGATCCGGGAGTTCTTCGAGCGATACGAGCCGCGCTAAGCCAAGCTTCGAGGGGAGGCCGCCGGCGCCGGCGGCGGCATCGATCGGTCGCCCGGTCCGTGACATGATTCGCTCGTTTCGGTCGTTCCGCTCAAGTAGAGAGAGGTGGCTAATGAGATCTGCGAGTACGGGTACACGTGTCTTTGCCGCGGCGTTCGCGGCGCTTCTTCTGTCCGGCGCCGCCATGGCGCAAACGGCGGGCAAGAAGCCCAACATCGTCATCATCTGGGGAGACGACATCGGCCAGTCCGACATCAGCGCCTACTCGATGGGACTGATGGGCTTTCGCACGCCCAACATCGATCGGGTCGCGAAGGAAGGCATGATCTTCACGGACTACTACGCCGAGCAGAGCTGCACGGCCGGCCGGGCCTCGTTCATCACCGGCCAGTCCGGCCTGCGCACCGGCCTGACCAAGGTCGGCCTGCCGGGCGCCACGCTCGGCCTGCAGAAGGAAGATCCGACGATCGCCGAGCTTCTGAAAGCGCAGGGCTACGCGACGGGCCAGTTCGGCAAGAACCACCTGGGCGACCGCAACGAATACCTGCCGACCGTGCACGGCTTCGACGAGTTCTACGGCAATCTCTATCACCTGAACGCGGAGGAGGAGCCGGAGCTGCCGGACTATCCGAAGGACCCGAAGTTCCGCGCCCAGTTCGGGCCGCGCGGAGTCATGGATTGCAGGGCCTCGGCAACGGACGATGCGACGATCGATCCGCGCTTCGGCAAGGTCGGCAGGCAGGTCTGCAAGGACACGGGTCCCCTGACCAGGGCGCGCATGGTGACGATCGACGACGACATCGCCAACCGCGCCGTGGACTTCATCCAGCGAATGAACAAGGCCGGCAAGCCCGTCTTCGTCTGGGTGAACTTCACCCACATGCATCTGCGCACCCACACCAAGCCGGAGAGCCTCGGACAGGCCGGGCGCTGGCAGAGTCCGTACCACGACACCATGGTCGACCACGACAAGAACGTCGGCCAGGTGCTCAAGCTGCTGGACGATCTCGGCATCGCGGACAACACGTTCGTCATGTACTCGACCGACAACGGCCCGCACATGAACTCCTGGCCGGACGGTGCGATGACGCCGTTCCGCAGCGAGAAGAACACGAACTGGGAGGGCGCGTACCGGGTG
>DATJZU010000017.1:0-76863 GCA_035498835.1 Thermoanaerobaculia bacterium
TGCGGCGATCGCGGCCCTGGCGCGCGACGGCGTCGCGGCGCACGCCCTGCCCGACGGCACGCTCTCCTTCCCGATCTCCGCGGAGGAGGACCTCGCCCGCGCCGTGAAAGCGCTCGCGCTCGCCGACATCCCGGTGCTCGACGCGCGGTCGTCGGCGGATCTGGAGGAGATGTTCCGCACGGGAGGCCGCACGTGATCGAGATGGTGCGGCGCTTCCTGCGCCAGCGCTTCGGCTCGCCCGCGATGGCGACGGCGCTCGGAGTCCTGGCGCTCCTGACCGCGATCCAGGCCGCCCTGTCCGAGCCCGAACACGCGCTCGAGAGCGGATTTCTCGCAATCGTCCTGATCGCGGCGGGATCCGTCTCCCGCGACGCCTCGAGCGGCGCGCTCCAGATGATCCTGGCGCGGCCGATCCGCCGGACCTCCTACCTCTTCGGCCGGTACCTCGGGATTCTCGCGGCGTACGCGGCGTTTCTGGCGGGAACCTGCGGCCTCACGGTGCTGCTCGCAGTGGTCGTGCCGCGGGCGCTCGGCGCCGTGTCGTCGTCCGCCGTCTCGCCGGACTCACTCGCCCGGGGCGTCGCGGCGGCGCTCCTGAACGGGAGCCTCTTCGCCGCGATCCTGCTCTTCTTTTCGACGTTCCTGCGCGGGTACGCCGACGTGCTCGGGTACATCCTGCTCTCGATTCTGCTCCAGGTCGTGCCGGGCCTCGGCCGGACGCTCCACAAGCCATGGCTCACCACCGCGGGCGACGAGGCGCGACGCAACGTCCTCCCCGAAGTGGACTGGAGCGAAGTCCTGCGCGGCCGGCACGCCCTCGGCGAGCCGACGGGACAGTTCGTGCTCGCGGTCGTGGTATTTCTGACGCTGGCGGCGCTCATTTTCAGCCGGCGGGAGTTCTCTTATGGACGCGACTGATCGGATCGGGTCGGAAGCGGCGCTCGCGCCGCGGGGATCGCAATCGAAGCTTTCGGGCGCGATCTTCTTCGTGCTGCTCGCGGCGCTGCTCTTCCGCGTCGTCTCGGGCGTCATGGAGAAGTCGGACGCCGGAAAGAAGGCCGCGGCGCCCGGCGCGGACCCGCCGCTCGTGCGCTGGGTCGCCGCCGAAAAGGCCCCGCGCGACGCGGCGTCGGCGGGCCGTCCCGTGCTGTACGACTTCGGAGCCGCCTGGTGCGGTCCCTGCCATCAGCTCGACAAGGAAGGCTGGGGGAACGCCGAGCTCGCCGGCTACGCGAACGGCGCGTTCGTGCCGGTGCGCGTCACGGACCGCGAGAGCGAGGAAGGCAAGAATCCGCCGCTCGTCGAGGAGCTCCAGCACAAGTATTCGGTGAGCGCCTTCCCGACGCTCGTCGTCGCGTCGGCCGACGGCAGGGAGCTCGCGCGAATGGAAGGCTGGCCGGGGCGCGACGGGCTGAAGGAGTTTCTCGAGCGCTCGAAAGCGAAGGCGGGAGCCGCGGCGCCCCGCTAAACGCGGCCTTCGCGCGTCTTTCGCTCCCCCGGCGGCGGAGGCGGCCCGGCCATCTCGGCGAGGAACTTCCCCGTCACGCTGCCCGGATGGCGCGCGATCTCCTCGGGCGGCCCTTCGGCCACGAGGCGGCCTCCCTGATCTCCCCCGCCCGGTCCCAGGTCCACGATCCAGTCGGACGCGGCGAGGAACTCGAGATGGTGCTCGATCGCGACGATCGAGTGGCCGCGGGAGAGGAGGCGCCGAAAGGTCGCGAGCAGCCGGTCCACGTCGACGGCGTGGAGCCCCGTCGTCGGCTCATCGAAGAGGAACAGCGTCCCGCGCGCCGCGGCCGGCCGGATCTCGAGGAAGGACGCGAGCTTCAGGCGCTGCGCCTCCCCGCCGGAGAGCGTCGCCGTCGGCTGCCCGAGCGGCAGGTACCCGAGGCCCACGTCGATCAGAGGCTGCAAGCGGCGCGCGATCTTTTCCTCGCCGGCGAAGAACGCCACCGCGTCCTCGACCGTCATCGCGAGGAGATCGGCGATGTTCTGTCCGCGCCAGCGCGCCGCGAGCACGCGGCCCTGGAAGCGCGCGCCGTCGCAGACGTCGCAGCGCACCGTGACGTCGGCGAGGAACTGCATGTCGATCGTCTGCCAGCCGGTGCCCTTGCACGCCTCGCAGCGCCCGCCGACCGCGTTGAACGAGAAGTCGCGCGCCGAGAGGCGCCGCCGCGCGGCGGAGCGCGCGAAGACCTGGCGGATCTCGTCCCAGGCCTTCATGTAGGTCACCGGGTTCGACCGCGCCGAGCGGCCGAGCGGGCTCTGGTCGACGAGAAGCACGTCGGCGACGCCGTCCAGCCCCTCGATGCCGTCATGCTCTCCGACCTCGAGCTGCACGACGCCCTTCACGCGCCGCGCGTACGCGTTGTAGAGCACGTCGCGCACGAGCGTGGACTTGCCCGAGCCCGAGACGCCCGACACGGCGACGAGCCGGCCGAGCGGCAGCCGCACGGTCAGGTCCTTCAGGTTGTGCGCCCGCGCGCCGCGAATCGTGACGGCGCCCTCCGCGCGGCGGAACGCCACGAGGCGCCCCGCCGGGCGCGGCGCCGCGCCGGCCGGGGCCGCGCCGCGAATCCCGCGCCGGCGCAGCAGCGCGCCGGTCGCCGAGGCGCGCACGCGGGCCAGGGCGCGCGGCGTGCCCTCGAAGAGGAGCTGCCCTCCGCGGCTGCCCGCGCCGGGCCCGAGATCGATCAGGTGATCGGCCGAGGAGATCGCCTCGGGATCGTGCTCGACGACGGCGACGGTGTTGCCACGGTCCGCCAGCCGGCGCAGGATCCCGAGCAGGCGGCGCGTGTCCGCCGCGTGCAGGCCGATCGTCGGCTCGTCGAGAACGTAGAGCGTTCCGGTCAGAGCGCCGCCGAGCGCCGAGGCGAGGCCGATCCGCTGCGCCTCGCCGCCCGAGAGGGTGCGCGCGGCCCGCGAGAGCGTGAGATAGCCGAGGCCGACGTCGTTCATGTAGCGCACGCGGGACCGGATCTCGGCCATGACCGAAGACAGCCGCTCTTCCTCCGCGGGCGACAGCCGGATCTCGGCGAGCCAGCGGTCCAGATCCGCGAGCGGCAGGTCGCAGATCTCGGCGATCGTGCGGCCGCGGAAGCGCACGCAGAGCGCCGCCGGAGCGAGCCGTGCGCCGCAGCATTCGGGGCAAAGCGTGTACGCGCGGTACCGCGCGAGCAGCACGCGGACGTGGATCTTGTAGCGCTTGGTCTCCAGCCAGTCGAAGAAACCTCGGACGCCGTAGAAATCGCCGCGCCCTGCGATCAGGACCTCGCGCTCGTGCGCCGAGAGGCGTTTGACGGGGATGTCCGTGCGCACCGAGTAGCGCCGGCAGGCTCGAAAAAGATCGTCGTACGCGGACTCGTACGCCGGCGTGTTCCACGGCGCGATCGGGCGGTCCTCGAGCGTGAGGCCGGGATCGGGAATGACTTTCTCGAGGTCGACGCCGATCACCCGGCCGAAACCCTGGCAGGCCGCGCAGGCGCCGAGCGGCGAGTTGAAAGCGAAGAGCGGCGGCGTCGGATCGCGGAACTCGCGGGCGCACCGCGGGCAGTGGAGGCCTCGCGGGAACGTCCGCGCGCCACCCTCGGAGACGGCCGTCACGCGCGCCGCGAGGGCGAAGGCGGTCTCCGCGGCCGAGGCGATCTCGGGGCGCGCGGCCTCGCGGATCGCGAAGCGCCCCACGACGAGCGGCAGGTTTCCCTGCGCGTCCAGCAGTCCCTCGACCGTCTCGCCGATCTCGACGGTCTGGCCGGAGGCGTCGAGCGTCCGGAAGAATCCGGCGCGCTTCAATTCCGAGAGCCGCAAGCGCTCCTCCTCCGCCCGCCGCTTCGCGGAGCGTCCTTTGGCGCCGGCGGCCGCGGGCCAGGCGATCGGCGCGACGAGCGTCACCCGCGTGCCCTCCGGCGCGCTCGCGATCGCCTCCACGGCGCGATCCACGCCGCCGGGAACCGCTTCGACTCCGCAATCGGGGCATGTCGTCGAGCCGCCGTGCGCGAAGAGCAGGCGCAGGGTGTCGTGGATCTCCGTCTGCGTCCCGACCGTCGAGCGCGCGTTGCGCACGCCGTTCTTCTGCTCGAGCGCGATGGCCGGCGGCACGGGCTCGATCGACTCGACGTCCGGCCGGTCGAGCCGCTCGAGGAACTGCCGGGCGTACGTCGAAAGGGACTCCGCGTAGCGGCGCTGTCCTTCCGCGTACAAAGTGTCGAAGGCGAGCGACGACTTGCCGGATCCCGAGACGCCCGTGATCACCGTCAGCCGCCCGACCGGGATGGAGACGGAGACGTTCTTCAAGTTGTGGGTGCGGGCTCCCCGGATCCGGATGGCGGGCGACGGAGGACGCTCGAGACGACGTGCCATGAAAACGGCCAACTTACCAGAAAGGCGAGGGCGCGTCCGCGTCAGTGAAGGCTGGACGTCAGGAAGCCGCGGTGGAGGCGGCACTCCTGCGTCGGCGCCGTCCCCTCGATGAAGACCTCGGTCATCCGCTCGGGGCAGGCGGACGTCGCGAGCATTCCGCTCTCGGGATCGATCTCGGCGGTGACGATGTCGGAGGGGACCGGAAAGTCCGCCTTGAAGAACTGCGCCGGCAGCGCCTTCGAGAAGTCCGCGAAGATGGGGACCGCCGCCTGCGTGCCGGAGAGCTGCAACGCACGGTTGTCGTCGTAGCCGACCCAGGTCGCTGCCAGGAAACGCGGCGAGAATCCGACGAACCAGGCGTCGCGACCGTCGTTGGTGGTTCCCGTCTTCCCCGCGAGGACGCCGCGGACACCGCCCGCGCGCGCTCCGGTGGCGGTGCCGCGGTCCACCGCGCCGCGCAGGAGGGAGTCCACGAGGAATACCGCGTCGGCCGGCAGCGCCGGCTCCATCGGCGTCTCCTTCCGGTCGAGCACGCCGCCGTCGCCGGTCAGCACGCCGACGATCGCCCACGGGCGCACGCGCACGCCGCCGTTCGCGAGGACGGCGTAGGCCGCGGCGATCTCCATCGGCGAGATCTCGAACGCGCCGAGCGCGACGGACGGATAGGCGCGCAGGCGCGAGCCGATTCCGGCGGCGCGCGCCGCGCCGACGACCGTGGGCAGCCCCGCGGCCAGGGCCGTCCGCACCGTCGGGATGTTGATCGAGAGCTCGACGGCCCGCCGCGCCGACATCGCGCCGCGGTACTGCCCGTCGTAGTTGCGCGGCGTCCAGATCTGGTCGTCGGCCCGCTCGTCCCACGCGATCGTGATCGGCGAGTCCACGAAGACCGAGGCGGGCGTGATCGGAACGGGCAGGTCGCGGCGGGAGAACGCCGCGAGAAAGACGAAGGGCTTAAAGAGCGAGCCCGGCTGCCGATGCGCCTGCGTGACGCGGTTGAATTGAGAGAGGCGATAGTCGCGGCCGCCGACGAAGACGCGCACGGCGCCCGTCTCGGGCTCGAGGCCGATGAGCGCCCCTTGCAGCCCGTCGCCTTCCTTTGCGGCGGCCCCGAGACGCCGGTAGTTCTTCTCGAGCGCCGTCAACCCGTCCGCGACCGCACGTTGCCCCGCCTGCTGGAGGTCGACGTCGAGCGTCGTGTAGATCTGCAGGCCCTCGGTCTTGAGCTTCTGGCCGTAGCGCTCCGCGAGCTCGGACTTGACGAAGTCCACGAAGTGCGGCGCGATCGTCCGCTCCGGATTCGACGACCGCGTCGAGACGGGCTCGGCGAGCGCGGCGGCGAGCTGGCGCTCGTCGATTCTGCCCTCGTCGCGCATCAGGCGAAGCACGAGATCGCGCCGCTGCCGCGCTTTCTCGGGATTGTGCGCCGGCGAGAAGACGTTCGGCGCCTTGATCATGCCGGCGAGCGTCGCCGACTCGGCGAGGTCCAGGTCCTCGACCTGCTTTCCGAAGTAGAAGCGCGACGCCTCGCCGACTCCCGTCACGGCGATCGACCCATGCTGGCCGAGGTAGATCTCGTTGAGGTACGCCTCGAAGATCTCGTCCTTCGAGTATCGGGCGTCGAGAATCAGCGCGAGGATCGCCTCGACCGCCTTGCGCTTGAGCGTCCGTTCCGGCGACAGGTAGAGGTTCTTGACGAGCTGCTGCGTCAGCGTCGAGCCGCCCTGCGTGGCGCCGCCCTTCATGTTCGAGACGATGGCGCCGAGGCTTCGGCGGATCGAGACGCCCGGGTGCCGGTAGAAATCCCGGTCCTCGGTCACGAGGATCGCGTCGGTCAGCGTGCGCGGCGCCTCCGCGAGGCGGACGAGCGTGCGGTCCTCGAACTCCTCGCCGAAGACCGAGCCCAGGCGCTCCGGCTCGATGACGAGCGCGTCCAGGCGCTCGCCGTCGAACGAGGCGATCGACTTGACGGCGCCGCCGCCGTACTCGACGCGCACGGGCAGGCCGCGGACGAGACGCCCCGGATAAAAGAAGTCGCGCGTCCAGACCTCGACCCCGTTGCCCACGCGCCGGTAGGTGCCCGGCCGCGACGGCGCGTTCGGCGTCTCCCGGTACAGGAGCCGCTCGAGCTTCCGCACGAGCCGGTCCGCGCTGCCGCCGTCGCCGCGCCGCCAGACGGCCATGTCGGAATAGATTCGCGAGGGCAGGCTCCAGCGCCGGCCGTCGAAGCGCGTCACGACGACGCGCGTGAAATATCCGACCACGAGCGTCGTCGCGAGCAGGACGCCCGCGAGGGAGGCGAGAATGACCGCGCGCTGCCGGTACATCCAGAGATGGAGCGAGACGCGGCGGCGGGGACGGGATCCGGTTCTCATGGCGAGCGATCGAGCATAGCCGTTTCGGGAGACGCCGTCCGCGGGGACGGAAGGCGTCTTCGATGACAACGCGCGGCCGCCGTTCGAAAATCCGAAATCTGCTCTAATCCGCGCGTGTCCCGCCGCGAAAAAAAAGCCTCGGCCGCTGCGCCTTCGGGTCCGGACCGTCCCGCGATGGTCGCCGCCGCGGCCCTCGCCGCCGCGCTCGCGGGCGCGGCGCTCCTCGTCGATCCGGCAGCCGAAGCCTCCTTCGACGCGCCCAAGCGCGCCGCGGCGCTCCTCTTCGTCGCCGTCGCCGCGGCCGCGGCGTTCTTGTGGCCATCCCGCCGCGTCGGAACCCCGCTTCGCTCGCTCTGGCGCGGCGCCCGGAGGTCCTCGCGAATCGTGCTCGTGCTCGCCCTGGCGGCCCTCGGCGGCGCCGTGGTCTCCGCCCTCGCCTCGCCGCGCCAGGCCGCGTCGCTCGATGCCCTGCGAGGCCTTCTCGTCTTTTCGCTGCTACTGCCCCTGGGCGCCTCGCGCGTCACGACGCGATACGGCCGGCCGCTCCTTCTGCTCTTCTTCGGGCTCTGTGCCGTCAACCTGACCGTCTCGCTGCTGCAGGGCTGGGGCATCTACCGGCCCCTGCCGATCGAAGTGACCGGCGCGCGTGCGGCGACCGGCGCTTTCGCGGGAAACGTCGGCTATCTCGCTCTCGCCCTCGCTCTCGCGGGCGTCGCGGCCATGGCGCTCGCGGTCGAGAGCCGCCGGCCGGCCACGCGGGTCCTCGCCGCCGTCGGTCTCGCGCTCTCTGTCGCCGACCTCGTCGTCAACCAGAACCTGACGTCCCTGACGGCGCTCGCCGCCGGCGCGCTCGCGCTCCTTCTCGCGCGGCGGGGACGGCGCGCCTTCCTGCCGATCGTCGGCGTCGCGGCGCTGGCCGCCGCCGCGTTCGCGATCTACCGGCCCGCGCAGACGCGCCTTGCGGACGCCGTCGCGGCGGCCCGAACGGGCGACTGGGACGCCCTCCTGACCTATCGCCTCGGGCCCTGGTCCGCGGCCGCCGAAATGGCGCGCGAGCGCCCGGTGACCGGATTCGGCCCCGGCACGTTCTCCGCGGAGTTCGTGCGCCACCGCCTGGCGGCGGAGATCCGGGCGCGACGCCGCTACGTGAACCCGCTCGTCACCAGCTCTTACGGCGAGGCCCACTCGGAGCCCCTCCAGGCGGTGGCCGAAGGCGGCCTCGCCGGCGTCGCGGCGATCGGCGCCTTCGTCGCGCTCCTCGCGGCACTCGCCCGCGCCGCGCGGCGCGGCGGCCCGGCGTCGGCCGAGGCGGCGCTCCTTCTCTCGATGCTCGTCGCGGGAGGCATCGGGGCGCTCACGTGGTTTCCGCTGCAGCGGCCGATCTCGGCGATCCCGCTCCTGCTGGCGGCCGGACGCGGCTGGCGCATCTCCGCGGAATCGGGTGAAGCGCCGTGAAAGACCTCCTCCGCCTCGCCGCCGCCGCCGCTCTCGCCGCGCTCCTCTGGCCCGAGATCGCGCGCTACCGGGGCGAGCGCGAGCTTCGCCGCGGCAGCGACGCGCTGCGCCGCGCCCTCGGGAGCGCGTCCGCGGCGGAGGCCCGCCCGGAGCTTTACCGCGCCGCCGTGCTGGCTGCCCGGGCCACGCCACGCCTGCCCGGCGATCCCCGGCCCCGGCTTCTCGCCGGCTCCGCCCGGCTCGTCTCTGGCCAGGGGCTCGAGGCCCTCGACTTCTACCGGGACGCGCTCGCGACGGGAGAGCGGGCGGAGATCGACCTCAACCTCGGCCGCGCGCACGCGCTCGCCGGCGAGAGACCCGAGGCCCAGGCGGCGCTCCTGCGCGCGCTCTGGATCAGCCCGGCGCTCGGCCCCGCTCTTCCCGAAGCACTGGCGAAGCGGATGCTGGAAGACGTGGCCAAGCGCGAGAACGACCTGAAGGCGGGGCTGCTCACGGAGCCCCCTCCGCTTCCCGATTGAGCGAGCGCGGTCGTTTTTCTCGCGGCGATGCGCTCGCGACGGTCAGCCGGGCGCCGAGGAAGCGGAAGCTCGAAAGATGGGAGCCGACCAGATGCCCCAGGCGTGGAGCTTGTAGAGCGCCATCGTCTTGAGAATCGCGAACCCGTAGCGAACCGACGGGCCGAAAGCGATCTGCGAGGCCTCGTCGAAATACCGCGTCTCGATCGGGATCTCGCGGATGCGCAGACCCTTCGCGATGCCCTGCGCGATGATCTCGGTATCGAAGACGAAGCCGTCGGAGTTCGCTTCGAGGGCGACCGACTCGAGATACCGCCGCGAGTACGCGCGGAATCCGCTGTGGTATTCCGTCAAGTAGATCAGGAATGTCGCGTTCTCGACCGCCGTCAGGAAGATGTTGCCGAGGTACTTCCACTTCGGCATCCCGCCCTGGATCGGCCGTCCGCCCAGCATGCGGCTCCCGAAAGCCGCGTCGTAGTCGCCCTCGTCCAGGGCCGCGAGCAGGTGCGGAATCACCGCCGGGTCGTACTGGTGGTCCGGATGAACCATGACGACGATGTCGGCGCCTCGCTCGAGCGCCGTGCGGTAGCAGGTCTTCTGGTTGCCGCCGTAGCCCCGATTCTTCGTGTGGACGACGACGTGGATCCCGAGCCGCCGCGCGATCTCGACGGTGCGGTCCCGGGAGCCATCGTCGACCAGGATGATGTCGTCCACACAACCCTTTGGAATGTCCGCAAACGTGCGCTCGAGGGTCTTTTCCGCGTTGTAGGCGGGCATCACGACTGCGACGCGGCGCGGCGGCTTCGGCTGCCCGTCTCCTGTGCCCGATCGAACGCTCACGGCGAGGCCGCCAAGCCTATGCGATCGGGCCCCGGACGGCCAGAGACCGCGGCCGGGCGCTCGTGACAGAGCTTTGCGAAGATGCCTTCGTCCTCCACGAGCAGTCTCGCGGGCCGTAGTCCTGCGCCGGCTGCGGCCGCCCGGACCGCCTCGGTCGTCGCGGGAAGATTCCTTCGGGCGAGGCCGGGCATCCATTGCCGCAGGGAGAAGATCCAGAGGCAGGGTGAAGCGTCCGGCGCCGCCGCGGCCACAAGATCCCGGTAGAGGCGGGGATCCGCGAAGTCCATCGTCCACCAGTCCCGGTGCGCGACGACCGTCAGCGTTTGGCCGCCCCGGGCGAGGGCGTACCTCTCGACGAAGGGGTTGCCCCTATCACGGCCCTCAAAGCGCCAGTCCCAGTCCTGGTACTGCGTGAAGAAAACGATCAGGCTGTACTGGTCGACGTGGACGAAACGCGCGCGAGGAAAGGCCGCGCGAAACGTCACCATCTCCGGAGAAGGGCCGGTCGGAAAGGGAACCGAGAGGCTTCGGAGAAGCCCGACGAAGCGCCACGCGAGCGCGGCAAGGGCGAGCCCGAGGAGGGCGCCCCGGAGGCCGCGCCCGGGCAGGCTCCGCCAGAGAGCGTCGCCGGCGATGCCGCTGGCAAGCAGGGCGAAGAGCAGGAGGAGGAACTGGTGCCGCACCGCCCCGCCGAAGGGATAGACGCCCGCCACGCCGGCGGCCATGCCGATCAGAAGCAGCAGGGTCAGGACCGCCGCCGGCATCGCGCGGCCGGGCCATTCCGGACCATCCCTCGGCCCGGCGAGGGCCCCGACCCACATCGCGGCCACGGCCAGGACGAGCAATCCGACGCCCAGAGCCCCGGCCACCGAGAGCGGAGCGAGGAGCGCGAGCGTGTTCGCGAGATTGCGCGCGAGGAACGAGCCTACGGTCTCCGCCCCCGGTCGGTAGTAGTTCTCGGCCAGGTAATTCAAGGTCCGACTCCACGGCTTCGCCAGCTCCTCGTAGAGGATCACGCCGGCGAGAACCGGCGCCGCAAACGTCGTCAGGTCGGCTCGCCACCTCCGAGGCAGGCAACGCCCGAGCGCCCGGCGGTACGAAGGGCTCGGGACGGCGAGAAGAAGCGGGGCGGCCGCCAGGGCGGCCAGCGCCAGCGCCGCGGCGTAGTGCGAAAGGAGCGCGAGCACCATCAGCGCCGAGAACGCGACGCGGCTCCTGCGGGACGGCAGCCGATCCATTCGCAGCAGGTCCGGAGCGAAGAGAAGGGCCGCGAGGAGAAAGGCCGCGCAGAGCGTGTACGACCGGACCTCGCAGGATAGAACGATCCAGTCCGGCGAGAACGCCCCGAGAAGGGTCCCGATCGCGGCCACCGCGGGCGCCACGCCCAGGTTTGCGAGCACCCGCCCGAGCAAATAGACGGCCGCGGTCCCCGCGGCCAGGCTCACGGCGCGATACGCCAGCGGATGGTGGGCGATGCGGTCGCAGGCGGCAACCAGAAGCAGGAAGAGCGGCGGATGGGCGACCCGCGTGTACTCGCGGACGAAGTTGCGGGCACTGAAGACGTGCCAGTAGCCATCGTATCCGATCGGAACGTGCCGTGTGGCGTAAAGCCGGACGGCCAGCGCCGCGCCGGAGGCGCCGAGCAGGATCGCCTGCCCGGCCATCTCGCGCCGGGACGTCGCCGCGGAGGCGGCGGCCGCGTCAGATGCCACGGCGGGTCAGGATGACCGGGAGGGTTCGAAGCAGGATCGACAGGTCCAGGCCGAGGGACCAGTTGTTCAGGTAGGCGAGGTCGTACCGCAGCTTGATCTCCGGTTCCGAGGCGTAGTCCCCGGAAATTTGCGCGAGCCCCGTCAGCCCGGGACGCACGGCGTTGCGCAGACGCCACCCCGCGACGGACTCCGAGAAGCGCTCGGTGAACTCCGGCCGCTCGGGCCGCGGCCCGACAAGGCTCATGTCGCCGCGCAGCACGTTCGCGAGCTGCGGGATCTCGTCCACGCGCGCGGCGCGCAGGAGGCGCCCGACGACCGTCACGCGCGCGTCGTCGGGGGCCGCGAGCACGGCGCCCGTCTCGATCTCCGCGCCGGGCCGCATCGTGCGGAGCTTCCACAGATCGAAGACGCGGCCGTCCTTGCCGACGCGCTTCTGCCGGTAGAAGACGCCGCCGCGCGAGGTCCCGGCCACGAACAGCGCGGCGACGGCCAGCACCGGCCCGAGGGGAACGAGCAGCAGCGCGGCCAGTCCCACGTCGAAGGCGCGCTTGACGGCGGCGCCGAGGCCCTCGATCGGCCGGATCTTCGCCTCGAGGAGCGGCACGTCCCCGACGATGCGGAACCGCAGGCGGCCGATCATCGTCTCGAACGGCGAGGGCCAGACGAGGATCTCGGATCGCAGGTCGGACGGCAGCTCCGGCGCGAGCCGGTCCCGCCAGGACGGCCCCTCCGGCGTCAGGATGAGGTCATCGATCCGGTCTCGCGACGCGATCTCGGCGAGCGCATCGATCTCTCCCAGATGCGCGAGACCCGGCGTGTCCCCGGACGGTCCGATCGCGCCGACGATCTGGACGCCGGTCCAGGGATGCCGCCGGATCGCTTCGGCGACGAGGGCCGCCGCCGGGCCGGCGCCCACCATCGCCGCGCGGCGCTGCGGCTGCGGGAAAAGTCGGTCGAGCGCCGCGCGCCAGGGCGCGAGCAGCGCGAGGTCGAGCGCGATGTAAAGGACGAGGACCGAGCGGGGAAACGCATAGGGCTGCGCGAGGGCGAGGAAGTAGATGGACGAGAGGATCACGAGCTGGAGCAGGACGGCCGGCACGAGCCGCCGCGCCCGCGGATCGCGGAACCGCTCGCGCGCGCCGTAGAGACCGAAGAGCGAGAGCGAGACGCCCTGCGCCGCGACGAAGAGCACCAGGTTGCCGAGCGTGAACCGCACCTTCTCGAGCGGCAGCAGCGTCTCCGTGCCCGGAATCGAGACCCGCGTCCGCAATCGGAACGAGAGGTAGAGCGCCAGGGCGCACACCGCCACGTCGCCGGCGACGGCCACCGGGCGGAAGACCGAGTGGCCGCGGGCGCTCAAGTCCGCCGGGAGACCGGCTTCCAGGCCGGCCGCCGGTAGCCGAGAAGGCCGGCCAGAACTCCGGCCGAGAGGGCGAGATTGATCACGGCGAAATAATAGAGCCTGCCCCGGCCGCCGGGCGCCCCGGATCCGAGCGCCGACAGGGAGAGCGCCCCGGCGACGGCGAGCGCTCCCGCGCCGTAGGCCGCGAGCGCGGGGCTTCCGAGCGCCGCGACGGCCGCGAGAAGCGCGGCGACCGGCGCGAGCCATCGCGCCGCCTTGCGCGAGAAGAAGACCAGCGCGAGCAGCGGCCGCTTCCGAAAGTTCCAGAGCCATCGCTCGCGCCGCAGAACCTGCCCGGCGCCCGCACCGATGCGGAAGCGGCGCGACATCTCGTCACGCAGCCGGGCGGGAAGCGTCTCCCGCGCGATGGCCTCGGCCACGAAGACCGAGGACGCGCCGTCCGCGGCGGCGCGCGCGGGGATCAGCAGGTCGTCGAGAATCGTCCCCGGCGGAAGCGGGACCACCGCGCGCCGCCGCGCCGCGTAGATCGCGCCGTTGGCGCCGAGGCAGACGCCGAGCCTCCCTTCCGACTGCTTCGTCGCGGTCTCCCAGTCCCAGAAGGCCGTTTCCGGGGACGGCTTCCCGTCGGCGGCCTCGAGCTTCAGCCGTCCGCACGCCGCGCCCACGGCCGCATCGGCGAAAACTTCCGCGAGCCGGCGCACGGCGTCCGGGTCGAAGCGCGTGTTGGCGTCGGTGAAGACGAGAACGTCGGCCGTCGACGACGCGACGAGATCGTCGAGGACTGCGGCCTTGCCCCGGCGCACCGGGTACTCGACGACGCGCCCCGCGCCGCCGAGTGTCCGCCGCGCGGCGCCCGCGGTGCCGTCGGCGCATCCGTCGCATCCGACGGCGATCGCCAGAGGCCCGCCGTAGGCTTGCGCCTTCAGGTCCTCGACGCGCGCTCCGATCACGCGCTCTTCGTCGACCGCGGCGACGAGCACCTCGACGGATGGCGCCGTCCCCGGCGGCGGGGGGACGGCAACCGGCGGAACCCGGCGCGCGAGCCGCCGGATCCACGGCGGGTAGAGGAGGTACGACCAGACGGCGAGCCACACCGACACGAGCAGGAGGATCGCCGCGGCGGCGGTCATCGCGCCGCGCTTCGCTCGAGAACGGCGCGCGCGAACGCCGCGCCGATTCCATCCCAACTGTATTGCGCCGCGACCCTGCGCCGCGCCGCCTCGGCCTGCCGCCGAGCGGCCGGCGCGTCGCCGAGGAGCCGCAAGACTTCGGAGGCGAACTCCCCGGCGTCCCCGGCGATCGCGATCTCCGATCCCGTCTCGAGATCCAGCCCCTCCGCCCCGACCCGAGTCGAGACGACCGGCACGCCGCACGCCGCGGCCTCGAGAATCTTCAGCCGCGTGCCGCCGCCCGAGAGCAGGGGCACGATCGCCACCGCGGCGCGCGCCCAGGAGGGTCGCGTGTCGTCGGAATACGCAAAACGGACGTCGGGACCAGCCGCCCGCACGAGATCCGCCGGCCGCTCGCGCGCCAGGATCTCGACCCGCGCCCCGCGATGCCGGCGCCGGATCTTGGGCCAGACTCGGTCCAGGAACCATCGGACACCGTCGGCGTTCGGCGCCCAGGCGAGATCCCCGACGAAGAAGAGGATCGAATCGGATGGCGCCGCCTCGCGGAACGCGTAGCGCGCCAGGTCCACGCCGTTGGGAACGACGGCCACGTCGCGGCCGGGCGCGTGCGCGGAAAGCGCCGCGGCATCGCGCCGCGAGACGCAGGAGACGCCGCCGGCGTTGCGGAGCACGGCCTCTTCGAACGCCTCGACGAGCGGCGCCTGCGCCCTCGCGAAGAGGCGCGCGGGGAACGACGGCGACGTCTCGCCCAGGCGGCGCCAGATCTCGGAGTCCACGTTCTGGAAGTCCACCCAGGAGGAGGCCCCGGATTCCGCGCCGGCCGGGCCGAGGTGATACGAGAGTGCGACGACGCGCGCCGGTGACTCCTGGGCGACGATCCGGGTGAGCACGCGAGAGAGCTGCGGGGACCGGTATAGGAGCCCGGGATAAGCCTCTCGCGTCCCGAGGCTCTCGAGGGCGGCGCGCGCCCGAACCGCCGCTCCGAGCGCGTGCGGCACCTCGAGCGGCGCGACGCCGTCCGGATATTCGCCGGTCGGGCGGTCCGGAGAACGCAGGGCGAACGCGCGGACGCGGGCCTCCGCCGCGAGACCGCGGAGGAGGAAGTACATCCGGATGGCTCCGCCGTCGCGGCTCGGATGCGGCGGGCGCGGCAGGAGACAGCAGACGAGCGGCTTCATCGGATTCGGGCGAGCGAGTATGGCAAAAGAGACCGCCGGCCGGGGGCTCACGGCGCGCCTTGATACAATCAGCCGTGGGCCGATCGCGGCCATCACTTCCAAGCCAGGCCACCCGGCGCCTCACGGCGATCGCGGGAGCGATGCTTCTCGCGGCCGGCACTGCCGCGGCCCTCGACCCCGCCAAGGCGCTCACCCAGTACGCACGCCAGGTCTGGAAGACCGATCAGGGTCTGCCCCAGAACTCGATTCAGGCGATCCTCCAGACCCGGGACGGCTACCTCTGGCTCGGCACCGAGCGCGGCCTCGTCCGATTCGACGGCGTCTCCTTCACGGTGTTCGACAAGGGCAACACGCCGGGGATGCGCAACAGCAACGTCCAGGCGCTCTACGAGGACCGCCAGGGAGTGCTCTGGGTCGGCACCTGGGGTGGGCTCCACCGCTTCCAGGACGGAAAGTTCACCGCCTACACGACCCGCGAAGGCCTGACGGGCGACCGCGTCCTCACGCTCTCCGAGGATCGGGACGGCTCGCTCTGGGTCGGCACGAACGGGGGCGTGAACCGCCTCAAGGAGGGGACGCTCACCGCGTTCACGTCGAGGCAGGGCCTGCCCGCCGACCACGTCTGGTCGCTCGCCGCCGATGGCGAGGGGAATCTCTGGATTGGCACCGACGGCGGCGGCCTCGCGCGCCTGCGCGACGGGAAGGTCACGACCTACTCGAAGAAGGACGGCCTCCCGTCGGACATCGTCCAGGCGATCCTCGTCGACCGCCGGGGGGACCTCTGGATCGGCACCGACGGCGGCGGCCTCGCGCGCTTTCGCGACGGCGCCTTCAAGGTCTACGGGCCCCGCGAGGGCCTCCCGAGCGACGCGGTCGAGTCGCTGCAGCGCGACCGCGACGGCAATCTCTGGATCGGTACGCGCGGCGGGGGTCTCGCCCGGCTCGCCGACGAGAAGATCTCGACGCTCACGCCCGCGGGCGGGCTGTCGGACGACACGGTGCTCTCGATCTGCGAGGACCGCGAGGGCAGCCTCTGGCTCGGCACCGTGACCGGCGGACTGAATCGCCTGGAGGACGGCAAGTTCACCGCCTACACGCACGAGGAGGGCCTGTCGAACGATCGCGTCCGCACGATCTTCGAAGACCGGCAGGGCGCCATCTGGCTCGGAACGCGCGGCGCGGGTGCGACCCGGTTCGAGAAGGGACGCTTCTCTCCGCTGACGACGAAGAACGGCCTTTCGGGCGACTTCGTGCGGTCGTTCGCCGAGGATGGGGCCGGGCGGCTCTGGATCGGGACCTGGGGCGACGGAGTCGATCGGCTCGAGGGCGCGCGGGTCCGCGCTTTCCACAAGAAGGACGGGATGCCGAGCGAGATCGTGCGTGCGATGTACCGCGACCGCGCCGGCACGCTCTGGATCGGCACGGACGACGGCGGGCTCGTGGCCGTGCGCGGCGATGCGTTCACCGTCTACGGTCCGCGCGAAGGCCTCTCGTCGCCGACGGTCCTCGCGATTCTCGAGGACCGCGCCGGAAACCTCTGGATCGGCACCGAGGGCGGCGGCCTCGACCGTTTCGCCGGCGGCCGCTTCACGAGCTATCGCACCGTGGACGGCTTGTCGGACGACACCGTGCTCTCGCTCTACGAGGACGAAGACGGCTGCCTCTGGATCGGCACGGACGGCGGCGGGCTGAACCGTTTCAAGGACGGCAGGTTCACGCGGTACACGCGCCGCCAGGGCCTCTTCGACGACGTCCAGTACGCGATCCTCGAGGACGGCCGCGGCAACCTGTGGATGAGCTGCAGCCGCGGCATCTATCGCGTCGCGCGCTCCGAGCTCGAGGCGCTTGCCCGCGGCGAGCGCGCCTTCGTGACGTCCGTCGCATTCGGACGCGCCGACGGCATGCGCTCGGCCGAGTGCAGCGGCTTCACGCAGCCCGCCGCCTGGAAGGCGAGCGACGGGCGCCTCTGGTTCCCGACGGTCGAGGGCGCCGTCGTCATCGACCCCGACCGGATCCAGTCCAATCCGATCCCGCCACCCGTGGCCATCGAGCGCGTCCTCGTGGACCGACGGGCCGTGGACGCGCCCGAGGGCGCGCGCATTCCGCCGGGTCACGGCGACCTCGAGTTCCACTACGCCGGTTTGTCCTTCGTCGACCCCGGCCGCGTGAACTTCCGCTACCGGCTCGAGGGGTTCGACCGCGAGTGGATCGAGGCCGGAACGCGGCGCGTCGCCTTCTACACGAACATCCCGCCGGGGAGCTTCCGCTTCCGCGTGCTCGCGTGCAACAACGACGGCGTCTGGAACGAGACGGGCGCCTCGGTGTCCTTCGCACTCCGCCCGCACTTCTACCAGACGCGCGGGTTCCTCGCGCTCACCGGAATCGCGGTCATCCTGACGGCGCTCGGCCTGGGCCGCTTCCGGGCCCTGCGGATCCGCGCGCGCGAGCGCGAGCTCGAACAGCAGGTCGCCGAGCGCACGCTCGAGCTCGAGCATCTGAACGAGAGGCTCCAGCAGCTTTCGGCGCTCGACCCGCTGACCGGGATCGCCAACCGCCGCCGCTTCGGTGAGACGCTCGATGCTGAGTGGCGCCGCGGCGTGCGCGATCGCCTGCCGCTCTCGCTCGTCATGATCGACATCGACCACTTCAAGGATTTCAACGACGCCTTCGGCCACCAGACGGGCGACGACTGCCTTCGGCGCGTGGCCGGCGAGATCCGCCACGCGCTGACGCGGCCCGGCGACCTCGTCTCGCGTTTCGGCGGCGAGGAGTTCGCCGCGGTCCTCCCCTCGACCCCGGCGCGCGGCGCGGCCGCCGTGGCCGAGGCGTTGCGCGCCCGCGTCGAGGGCATGGGGACTCGCCACCCGCGATCCCCGAAGGGTGTCGTCACGATCAGCCTCGGCGTCGCGACGGTCGTGCCGGACGGCGCCGCCTCCCCCGACATGCTGATCGCGGCCGCCGACCGCGCGCTCTACGCCGCCAAGCGCGGCGGGCGCAATCGCGTCGAGACCGCAGAGGCCGTGCCGATCGCGCTGCCGTAGGCGTCCCGCCGAGCCAATCGCGGTATAAGGGCGCCATGAGGTGGCTCGGCCGCCGCGAGAGCGACGAGGTCGAAGACCAGCGCGGGTTCGGCGGCCGCGGCGTCACGCTCGGATGCGGCACGGTGCTCGTCGCGCTCGCGATCGGCTGGCTGACCGGTAACGACCCGATCCGCGTTCTGCAGCTCCTGACCTCCGGTTCGCCTCCCGCCGCCGAGACCGGCACTCGCCCGCCGGGCGGCCCCGCGGCCGACGATCCGGGAAAGAAATTCGTCGCCGTCGTGCTCGCCGACACCGAGGACACTTGGACGGAGATCTTCGCGAAGTCGGGACAGACCTACGAGCTCCCGAAGCTCGTTCTCTACACGGGCCTGACCGAGACATCCTGCGGCCGCGGGTCGGCGGCGCAGGGACCGTTCTACTGCCCGAACGACCGGAAGGTGTACCTCGATCTCTCGTTCTTCGACGAGCTCGCGCAGCGCTTCGGCGCGCCCGGCGACTTCGCGCGCGCGTACGTCGTCGCGCACGAGGTTGGCCACCACGTCCAGAACCTCATGGGCATCGAGGGCAAGGTCCGCAGCGTCCAGGAGCGCGCGCCGGAAGCGCAGGGCAACGACCTGTCGGTGCGCCTCGAGCTCCAGGCCGACTGTCTTGCCGGAGTCTGGGGCCACCACGGCGCGCAGAAGGGACTGCTCGAGCCGGGCGACGCCGAAGCGGGACTGCGCGCGGCGGCCGCGATCGGAGACGACCGGCTGCAGCGGCTGTCGACGGGACGCGTACAGCCCGAGTCCTTCACGCACGGCTCGTCCGCGCAACGTGTCGAGTGGCTGCGCCGCGGCCTCGAGTCGGGAGATCCGAGAGCGTGTCAGACGTTCCAGGGGATCTTTTGAGGGGCGAGTTGTCGGGGTGAGTTGTCAGTTCTCAGTTGTCAGTCTTCAGTTCCGGAACTGAGAACTGAGAACTGAGAACTGAGAACTGAGAACCAAAAAAGAAGGGGCCGGCTTTCGCCGGCCCCGAAATCCCAGAGCGGTCGGACCGCTCTTCGCGCGATCAGTACATCCCGCCCATGCCGCCGCCGCCCGGAGCCGCCGGGGCCTTCTCCTTCTCCTTGATCTCGGAGACGAGCGCCTCGGTGGTGAGCATCAGGCCGGCCACCGACGCCGCGTTCTGCAGCGCGTTCTTGGTGACCTTGGTCGGGTCGATGATGCCCGACTTGAGCATGTCCTCGACCTTCTCGGACACGGCGTTGTAACCGAAGTTGCCGCCCTTGCCCTTGAGCTCGTTGATGACGACCGAGCCCTCGGCACCGGCGTTGGCCACGATCTGGCGGGTCGGCTCCTCGAGCGCGCGGATGATGATCCGCGCCCCGATCTTCTCGTCGCCCGACAGGCCGTTCACCGTCTTCTCGACCGCGTCGATCGAGCGGAGAAGCGCCACGCCGCCTCCGGGGACGATCCCCTCCTCGACGGCCGCCTTGGTCGCGTGCATCGCGTCCTCGACGCGGGCCTTCTTCTCCTTCATCTCGGTCTCGGTCGCGGCGCCCACCTTGATGACGGCGACGCCGCCGACGAGCTTCGCCAGCCGCTCCTGGAGCTTCTCGCGGTCGTAGTCCGAGGTGGTGTCTTCGATCTGCGTCCGGATCTGCTTCACGCGGCCCTGGATGGCCTCCTGCTTCTTCTTGGAGCGGTCATCCACGACGACCGTGGTGTTGTCCTTGTCGATCGTGGCCTTCTTGGCGTCTCCCAGATCCTCCCACTTGACGTTCTCGAGCTTGATGCCGAGGTCCTCGGAGATGAGCTTGCCGCCCGTCAGGATACCGATGTCCTCGAGCATGGCCTTGCGGCGGTCGCCGAAGCCCGGCGCCTTGACGGCGCACACCTGGAGCGTGCCGCGCAGCTTGTTGACGACGAGCGTCGCGAGCGCCTCGCCCTCGACCTCTTCGGCCACGATCAGGAGAGGCTTGCCCTGCTTGGCGATCTGCTCGAGGATCGGGAGCAGATCCTTCATGTTCGAGATCTTCTTCTCGAAGAGGAGAACCTTGGCGTTCTCCATGATGCACTCCATCCGCTCCGCGTCGGTGATGAAGTACGGGGAGAGGTAGCCGCGGTCGAACTGCATGCCCTCGACGACCTCGAGGGTCGTCTCGAGGCCCTTGGCCTCCTCGACCGTGATCACGCCGTCCTTGCCGACCTTGTCCATCGCCTCGGCGATGATCTTGCCGATCTCCGAGTCGTTGTTGGCCGAGATCGTGCCGACGTGTGCGATGTCCTTGCCCTCGACCGGCTTCGACAGCTTGTCGAGCGACTCGACCGCGGACTTCACCGCGGCGTCGATGCCGCGCTTCAACTCCATCGGGTTCGCGCCGGCCGTGACGTTCTTGATTCCCTCGCGGTAGATGGCCTGAGCGAGCACCGTCGCCGTCGTCGTGCCGTCGCCAGCCACGTCGGAGGTCTTGGAAGCGACCTCGCGGACCATCTGGGCGCCCATGTTCTCGAGCGAGTCCTGGAGCTCGATCTCCTTGGCGACGGTGACGCCGTCCTTGGTGACCGTCGGCGAACCGAACTTCTTTTCGATGACGACGTTGCGGCCCTTGGGACCGAGCGTGACCTTCACCGCATCGGCGAGCTTGTTGACGCCGTGGAGGACGCGCTGCCGCGCTTCCTCGCCGTACAGAATTGTTTTCGCTGCCATGTCTGCGTCTCCTTACCTTACTTCTCGACGACCGCGAGCACTTCGTCCTCGCGCAGGATCAGGTGCTCCTCGTCGTCGATCTTGATCTCGGTGCCGGCGTACTTGCCGATGAGGATGCGGTCCCCCTTCTTCACGTCGAGCGGGAGCTGCTTGCCTTCCTCGTTGATCTTGCCCTTGCCGACGGCCACCACCTCGGCCTCCATCGGCTTTTCCTTGGCGGTGTCGGGGATGATGATTCCCCCCTTCTTGAGCTCGTGGGTCTCGAGCCTCTTGACGAGAATCCGGTCGTAGAGCGGTCGAATCTTCATTCTTGCCTCCTGTCCTAATTGCGTCGTTGGCGTCTCCCCGCCCAACCGGGCCCGGAGGAAACGGAGCGAATACTAGCACTCATCGTCGACGAGTGCTAGTAGCCGCGCTGCAGATTCCACGGATTGCATCGAGCCTCTTGAAAACAATGGACTTAATACCTATCTCACTGCCATATACTCCGAGTTCCGATGAAGACCGCCCTCATCACCGGCATCAACGGACAGGACGGGTCGTACCTCGCCGAGCATCTGCTCGAAGAGGGCTACCGTGTTTACGGACTCGTGCGGCGGGCGAGCGCGCGCAGCTTCCAGCGGCTCTCGCACCTGCTCGAAAGGATCGACCTCGTGGCCGGGGACCTCCTCGACCAGACGTCGCTCATCACCGCCCTGCGCGAGGTCGAGCCCGCCGAGGTCTACAACCTCGCCGCCCAGTCCTTCGTGCCCGCGTCGTTCTCCCAGCCGGTGCTCACCGGAGAGTTCAACGGCCTCGGGGTCACGCGCCTGCTCGACGCGATCCGCATGGTCAACCCGCGCATCCGCTTCTACCAGGCGTCGTCCTCGGAGATGTTCGGCAACGTCGAGACCTCGCCCCAGGACGAGCAGACTAAGTTCCAGCCGCGCAGTCCCTACGGCGTCGCGAAGCTCTACGGCCACTGGATCACGGTGAACTTCCGCGAGTCCTACGGGATGTACGCCGTCTCCGGGATTCTCTTCAACCACGAATCGCCGCGCCGCGGGGCGGAGTTCGTCACGCGAAAGGTGACGCTCGGCGCCGCGCGCATCGCCGCGGGAGTGCAGAAGGAGCTGCGCCTGGGGAATCTCGAGGCGCGCCGCGACTGGGGCTTCACGGGCGACTACGTCCGCGCGATGCGCCTGATGCTGCAGCAGGAGACGCCGCAGGATTACGTCATCGGCACCGGCGAGACGCACAGCGTGCGCGAATTCGTGGAGCTCGCTTTCGAGCTGCTCGGACTCGACTGGAAGGACCACGTCGTCGTGGACCCGGCGCTCTCCCGGCCGGCCGACGTGGATCAGCTTTTCGCGAATCCCGCCCGCGCGCGCGCCGAGCTCGGCTGGACGCCCACCGTCAGCTTCCGCGATCTCGTGAAGATGATGGTCGAGGCCGATGTCGAGCTCGTGCGGCGCGACGCGCGGCGCCATCCCGATGACCGCCGCATAACGCCCATGGAGCCGATCTCGACCGTCCGTTAGCTCCCGCCCTGCCAGGCCCCGCGCGATAGACTCCCGCACAGCGTCGCCGCCCGGAAAAGGAAAGGAGTCTCGGATGCTTCTCGCGAAGCCTCGGCACCTGGGGACCGCTTTCGCCTTCGCTTCGATTCTCTGGGGATCCGCCGCCGCCGCGCGCGCGCAGTTCGGCACGAAGGAGCTCACGACGGTCATCCCGACGTCATCCTTCCAGCCGACCTCGTCGGCGTTCGGCTACTTCAACGAGGGGTTCACGTACTACCAGGTGAGCAGCGGCAATCCCGCGACCTTCATTTCGTCGGTCGGCGTGCCGGTCGGCGGGCGGATCAACCAGGTCTGCGTCCTCGTGCGGGACGACGACCCGGCGGCCGAGGTTCTGTTCGATTTCGCGGCGATCGAGCTCGGCGGCGGCGCGACCGGTCCCACGTTGACCGCGCTCGGCGGCCTGGGCTCCGGCGGAGGCCAGACGCCCCACTACACGACGCTCTGCGTGGCGCCCACGTCCACCACGACCGTTCGGGCCTTCGGCGACGCTGACGGCGACCACGTCAACCAGTACCTCTCGTACCGCGTCGCCGTCAGCCTCAAGGCGAGCGCCAATCTCGCCTTCGGCGGCGCCTACGTCAAATGGCAGCGCCAGCAGGCGCCGGCTCCGGTGACGAACACATTCGCCGACGTGCCGACGGACTTCATCTTCTTCCGGGCGATCGAGAACCTGGCCGCGGCGGGGATCACGGGCGGCTGCACTCCCGGGAACTTCTGTCCCAACGGCAACATTACGCGCGGCGAGGCGGCGGCGTTCTTCGCCAAGGCGCTCGGGCTCTACTTCCAGCAGTAGAAGGACTTCGATCACGGGGCCGCGGCCCGTGCATGCCGGAGGGCCGCGTCCGCACCCTGTAACGGGCCGGCCGGGCCGCGCGTTGTCTTTCCCGGGAGACAAACGCGTGAAAAGATCCGCAACCCTCGCCCTGCGATGCCTCGGGATCGGCCTCGGAATTCTCCTGACCCGCTTCTCGGCCTTCTCCGGCGGGCTGCCGGACCTGTCCGGGACGTGGAAACTCAACACGGCCCAGAGCGACGATCCGCAGCAGAAGTTCAAGGAAGGCGCCTCGTCCTCGGGAGGCGGCTCCAGCGACTCGACCGACTCCGCGCCGCCGTCCGGCGGCGGAGGGGGCGGGTACGGGGGCTGGGGCGGCCATCACGGCGGCCACGGCGGCGGCCACCGGCACGGAGGAGGAGGCGGCGACTCCAATCAGGGGCCGTCGGCGATGGAGGGGCGCGAGATGCTCGTCATCAAGCACGCCGATCCTCAGCTCACGATCACCGACGCGTCGGGGCGCGAGCGCGTCCTCTACACCGATGGGCGCAAGCTCGAGGAGGAGCGATCGTACGGTGGAACGACGAAGGTCCAGACGGTCTGGAAGGACGGGCACGTCGAGGTGACGTCGCAGTCCGAGAAGGGGCCGAAGATCATTCAGAGCTACGCCGTGTCCGCCGACGGATCCCAGCTCAACGTGACGACGCAGATCGATGGACGCCGCAAGGTCACGATCCACACCGTGTACGACGCGGTGCACGAGCCGCCGCCGACGCCGGCGCCCGAGCCGCCGGGCGACGTCGAGGTCACGCCCGCGAAATGAGGTGGGCGGTGAAGCCGTCCGTGTCCGCCGCGGGGAAGAGGCGCAGCCGGCCGCCCGCCACGTAGGGCCGTAACGCCTCCCGGCCACCCGTGTCGATCGCCGCGAGCTTGAGCCGCGAGTCGCGCGCGAGGACCCTCCCGACGACGCGCTCGTTCTCTTCCTCCTCGAGGCTGCAGGTCGCGTAGAGGAGGAACCCGCCCGGCGCGACCAGCTTCGCCGCCGCGGCCAGCCACGCTTCCTGCGCCGCGGCGAGCCGCTCGATCGATGCCGGGGTCAGGCGGTAGCGGATCTCCGGGCTCTTGCGCAGCGTTCCCGTTCCGCTGCAGGGCGCGTCGAGCAAGACGCGGCCGAAGACGCCGGCGGGAAGCGGCGGCGCGCCCACGTCGGCAACGACGGGAACGACCTCCGGAATCCCCAGCCGCCGCCGGTTCTCCTCGAGGCGGACCAGGCGCGGGAGCGAGGCGTCGAGCGCCAGGCTCCGGCGCGCGCGGCCGGAGAGAATCGCCGCGAAGGATTTCCCTCCGGGCGCCGCCGCGCAGTCGACGAGCAGGTCGCCCGGCGGGAGCAGCAGCGGCAGCGCCTGCGATCCGGCGTCCTGCACCAGGAACGCACCCTCGGCGAACGACGGCGTGCGGAGCGGGTTTCCGCGCAGGACCGTGAGGCCGTTCGGAGCGATCGGCGACGGCCGCGTCTCGACGCCCGCGGCCGCGAGCTCCCGCGCGAGCGCCTCGCGATCCCGGCGCCGCGGGTTCGCGAGGAGATCCAGCGGCGAAGATCGGTTGTCGGCTTCCAGGATCGCGCGGGTCTGCTCCGGGCCGAATCGCGCGAGCCAGCGCTCGACGAGAAAGAGCGGGTGCGAGTACGCCCGGGCGAGCGAGGGACCCTCGCCCCGGCCCTCTCCCGTCCGGGGGATAGGGGGCACGGCCGGTGGCGGCAGGAGCAGGATCCCGCGGAGCACGCCGTTGACGAGCCGCGATGCGCCCTCGCCGCCGCTCGCCCGGGCCTGCGCGACGGCCTCGGAGACCGCGGCATATTCGGGAATCCGGTCGAGGTGGCGGATCTGGTAGAGGGCGACTTCGAGGATCTCGCGCAGCCGTGGCGCAAGCTTCTCGAGCGGCACGCGGCTCGTGCCGGCGATCTCGTCGTCGAGCGCCGCCTTCCACCGAAGGACGCCGAGGACGAGCTCGCGCAGCAGATCCCGGTCGCGCGGGTCGAGGCCGCGCTCCGCCTCGCCGAGCCGCGGCGTCACGCGCACGGACGGCGAGGCGAGCGCCTCCCTCAGGACCTGCACCGCGCGGTCGCGCGCCGAGCCCTTGAGCCTGCCGCGAGGGGCCATGAACGGAGCCTATCGGCCGAGCCGCGCGGGGAGCTTCGGCAGCCCGCGGAGAAACTCCGCGGCGGAGACGGGCGTGCGTCCTTCCCTTTGGACCCGCCGCAGCACGAGCGCCGTTCCGCCGCCGGCGCCGACGACCGCGAGATCGCCGGCGCGCGCGAGCTCTCCCGGCGCGAGCGCCGCGGGGGGCGGCTCCCCGGCGTCGGCCGCCAGGAGCTTCACGCGCGCGCCGTCCAAGAAAGTGTAGAGACCCGGCCACGGCGTGAAGGCCCGCAGCCGCCGCACGATGTCCGGCGCGGGCGTGTCCCAGTCGACCTCGCCGTCCTCGCGCCGGAGCGGCCGGCTGAAGGTCGGCTCCCCTCTCTGCGGTACCGGCTCGAGCGCGCCGCGCTCCAGCCCCGCGAGCGTCTCGGCGAGGAGCTCCGCGCCCTCGCGCGCCAGCCGGTGCGACAGCCCGCCGGCGTCCTCCCCGGGCCGGATCGCGACGTGCCGCGCGAGATAGAGCGGGCCGGCGTCCAGCTCCTCGACGACCCGCATCGTCACGACGCCCGACTCGGCGTCGCCCGCGAGCAGCGCCGCCTGGACGGGCGCGGCGCCGCGATGGCGCGGCAGGAGCGAGGCGTGGACGTTGACGAAGCCGAGTCGCGGAATGGCGAGCATGGCGTTCGGCAGGATCCGGCCGTAGGCGACGACGATCCCGACGTCCGGCGCGATGGCGCGCAAACGCGCGAGGAGCTCCTCGTTCCCCTTGACGCGCTCCGGCTTCTCGACCGGAAGCCCGGCCCCGGCTTCCGCCGCCCGGCGGGCCACCGCCGAGGGACGCGGCGCGGCGTGCCGCCCGACCGGACGGTCCGGCTGCGTCACGACGAGCGCCACGTCGGCGGCGTGAATCGCCGCCTCGAGCGAGGGCACGGCGAACTCGGGAGTCCCGAAGAAGACGGCCTTCAACATGGCGGCGCCTGACGGCGGAAGAAGGCTACAGCGGGTTCCCCGGAGCCGGGCCGGGCTCGGCCGGCGCCGCCGCCTCCGCGCGCGGCGCGGGATGACGCAGCCTCCAGAGCCGGCTCGCCGCGACCGCGCCGCTGGCGGCGAAAAAGACGAGCGCCGCCCCGCTCACGATGCCGAAGGCGACCCAGGCGCGCGGCCAGCGCCGCTCCCACCCGAAGAGGAACACGGGGAGAAATACGAGCAGCGCGTAGATCGCCACGAGCACGCCGCGCTTCTGCTCCTGCTCCTTCGACACCGGCGGCTCGAGAAAGCCGAGCTCCTTCGCCAGGCGATGGACGAGGAGTGCCGCGACGGGCGAGGCCACGACCGCCGCCAGCAGGAGCATGGCCGGACGTGTCATCGGGGCTGCCGGTCCACTTCCTCGAAATAGTCCTCCGCCACGAGCACCTCGCGCGGCTTGGAGCCCCGCGGCGGCCCGAGCAGCCCGTCGCGAGACATCATGTCGATGAGCTTGCCGGCGCGCGAGAAGCCGACGCCCATGCGCCGCTGCAAGAACGAGATCGAGGCCATCTTCTCGCGCACGACGAGCCGCGCCGCCTCGTCGTAAAGAGGATCCGTCTCGTCGCCGGCGTCGTCGCGCGCCGCGACCTCCTCGCGGTCTTTCACGATGGCTTCGTCGTAGTGCGGCTTGGCCTGCTTCTTGAGGAACTTCATGAGCGCCGCCGTCTCCTGCACGGACACGAACGCGCCATGGACGCGCTTCAAGCGGGACGTGCCGGGCGGCAGGAAGAGCATGTCGCCGCGGCCCAGAAGCTTCTCCGCGCCGTTGCCGTCCAGGATCACGCGCGAGTCCACCTTGGAGGAAACCTTGAACGCGATGCGCGAGGGCAGATTCGCCTTGATGACGCCGGTCAGCACGTCGACCGAGGGCCTCTGCGTCGCGACGACGAGGTGGATGCCGACCGCCCGCGCCTTCTGCGCGATGCGCACGATCGCCTCTTCGACCTCCTTCGCCGCAGTCATCATGAGGTCCGCGAGCTCGTCGATGACGATAACGATCAGGTGCATCGGCTCGAGCTTCAGGTCCGGATCGTCGGGATGCTGCGCCTTGACGCGCGCGACCTCCGCCGGATCCCGCAGCGCCGCGTTGTACTGCTCGGCGTTGCGCACCTGCCCGAACTCCGACAGCGTCTGGAATCGCTCCTCCATCGTCGCGACCGCCCACTTGAGCGCGTTCGCCGCCTTCTTCGGATCCGTGATGATCGGCGTCGCCAGGTGCGGCAGGTGCTCGTAGATCTCGAGCTCGATCATCTTCGGGTCGATGAGGATCAGCTTCACCTGGTCCGGCCGCGCTTTGTACAGGATCGACGTGATCAGCGCGTTCAGGCCGACGCTCTTGCCCGATCCGGTCGTGCCGGCGATCAGCAGATGCGGCATCCCGCGCAGGTCGTCCACGACCGGCTCGCCATGAATGTCCTTGCCGAGCGCGAGCGTCAGCAGCGACGGCGAGCTCTGGAATCGCTCCGACTCGATGACGTCTCGCATCGAGATGATCTCGCCGCCGCCGGGGTTTGGCACCTCGATGCCGACGCTCGCGCGCCCCGGAAGCCGCTCGATGCGGATCGACTCCGCCGACAGTGCGAGCGCCAGATCCTCGGTCAGGCCCATGACCTGGTTGACCTTGATGCCCGCGGCCGGCCGGAACTCGTACGTCGTGACGACTGGTCCCGGGTGGTACTCGGCCACCTCGCCCTCGACACCGAACTCGGCGCACTTGTCCGCGATCAGCCGCCCCGTCTCGGCAAGCAGCTTGCGGTCCACCGCGCCGGTGTTGGGCCGCTTCTCGAGCAGCGAAATCGGCGGATAGGTGTACCCCTCGACGACGAGCGGGAGGCTCTGCTGCGGGTCGGGCTTCTTCTTCGGCACCGCGGCCGGAGACGCCGCCTTCTTCGGCGCGGGCGCCGCCGCCGCGACGACTTTCTTCAGCGAGAACTTGCCCTCGCCCGGCTTCTCCGCGAGAAATGGCGGCGGCTCCTCATCCCGCGCGAAGGGGATCTCCTCGAGCGTGATCCCCTCCTTGCGCGACTTCTCGACGTGCTTGGCCACGACGGAGCGGCGCAGGCGCTCCTTCGTGCGTTGGTCTCGGCGCCGCACCCAGCGGGCGTTCCATCGCCCGAAGAGCCCGACGAGCCACACGCGGATGCCGAGCGAGATCTCCGCGAGCGACACCTGGGTCGCGAGCGGGAGAGCGAGCAGCGCGATCGCACCGGCGAGGAGCAGCGCCCCCGCCGACCCGAAGCGCGCGCGCGCCGCCTCGCCGAGGGCGCGCCCGACGACGCCGCCCGTTTCCATCTCCGTGCCGAAGAGGAACCGCCGGCCGAAAACGAGCTCGAGCAGCGTCGGCACCGAGAGCGCGAGGAGCGCCACACCGGCCGCCTTCGAGCCCGGGCTCTCGAGCGGCCGGGCCCAGAACTTCTTCCAGCCCCAGGCGAGGAAGACCGCCGGAATGCCCCAGGCCGCGAGGCCGAGCAGCGCGTAGAGCGCCGCCGACAGCGAGGCGCCGAATCCTCCGATCCAGTTGTGAGGCGTGACGGCCTCGCCGGTCGTCAGCGAGAAGAGGTTCGGATCGTGTCCATCGTAGGACAGCAGGGCGAGCCCCGCCAGGATTCCCGACAGGAGAAGGAAGATTCCGAGCGCCTCGCCCGCCCACCGGCTGCGAAAGAAAGAGCCTGCTTTCAAGCTCCGTTCATTATCGGACGGTTTCGTCCCAAACGTAAGATCGGCCGCGGTGAAGAAGCGCGTTCTCTTCCTCTGCACGGGAAACGCCGCGCGCAGCCAGATGGCGGAGGCGCTGGCGCGACTCGACTGGCCCGAGGCGCTCGATCCGGTCTCGGCGGGATCGCGGCCGACGGGATGGGTCCATCCCTTCGCGATCCGGGCCATGGAAGCTCTGGGCTTTCCGATGGACCGGGCCGAGTCCAAGTCGGCGGAGCTCTACCTCGAGGCCGATTTCGACGTCGTGGTCACCGTCTGCGACTCGGCGGCGCAGGACTGCCCGAGCTGGCCAGGCGCGCGACGGGTCGTCCACTGGTCGATCGAAGACCCCTCTTTCGGGCCGCACGAACCGAAGACGCGGTACGAGCGATTCCTCGAGACGCGCGACGATCTCCGGCGACGGATCGCGGCGCTCGTCGTGGAGCTCGCGGACTAGCCGCTCCGCATCGGAGATTTCTTTCCGAAGAGCAGCGCCATCGCCAGAGCGGCGATGCCGGCGACGGCGACACCGGCCCGGAACGAAGTCGGCCGGTAGTCGAGCTCGACCTCGTGCGGTCCGGCCGGCAGGCGGATACTCATGGGCTCGCCGGGCACGGCGCCGAAAGGTGAGTCCGCGCGATCCAAACGCGCCCGCCAGCCGGGGAAGAACGGATCGGCCACGACCAGGGCGCCGTCCGCCTCGGCGCGCACCGCGATCCGCCAGAGCCCCGGCGCGCGCGCGAGCACGCGAACCTCGCCCGCCGTCCCCTGCAGTCGGACGCGCGGCCGCGCGCGGCGATTCCGGAGGATCCGGCCGTCGGGGCCGGAATAGACTTCCTCGAGGTCGAGGCCCTTCTTCGCGTTCAACACCTCCGCGCCGAAGCCATATTGCGGCGGCAGCAGCAGGTATTTCACGTTCCAGTCGTCGAGCCCCGCGCCTCCGGGCGCGAGATCCCAGGGCTCGATCGCGTCCTTCTGCGTGGGGAGATCCGCGAAGCGGCCGATCGCCGCCCGCGCGCGCCGCCACCCCGCCGGACCGAGCGCGTCGTAGCCGCGCGCGTCCTCGAGACCGCAGTCCGTCGCGCTGTCGGGCGAGAGCATCGTGTGGAGGGGAAGGACGCGGAAGATGTCGCGATCGGCAGCGAGCCGATCGAGCATCGGCGTCCACGGGGCCAGGTCCGCAGGCGGCGAAACGGCGTGCACGCCCCGCGCGGCGGACAGGAGCTCCCCGAGACCGACGGCGACGGCCGCGGCGCCGATCGCCACGGACGCCGCGCGTCCGCCCCGCGCGAGCCGCTCCCGCAGCGCATCGAGCCCCGCCGCCGCCAGCGCGCCGAGCGCGAGCGGCAGGAGGAGCAGGAAGCGCGTCCAGTGGACCGGCGTGCCGAGCGCGAGCGCGCGCGAGATCGGGTTGTCGTAGATCGCGAGAGTCATCGCGACGGCGGCGATCGCCCAGAAACGCGTCTCGGGATCCCGGCGCGCGGCCAGGATCCCGAAAGGAAGGAGCACGAGCGCGGCGATCGACACGGTGGCCGCCGCCTCGACGACGTTCGAGCCGGCGAGGCGCGGCGCGACGAATCTCAGGAGCTCGCGCGGCGGGAGGACGAAGGGCGCCCGCCCGGCGCCCGTCCGTGCGGCGGACAGCGAGAAGTACTCGGCGAACGGAAAGAACGCCGGCGCCGCGAGGCCCGCTCCCAGCGCCGCGCCGGACGCCGCGCGCGCGACGCCGCGCACCGTCGGCCGCGACGACGCCACCGCGGCCGCCGCGAGCAGCGCAACCATCAGGACGGTCTCGGGGTGGCCGCCCGCCAGCACCAGGAACGTCGCGGCCGCGAGGGCGGCGACCGCGCGCGACGACGGCTCTCGGACCGCCCGCCGCGCGAAGAGCAGCAGCAGCGGCGCCGGCGCCGCCGTGAGCGCCAGGGGGTGCTCGAGCCACGCGACGAAGGCGCCCGACAGCGAGAAGACGACGGCGCCGAGGCCCGACGCGCCGCGCGAGCGTCCGAGGTCGCGCAGGAGCAGGAACGCCCCCGCCGCCGCGAGGAGCAGGCGCGAGAGGAGCGACAGGTTCCAGCCGCGCGCCGCGCCGAGCAGCAGCACCGGCCAGTCGAGGGGCGTCAGCAGCGCCGACTGCGCGTTGCCGAGGAGCGGCACGCCACCGTCCTGATGCGGATTCCAGAGCGGCAGCCGCCCGGCCGCGAGCTCGCGCCGCGCGAGCTCGAGCCACGGCACGAACTGCCAGACGGGATCCGAGAGCGCGGGCGCCTGCAGGGTCGCGTGCGGGAGATACGGCGCCCACGGAAACCGCACGGACTTGATGTCCGAGGAGAGGACCATCCCCCGGTGCATGCCGAGGGAGAAGAAGAGAATCGCGCCGTAGGCGGCGAGCGCCCCCGCCGCAATGAATCGCCGGACCGGTGGCCCGCTATCGGCTCTCGTCGTACGCCGTTGCCGCGTTGTCCTTGAACCGATCCTTGTATCCGTTGAAGTCCTTGTACGCCGGCAGGTCCACGTCCTTCAGGAAATCGTCCTTCGACTTGCCGGCGGCCTTCGCCTTGCCGGCCGCGTCGAGAACGTCGGCGATGTACTGCCGAAAGGCCTTCAGGCCGGCGACGTCGGTCACGTCGCCGTGGCCCGGGATGACCTTCGTGTCGGGCGGGACGCGGGAGAGCACCTTGTCGATCGCCGCGAGATATCCGCGAGCGGAGCCGCCGCTCGAGACGTCGATGAACGGGATGATCTTGTTGAAGAAGTCGTCGCCCATGTGAAGGACCTTCGCCTTCTCGAAGAAGACGACGCTGTCGCCATCGGTATGCGCGGGAGGCAGGTGCCAGACCTGGATGGTCTCGCCGGCGCCCGGATGGATGCGGAGCTCCGAGTCGAAGGTCAGCACCGGCGCCGGGATCTCCTCCACCTTGACCTTGCCGGCCCAGTCGATCTGCTCCTGGAGGAACTGCACCATCTGGTCGTTGCCGGCCTGCTTCGCCTTCTCGAGGCGCGCGGGGTATTCCTTGAGGATCGTCTGCGGCGACGCGAGCATGCGCGTTCGGACGTTGTCCTGCGCCACGATCATCGCGAAGTTGCGGAAGACCTCGTTCCCGCCCACGTGGTCTCCGTGAAAGTGCGTGTTGATGAGGAACTTGATCGGCTTGTCCGTGACCTTCTTGATCTCCGCCACGATCCCCGGCGCGAGCTCCTTGAACTGAGAGTCGATGACCGTCACGGCATCGGGGCCGACGAAGAAGCCGACGTTGCCGCCCCGGCCGTAGAGCGCGTAGACGTCGCCGCCGAGCGGCTGGACTTTGAAGACGGCGTCGGACGGCCGGTCATGGTGATCCGGCGTCGGCGTCTTCGCCGGCTGTCCCGAGACGGCGGCCGCGAGCGCCGCGGCAAAGACGGCGGGACCGAGGGCTCTCCGCATGAGACGGCCTCCTTCGCTGGCCGGCAACTCTACCCGGTTCTCGCGCGGATCGCGAAGCCGGGCCGCCGATAGAATGGCGCGCGCATGAAACGGCCGCGCATCCTGTCCGGGGTCCAGCCATCGGGAAAGCTGCACCTCGGCAACTATTTCGGCGCCATTCGACAGCACATCGCGCTGCAGGACGAGGGCGAGTGCTTCTTCTTCATCGCCGACCTCCACGCGTTGACGACGATTCAGGATGCCGCGCTGCTCCGCGAAAACGCGCGCGCCGTCGCCCTCGACTACCTGGCCCTCGGCCTCGATCCCGAGAAGACGGTCTTCTTCCGTCAGTCGGACGTCCCCGAAGTGACCGAGCTCGCCTGGATCCTCTCGACCGTCACGGGCATGGGGCTCCTCGAGCGCGCGCACTCCTACAAGGACAAGCTTCAGCGGGGCATCACGGCGTCCGTCGGCCTCTTCACGTACCCGATCCTGATGGCGGCCGACATCCTCATCTACAAGTCGAACCTCGTGCCCGTCGGCCAGGACCAGGTCCAGCACATCGAGATGACCCGCGACATGGCGGGCTACTTCAACCAGACCTACCGCGACGTGTTTCCCCTGCCGGAGGCGCGCCTCGACCTCTCCCCGGTCGTGCCCGGGACCGACGGCAAGAAGATGAGCAAGTCCTACGGCAACACGATCGAGATCTTCGCCGAGGGCAAGACGCTCTCCGGAAACGTCATGCGGATCGTGACCGACTCGACGCCGGTCGAGGCGCCGAAGGACCCGGACAAGGACAACGTGTTCGCCCTGTACGCGCTCTTCGCGACCGAGGAGGAGAAGGCCGCGCTCGCGGCGCGCTATCGTACCGGCGGGATGGGATACGGCGACGCGAAGAGGCTGCTCGTCGGGAAGATCGACGCGGCGTTCGGACCGGCGCGCGAGAAGCGGCGGCATCTCGCGGCCGATTCGAAGATCGTGGACGGCGTGCTCGCGCGCGGCGCCGATCGTGCGCGGGCCGTCGCGGGCGAGACGCTCCGGGAGGTCCGGGAGGCGACGGGTCTGCGGTAGACTTGCGCCTGATTTACGCTAGTATCCCGGTCCATGGTCAAGCCCGTTTCCAACCCCCCGAATCCCTGGGAATCCGTTCACGCCGAGTGGCTGGGCGAGCCGCCCGAAGCGAAGCTCGAGGTGTTCGAGGAGCGCGCGCGCTCGATCCTCTCCAAGAACGACAGCCCCGACATTGGATTCGAGTACAGCCTCAATCCGTACAGAGGGTGCTTTCATTCGTGCAGTTACTGCTACTCACGCCCCACCCACCAGTACCTCGGCTTCGGCGCGGGGACGGACTTCGAGCGCAAGATTGTCGTCAAGACGAACGCCCCGGAGCTCCTGCGTGACGAGCTCTCGCGGCGCTCCTGGAAGGGCGACGTCATCGTCTTCTCCGGCAACACGGACTGCTACCAGCCGCTCGAGGCGTCGTACGAGCTGACGCGGCGCTGCCTCGAGGTCTGCGCCGACTTCCGCAACCCCGTCGCGATCATCACGAAGGGCACACTGGTGCGGCGCGATGCGGAGCTCCTCGCGGGAATGGCGCGCCACACGCCGGTCTCGGTGTCGCTCTCGATCGCGTTCGCGGACGATGCGATGAGCCGCGCGGTCGAGCCCGGCACGGCGCCGCCGTCTCAGCGCTTCGAGACGTTGCGAATCCTCTCCGACGCCGGGCTGCGCGTCGGGATCTCGGTATCCCCGATCATCCCGGGACTCAACGACGGCGACGTCGGCGCGCTCCTCGAGCGGGGGCGCGCGGCCGGCGCGCGCTTCGCCTTCCAGACGCTCCTCCGCCTGCCGGCGGAAGTCCTGCCGGTCTTCCAGGAGAGGCTCGAGCAGACGTTCCCGGGCCGCGTGCGCCGCGTCTTCCACGCCATCGAGGAGATGCGCGGCGGCAAGCGCAACGAGAGCGCCTTCGGCAAGCGGATGCACGGCATCGGGCCGCGGTGGCAGGCGATCGAGGCCCTCTTCGAAGCGCAGTGCCGGCGGCTCGGTCTCAACGCCGAGGAGCCCGAGACCTTCTCCGGCTACCGGCGACAGAACTCCCAGCCGTCGCTTTTCGACGCATGAACTCTGTTCTGCAAAGTACTTGACGCTCGCGGTTGTCCGGCGATAAGCTCTCCCTCCATGGGCGCCCGGCCGGAGCCGCTGAAGGACCACGCGGACGGGAATCTCCGCTACATCCGGGAGACGATGGAACGATCCGTCGCCTTCACGGCCGTTCCGGGATGGGGCGGTGTCGCGATGGGCGCGATCGCCCTCGCCGCCGCGGGCATCTCTTCCCGCGCGCACTCTCCGACCGCGTGGCTCGGCGTCTGGCTCCTCGCGGCGTTCGCCGCCGTCATGGGCGGCTCCTTCGCGATGATCCGCAAGGCCCGGCGCATCGGCGTGTCGCTCCGGCGCGGCGCCGGACGCCGGTTCCTGCTCTCCTTCGCGACGCCGATCCTCGCCGCCGCCATCCTGACCGCCGCGCTCGTCCGCGCCGGCGCGTTCGACCTCCTCGCCCCGACCTGGCTGCTGCTCTACGGGGCGGCCGTGGTGACCGGAGGCGCGTTCTCCGTGCCGGCGGTTCCCGCGATGGGCGCGGGATTCCTGCTCCTCGGCGCGATCGCGCTCCTCTGCCCTGCCGCCTGGGCCACGGCGCTCCTCGCGGCGGGGTTCGGCGGGCTCCAGATCCTCTTCGGCCTCCTCATCGCGCGGCGGCACGGCGGATGAAGAAAACCACCGCCTCTGCCAACGCGCGCTCCCGACCGAAGCCGACTCCGGCGCCGGCCCGCGGCCGCGTCCTCCCCGAGCTCGACCGGCTCCTGCACGAGCGCGTACGGCTCGGGATCGCGAGCGCGCTCGCGGCGAACGACTCCCTGACGTTCAACGAGCTCAAGGCGCTCCTCGCGACAACCGACGGGAACCTGTCCGTGCACGCCCGCAGGCTCGAGGAGGCAGGATACGTCTCGTGCACGAAATCGTTCGCGGGCCGGATGCCGAAGACCGAATACCGGTTGACGGCTGCCGGACGCCGCGCTTTCGAGAAGTACCTCGGCCACCTCGAGGCCCTGGTCCGCGCTGCGCGCGGGCGCTGAAAAAATTCGAGCCTCACTTTATGTCGCAAAGCTACATGCCCGAGATGGCGCCATTGGTGTTCCTGACGTTCCTCGGAGCCGGCGCCGCGCTCGCCGTCCTGTTGCTCTCCTGCGCGGCCGCAGCCGCCTTCCGGAGATGGACCCTGGCGAAGCTCGCCGCCGGCGCGGCAATCCTCGTCGCGGGGCTCTACACCGCCGGCCTTCTCGCTCTGTCGGTCCACAGCGAGGACAAGACCCTCGCGCTCCGCGACCGGAAGTACTTCTGCGAGGTGGACTGCCACCTCGCCTACTCGGTCGAGGACGTCCGGGTCGCGACGGCCGCCTCCGGTAACCGCTGGCTCGTGACGCTGCGCGCCTGGTTCGACCGGAACACCATCTCGGCGTTTCGCGGCGACTCTCCGCTCGGGCCGAGCCCGCGGATCGCGTGGGTGCTCGACGAGCGCGGGGCGCGCTACGAGATTCCGCCGGCCGCTCTCGCGCCCCTCGAAGTTCCCCTGCGCCCCGGCGAATCAGCGGAGACGCGTCTCGTCGTGCGCCTTCCGGCGGCCGTCCGCCGGCCGCGCCTCTTCGTGGGAGATCCGCCCGGCCTCGAGCGCCTCGTTCCCGGCCACGAAAACAGCCCGGGGCACGGAAGGATCTACTTCGCCCTCACGACGTCGCCTTCGCTTGCTCGGGAATCTGGCGGCCGCGGTTCCATCACGCTGGGGTCGCGATGCACCGGCGGCCGACACCGGCTCGCGGCTCGCCAGCGGGCCCGACCGCTCGCCGGATTCCCTCGCGGCGCCACGGCTCGCCGTTCTCGAACATCAGCCCGCGGCGCGGGGAGTCTTCCGGAGCAATCGAGGGAGGAGCTTCGCGCCGCGGGAGCAAGCCGGAGCGACGGCTAGACCTTGCAGCTCGCCAGGCCGCGCTTCTCGAGGTAGCGCTGGTGATAGTCCTCGGCCCGCCAGAAGGTCGAGGCCGGGGTGATCTCGGTCGCGATCGGCCGCCGGAGCTTCCCGCTCTTCTCGAGACGTTCCTTCGACGCGATCGCCGCGTCGCGCTGCGCCGGAGAGTGGAAGAAGATCGCCGACCGGTACTGCGTGCCCACGTCGGGACCCTGGCGGTTCTTCTGCGTCGGGTCGTGGTTCGCCCAGAACACGTCGAGGAGCTGGTCGTACGAGACCCGCGCCGGCTCGAACGTCACCTCGACGACCTCGGCGTGCCCGGTCTCGTCCGTACAGACGTCGCGATAGGTCGGGCTCGGCATCGACCCGCCCTCGTAGCCGACGGCCGCGTCCACGACGCCCGGCACCTGCCGAAACGTCGCTTCGACGCCCCAGAAACACCCTGCCCCGAACGTCGCCTTCTCCGTCGCTGCCGCCATCTTGGCCTCCTCGTTTGCGCCCCTGAAAACCACGGTGCCGACGGCTCTGTTCCCGGGACCGCAGGATAGACTGCCCGCCGATGACCGCGCGGCGGTGGATCGAGTATCTCGTCTCGATCCTGGTGGGCAACGGGCTCTATTTTCTGGTGCTCTACCCGGCCCTTCCACCGCTTCTCAAGCATTCTCCCTTTCGATTCGACGCCGGGCTCGTCTTCGATTTCGTACTGTGCGTCATGGTCTACGGCGTGATCTGCCTCGCCACGGTGCATGCCCGCCGCTGGAACGAGCGCACGGCCAGCCGGCGCCGCCCGGGCTGAGATCGCGACGCCGCCGATGCCGGTCCCGACGTTCCCCATCCGCGCCGCCGCCAGGCTCTTCCTGGAGCGCCAGCATCTCGACGCGCCGCGCTCCAGGCCCCTGACCCCGGCGCGACTCCGGCGCTTCGCCGAGGACACCGGCGGCATCCAGCTCGACTCCGTGAACGTCGTGGAACGCGCGCACTACCTCGCGGTCTGGAGCCGCTTCGGGCCGTACGACCGCGTGGCCTTCGATCGGCTCGTTCACGGCCACCGGCACTTCTTCGAGTACTGGGCGCATGCGGCGTGCCTCGTGCCGGTCAGCGCGCTGCCGGCGTGGCGCCGCGCGATGCACGACTACCGCATCCAGCACCAGGGCTGGGCGAAGTGGCTCCGGAAGAACACGCGCGTGCTGAAGCGAGTCCGGGAGACCATCGCGGCCAACGGGCCGATGGGCAGCGCCGACTTCGGCTCGAAGCGCCCGGCCGGATCGAAGGGCTGGTGGAGCTGGAGCCCCGTCCATCACGCGCTGCACCACCTCTGGATGACGGGCGTTCTGACCGTCGAGTCGCGCCGCCACTTCCACAAGCGGTTCGACCTGCTCGAGCGTGCGCTTCCCGCGGCGCGCGCCTCCGAGCCCGTCTCCTCCGAGGAGTTCGCGCGCTGGCACGTCGTGCAGTCGCTCCACGCCATGGGCGCGGCGACGGAGAAGGATCTCTCCTGGTACCTCTCGTTTCCGCGTTCGTTCCGAAAGCAGCGCCTCGCGGCGCTCCGCGATCTGATCGTCCGCGGCGAGGTCGCCGAGATTGCGGTCGACGGGCAGCCGACCCGCTGGCTGGCGTTGACACGGGATCTGCCGGCGCTCCGCCGAGCCGGCCGCGCCTCCGCCACGCCGCCGCGCGGGACGACCGTGCTCACGCCGTTCGATTCGCTCCTCTGGCATCGCGAGCGCGTGCAGCGCCTCTTCGGCTTCGATTACAAGATCGAGCTGTACACGCCGGGCGACCAGCGCGTGCACGGCTACTACACCCTGCCCGTTCTCCACGACGGTGAGCTCATCGGGCGAGTCGACGCGAAGACGCATCGGGAGGATCGGGTCCTCGAGGTCCGCCACGCGAGCTTCGAGCCGTGGTTTTCGAAGAGCGAGGTGTCGCCGTCCAGAAACGTGCGCCTCGACGTCGCAGAGGCGATGTCCGGACTCGCCGACGCGTTCGCCTCGCTCGCGAAATTCGTGGGGGCGGACGAGGTGAAGCTGGGGCGTGTCACTCCGACGAAGTTGAAGCCGGCCCTGGCGCGGCGGATCGCCGCGGCGGCTCGCCTCGCCTAGACCACCACGGGCACGATGACCGGCCGCACGTCGAAGACGCGGCGGCAGGCGCGCTTGGCCGCCAGGGCCACCTCGGCGCGCAGCCACTCGGGGTCCCGCCGCTCCTCCTCGCTCGCGCGCGCGAGCACCGCCCGCACGGCGCGGCCGACTTCCCCCGCCAGCTCCGCCTCCGGCGCCGCGACGCCGCGCGCGACGACCGAGATCTCGCCGCGCGGGTTCGCCGGAAGGAGCACCACCACGAAACCCTCCTCCGCCAATTGCCGCCGGTCCTTCACGACCTCGGCGCCGACCGCCTCCGGCCGCGAGTCGAGATAGATCCGCCCCGCCTCGACGGCCGCGCACTCGATGCGCGCCGCGGCGCCGTCCAGGACAAGCCGGTCGCCGTTGTCGAGCAGGTGCACGCGGTCGGGAGGAATTCCCCGCTCCCCGGCCACGTCGGCCGCCGCCGCGAGCATGCGCCGCTCCCCGTGGACAGGCATCACGTGGCGCGGGCGCACGAGCTCGAGCCAGTCGCCGAGATCTTCGCGGTGGGCGTGGCCGGAGACGTGGAGCGGCGGTTCGGCCTCGCGCAGCACGCGCGCGCCGCGGCGCGCCAGGTGATCCGCGACCCGGTTGACCGAGCGCTCGTGCCCGGGAATCGTCCGCGCGGAAAAGATGACGAGATCGCCCGGAGACAGCTTGAGGTCGAGATGCTCATCGAGCGCGAGGCGGTAGAGCGCGGAGAAGGGCTCGCCCTGGCTCCCGCCGACGAAGCAGAGCAGGCGCCCGGCCGGCTGCTGCGCCAGATCCGGTGGTCCCACCCGGCTGCCGGCGGGCAGCGTCAGACGCCCGAGGCGCTCGGCGATCTCCGCAACCGTGCGCATGCTGCGGCCCATGAACGCGAGCCGCCGGTGAAGCGCGGCGGCCGCGGACGCGGCCTGCGAGATGCGCGCGACGTGCGACGAGAACGTCGTCAGCACGATTCGCCCCGGCGCCGACGCGAACGCCTGGGCCAGCCCCTGCCCCGCGAGCCGCTCGGACGGCGCGCGGCCCGTCCGCTCGGCGTTGGTCGAATCGATGAGCGCCAGATCCACGCCTTCTCCGACCGCCGCCGCGATGCCCTCGCGGTCCGTCCACTCCCCGTCGGGCGGATCGGTGTCGAGCTTGAAGTCGCCCGAGTGCAGGATCCGCGTGCCGTCCGCCTCGATGAGAATCGCCGCGGAGTCGGGCACCGAATGCGAGACGCGGAAGAACGTGAAAGAGAACGGGCCGACCCGGACCGGGCGGCCGGGCGGAGTGTCCACGAGACGGCCGGGGGCCGCCTCCGATTCTGCCAGACGCCGCCGCGCGAGCGCGAGCGTGAACGGGAAGGCGTAGACGGGCGCGTCGCACCACGCGCGCAGGAGCGGCAGCGCTCCCACATGGTCCTCGTGGCCGTGAGTCAGCAGGATGGCCTCGATCCGCTCGCCGCGCAGCAAGGAGAGATCCGGCGCGATGCGATCGACGCCGGGGAAGGTCTCGTCGGGAAACGACACGCCGACGTCCACGAGAAGACTCGCGCCGCCGCACCGCAGCCACAGGACGTTCTTCCCGAACTCGCCGACCCCGCCGAGCGGGACGATCTCGAGCGCGCTCACGGCACCGTTACCTTCGCGGCGAGCGCGAGAAAGTCGTCGAGCGAAAGCTCCTCGGCGCGCGCCGAAGGGCTCTTGCCGAGGTCCTCGAGGAGCTCCTCCCACCGCGCGCGCGGCGCTACGGACGCGAGTGCGTTGCCGAGCGTCTTGCGGCGGCTGCGGAATGCGAGCGACGCGAGTGCGACGGCGCGGCGTCGAAGGACCGGATCGAGCGGGGGCGTCCGCGGCATGAGCTCGAGGACGCTCGAGACGACCTTCGGCCGGGGACGAAAGAGCGACGGTGGCAGGTCGAAGAGCACGCGCGCGCGGGAAAATGCCGCCGCGCGCACCGAGAGGAACCCGTACTCCTCGTCGTCCGGCCCCGCGGCGAAGCGGCGCGCCACCTCGCGCTGCACCGTCGCGACCGCGCGCGCGATGGCCTCCGGCTCCTCGATGGCGCGGGTCAGAAGCGGCGTCGCGACGTTGTAAGGCAGGTTCGCCACGAGAACGGCCGGGGCGGCGGCTCCGGCCTGCCCGAGCCACTCCGCGTACGGCTTCTCCATCGCGTCGCCATGCAGGATCGCGACATTCGCGCGCCCTGCGAACTCCCGCGCGAGCGCCTCGGCCCGCAGCGGATCGATCTCGACCGCCACGAGCCTCGCCCCGGTCGCGAGGATCGGCCGCGTCAGCGCGCCGTCGCCCGGCCCCACCTCGAGGACGGTGTCGCCGGCACCGAGGCGCGCCGCCTCGACGATCCGGCGGGCGGCCTCGGGAGACGCGAGAAAGTGCTGCCCCCAGCGTTTCCGGGCGGGTGCGACCGGGGGACGGACGCCCGCCTGGTCGGGGCGGCGCCGCCCGGATCCGCCGGCCGGCCGGCGGCGTGAATTGGCCTCCCGAGCCACGTCCGGGGAGGGTATCAAATGGTAAAATTTGGACATTCAAGGCATTCCCGTGCTCCAAGTCCTGACGCTCGAGAACCGAAGGCTCGAGAATTTTCTCGAACGCCACAAGGCGTACTACACCTATTCGGGCGAGATCGAGATCGATCGCTTCCTGCGCGAGATCCTCCAGAAGGCCAACGAGTTCGTCCCATCGGAAGCCGGATCCATTCTCCTCGACGATCCCCTGACCAAGAACTCCGATGATCGGATGGAAAACGAGCTCGTGTTCATCGGCGCCTTCGGCGCGAACGCCGAGCGGCGCCTCTCGCGGCGCATGCCGGCCCGGACGGGAATCGTCGGGCACGTGTACGCGACCGGCGTCTCCTACATGACGGACGACGTCGTCGCGGATCCGTTTTTCTACCCGACTCCGGACCTGACCGACGGCTTCGAGACGCGGTCCATCCTCTGCACGCCGATCCGCATCGAGGCGTCGGTCTGCGGCGTGCTCGAGCTCGTCAACAAGACCGGGAACGGCGGGTTCCGCGACAAGGACCGCCGGCTGCTCGAGATCTTCGCCGACTACGCGTCCATCTCGATCCAGAACCTGCTCGACGCGCGCCGCGCCTACGAGGTCGCCAAACGGGACGGGCTCACGGGCCTCTACAACGAACGATATCTGCACCTCCGCCTGACCCAGGAGCTCTCGCGCATCAGCCGCGACGGCGGCGAGCTCTGCGTGATCTTCCTCGACCTCGACAATCTGAAGCACGTCAACGACCACCACGGACACCTCGCCGGCAGCCAGGTCCTGCGCGAGGTCGGGTATCTGCTGAAGCGCACGGTGACCGACGAGCGCGCGACGCTCACGCGCTACGGCGGCGACGAGTTCGTGCTGATCCTCCCCGGGCATTCGCTCGAGGAAGGCGTGCAGGCCGCCGAGCTCATCCGCGAGGCGATCCGCGGCGCGACGTTCCTGTCACGCCCGTACGGCTTCAACGAGCCCGCGCTCAACCTGCACGGCCGGATCACGGCGTCGCTCGGCGTTTCCTCGATCCGATCGCACGCGACGCCCGCCGCCTCCGTCGAACAGCAGAAGAACGAGCTCCTGCGCTCCGCCGACGCGGCGCTGTATCGCGCGAAGTCGGGCGGGAAGGACCGCGCCGCCGCAGCCGAGCCCGAAGACCGGCGCGTTCCCGCCGTTTCTCTTTCGTAGCAGGCCACTTAAGCGGGCCGCACGCGTGGCGCGCTGGAAGTCGCGCCGGAAATCTGGTAGCGTTTCGCGTCCTTTTCGGGCCCGCCGGCCGCGAGGTTTCAATGAGCACGACCACCACAGACCTTTCCCCGAAGAACGTCCTCGATGTCCTCTCCCGCCACATCCTCGTGGACGGGTACCACGTCGTCATGGACATGGAGCGGAGCCGGGGCTCGTACCTGTACGACGCCCGGAGCGACCGGCCGATCCTGGACTTTTTCTCGTGCTTCGCGACGCTGCCCGTGGGCTACAACCACCCGAAGATGGCCGATCCGGAATTCCGCGAGGCGCTCCTGCAGACGGCTCTGACGAAGCCTTCGACGAGCGACATCTACACCGAGCATTTCGCGCGCTTCGTCGAGACGTTCTCGTCGCTGGCGATCCCGCCGTCGCACGCCGACCACATGTTCTTCGTCGAGGGTGGCTCGCTCGCGATCGAGAACGCTCTCAAGACGGCCTTCGACTGGAAAGTCCGAAAGAACCTCGCGCGCGGCAAGGGCGAGAAGGGGAAGAAAGTCCTCCACTTCAAGAACGCCTTTCACGGCCGCTCCGGCTACTCGATCTCGATGACGAACACGGCCGACCCGCGCAAGACCGACTACTTCCCGAAGTTCGACTGGCCGCGCCTGTCCTGCCCGCGGCTGCGCTTCCCGGTGACCGAAGAGGTCCTGCGAGAGGTGGCGACCCGCGAGGCGGAGGTCGAGCGCGAGATCCGCGCGGCTTGCGCGGCGAGCCCGGACGACATCGCAGCGCTCGTGATCGAGCCGATCCAGGGAGAAGGCGGCGACAACCACTTCCGGCCCGAGCTCTTCCGCCTCCTGCGGAAGCTCGCCGACGAGCTCGACTTCCTCCTCGTCTTCGACGAGGTACAGACGGGCGTCGGCCTGACCGGCTCGATGTGGTGCTGGCAGCAAATGGGCGTCGAGCCCGACATCTTCTGCTTCGGTAAGAAGACCCAGGTCTGCGGCTTCGCCGCGAACCACCGCGTGGACGAAGTTCCGGACAACGTGTTTCAGGTGTCCTCGCGCATCAACTCGACCTGGGGCGGCAACCTCGTCGACATGGTCCGCTGCGCGCGTTACCTTGAGATCATCGTCGAGGACAGGCTGATCGAGAACGCCCGCGTCGTCGGCGATCACCTCCAGTCGCGGCTGCGCGAGCTTGCCGAGGAGTTCCCAGCCCTCATGACGAACGTCCGCGGCCGCGGCCTGTTCATCGCCTTCGATCTGCCGGACAAGGCGATGCGCGACCGAACGCTCGCCGCTTGCCTCGAGCAGGGCCTCATGGGCCTCGCCTCCGGCGCCTCCGCGATCCGGTTCCGCCCGCACCTGATCCTGACCCGGGACGAGGCGGACGAGGGAGCGCGGAAGCTGCGCCGCGCGCTGACGGCCGCCAAGGCCGCCTAGCTGTCAGCCGTCAGCTTTCGGCTGTCGGCTCCCGCTCGCAGCTCTTCCGGCTGACGGCTGAGAGCTGAAAGCTGACAGCCGATGATTCGCCGGGTCTTCCTCTTCTTCGGGCTTGCCTTCCTCGCCGCCGCGGCGCTCTTCTACATCACCCTCCCCGACGTTCGCCCGCTCGCGCGCGACTGGCCGAAGACCACGGCGTTCATGGAGCGCCGGAAGGCCGATCTGGCGAGCCGCGGCGAGAGCGCGACGCTCGAGTGGACGCCGGTGCCGCTCTCGCGCATCTCCCCGCGCCTCGCGCGCGCCGTCGTCGTTGCGGAGGACGCCCGGTTCTGGTCGCACGACGGCGTCGACTGGGAGGCGGTGCGCGACGCCGTGCAGCGCGACTGGGAGGAGAAACAGCTCGGGCACGGCGCCTCGACGATCACGCAACAGCTCGCGAAGAATCTCTATCTGTCGCCGTCCCGATCTCCGCTCCGGAAATTGCGCGAATGGGCGATCGCGCGCCGGCTCGAGGCCGCGCTCCCGAAGAAGCGGATCCTCGAGCTCTACCTCAACGTCATCGAGCTCGGCCGGCGCACGTACGGCGCCGAGGCGGCGTCGCGGCGATACTTCGGAAAGCCCGCCTCGGACCTGACGGACCTCGAGGCGGCGACGCTCGCGGCGATCATCCCCTCGCCGCGCATCTACGATCCCGTGCGCCACGCGCAGCGGGTGGAGCGCCGCGCCCGGCGGATTTTGCGGCGCATGTGACGCGCCTGCTATCATTTCCGCACCGACGAAGGAGATCCTCTTCATGCGAAGCCGCCTCGCCGCGACCGCCCTCGGCGCCGTCTGCGCCTTCTCGCTCGCCTGCGGCCAGAAGCCCGCTTCGATCCAGGTCTCGCCGACGAAGGTCCGGCTGTACGGGATCGAGCGGTCACAGAGGCTGACCGCGCGCGTCCTCGACAAGAAAGGCCAGCCGGTGGAAGGTGGGCCGTCTCCCAAATGGTCGTCCTCGAAGCGCGACGTCGTCGAGGTGGACGGGGGCGGCCGCCTCACGTCCAAGGGCGCGGGCAAGGCCTCCGTGACCGCCGCGCTCGACAACCTGTCGGCGCAGGTCACCGTCGAGGTCGTGGACGTACGCTCCATCGAGATCTCGCCGATCGCGGCGCGGCTCGTCGGACCGGCGGGCTCGACGCTGCCGCTGGCGGCGGCGGTCAAGAACTCTAAAGATCAGAAGGTCTCGGAACCGATCGCCTGGAGCTCCTCGGACGAGCGCGCCGCGACGGTCTCCCCCGACGGCGTCGTGACCTCGGCCGGCGCGGGAAAGGCGACGATCATGGCGAAGGTCGGCGACATCCAGGCGGCCGCCGAGATCCTCGTCGATCCGCGGCCGATCGCCAAGCTTGTCCTCCTTCCGTCCACGGCGCTCGTGCGCGTGGGCGACTCGCAGCACTACACGGTCTCCGTGTTCGGGGCCGACGGGAAGGAGATCGAGGGAGCGACCGCGAGGTTCAGCTCGTCCGATCCGTCGGTCGCCCCGGTCGACCCCGCCGGAATCGCGTCGGGCGTGAAGGCGGGCGTCGCGACGATCAAGGCGCAGGTCGGAGACCGGTCGGCGGAGGCGACGGTCATCGTCAACTAGCCGTCGCCGTCACTTGCTCGGGGACCTGCGCCGGGAGGCGCACCGGCTCGCGGCTCGGCCAAAGGGCCTCGACCGCTCCCCTGATCCCCTCCCTGCGCTCCGGCTCCCGCAACGCGAGTCGTTTCGCTCGGTCAACTTCGCGAAACTTGCTCGCGTTGCGAACGAAACAGCACCCCCGCGAAATAAGATGACCCCGTGTCCATACGGCTTCCGGCCGAAGCGGGCAGGTTCTACGAAGGGCGCCGGGACCGCCTCGAGGTCGAGGTGCGGGAGCTCCTTCCGAAAAACGTCCGCCCGGAGGCCGCGCTCGGCGCGATCGTCCCGCACGCCGGCTATGTCTATTCCGGTCCCGTGGCGGGCGCGGTCTACGCGCGTCTCGAGATCCCGCCGGCGGTCGTCATCCTGTGCCCGAACCACACGGGACGCGGAGCGCCGGCGGCGATCGATCCCTCCGACGCCTGGCGCACGCCGCTGGGCGACGTGGCCGTGGACCGGAGACTCGGCGAACGGCTGCGCGAGCTCGCGCCGTCGCTCGAAGAAGACGCGGCGGCGCACGTGCGGGAGCATTCGCTCGAGGTGCAGCTCCCCTTCCTCCAGGTCCGGCGTCCGGACGTGCGCCTGGTTCCCGTATCGATCGGCGCGCACGACCTCGACCTGTGCCGCGAGATCGGCGAGGCCGTTTCGGCGCTCGTCGGCGAGGAGGACGAGCGGCCGCTGATCCTCGCTTCTTCCGACATGAACCACTACGAATCGCGCGCCGTCGGCGGCCGGAAGGACGAGGCTGCGCTCGCGCAGATCGAGGCGCTCGATCCGGAGGGTCTCTTCACGACCGTGTTCTCGGGCCGGATCTCGATGTGCGGCGTCCTCCCGGCGACGGCGCTCCTCTTCGCCGCGCGGAAGCTCGGCGCGAAGGAGGCGCGCGTCGTCGCGCGGCGCGACAGCGGGCACGAGACCGGGGATCCGTCGAGCGTCGTGGGCTACGCGGGCGTGATCATCTCCTGAAGAGGATCGGGTTCGGGTTAGTCTCGCGCCATGGAGTTCCGCCGCCACGTCCTCCCGGAGAAGGCCGCGACGCTGCCGCGCGCGTACTACGTCTCGCCGGAGATCTTCGCGCGGGAGCAGGAGCGGATCTTCCGCGACCGCTGGATCGCCGCCGGCCGCGCCGACCGACTCGCGCGCCCCGGCGACTACGCGCTCGCGGAGATCGCGGGCGAAAGCCTGATCCTCGTCCGCGGCGCCGACGGGAAGGTGCGCGCCCTCTACAACGTCTGCCGCCACCGCGGCACGCGACTCTGCGAGGCGGAGTCCGGCCGCCTCGGCAGGGCGATCGTCTGCCCGTATCACTCCTGGAGCTACGGGTTCGACGGCGCGCTCGTCGCCGCGCCGAACATGGAGGACGTGCCCTGGTTCGACCGCGCGGACCAGGGCCTCTTCGCCGCGGCCGCCGCCGCGTGGGAAGGGTTCCTCTTCGTCCACCTGGGCCGAAGTCCGGCGGCGCTCGGAGAGGTCCTCGGTTCGATCGGAGGCCGCTTCGCGCCGTGGAACTTGCCGCGACTCGCGACGGTGCGCCGAATCTCTTACGAGGTCGCGGCGAACTGGAAGCTCCTCTTTCAGAACTTCTCCGAGTGCCTGCACTGTCCGCCGGTGCATCCCGCGCTCGCGCGCCTCTCGCACTACAAGAGCGGCGCGAACGACCTGCGCGAGGGGCCGGTCCTCGGCGGTTACATGACGATCGACGCGGCGGGAGGCAGCCTGACGATGACCGGCCGGATGTGCGGCGCGCCGCTGGGCGACCTGGCCGACGCGGACCGCGGCCGCGTCTATTACTACTCGGTGTTTCCCGGCTTCTTCCTGACGATCCAGCCCGATTTCGTCATGTCCAGCCGCATCTCGCCCCTCGCCGTCGACCGCACCCGCGTCGAATGCGAGTGGCACTTCGCTCCCGAAACGCTCGACGATCCCGCGTTCGATCCGACCGACGGCGTCGCGCTCTGGGACACGACGAACCGGCAGGACTGGCACGTCTGCGAGCTCGCGCAGAAGGGCGTCTCGTCGCGGGCCTACGTCCCCGGGCTTTATTCGACACAGGAGAGCCTGCTGGCGGCGTTCGACCGGGAGTACCTGGCGAGCCTGGAAGACTAGGCGCGGCCTCGGAGGCGCGCGAGAAAACGCCGCCAGAGAGATCGGGGGAGCTCACTCTCTTTCCACTTCCCCGTCTCTTTGCGAACCCATCCCTTCGCACCGGCCTCCCGGTCCACGAACTGCAGGAGCTCGAGCGGGAACCAGTAGCCCTCCTGGCGCTCCTCGAAGTAGATCTCGAGAGCATAGTCATCGGCCGCGCCGCCGATGACCGGCATTCCGGACGCCGAAGGCTTCGCCTCGCCACGAACACTTCCGACGAGCCCGGCCAGGCCCGCCCGCTCGGTCTCCGGCGTGGAGAGATCCGGACCGAATCGCCCAGCCTGGCGGGCATGCCTACCCCGACACTACTTGGGCGCCAGCACCGGCTCCGCGCCGGCCCGCGCCGCCACGTCGTTGAACGCCGCGAGCTTCGGTCCGGCCGCCTCGGCGAGCCGCGCGAGGATGGCGTCGAGCTGGCGGCGGAGGTCCTGGAACCTGGCGGCCTGCCCGTCGGTCGGCGCCGCGTCGGTCTCGCCGACGAGGCCGTAGACATACGCGAGCTGGTTGTCAAGCTTCGTCGGGAAGTTCTCGACGTCCTGATCGGCCTCGTTCTTCGTCTGCATCAGGTCGTTCTCGATGACCGTCAGGTCCGCCGACAGCGCGTCGGCCGCGCGGGACGCTTCCCCGGCGTCGCGGCCTGCATCGGTCAGGCGCCGCACCACCTCACGCGCCTGCGCGCGGATGGACCGCACCGTCCGGACGGCCGCGTACGTCTCGTCGAGCGCGCGGTGCATGTCGCGCATGAAGGCGAACTGACGCGCGTAGTCCTCGGACGTGAGCGTTAGGCGCGGGTCCGCGATGATCCGGAAGGGCTTCGCTTCCGAGAACTCGCCCACCCGGAGCGTCGCGCGATATTCGCCGGGCGGGGCCGCGGGACCTCCTGTGAAGCCCCAGACGATCGCGTCGGGCACGATGTCCACGACCGGGTACCGCAGGTCCCAGACGAACCGGTTCAGGCCCGCCTTCTTCGCGAGCCGCTTGTCTCCCTCGGGCCGGCTGGTCATCACGAAGACCTCGGCCGGATCGGGCTTCGCGTTCCCCTCGCTCGAGAACGTCTGCACCGGATTCCCGGCGGCGTCCGCGATCTCCAGGCGGACTTCCGCCGAAGTCTCGGCGCCGAGCCAGTAGTAGAAGACCGCGCCGTAGGGCGGGTTCTCGCCGAGAGAGCTCCCCGGCTTCCGGTTCGCCTGGTCCGCGCGATACGCGCCGCGCGGCGGCAGCAGCCGCGCCGGGACGGCCGGCCGCGCGAGCGGCGCCTCGCGCAGCGGCGTCAGGTCGTCCAGGATCCAGAAGCTGCGACCCTGCGTCGAGACAACGAGGTCGCCGGCGCGCACGCGAAGGTCCGTGACTGGGACGAGCGGCAGGTTCTGCTGCATCGGCTGCCAGTGCGCGCCGTCGTCGAAGGAAACGAAAAGACCCTTTTCCGTGCCGGCGTAGAGGAGGCCGCGCCGCTCCGGGTCTTCGCGTACGACCCGCGTAGGCACGTCGGCGGGAATCCCGTTTGCACCGCCGGTGAGGAGCTTCCAGGCGCGCCCGAAATCCTCGGTCCGATAGATCATCGGGCGAAAGTCATCCATCCGATGGCGCACCGCCGCGAATGTCGCGCGCCCGGCGCTCGTCCGCGAGAGCTCGAGCGACACGATGCTCGCCCATTCGGGCAGTCCCGGCGGCGTGACATTCTCCCAGTTCTTCCCGCCGTCGCGCGAGACGTGCACGAGCCCGTCGTCGCTGCCCGCCCACAGCACGCCGGCCGTGACGGGCGACTCCTCGAACGACAGGATGTTCGAGTTCGTCTCGACGCCGGTGTTCTCGAAGGTGATCGGCTCGCCGGAGTAGTTCTGCTTGACCCTGTCGTTGCGCGAGAGGTCGGGCGAGATGATCTGCCAGCTCTGCCCCTCGTCGGTCGAGCGGTGCACGAACTGCGAGCAGTGGTACAGCACGCGCGGGTCGTGCGGAGAGAATCGGATCGGCGCGTTCCAGTTGAAGCGGTACTTGAGGTCGCGCGGCGCCTGCCCGACCTCCATCTCGGCGTACGCCATGACGTTGCGCCAGAGTCCGGTGCTCAGGTTGCGCCGCGTGATTTCGCCGCCGTATCCGCAGCCGGCGTACACGACATCCGGATCCTTCGGGTCGACGGCGATCGAGCCGCTCTCGCACCCGCCGACGTCTCGCCACGCCTCGTACGGCGTCAGCGACTTCGGCGCCCGGCTCGGCAGCCGGATCGTCGTGTTGTCCTGCTGAGCGCCGTAGACGTTGTAGGGGAACGCGCCATCCACGGTCGCGTTGTAAATCTCCGCCGTCGGCTGGTTGAGCTCCGTCGACCAGGTCTTCCCGCGGTCGAGCGAGACCGTCCCGCCGCCGTCGTTGGCCTGGATCATCACGGCGGTGTCGCTCGGATTGACCCACAGGTCGTGCGCGTCGCCGTGCGGCAGGTCGCGGATCTCCTCGAACGACTTGCCGCCGTCCTCCGAGACGAACGAATCCACGTTCATGACGTAAACGCGATTGCGGTCCCGCGGATCGGCCACGATGTGCTGGTAGTACCAGGTCCTCTGGTAGAGCCGCCGGCGCACGTTCGTCTCGAGCCGCGTCCAGATGCCGCCGCCGTCGTCGGAGCGATAGAGGCCGCCGCCCTCGTCCGCCTCGACGAGCGCCCAGACGCGGTCCGGATCCGCCGGCGAGACGGCGACGCCGATGCGTCCGACGACGCCCTGCGGGAGTCCGCCCGCGAGTTTCGTCCAGTGGTCGCCGCCGTCGGAAGTCCGGTAGAGGCCGCTCTCCGCGCTTCCCGAGACGATCGTCCAGGGTTTGCGCTGCCCCGTCCACGCCGCCGCGTAGAGGACGCGCGGATTCGCGGCGTCCATCGAGAGATCGACGGCGCCGGTTCTCGGGCTGACGTACAGGACCTTCTCCCAGTTCCGGCCGCCGTCCTTCGAGCGGAAAACGCCGCGTTCGGGGTTCGGCCCGAAGGCGCGGCCCACCGCCGCGACGTAGACGAGGTTCGCGTCCTTCGGGTGGATCCGGATCTTCGCGATCTGCCCGACGTCCGCGAGGCCGCTCGCGCGCCACGTCCGCCCGCCGTCCTCGGATTTGTACATGCCGACGCCCGCCGCGACGTTGCCGCGCAGGCAGGCCTGCCCGGTGCCGGCGTACACGACGTTCGGATCGGAATCGGCGACCGCGACCGCGCCGATCGAGCCCGATGCGAAGAACCCGTCGGAGACGTTGGTCCAGCTCGCGCCGGCGTCCTCCGTCTTCCAGAGGCCGCCGGACGTTCCCATGTAGAACGCGTAGGGCCGCGAGGGCACGCCGGTGACCGCCGTGGAGCGCCCGCCGCGCGACGGCCCGAGGAGCCGGTACCGCACGGCCTGGTACGCCGCGGGATCGACGAAGGTGTTGGACGCGAGCGACGCCGCGAGGAGCGCGATCCGGATTCCGATCACGACAGACTTTCCTCCGTAAGAATCGCCGCGGCGCAGGCGCGGATACCCGCGGCGACGCCGTGCGATCCGGCCACGATGTTGCCCCGCTCGAGAAACCGCCCTCCGCCGGCAAAATCGGTCAGCTCGCCGCCGGCCTCCGCGATCAGGAGCGCGCCCGCCGCGATGTCCCAGGCGGAGAGGCGGAACTCGAAGAAGCCGTCGAAGACTCCGGCGGCGACCATGGCGAGGTCGAGCGCGGCCGAGCCTGCGCGGCGGATGGCGCGCGCTTTCAGAAAGAGGTCGCGGAAGAGCGCGAGGTACACGTCGATCTTGTCGCGCGAGCGGAAGGGAAATCCCGTCGCGAGGAACGCGCCCTCGACGCCCTCGCGCCCCGTGACCGCGAGGCGGGTGTCGTTGCGGAAGGCGCCCGCGCCCCGCTCGGCGGCGTAGAGCTCGCCGCGCAGCGGATCCCACACGACGCCGGCCGCAAGCTCGCCTTCCTCCGCGGCGGCGATCGAGACGCACCAGAATGGAAAACCGGCGATGAAGTTGGACGTGCCGTCGAGGGGATCGATGATCCAGATCCGCTTGCTGCCGGCGCCGAGATCCTTCCCGCCGCCCTCCTCCGCGAGGAAGGCGTCCTCGGGAAAGCGCTCGCGGATCGCCGCGATGATCGCCTGCTCGCTCTCCCGGTCGGCGAGGGTGACGTAGTCGTTCTGCCGTTTCTCGGAGATCGATCCGCCGGGCAGCGCGCGCCAGCGCAAGAGGAGGCGCTCTCCCCCGGCCCGCGCGGCGGCGATCGCGGTCTCGGCGAGGAGCGAGGTCACGGAAGTTCCCTCAGGCCCTCCAGACGATCCGGCCCGCGACGATCGTGGCGGCGGGCCGGCCGGTCAGCTCCCAGCCGGCAAAGGCCGAGTTGCGCGACCGCGAGCGGAATGCGGAGGGATCGACTTTCCAGACGCCCGACGGATCGAAGAGCGTGAGGTCGGCGGGCGAGCCCGGGGCGAGCGTCCCGCCCGGCAGACCGAACGCGCGCGCGGGACCGGTCGAGAAGAGCGCGGCAAAGCGCGCGAGAGGGAGCTTCCCCGTCCGCACGAGGCGGTCGTGGACGGCGGCGGCGGCCGTCTCGAACCCGATGACCCCAAACGGCGCCGAGTCGAAGTCCACCGCTTTCTCGTCCTCGTGGTGCGGCGCGTGGTCCGTGGCGATCGCGTCGATCGCGCCGTCCGCGAGCCCGGCCACGAGCGCCTCGACGTCCGAGGCCTCCCGCAGCGGAGGATTCATCTTGTAGCGGGTCGAGAACGCCGAGCGCGCGATCTCCTCGTCGGTCAGGAGGAGGTGATGCGGCGTGACCTCGCAGGTCACCGCGAGGTTCTTCGCCTTCGCGCGGCGCACGATCTCGAGCGCCCGGGCCGTCGAGAGGTGCGCGACGTGCAGGCGCCCCTGCGCCATCTCCGCCACGAGGACGTCGCGCGCCACCGCCGCGGCCTCCGCGACGTACGGCTGTCCGGCGAGGCCGAGGCGCGTCGAGACCGCGCCCTCGTGCATCGGCGCGCCGCGCGAGAGCGTCGGATCCTCGGCGTGCTGCACGACCGGCATCCGGAAGAGCGATGCGTGCTCGAAGGCCCGGCGCAGAACCGTTCCGTCGGCCAGCCAGCGTCCGTCGTCCGATACGGCGACCGCGCCGGCGTCGTGCATCTCGCCGAACTCCGAGAGCTGCTGGCCCTTCTGGCCCCGTGTGATCGCGCCGATCGGATAGAGGCGCGCGCCGGTCGCCGACCGAGCGCGCGACACGAGGAACTCGGTGGCCGCGCGATTGTCGTTGACGGGATCGGTGTTCGGCATCGCGCAGACCGCGGTGAACCCGCCGGCCGCGGCGGCGGCGAGGCCCGAGTGGACCGTCTCGGCGTACTCGCGCCCGGGCTCGCGCAGATGCGCGTGGAGGTCGATGAAACCCGGAAAGACATAGAGACCCGACGCCTCGAGCGTCTCCGCGCCGGAAGGCTTCCCGCCAGCGCCAACCTCGGCGACGGTGCCGCCGTCGATCAGGACGTCCGCCCGCTCGTCGCGCCCCGTCGCCGGATCGACGACCCGTCCGCCCCGGATCCAGAGCTTCCCGCTCACGACTCGCCCTCCCAGGAGTGCCCGCCGAGGAGCAGATACAGCACCGCCATGCGGACGGCGACGCCGTTGGAGACCTGGTCGAGGATGACGGCGCGCGAGGAGTCCGCCACGTCGGAGGCGATTTCGACGCCCCGGTTCATCGGTCCCGGGTGCATCACGATCGCACCCGAATTCGCGCGCGCCAGCCGATCGAGCGTCAGGCCGTAGCGGCGGAAGTACTCGCGCGAGGACGGGAAGGCGGCGCTGCCCTCCCGCTCGAGCTGGATGCGGAGCATCATCACGACGTCGGCGCCGGCAAGCGCCGCGTCGAAGTCCGTCGTCGCCTCGACGCCGAGCGCCTCGACCCGCGGGGGAAGCAGCGTCGGGGGACCGCAGAGGGTGACCCGCGCGCCCATCTTCGTCAGCAGCCACACATTCGACCGCACGACGCGCGAGCGCGCGATGTCGCCGGCGATCACGACGCGCAGGCCCTCGATCTTCCCGAACCGCTGCCGGATGGTCAGCGCGTCGAGGAGCGCCTGCGTCGGGTGCTCGTGCGCGCCGTCGCCGGCGTTGACGACGCCCGCCTTGAGGTGCCGCGCGAGGAAGTGCGGGACGCCGGGAGATCCGTGACGGATCACGATGAGGTCGGGCGACATGGCCTCGAGATTGCGCGCCGTGTCGAGGAGCGATTCGCCTTTCTCGACGGAGCTGCCCTTCGCGGCGAAGTTCAGCGAGTCGGCCGAGAGCCACTTCTCCGCGGTCTCGAAGGAGAAGCGCGTCCGCGTCGAGGCCTCGAAGAAGAGATTGACGACCATGCGGCCGCGCAGCGCCGGCACCTTCTTGATCGAGCGGCGCCCGATCTCGCGCATCGATTCCGCCGTATCGAGGAGGAGAACGATTTCTTCCGGCGAAAGGGGCTCGATGCCGAGGAGGTCCTTGAAGCGCAGTCCCGCCTTCGTCAACCCTTTTCCTCGAGAGGCCGCTCGAGGATCCAGACCTCGTCGGCGCCGTCGGTCTCCTGGAACATCACCTTGATGACCTCGCGCTGCGCGGTCGGGACGCTTTTGCCCACGTAGTTCGCCTCGATCGGGAACTCGCGATGCCCGCGATCGATGAGGACCGCGAGGCGGATCGCGCGCGGCCTCCCGAGATCGATCACCCCGTCGAGCGCCGCCCGGATCGTCCGGCCGGTGTACAGAACGTCGTCGCAGAGAAGCACGGCGCGGCCGTTCAGATCGAAGTCGATGTCCGTCTTCTTCAGGAGCGGCTGCGGCGCGACGGTCGAGAGATCGTCGCGGTAGAGCGTGATGTCGAGCGTCCCGACCGGGAACGGGTGGGACACCAGGGCCGTCAGGCGTTCCGCCAGCCGCTCGGCGAGCGGAACTCCGCGCGTGCGGATGCCGATCAACGCGAGATCCGACAGGTCTTTCTGGCGCTCGGCGATCTCGTGCGCCATGCGATCGATCATCCGGCCGATGCGCTCGGCGTCGAGGATCCGGGACTTTTTGACCAGCGCGTCGGTCAAGGTCGCGCGAGTCTATGGGTCGGCCCCGCCCCCGTCAAGAACCGGAAAAACCGGAGTAAAATGGCTCGACCCTTTCATGGTCATCTACAACGCGGCGACCCGGGAGCTCACGGCCAAGATCGTGTACTACGGTCCGGGTCTCGGGGGAAAGACCACCAATCTCCAGGTGCTGCACGACCGTCTGGAGCCGTCCACGGTCGGAAAGCTGTTGAACCTCTCGACACACACGGACCGGACGATCTACTTCGACCTGCTCCCCGTCGAGCTCGGCGACATCAAGGGATACAAGATCCGCTTCCAGCTCGCGACGGTTCCGGGCCAGACGGCGTTCAACGAGACGCGCCGCGTGGTTCTCAAGGGCGCCGACGGCGTCGTCTTCGTCGCGGACTCTCAGTGGACGATGCTGCCGAAGAACCTGGAGGCCTGGCAGAACCTCAAGGACAACCTGAAGTCGAACAGCGTGTCCTTCGAGGGCATGCCGGTCGTGATCCAGTACAACAAGCGCGACCTCTCGGACATCCTCTCGATCGAGGCGATGCAGGAGGCGCTCGGACTTTCCTCGTTCCCGTTCGTCGAGGCGGTCGCCTCGGCCGGGCGCGGCGTGACCGAGACGTTCAAGCTGATCTCGAAGCTCACGTTCGTGGACCTGCTCCGCCGTCTCCAGGGGCGCCGCCCCGAAGAAGCGGGCCTGCCGACCGGGAAGGAGCCGAAGGACGACCTGCAGTCGTGGCGGCAGTCGCTCTTCCAGCGCGCGCCGGCCGAGCCCAAGAGGCCGCGCCCGCTCGCCGCCGTGCCCTCGCCTTCGGAGGAAGCGCCCTTCGAGACGGGCGAGCCGGCGCCGGCAGAAAACTCGCCCTCCTCGGTCGTCGAAGGGCCGTTCGGCGGAGCGCGCGAGCCGGTGAGGGAAGCGGCGGCACCGCCTCCGCCGGCCGAACCCGAGCCCATCGAGGTCGTGGACGAGGCTGAGCCGCTGCCTGACCGTCCTCTGATCGAGGAACCGATCGAGGTGGCGCTCGGCGTCCCCGGGGTCTCCCGGCCGGCCTTTCCCGAGCCAACTCCCCCGCTCGTCGCGCCGCCTCCCGCCGTCGCCGGCGTTCCGGCCGAGGCCTTGACCGCCCTCGAAGTGCGCTTCGAGGCGCGCCTCGCCGAGATCGCCGGCCGTTTCGATCAGGCGAAGGCGGACGTCGCGCGCGCCGACGCCACGTGCAATGTGCTCGCCTCGCGCCTCGAGGTCGCCGAGAAGCAGGCCGGCGAGCTCCGGCGCGAGCTCTCCGATGCGCGCCAGACCCTGGAGGCGCGGGCCGCCGGCATCGAGGAGCGGGCGCGCAGCGACAGCCGCGAGATCGCCCGCATCGCCGAGCTGACCGAACGGGCGGAGATGGCCGGCGCGCGCCTGGACGTGCACGAGCAGCGCCTCTCCGACGGGTTCGAGCGGCTCAGGGAGCAGGATCAGAAGGTCGAGACGCTGGAGAAGCGCCTGCGGGGCACCGAGGACGACGTCGGCATGGCGCTCTCCGAGCTGAACGAGCGCGGCGAGAAGCTCGCGCAGCAGGTCGCCGCCTTCGCGCCCGCGCTCGAGGCGCTCCAGAACGCCGTCGAGGAAAAAACCCGCCAGGGACGGCGCGAGGCCGAGGACATCCGCTCGCAGCTCGCGCCGCTCCTCGAAGCGCACGGCCAGCGCGGAGCGGCCGAGGAGAAGGTTCTCGCCGAGATCGATCGTCTTCGCGAGGGCCTGGCCGACTCGCTGGGGGACCTCGCCGAGCAGCTCCGCCGCGCGGTGCGCGGGCTCTAGCAGGCTGCTGAAAAATGGATGCGAGCGTCGTGTCCGGCACTTTGCAGACGGCGCCTGCTGCGGAATTCTTGCCGGGCTTCCCTGGCGTCCCCCTGGCAGGCGCCGGCAGGGTGCCGTCCGCCCTTCGGGTTACGGCGGCGCGCTCGTAACGCCATCCCACACCCTTTTCAGCAGCCTGCTAGGCCCGGCTCCGCCTCAAGGCCGCTTCCCTCCCGGCCCCTCCACCAGCTGCGACAGGAATCGCTCGTCGTCGCGCCAGCGTTCGCGCACCTTCACCGTCAGCTCGAGAAAGAACTTCCGCCCGGTCTCGGCCTCGAGCTCCGCGCGGGCGGCCTTGCCGATCTCGCGGATCATCGTCCCGCCGGCGCCGATCACGATGCCCTTTTGCCCCTCGCGCTCGACTACGATCGACGCGGTTACGACCGTCAGGTTCTTCGCGTCGTCCTCCCGCACGGACTCGACGACGACCGCCGACGCGAAGGGCAGCTCCTCGCGGGTGCGCTCGAGGAGCTTCTCGCGGATGAGCTCGCCGATCCACTCGGATTCGGGCGTCGCGGTCAGGAAGTCCTCCGGGTAGGCCGCCTCGCCCGCGGGCAGGTTCTCCACGAGCGCCGCCGTCAGCCGCTCGACGCCGTCGCCGGTCCGCGCCGAGATCGGCACGATGGCGCGAAAGTCGAAGCCCGCGGCGAACTCCTGGAGCATCGGCAGGAGCTTCGGCTTGGCGATCCGGTCGATCTTGTTGAGCGCGAGGATCGCCGGCTTCCCCGATTTCTCGATGAGACGCCGGATGTGCTCCTCCCCCGTGCCCCGCTTCTCCGAGGCATCCACGATCCAGAGCACGAGGTCGGCCTGCGCGAGCGCGTCGGTCGCGTCGCGCACCATCGCCGCGTTCAGGCGGTACTCGGGACGGTGGATCCCGGGCGTATCCACGAGCGCGATCTCGTGGCCCGGGCCGCGCGCCACGCCGAGGATGCGCCTGCGCGTCGTCTGCGGCTTGTCCGAGACGATCGCGACCTTCTCGCCGACGATGCGGTTGACGAGGGTGGACTTGCCGGCGTTGGGTCGCCCGACGACCGCGACCTGTCCGACGCGCAGAGCCGTCAGCGATCCGCTTTCGGCTTGGGGCCGCCCGGCGGCGAGCCGACGGCCGCGGCAGATAGCCGGGACTCCTCCGGCGAGCTCTCGACCATCTCGACTCGGACGCGATGCACGCGTCGCCGGTCGGCCTCCTCCACCGTGAACAGCAGGTCGTGCTCGCGGAAAGTCTCGCCGGGTCGGGGGATGTGGCCGAGCCGCGCGGCGAGGTAGCCGCCGACGGTCGCAAACTCCTCTTCCTCCGGTCCACGCCCGAAGAGCTCCACGATCGTCGCGACATGCTCTTTGCCCGACACGGAGTAGACGCCCTCGCCGGTCTTGGACACCGCTTCGCGCTCGTCCTCGTGCTCGTCGGAGATCTCGCCGACGATCTCCTCGAGCAGGTCCTCGACCGTCACGAGACCCGAGACGCCGCCGTATTCCTCCACGACGATCGCCATCCAGAGGTGGCGGCGCTGGAATTCGCGGAGGAGCTCGGAAACTTTCTTCGTCTCCGGCACGAAGTAGGCCTCGCGCGCGAGCGAGGCAATCGGCGGCGACGCGCCGGCCCGGATCGAGGCGAGCGTGTCCTTGACGTGTGCGATCCCGACGACGCGGTCGATCGTGCCTCGCGCGATCGGAATGCGCGAGTACTTGGACTGCACGAAGAGATCCGCGAGCTGCGAGAAGGCCGAGGCGGCGTCCAGCCACACGATGTCGGTCCGCGGCGTCATCACCTCGCGCACGCGCGTGTCGCCGAAATCCACGATCGAGAGGAGCAGCTTCTCTTCGCCCTTCTCGAGAATCCCTTCCTTGCGGCCCACCTCGATGTAGGCCTGGACTTCCTCTTCCGTCGCGGCGGGCGCCGGCCCGGCGGAATCGGCCCTTTCGCGCGCCGCGAAGACGCGGCGGACCGGGATGGCGATCGGCCAGAGAAGCCACGAGGCCGCCGTCACGACGGGCAGGAGGCCGTTCACCGTCTTCTCCGAGTCGGAGGCGGCGGCGCGCCGCAGAAGGTACACCTCCGTCAGCAGCCAGCCGGCGACGAACACGGCGCCGCCCCAAGCCCAGGGCGAGCGGACTCCAAGCGACGCGAGGCTGGAGACGACGGTGAGGAGGCCCGTCATCAGCAGAACCTGGACGAGCACCTTCGTCGTGGTGCGAACGATCTCGACCTCGCCCGGCCCGGCGAGCAAGCGCGCGCGCTCCGGATGTTCCTCGAGAAGGCCCCGCACCTTGATGGGCGAGAGCCGGTCGAGCGCCAGCGAGAACGTCTCGAAGAGGAGGAACGCGAGGTAGCAGAAAGCGGAGACGACGAGGATCATGCCCGTCTCCGCTCCGCGATGCCAAAACGCCGGCGCAGGCGAGCCTCGAGCGCGTCCATCTGCCCGTCGTCGCTCTCGTGGTCGTAGCCCAGCAGGTGCAGGTAGCCGTGCACGAGCAGGCGGTCGAGCTCGCGGCCGATCGGCTCGCGCCGGCGGCGCGCCTGCCGCGAGGCGTAAGGAACGGAAATCACGATGTCCCCGAGCAGCGCGCCCGGCGGCCCCCCGGAAGGAAACGCGAGGACGTCGGTCGGTCGGTCGCGGCGGCGGTAGCGCCGATTGAGCGCGCGCATCCGCGCGTCGCCGCAAAAGAGGACCGACACCTCGCGCGGGCGCGTCCGCGTGGCACGTGCGGCGCGCGAGAGGAGACGGCGGACCCGCGCGGGCGCCGGCGCGCCGGCCACGCCGGCCTGGACGCCCACCTCGAACGAGGCGCCGCTCATTGCGAGCTCCCGCCGGAGACGGGGCGCGGCCCGAGACGCGCGACTCCGGCTTCCGAGGCCACCGCGGTCTCCCCCGTCGGGCGCTTGCGCTCCTTGTTGAACTCGAAGCCCGGGTAGTCGATGCGGTGGTGATACACGGTCGAGACCGTGCGCTCGAGCGTGTCCACGATCACCGCGAGATCGCGCATCGTGAGGTCGCAGTCGTCGAACTGGCCGTCCCGCAGGCAGTCGTCGACGATGGTCTGGATCAAAGTGCGGATCTTGGCCGGCGTCGGATCGATGAGCGTGCGCGAGGCCGCCTCGACGGCGTCGCAGATCATCAGGATGCCGTTCACGCGCGTCGTCGGACGCGGGCCGGAGTGCCGGTAGTCCGTGTCGCGCACCGGCCCCTGCGCCGGATCCGACCGCGTCAAGGCCTTCTGGTAAAAGTAGTGGATCTTCTTCGTTCCGTGATGCTCGCGGATCGCGGCGAGGATCGGCTCCGGCAGGCGCGCCTTGCGGCCCATCTCCGCGCCTTCACGCACGTGCGAGGCGATGATGAGCGCGCTCATCGAGGGCTCCAGCCGGTCGTGGCGGTTGACGCCCTTCGGCTGGTTCTCGATGAAGTACTCCGGCATCCGGATCTTGCCGATGTCGTGGTAGTAGCCGGCCACGCGCGCGAGCATCGCGTCGGCTCCGATCGCCTCGGCGGCCGCCTCCGCGAGCGTCCCGAGCACGAGCGAGTGCTGGTACGTGCCCGGCGCCTCGAGTGCGAGCGTTCGCAGCAACGGCAGGTTCTGGTTCGAGAGCTCGAGCAGCCGGATGTCCGTCGTGACGTGGAAGACGTGCTCGAAGATGGGCAGGATCGCCGCGACGAGCATCGCGACGAACCATCCGCCCGTGATGCCGCCGACGACGTCGCCCCAGAAGTCCCAACCCCGGGGCTCGGCGCCGAGCAGCGAGATCGCCGACACGGAGACGAAGTTCGCCGCGGCCACGATGCCGCCCATCGCGAGAAGCACGCTGCGCGAGCGGACCTTTCCGAGACTGAAGATACCCGCGAGCGATCCCGCGAGCGCGAAGAGCGCGAAGGCGAAGCTCTGCCCGAGCAAAAGCCCCGCGCCGAGGGCATTGACGGCCGCGAAGAGGAGCGCCGGCCCCATGCCCGCCACGAGGCTCGCGACGATCGGGCCCGCGGCGAAGGGAATCGCGTAGTAGCCGTGCGACGCCCAGGACGCGCCCTCGAAGCTCGACGACAACGTCTGCGTGAGGCCGAAGACCCCGCGCGTCAGCAGGGCGAACAGGATGCCCGTCGCGAGCACCGCGCCGTAGACGACGTCGGGCGCCCGCTCGCGCCGGCGACGGCGCTGGCGCCGCGCGTCGAGCCAGAAGACCACGGCGGCGCCGGTCTGCACGAGAAGCGTCCCGCCGACCTTGAGCCAGGACGAGGGATCGGAGACGGACGCGCGCGCCACGTCGATCCACTGCGCCGCGCGCGGGGTGATCTCGTCTCCCTTGCGGACGATGACCTTGCCGCGCGGGATTTTGGTCAGCACCGTCTCGACCGACCGCGCGGCCTCGGCGCGCCGCTCCGCGGTGACGGCGGCGTTCTGGGTCAAATTCGGCCGCATCGTCGCGGCGAGAAAGGCGGCGACCTCGGAGCGCTCGCGGCCCGAGAAGGCCGTGTCGGAGAGCGCCTCGCCCAGCGCCGCCTTGGTCTGCGCGCCGTACTCGACGACGTCGGAGAATTCTTTTCGCCGCGCCTCGCGGCCCGTGGCCGGATCGTGAAGCGCGATGCCCGTCGCCTTGTTCTCCAGCAGGCGGTCGCGGCTGTCCACGACGCCCCCGCGGTAGAGCCTCTGCCCCTCGGAGACGAGCCGGTCCTCGATCGCCTGCGAGAAATTCAGACGCGCCAGAGCCGAGAGCGCCTCGTCGCCGATCGGGAGATCGAAGGCCTCGCGCACCGCCGGCGTCACGACGCCGCGCTTGCGGGAGGCCGCGCGCGCCTTGTCGAAGCAGCGTCGCAGGTCGCGCTCGAGCCGGGCCGGGGCCTCGGCGTCCCAGTCGTAGACGGCGAGGACGTCCGCCGCGGCCTCCGCCCGCCGTCGCTCGGTCGCCGCGGGATCGGCGACGATCAGGTCGCGCGGCGCGACGAAGTCACGCGTGGCGATCGAGCCCGGTTTCTGCGAGGCCGTGCGGAACGAGAGAGTCGGCGAGAACGCGAGCGTCGTGAGAAGGACGTAGGCGATCGCCCAGAGGAGCGACCGGGCGCGCCGCCCGGAGGGCGTCTCCTCGGCCGGAGCGGCCGGAGCGGAGCGCCGCCGGAAAGCGGCCGTCGTGCGCCGGAGCGGCGTCTCGGTCGGCATGGAAATCCTAACGGCCGTTTGTCGCGCGGGGCGAGGCGGCCTCGCGCTCCCGGTCGAGGGTCTCGTAGGCCGAGATGATCGACTGCACGAGCGGGTGCCGCACGACGTCGCGCTCGTCGAAGAGGACGAAGTGGATCCCTTCGATCCGCGACAGCAACTGTTGCGCCTCGCGCAAGCCCGAGGTCTTGCCCTGCGGCAAGTCCACCTGAGTGACGTCTCCCGTCACGACGGCCTTCGAACCGAAGCCGATGCGCGTCAGGAACATCTTCATCTGCTCCGACGTCGTGTTCTGCGCTTCATCCAGGATGATGAACGCGTCGTTCAGCGTGCGTCCTCGCATGAACGCGATCGGCGCGACCTCGATGATCCCGCGCTCGAGGAGCTTTGCCGTCTTTTCGTAGCCGAGGATGTCGTACAGCGCGTCGTAGAGCGGGCGCAGGTACGGGTTGACCTTCTCGACGAGATCGCCGGGGAGGAAGCCGAGCTTCTCGCCCGCCTCGACCGCCGGACGGGCGAGCACGATTCGCTTGACCTTCTTCTCGAGCAACGCCGCGGCCGCCATGGCGACGGCGAGGTACGTCTTGCCGGTCCCCGCGGGCCCGATCGCGAAGACCAGGTCGTGGCGGTCGATCATCTGGACGTAGAGCCGCTGCTTCGTGTTTCGCGCCGAGACCGTGGCCTTGAGCGTCGGCCCGAAGGGCGTGTCGAGGAAGAACTCCGTCAGCGAAGCCTTCGGGTCTTCCTTGGCGATCCGAATCGCCGTCGCGACGTCGCTCGAGCGCAGCGGATAGCCGGAGGACAGCAGCTCCGAGAGGCCGGCAAGCAGGCTGCGGGCGGCGGACTCGGCCTTCCCATCTCCGACGACGGAGATCTCGTTGCCCCGGGCGGCCAGGCGCACGCCGAAGGCCTCCTCGATGGCCCGCAGGTTTTCGTCGGCGATTCCGAAGAGCTCTGTCAATCCCGTTTCGGGGAGGACGACGGCCGGGTTGGGTTCTGGAATGGCGGTACTCCTAATCGAGACTCGGGGGGGAGGCCGGGGGGTGGGACGGTCCCGAGAACTGCCCCCCCTGCAAACCGGTCATCCCGGTGGAAAACGGTACCACGTCGATGTGGAGAGACGACAGCGGGTCCCGGTTTCTCCAGGACCCGCTCCAGGAAATACCTTGTTTATGAATGAGTTAGGTTTTCTGAGACCGTCCTCAGCGACCCTTCACGAGGGACTTGGTCATGTCCTCGAGACCGTTCTCGACGGCGTCGCGGGGGGTGGAGCCCTTCGACTTGTGCCGCATCTCGCACACGATCTTGCCGCTCGGGTCCTTGGCGATGAGCTCGAGCCCCACGCCCGGATTGGCCGCCCAGCCGCCCCAGTAGCGGGCGGCGCCGTGCGGCTCCCAGGCATTGAAAACGTTGCCCTCGATGACGAGGTCGCCGCCCGACTTGACGACCTTGTACCCGTTCTTGTCCAGCCACTGCTCCATGTAGTCGCGCCCATCCCGGGCCGCCTCGCGGCACTCGGTTCCATGGCCGGTGTGGTCGAACTCCTTGACCGACACGGTCTTGTACGACTTCATGTTCCCGCCGCCGCCCGGGAAATACACCCAGTCGGCCTCGCTGCCCTTCACCAGCTTGTCGTAATCCGGAAGGAAGCTCTGGGGCTCGTCGTGTTCCTTGGCGTCGTCCGAGTCGAGGAACTTCTTTTCGGCCCTGGCCGTCGAGAGGCCGACCCACAGGAAGGCCGCCAGTGCCACGCCGAGACAGCGAGTCGTGTAGCGCACCATACTTTGTAAGTCTCCTTCGGCGCCGATTTTACCAAACCGCGGAGGAGTCCGGAGGGCCCGGCGTCAGAGCTCAAGGCGCTCCACGACGGCGTCGCCGGCCTGCGACGTCGAGAGGGCCCCGCCGACGTCGGACGTGCAGCGCTCGGCCTCGACGCAATTCTGGACCGCCCGCTCGATCGCCGCCGCCTCGGCGGACCTCCCCAGGTGCTCGAGCAGCAGGGCGATCGTCAAAATCGCGCCAAAGGGATTCGCCTTCCCCGTGCCGGCGTACTTGGGCGCCGAGCCGTGCACCGGCTCGAACATCGAGAGCCGTCCGGGATGGATGTTGCCGGAGGCCGCCATGCCGAGGCCGCCCTGCAGCGCCGCGCCGAGATCCGTGACGATGTCGCCGAACATGTTGTTGGTGACGACGACGTCGAAGGCCCGCGGGTCCCGGACGATCTGCATGCAAAGGGCGTCGATGTAGAGATGGCTCGACGCGACGTCGGGGAACTCGCGCGCGACGTCCGCGAAGGCGCGCTGCCAGAGATCGCCGACGAAGCGCATCGCATTCGACTTGTCCGACATCACGAGGCGCTTGCGCGGACGCGTGCGCGCGTGCTCGAACGCGGCGCGCAGGATGCGCTCGACGCCCTTGCGGGTCGAGAGATCCTCCTGCACCGCGACTTCGTCGGGCGTTCCCTTCTTGAAGTTGCCGCCCGATCCGACGTACGCGCCCTCCGTGTTCTCGCGGAAGACGACGAAGTCGACGTCTTTCGCCGTGTAACCGCGGAGCGGGCAGAGGCGATCGGCCAGGCAGCGCACCGGCCGGAAGTTGATGTAGAGGTCGAGCTGGAAACGCGCGCCGAGCAGGATGTCCGCGGCGTGCTTCATGTCGGGCACCCGGGGATCGCCGAACGCTCCCATGAACACGGCGTCGAAATCGCGCGCGAGACGGTCGAAGGCGCCCGGCGGGACCGTCTCGCCGGTCGCGAGGTAATGGTCGGCGCTCCAGGGGAAGGACGTCAGCCGGAGATCGAGAGAGCGCCGGCGGTCCACGGCCTCGAGGACCTTGACCGCTTCCTTCGTGACGTCGACTCCGATTCCGTCGCCGGCGACGACCGCGATGCGCATCGGCGGCGCAATGTAGCATGCCGCGCCGGACCGGCGTAAAATCGCGGCCGATGAACCTGGCCGAGATGGTCCGCGAGATCCTCGTCGAGGCCGGCCGGGAGCCCGAGCGCGCGACACCCGGTTCTCTCGCCGGACGCCTGGCGCGGGAGACCGAGCGATGTCTCGACCGCGTCCGGTTCTCCCCGCACCGGTACATGCGTCACCCGATTCTGCTCTGGGAGGACTGGGAGGTCATGCTGATCGCCTGGGAGTCGGGACAGGTCACGCCAATCCACGATCATCGCGGCGTGCTCGGCGGCATGGCGGTGCTCTCGGGCGCCCTCGCGGAGGAACGGTTCACGACGCCGAACAACGTCCCGAATCTGGCCGACGACCGCGTGCGGCCGGAGGGAGACCTCTCGGAGATCGGCCCGACGGTCCTCCACCGCCTCTACCCGACGACCCCGAAGTCCGTGTCACTGCACATCTACCGCCCGCCCCTGAGGACGATGGGAATCTGGGACGAGCGCGGCATGAACGAGATCCGGCCGTCGGCGTTCGACGTCGAGGAAGAGATTCTCGCGCGGGCCGTCGCGGTCGGCACCGCGAGCCGTTAGGCGGCTGTCCGGCTGCCCGGAGACTCGATTCGCCTCCCATAGACCACGGCGCGCTCGCGCCCCCATCGGTCGCGCACGTGCTCGACGGCGCGCTCCCCGGGATCGGCCGGCGCCGACGGTCTCACGACGCGGAAGGCGCGGCGGTCGGAGTCGCCCGCCCGGAATCGCGCGTCGAGCGCCGGATCGAGACGGTTGGCGCGGACCGCGGCGATCGTGACCGGCGAATGCGTGCGCGGGTCGAAGCCCAGCTCGGGATCGACGCGCACCTCGCCGTAGCGATCCCAGCGCGCGGCGGCGCGGCCGATGAGCGTGTCCTGCCCGTGGAAGCCGTCGTAGGTCTCGCGGCTCTCTCCCCAGACGAAGAGCGCGTCACGCGCCGCCACGAGGCCGCCCGCGGCGAGGAGACCGATCGCCGCGAGCGCCGCCGGCCGCCGGCCGCGCTTCGGAATCTCCGCGAGCAGCCAGAGCACGCCGCCGGCCGCCGCGATGGCCGCGACCGTCGTCAGATAGCCGTAGCGGTAGCCGTTGGGATGCGTCGCCTGTCCCGCCGCCAGCGCCGCCGCGAAGGCGCAACCGGCATGCGCCAGAAGCCATCCGGAGAGCTCGTCCCGCGGGAAGACGAGCGCGCGCGCCAGGATCGCCGCGACGGGAATCCCCAGGATCCAGCCGATGCGCGAGCGGCCCGGAATGTCGTGCCGCTCCGTCGGATCGGGAACGATCCACGGCGCGGCGAGCGCGTCCGCGGCCGTCGAGACGAGGGGACGGACGCCCGCCCGGCGCACCTCCATCGCCATGTTGTGGTCGGAAGTGCGGGCGAAGTACCGCGGCGCGCCCGGCGCGCGCACGAGAACGAGCGGCGCCGCGGCCGCCGCGAAACCGAGCGCGAAGGCGGCCATCCGGAGAAGACGGCCGCGGTCGCCGCGGACGGGCCAGCCCGCGAAGAGCGCCAGCGCGGCGCCGCCGATCCACGCCGAGAGGTAGACGTGCGCTCCGAGCCCTGCGACGAGACCCGCGGCGGAAGCGATCGGCCATCCCTTCCTCCCGCGCCGCCGCGCGCGGAGGAGAAGCAGCGTCGCAAGATCCACGACCGGAGCGAGGAGCACCGCCTGCCAGCCCCACCGCGACAGGATCAGGCTCCAGCGCAGGCCCGCGAGTATCAGCGCGGCGAGCGTGCCGCCTCCCCGCGGCAGGAGCGCGCGGCCGAGGAGTGCCGCGGTGCCGAGCGACACGATTCCTCCGAAAATCGACGGGAACCGCACCGAGAAGATCGTGACACCGAGTTCGCGCAGCGCGATCCTCCAGAGCTCGAGATATGCAACGCCGACGGTCCCGAAGGACCGCGGCAGGCCGTACGGCGCCGCGCGCACCGGATCCGCGAAGTCGGCGAGCGTTCCGGTCAGAGCCCGAGTCGGCGCGATGAGCGAGAGGTCGTCCACCCACATCGGCCACGGCACCGACTCGATCCACGCCACGCGGGCGGCGGCGCCGGCGGCGACCGCCGCGAGCGTCAGGGCGACGAGGGCGCGCCGGGAGAACGGCAGCGCCTCGAGCCGGCCGTCGAAGGAGGGCCGGCCGCTCCACACGAGGATCGCCGCCGCCGCCGCGCCGCCCGCGGCGACGGGGACGGCGGCCGCGAAGAGGAGCAGGGCCAGCCGTGCCGGCGCCCAGGAGGGCTCGGGATCGACGAGCAGCTCCGGCCGGATCGCGCGCGCGATCCACACCGCGGCGACGAAGAAGATCCCGCCGCCGGCCGCGAGAGCCGCGGACGCGCGCGCGGCCGCCGAGGGCCTCACGCCGGCGGCCCGCGCCGGCCGAAGACGAGAGCCCGGGGCCGGCCCCAGGGATCGTCCACGCGCTCGACGACGCGCTCGCCGGGTTCCGCCGCGGCGCCGGGAGGCGCAACGCGAAAAGCGCGCGGCCGATCGCGCCGCGAATTCGCCGGCGGCTCGCCGATCCGGTGGCGAAAGACCGTACCGATCGTGATGGGCGAGAAGCCGAGGCCGTCCTCGAGTCGGACCGCGCCGAAGTTCTCCCAGCGCGCGGCGGCGCGGCCGATCAGGTAGTCCTGGCCCGCGAAAGCCTCGAACGTCTCCTCGCGCGCCGGCCACGCGAGGAGGGCGTCGCGCGCGCCGAGCGCGCCCGAGAGGGCGAGGAGACCGGTCGCGGCGATCGCACCCGCGCGCCGGCGGCTCTCCGGCAGCGCCCCGAGCAGCGCCAGGACGCCCGCGGCGGCCGCGACGGCCGTCACGGTCGAGAGGTACGCGAATCGAAAGCCGTGCGGCAGGAAGGCCTGGCCTCCCGCGACCGCCGCGGCGAGCGCGGCTCCGGCCTGCGAAAGGAGGAATGCCGAGACCTCGCGGCCGGGGCGCAGCAGCGCGCGCAGGAGCGCGAGGCCGACGACGACGCCGAGAATCGGGCCGAGGCGCGTGCGCCCCGGGAGATCGTGCCGCGGGATCGGGTCCGAGAGGAACCAGGGCGCGACGAGGGCGTCGGCCGCCGCGGCGAACGGCGGCAGCGGCGAGCCCGTCCGCCGGATCTCGAGCCAGGCGCTGTGATGCGCGGGCCGCTCGAAATACGCGACCGACCGCGCGTCGCGCAAGAGGAAGAGCGGCGCGGCCGCCGCGGTGAATCCGGCGGCGAAGAGCGCGACCCGGCGCAGGCGCCTCGCGGCCGACCCGGCGAGCTCGCCCGGCCAGGCGGCGAAGAGCCCGAGGGCCGCCGCACCGATCCAGGCCGAGAGGTACACGTGCGCCGCGACGCCCGCGGCGAGGCCGGAGGCCGCCGCCCACCTTCCGCGGTCGCGCTGCCGGGACGCGATCATCGCGAGCGAAGCGACGTCGAGGACCGGAGTCACCGCGATGCCGTGGTAGCCCCACTGCGACAGGATGAGCGGCCAGCGCATGCCCGCGAGCGCGAGAATCGAGAGCGCGCCGCCGCCTCGCGGCAGGAGCCGCCGGCCGAGCGCTCCCGCGGTCGCGAGACAGAGCGTCCCCGTGGCCGCCGAGAGGAACTGGATTCCGAAGACCGTGACGCCGAATCGGCGGAGCGACCAGCGGAAGGCCTCCAGATACAGCACGCCGATCACGCCGAACGGCTCCTTCACGCCGAACGGGACCGGCCGGATCGCGTCGGCGAAGTCGCGCCAGGTCCCGGAGAGTGCGAGCGTCGGCTCGACGAGCGAGATGTGATCCTGAAAGAAGCCGCGCGTCGTCCCGTCGAGAAAGCAGAGGCGAAGCGCTGCGCCGGCGGCGAGCGCGGCCAGCGCGATCGCGGCGAGCGTCCCGCGCCAGAACGGGACCGCCGCCTCGTCGACGGACGCGAGCGGGCCGCCGGCGAAGATGCCGAAGAGCGCGGCGGCGGCGATTCCTGCCGCGCCGGCGCCCGCCCCGACGCCCAGCCAGAGCAGGAGGCGCGGCAACGTCCAGGCGGCGTCCGGGTCGAGAAGCAGCGCCGGCCGCGCGAGCCGCACGAGATCGACGGCGGCGACGAAGGCGGCGGCGACCGCGACGAGAACGGCCGCGCGGGCTTCCCCGGCCGGCCGGACCCGCCGCCCGGTCACTTCTGGAAGAAGAGGAAGAGGTTGACGGCGGAGGGTCCGAGAGAGAAGAAGTCTCCCGACCGGAGCGGCGCCGCGACGTCGTCCTCGCGGACGCCGGCGAGCTCGTCGGGCACGGGGATCGCCTCGCCGTTCAGGTACGTGCCGCAGGTCGAGTGCATGTCCACGAGCTTGTACTCGGGGCCTGCGCGATGCTCCCGGCGCACGACCTTTGCGTGGACGCGCGAGACCTCGGTGTTCAGGAACGCGTCGGGCGACGACACCCGAAATCCCGAGATCGGCATGCCGACGCCGATGAACTCCGGAACCTCCCGTCCGAGGAGCAGCTCTTCGAAGTCCATGCGGACGAGCCCCGCGTTGTAGGGGCCGAGCCCGAGGAGATAGTGGCCCGAGGGCAGCCGGATCAGAGTCTTCTCGAGCCGCGTGGACATTCCGTTCATGCCGTTGTCCACGAAGGACATCACGTCGCGCTGGCGGGACTCGAGCGCCTCGCGGCAGATGGCGGAGTAGAGATCGTCTTTGGGCACGGCGCCGTCTCCGAGAATTGTCGCACATCGCGCGCCGGCCGCGCGCCACGAAGGTGGCCTGGCCGACGGGACGGGCGCCGCCGCGCGCCTAGTTGACGGTCTCGGGCGCGCGCGGCGTGCCCGCGCCCTCGGCTTCCGCCTCGCGCTCGCCTTCGATGATCCAGCGCTCGAAGACGTCGTCGGGCAGCTCCGAGAGGAAGCGCGACGGCTCGAGGATGACGTCGACGCCGTAGCGATCGCGCGCGAGCATCGGATAGACGAGGGCGACCTCGTTCTTCGCGCGCGTCACGGCGACGTAGAAGAGCCGCCGCTCCTCCTCGACTCCCTCGTCCGTGGCCGCGGAGCGATAGCTCGGAAAGCGCCCCTCCGAGAGGCCGATCACCGCGACCCGGCTCCACTCGAGCCCCTTGGCCTGATGGACGGTCGAGAGCACGACGCGGTCGTCCTCGGAGTCGCCCGCGACGACGTCTTCGCCGGAGAGCTCGTTGAAGAGCGTCACGTCCTCGAGGAACCCGCGCAACGAGTCGTAGCCCTGCGCGAACTGCGCGAACTGCTCGAGGTCGTCCAGGCGCGCGTCGCCGTTTGGGAATTTCGCGCGCGCGAAGTCGCGGTAGACGTCCTCGACGATCGCCCGGATGGCGTCGGCCGGCGAGGCCGAGAGCGCGGGCGTGTCGAGGCGTCCGAGCAGAGCGCGGCAGGCCTCGACCGGCACCGTCGCGCCCCGCGGGAGCTCGATGCCCCGGGCGCCGCGTTCGCGGAACGACGCGAGGGGGTCGGGGCGGGTGCCGATGGACTCCCAGACCGCCGCGGCGGACCGCTCGCCGATGCGCGGGAAGACTTTGAGCGCGCGCTTCCAGGACAGCTCGTCCTTCGGGTTGACGACGATTCGAAGGAACGCCAGCACGTCCTTTACGTGGCGCTGCTCGAAGAAGCGCATACCGGACCGGACCTCGTACGGGATGCCGCGCCGCGTCAGCTCGATCTGCAGCTCGAGCGCCTGGTAGTGGGCGCGATAGAGAATCGCAAGGTCCGAGAGCCGCTCCCCTTCGTCGTGCCACTCGAGCAGGCGCTGCGCCGCGAAGCTCGCCTGGTCGGGAATGTCGGGCAGCCCGACGACGGCCGGGAGCGGGCCATCGCCGCGCGACGCCTGCAGCTCCTTGGCGAACTGCCGCGTGTTGTGCGCGATCGAGGCGTTCGCGAGGGCGAGGATCTGCGGCGTCGAACGATAGTTGCGCGTCAGGCGGACGGTCTTCGCCTCCGGGTAGCGCTCGGGGAAGCCGAGGATGTTCTCGAAGGAGGCGCCGCGAAACGAATAGATCGCCTGCGCGTCGTCGCCCACGACCGTCACGTGCCGCCGGACGCGGGCCATGCCGTCCACGATGTCGCCCTGCAGGCGATTCGTGTCCTGGTATTCGTCCACGAGCACCTCGTCGTACGACGCCGCGAGCGCCGCCGCCGCTTCCGGGCTCTCGTCGAGCAGGCGCTTCCAGGCGAGGAGCAGGTCGTCGTAGTCGCACGCGTTGGCGGCGCGCTTGCGCTCTCGATAACGGCCGAAGACCCGGACGATGTCCTCCTGGAGCGCCAGGAAGTGCGGGGCGCGCTCGGTGAGCACGTCGGAAAACGCCCGGCCGGTATTGATGGTGAAAGAGTGCAGGTCGGCGAGCACATCCCCGCGCGGAAAGCGCTTCTCGGTCACCGGGATCTTCTGATCGGAGATCGAGGCCTCGAGCATCTCGCGGGCGTCCTCCTCGTCCAGGATCGTGAAATTCGCCCCGATGCCGATCCGGGTTCCGAAGCGCCGCAGCAGCCGGCTCCCGACCGAGTGGAACGTTCCTCCCATGAGCCGGCGCGTGTCCACCGTCAGGAGCGTCTCGACGCGCCGCAGCATCTCCCGGGCGGCCTTGTTCGTGAAGGTCAGCAGCAGGATCCGCGAGGGATCGACGCCCGACTCGATCCGGCGGGCGACCCGGTACACGAGCGTCCGGGTCTTGCCCGAGCCGGCGCCGGCGATCACGAGGATCGGCCCTTCGCCCGCCAGCACGACGTCCCGCTGCTCGTCGTTCAGCTCCCGGTCGTAGTCGACGCGGTAAGTGCGCGGCCCGGAAGGCTTTCGGAGGACGTAACGACGCTCCACGCGGGGAGTTTAGTCCCCCGACGGCCGGTGCCCCGGGGAGTAATGTTTAATCTCTTTTTATCGTTTTGAGGGTGTACGAGAAGGGAACCAACTCCATGAGCATCCAGCAGATTCGCCGCTCGATCCTGGTTCTGGCCGCCGCCGCCGTCGTCGCCGCGGCCGGACTCTTCGCGGGCCGTCTCCTCGCCGGCGCCGTGCCGGCTTCCGGGCCCGCCGGGCGCTTCGGGCCGCCGCGCTTCGCGCGCATCGCCAAGGCCCTCGACCTGACCGAGAATCAGAAAGCGCAGGTCAAGACGATCCTCCGTGCGCACGCCGCCGAGATCCAGGCGCAGCTCAAGGCGGGTCAGGACGCCCGCCGGTCGCTTCACGACGCGATCCTGACGGACCCCATCGACGAGCCGACCATTCGCGGGCGCGCCGCGGACCTCTCGAAGGTCGAAGGTGACGGGGCGCTCCTCTACGCGAAGGTTCGCTCGGAGATCTATCCGCTGCTGCGCGATGACCAGAAGCAGAAGATCGTGGACTTCCGCGCCAAGATGCGCGCGAAGGGCGACCGCACCGTCCGCAGCGTCGAAGACTTTCTGAGCGAGGGGGACAGCAAGTAGTGCCGGGTCCCGCCGCCGGGGACGCGCCGCGGGGCGCGGGCTCGGCCGCGAGCGCCGCCGAGGCGCTGCTCGTCGAACGCGCCTGTCGGGGGGACGAGGACGCCTTCGGCGAGCTCGCCCGCATCGCGGGCGCGTCGGCGATCGCGGCGGCGCGCCGCATCACGCGGGATCCGGCCCTCGCGGAGGACGCGGCGCAGGAGGCGTTCCTCCGGGCATTCCGGGCGCTGCCCCGTTACCGCCACCAGTCGTCGTTCACCGCGTGGGTGCGCACGATCGCGGTCAACGCGGCCATCGATCTGGTCCGGCGGCGGCGCCCCGAGGTGCCGGTCGCGGAGCGCGCCGTCTCGGCGAGCGAGGAGAAGCGTATCGAGGACGTGGATCTGCTGCGGCGCGCGCTCTCGACGCTCGCTCCGATCGACCGGGAGATCCTGCTGGCGCGCGAGCTCGAAGGCATCGGCGACGAAGCGATCGCGAAGAGGACGGGTCTGACGGTCACGAGCGTCCGGGTCCGCGTCCATCGGGCGCGAAAGAAACTGAGAGCGAAATTCCGGGAGGAAAAGTCATGAATTGGAGTCATCGGGAAGCGGGATGCCCCGAGCTTTCGGGAGAGGCGCTCGAGCGGCATCTGTTCGTCTGCGAAGCGTGCCGCGACGACGCACGGATGGCGTCGGCCTGGAAAGCCCTCGCCGCGAGTCCCGAAGGCGCCGAGGCCCGCGTCAGCGAAGCCTTCCTGTCGCGGCTCTCCGCCGCGCGGCGCCGCGATGGAGTCCGCGTGCGGCGGCGCCGGTACCTGCTCGCCGCGGCGGCGGTGCTGCTCTTCTTTTTCGCCGCCGGGACCAGACAGTCCCGGCACGGCACCGTCGACACCGATCGGCCGCCCGAGGAGGCGTTCTCGAGCCTCACGAGCACTCCCGTTCTCGAAGGATTGCTGCCGGAGTAGCCGTCAGCTCTCAGCTGTCGGCTTTCAGCCAGAACGCCGGCGTCCTTTCGGCTGATAGCTGATAGCTGACAGCTGATAGCTTCTCCCCAATGCTGCGTCTCACGACGGCCGGGGAGTCGCATGGCCCGCGCCTGACCGCGATTCTCGAAGGCATCCCCGCGGGCCTGCGGGTCGATCCCGTCTTCGTCGGCCGCGAGCTCGCCCGGCGCCAGCACGGCTACGGCCGCGGCGGCCGAATGAAGATCGAGCAGGACGAAGCGATCTTCGAAGGCGGTCTCCGCGGGGGCGCGACGCTCGGCTCCCCCATCGCCATTGGCATCCTCAATCGCGACTACCCGAACTGGGAGGCGGTGATGGGACCGCTCGCCGTCGACCCCGCAGCGGCGCACGAGCGGCGCCTCACGCGTCCGCGTCCGGGGCACGCGGATCTCGCCGGCGGCGCCAAGTACGGCGCACGGGACCTCCGCGACGTCCTCGAGCGCGCGTCCGCCCGAGAATCCGCGGCGCGCGTGGCGGCGGGCGCGATCTGCAAGCTCCTCCTCCGCGAGTGCGGCATCGAGGTCCGCAGCGGCGTCCTCGCCGTCGGCGCCGCCGCCGACACGACTTCTCCCCGCTCATTCGCCGCGCTCGAGCGCGTCCGGGAAGACTCGCCGCTGCGCGCGATCGATCCGTCGGCCGAGGCGAAGATGGTCGCGGCCGTCGACGCCGCCCGGCAGGCGGGCGAGACCCTCGGCGGCGCGATCCTCGTGGGCGCGCGCGGCGTGCCGGCCGGCCTCGGCTCCTACGTCTCCTGGGATCGGAAGCTCGACGGGAAAATCGGACGGACGCTCTTCTCCGTGCCCGCCGTGAAGGCCGTCGAGCTCGGGAGCGCGATCGAGGCCTCGCGGGGTCCCGGATCGCAGGCGCACGACGAGATCGAGCCCGGGCCGGAGGGCCTGCGGCGGCGCACCAACCGGGCGGGCGGGCTCGAGGCCGGCGTGACCAACGGCGAGGATGTGATCGCCGTCGCCTACATGAAGCCCATCTCGACGCTCGCCCGCGGACTCGATTCCGTGGACCTCGAGACGGGAGAACCGGCGCGCGCCGCCTACGAGCGCAGCGACGTGTGCGCCGTTCCGGCCTGCGGCGTGATCCTGGAGGCGATGCTCGCGTTCGTGCTCGCCGAGGCGCTTCTCGATCTGACCGGGGGCGACCGCGTCGAGGATGTCCGGGCCCGCCTCGCCGCCCACCGCGAACGCGTGGCCCGATACCCGCGCTGACCGCGCCCGTCGAGCGATCGCGGCCTCAGGGCAGGCCCGGCAGGGAGTCCCAGGGCTCGGGCGCCGAGGTCGCGCGCATCTGCTCGAGCGAGCGGTGGCGATCGTCGAGCCCGCCGCCGAGGATCGCGAAGAGCGGGTCCGTCGGCCGGAACCGGCCGGCCTCGAGCCGCCACAGCTCGTAGTGCACGCGCGGCGACTGGGCCCAGCCCGTTTTCCCGACGACGCCGAGCCGCTGCCCGCGCTTCACGCGGTCGCCGCGGCGCGCCTCGGCGCGATCGAGATGGCCGAAGAGCGTCGCGAGACCCGGCCCGTGCGAGATGACGACGAGAGTTCCGAACTGCCAGAGGCGCGGCGCGAGATCCCGGCGGGCGCGGCCGGTGAAGACGACGCGTCCGTCGGCGGGCGCGACGACCGCCGTTCCCTCGGGCGCCGCGAGGTCGAGCCCGCAGAAGAACTCCTCCTGCCCCGTCCACGGCGAAACGCGCGGCCCGAAGAGCGCCGCCGGCTCGTAGAGGTCGCCGCCGATCGGGACGATCGAAGGCGTTCGCGACGCGAGCGTCGGGTCGGAGCTCTCGACACCCTCGAGCGTTTCGCGCGCGCGCTCGAGAGCGCGGAGATACACCTCCACCTCCGCCGGCAGACGTTCGGCGTCCGGCCCGAGCAACAGACCCCGCGCCGGATCCAGGGCCCGCGGCCAGCGCGCCGACTCGAGGCCGTAGAGGAAGGCGATCTTCGAGAGCCGGTCGCCCCACGCGAGAGCGCGGGCGGCGGTTCCGGACGCCTCTCGCTGCGCGGCCGCCTCGGCATGACGCGCCGACTCGAGCTCGCGCTCGCGCACGGAAAGCTCGGCGTCGCGCGAGAGGCGCGCGAGGACCGCGGGCACGGTAGCCCACAGAGAGACGAACGCGAGCGCGGCGAGCGCGGCGGCGGCGACGAGAAGGCGCTCGCCCGCCGGACCGATCGGCCAGACGTTTACGGCGCGCCGGCCGGTCGACGGGTGGTACTGGATCTCCATTGCCCGGGGCGGACGACTTACTTCGCGTCCCGAAAGACGGCGCGCAGGCCGAGCTCGCGCGCGTCGCCGCCCGGGATGCCGAGCGCCCGGGGAACGAACGAGTGCGAGAGCGTGAAGACGACGGCCGCGGCTGCGGCGTCGGCGCGCCGCGGAGCGCCGGCGACGCGCAGGTTCACGGCGGCGCCCGGAGCCACGGTGCCGTGCCACAGGAGCGCGCCGAACGCCGTCGCCCGGACCTCGACGGGACGGCCCAGAGGCGAAAAATTCGCGAGCGCGAACCGGATCTCCTCTCCCGGTTGCGGCCGCAGCGCGAAGTGCCGCTGCGTCCACCGAAACCCGCCGCCCGGCTCGGGCGGATAGAGACCGAGACGCGGGGCGTAGCGAAAAGCCTCCGCTTCGCGCGCCGTGGACGCGGCCGAGACGAGCGCCGCGAGCCCGTAGAGAACGACGGCGGCGGTGAGCCAGTGCCGGCCGCGAAATGCCGGGGCCGGCGCGGCCGCGGCCGGCGGCGCCGCGACGGAGGCGGCGAGAAAGAACAGGAGCCCGGCGTCCGGAGCCAGCCAGTGCGAGCCCACCGCGAGCACTCCGAGAAACGCGAGCGCCGCGACCGCGCACGCCGAGGCGACGCCCTCGTCCCGCCCTCCTTCGACCCGCCGCAGCGCCTCGCGCGCGAGCGCCACCACGAAGACGAGCGTGACGCCGAGGCCGAGAAGACCCGTCTCGGCGAGCGCCTGGAAGTAGGCGCTGCCCGGGTTGTCCCGCATCTTCCACCGCACGCCCTCCGCGCGCAGGAGGTCCGGAAGACGCCACGTGAAGACGCCCATCCCCCCGCCCTCGAGGGGATGCTCCCGGAAGAGGCGCAGCGCCGCCCGCCACAGCACCGGACGCGCCGAGGCGCGGGCCACCACGGACTGCGACGCGTCGAACGTGTCCGCCAGCCGGCCGCCGAGCGTGCCGGGAGTTCCCGACGTCAGGAGCGCGGCGAGCGCGAGAACCGCGAGGGCCGCAGCCGCGAGCCCGAGGATCCGGGCCGACCGCGCGCGGCGACGCAGAATCACGAGCAGCGCGAGGCTTCCCCCGGCCACGAGCAGGCCGCTTCGCGAGCCGGAGAGGAGGAGTCCGGCGCCGAAGAGCAGGAGGCCGCCCGCGGCGAGCCCACGCCGGCGCGTGTCGCTCCAGCGGCCGGCAGCGACGACGAGCGAGATCCCGCAGAGGAGGCCGAGAGAATTCGGGTCGGCGGCGCCTCCCGAGAGCCGTCCCGTCATCCGCCAGAAAGGATGGGATTCCGGCGGCAGGATCGCGAGGCGCTGGAGAACGGCCGCGGCCGCGGACACGGCGGTGCCGACGAGCGCAGCGTCCAGGGCCCGCCGCCGGACGTCGCGGCCCGAGCGCCGCATCAGCAGGAAGAAGGTCGCGCCGGATGCGAGCGCCCCGAAGGAAATCAGGCTCTCGCGCAGCGCGGTGGATTCCGGGAGCCCCTCGCCGTTGACGGTGCGAAGGGCCAGGCCATGGACGAGGGCCCAGACGGTGCGCGCCTGCGCCGCGGCGAGGAGGGTCGCGAGCCCCCAGAGGACGAGGAGCGCCTTGAGCGGCGCATCGGCACCGGAGGGATCCGGCCGCGTCTCGAAGTCGTAGATGAACCGGAAAGTCCAGCCCGCGGCGAAGCCGGCGAAGAGAACGATCGGCCACGCCGCGGCCTCGTGGCCGCCGGCCAGGCGCGCGAGCAGCCCCGTGCACGGAAAGAGCAGGGCGAGAAGGCGCGCGCCCCTGGCCCAGCGCTGGGCCGCTGCAAGCGCGAGGGCGAGGGAGAGTCCGAGAAGCGGAAGCCGGTCGGGCGCACCGGCGGGAAACGCGGCGGAGAACGCCAGCCCGTAACCGGCGAGCGCGAGGAAGAAGAGCAGGACGCGGGCGAACGTCCCCGGCGTCCGGCGGCCGGCGGCAGTCCCCCCCTCGCTCATCCGCTCAGCGACTCACTCGGCGCGGCGATCGATCCGTCTCCTCATCCGC
>DATJZU010000018.1:0-19380 GCA_035498835.1 Thermoanaerobaculia bacterium
TCTAACCCTTCGTCGCCTGCTCTTCCGCCTTTGCCAGGGCGGGATCGTAGATGCGCACGAAGGCCTCGCGGCGCAGCTTCTCGACGTACTCGTTGAAGTGCTTGTCGTAGATGCCCTCGGACATTCTCTTCTCGAGATCGCCGCGGACCTCGGCGAACGGTTTGTAGCCGGCGGGCTTTCGGTCGGTCACGCGGAAGAGGTGCACGGAGCCCGGCAGGAGGACCGGCGCCGGGTACTCCTGCGGCGGATCGGCGAAGACGGCGGCGTCGAGAGCCGGCAAAAGCTCCCCTTTCGACACGGTGCCGAGATCTCCGCCGCGGTCGCGGGCGTTGCCCTCGGAGTACTGCTTCGCGAGGTCGGCGAACGCGCCGCCTCCCGCGATCTTGGCGCGCGCCTCCTCGATCTTCGCGGCGGCGGCCTTCTGTGCGTCACCGTCCTGCGAGGCGAAGCGCAGCACGATTTCGGAGACGTGCGCCTGCTCGGGGACGCGGTAGAGCTCGTCTTTGCGCCGCTCGTACTCGAGACGCAGCACGTCGTCGCTCATGTTGATCTTTCCGGTGACCTCGCGGCCGACGACCTTCTGCATCGTGATCGTCTGGCGCAACTGCTTCTTGAGGTCATCGCGGGTCATGTGGGTCTGCGCGAGCGCGGCGTCGAACTCGGCGTCCGTCGCGAGGTTGTACTGTCGCTTGACGCGCTCGACGGCCTCCTCGACCTCGGCGTCGGTCGCCTGGACGTCGAGGGACTTCGCGCGCTCCTCGAGGAGCTTCTCCTGGATCATTTCGTCGAGGACCTTCTTCCGACCGGCCAGGTCGGGCGTGCCCCGTAGCTCCATGCCGCACCGGGTCTCGAACTCGCTGTGCGTGATGGGCTGGTCGTTGACGCGGGCGACGACGGACTCGATGAGCTCTCCCGCGCTCAGGGTCGCCGAAATGCCGAGGGCGGACACGAGGCCGGTGATGAGAATGGAGCGCATGATGGCCCTACATAACACGGGTCGGAGGGTGGAATTTCCCCAAAAAAGGCCTCAGGCGGCCGGGCGGCCCGAGAGGCGCTCGAGCCACGACAGGAGGGCGGCCGGGAGCTCTTCCCCGCGCGGCGCGGGAAGCGACAGTACGCGGGCCGGCGTGAGCGAGGCGCCCGGGGTCGACTGCACGAGCCGGAGCAAACGCTCCGGATCCACGGCGGTGTCCTCCGCGAGCCGCAAGTGGACCCGCCCCGCCTGCGCCGTTACGGCATGGATTCCGAGGGACTCCGCACGGTGGCGGATCCGCGCGTACGAAGCGAGCCGCTCGACGGCCGGCGGGGGCGGCCCGAATCGGTCGGCGATCTCGGCGAGCGTCTCGGAGAGGGCCCGCTCGTCGGCCGACCGCGCGATCTTCTTGTAGATCATCATCCGCCAGTTCTCGTCCTCGACGTATCCCGACGGGATCGTCAGGTCGAGCCCGAGCGAGAGGGTGACCGTGCGCTCGGGCGGCGATTCCTCGCCCCGGATCTCACGGATCGTCTCTTCGAGGAGCTGAAGATACGTCTCGAAACCCACGGCGGCGATGTGGCCCGATTGCTCGCCTCCGAGGATGTTCCCCGAACCGCGGATCTCGAGGTCCTTCGCCGCGATGCGGAAACCGGCGCCGAGGTCGCAGAACTCCTGGATCGAGGCGAGGCGCCGGCGCGCGATCTCCGAGAGCGACGCGGTCTCGGGCACGAGCAGGTACGCGAACGCCGGGCGGTCGCTGCGCCCCACGCGCCCGCGCAGCTGATAGAGCTGCGCGAGGCCGTACGTCTCGGCGCGGTCGATCAGGATCGTGTTCGCCGACGGGATGTCGAGACCGTTCTCGATGATCGTCGTCGCGAGGAGGAGGTCCGCCTCCCGGGTCACGAACCGCCGCATGGCTTTCTCGAGCTCATCCTCGCGCATCGCGCCGTGCGCGACGGCGATCCGGGCCGCCGGCACGAGCTCCTCCAGCATTTGTTTCACGCGGCCGATCGACTCGACGCGGTTGTGCACGAAGAAGACCTGGCCGCCGCGCGCGATCTCCGCCTCGATCGCCTCGCGGATCACCGCCGGCTTCGACGGCACGACCTGCGTCTCGATGGCGAGCCGGTCTCGCGGCGGCGTCTCGATGATCGAGAGGTCCCGCAGGCCGGAGAGCGAGAGGTGGAGGGAGCGCGGAATCGGCGTCGCGGACATCGCCAGCACGTCGATCGAGGCCCGCCACTCTTTCAACTTCTCTTTCTGTGCCACGCCGAAGCGCTGCTCCTCATCCACGATGAGGAGCCCGAGATCGCGGAACGCGAGGTCCTTCGACAGCATCCGATGCGTCGCAATCAGGATGTCGACGCTCCCCTCCGCGATCTTCGCCACGACCTCCTTTTGCTCGACGCGCGAGCGAAATCGCGAGAGGAGCTCGATCGTGACGGGGAACGCCGCGAACCGCCGGCGGAACGTCCGGAAGTGCTGGTCGGCGAGCACCGTCGTCGGCGCCAGAACCGCCACCTGCTTGCCGTCGAGCACGGCCTTGAAGGCGGCGCGCATGGCGACCTCGGTCTTTCCGTACCCGACGTCACCGCAGAGGAGGCGGTCCATCGGCTCGTCCGATTGCATGTCGCGCTTGACGTCGGCGATCGCCTGCGCCTGATCCGGCGTCTCCGTGTATTCGAAGGCGTCCTCGAACTCCTTCTGCCACGGCGAGTCCTTCGAAAACGAGAATCCCTTTACGACGCGGCGCCGCGCGTAGAGCTTCAGGAGCTGGTCCGTCATGTCGCGCATCGCGCGCCGGACCGACGCCTTGCGGCGGCCCCATCCGGCGCCGCCCAGCCGGTCGAGGACCGGCGCCACGCCCTCGACGCCCGAGTACTTCTGCACGAGATCGAATCGCTCGACGGGGAGGAGCAGGGTCTTGTCGTCGGCGTAGCCGATCTCCATGAACTCGCGCTCCGTCCCCTCGACCGGCACGCGCTTCAGGCCCTTGAAGAGGCCGATGCCGTAGTCGCGGTGGACGACGGCGTCCCCGAGCTTCAGGTCCCGCAGGTCGGACAGGAAGGCTTCCGAGGGCCGCTGGCGCCGCGTCACGGGCGGCCGCTCTTCCCCGAAGATCTCGGCCTCGGCATAGACGGAGATTCGCGGCGCTCTCAGGCGGAAGCCCGCCGAAATCTCCGCGGCGGCCACGCGCAGAGCGCCGGGCTCCCCCTCCGTCGTCACCCGGATCTCGTACTCGCGCGCGAAGCGCCGCACCTTCTCCTCGCCTCCGGCCGCGCGCGCCGCGACGAGCACTTCCTCGCCGGACTGGAGCGCCCGCGAGATCTCGGCGGCGGCTTCCTTCGTACGGCCGGCGTGTCCCGGGATCTCCTCGGCCGCGAGGCGCAGCGCCTCGCCCTCGGAGACGCCGAGGCGGTCGAAGCGGAGAAGGATTCCCGCGATCGCCTCGCGGACGCGCTCGCCCGGATGGAGGAGCTCTTCGGGGGCGAGGACGTCGCGATCGGGATCGCGGTCGGCCGCGACGCGCTCGTCGTACCCCGCGACGGCCTCCTCGATCGCGGCCGGTTCGAGCACGGCAAGGAGCGCGTCGCCCGCGTGCGTGAGCCAGGAGGCCGGCATCGGGGCGGCCGCAGGAGCGAAGACGATGCGCTCCGCCTCCGACGGCGGCCGTCCGAGGCGATCCTCGAGGAGCGCCCGTTCCTCTCCCGATTCCCGCGCCGCCGCGAATGCCGGCACGTGGACCGCCTTCAGCCGGTCGCTCGACCGCTGCGTGTCGGGGTCGAAGACGCGGATCGACGCGATCCGGTCGCCGTCGAGCTCGACGCGGAGCGGCAGCTCCCGGTCCGGCGGAAAGACGTCGAGCAGCCCGCCGCGCACCGCGAGATCGCCCGTCTCGATGACGAGGTCTCCGCGACGGTAGCCGAGCTCGGTCAGCCGAGCCGTCAGGCGCGCGAGCGAGACGTCCTCCGCGCCTTCCGCCAGCGGCACCGACAGCCGCGCAAAGTCCGCCGGCGATGGCAGGCGCGCGAAGAGCGCCGTCGCGGGCAGAATCGCGACGAGGGACGGCGGAGGCGCGGCGAGCGCCGCGAGGAGGCGAAACTCGTCGCGCCGCGCCTTGAGCGACGGCGGGATCCGCTGGTACGGCGTCAGTTGCGGGGCCGGCGCACGGAGGACCGGACCGGCGCCGCCGGCCGCGAGGTCCTGCGCGAGCCGCTCGGCCTGCTTCTCGTCGGCCACGACGACGGCCAGGCGCCGGCCGAGATCGGCCGCGAGGGCTGCAAGCAGCAATCCCGGCAGGGCACCGACGCCGCCGGCGACCAGCGAACGGACCTCTCCCCGTCGGACCCGCTCGCACAGGTCCTCGTACGCGGGCAGCGCCCGGACGGTCTCGGTGAGAAGCGTCAGTTTCGGCCCACTCCTCCGGAAACCCCGCCCGCCGCCGAAACGTCGTCGAGGACAGGCAGCAGGATGCGGGAGGGATGCTCCGCGTCGTGATGGACGCGGAGGACGGCCCGGCGCGCGGCAGACGACGTCGCCTCGGATTCGCCCGTCTGCAGGTTGCGCGAGAAGTGCGGCAGGAAGCTGCCGCAGAGAACGACGCGAACGCGGTGTCCCTTCGCGAAGAAGTTCCCGGTGCGCAGATTCGGAAGGCGCATCACGACCGGCCGGCCCGGCTCGAGGAGCCGCCGCTCCGTGCCCGGCTCCCGCTCGCTCGCGCGCAGGACGTCGGTGCCCGGGCTCGAGAGATTCCACGCCGTGCCATCCGGCGCGACGTCCTGGAGCTTGACCCAGAGGTCGGCGTCGGGCGCGTCCGACGACAGATGGATCTCGGTTTCGATCGCGCCGAGGACCCGCAGGCCGCGTTCGAGCGGCGGCGTCTCGAACACGAGAGTGTCGGGCCGGCCGGCCAACGCGCGCTCGTCGTGGGCGCCGGCGTCGGTGCCGTGCGGATCCACGACCGGCTTCTCCGGATCCGAGAGGAACTTGCTCGCCGCGGCCGGAATCGACGGCGCCTCGCGCGCGAGCCTTCCGCCCGGCGCGAGATAGAGCGAGACGGTCGCCGTCCCCGGCAGCGGCCAGGAGCCGCCGGAGAGCCAGCGGTTCTCTCCCATCACGAAGGCGCGCACGCGGGGCGCGGGATGGACCGGCGCTTTCTCGCGCACGTAGCGGTCCAGGAAATCGAGGACGAGCGTGGCCTCGTCCATCCTGGCCCGCGGTCCGAACACGCGTTCCCCCGAGCGGTCCGAGTCGAGCCCGCCGTGCACCCAGGGGCCGAGGACGAGCTCGGCGCGCGGTTCGGCCTGTCCCGCGCGCGCCGCGAGGAGTCCCAGGAAGTTCGTGATCGCGCCCTCGGGCCCATAGGTTTCGTCGTGCCAGCCCGAGACGCTCAGGACCGCCGCGCCCACGCGCCCGTAGCGCCCGCGCAGCTCCGCCCAGTCCCAGTAGGGATCGTTCGGACGATGCGCCAGCCACTCGAAGTAATAGGGCGCGACGTTCCGCAGCTCGGTCGCGGAGGAAAGCGGCATCCGGAACGGAAGATCGTTCTCGAGATTCTTCCAGGCGGCCCGCGCCTGTCGGCCCGTGCGCGGCCCGTCGAGGCTCTTGTGGACGCGCGCGTCCGGCGCGATGTTGTTCCAGATCCACGCGATCCAGGACAGGTCCCAGGCGCCGCCGGCGTAGAAGAAGTTGCGCGGCGACGAGAACGTCATTTCCGGCGCCATCGCCCGGAGATGCGGCGGCGACTCGACGGCCGCGAGCCACTGGACGGCGCCCGGGTACGAGAGGCCAAACGTTCCGACGCGGCCGTCGGACCAGGGCTGCGCGGCGGCCCACTCGATCGTGTCGTAGCCGTCGCGGCCCTCGTTCACGTACGGGACGTATTCGCCGGCCGAGTCGAAGCGGCCTCGAACGTCCTGGAGGACGACGGCGTAGCCGCGCCGGAGCGCCTCCTGAAGGATCTCGCGATCTTCGAGCCGCTTCCGGTCGTACGGCGTGCGCTCGACCAATGTCGGGAATCTTCCCGCGCGCGCGGGTCGGAAGACGTCGGCGGCAAGGCGCACGCCGTCGCGCATCGGGACGGCGACCCCGCGCTCGACGTCGGGCGCCGCGGGGGCCGGAGTCGCCGCCGCCGCGGCCGACACCCAGAGCAGGAGCGCGCAGACGTTCACGGCTCGGGTTCCGTTCAGCCGCGCCGCGGCGCCATTTCGCGCAGACGGCGCACGGCCACATCCACGGAGGAGGCCGCGAACTCCACCTCCTCCTCGGTCGTGAAGCGCCCGAGGCCGAAGCGGATCGAGGCGTGGGCGAGCGCGTCCGGCACGCCGATGGCCTTCAGGACGTGCGATGGCTCGATCGACGCCGACGTGCAGGCCGAACCCGAGGAGACGGCCAGGTCCTTGAGATCCATGAGCAGCGCCTCGCCGTCCACGCCGCCGAAAGAGAGGTTCAAATTCCCCGGCAGGCGGCGCTCGCGCTCTCCGGGGAGAAGCGCGCCGTCGGCGTCCACTTCGGGAAGCGCCGCGCCGTTCAACGCCACGTCGTCGACCTGTTCCCGGACCGCGCGATCGAGCCGACGGCGCATCCGCCGCAGGCGGCGCGCCTCGGTCTCCCGCTCCGCCATCGCGATCTCGACGGCCTTTCCGAAGCCGACGATGCCCGGCACGTTCAGGGTGCCGGACCGCAGGCCGCGTTCGTGGCCGCCGCCGTGGAGGATCGGCGCGAGACGCACGCGCGGGTTGCGGCCGCGCACGTAGAGCGCGCCCGTTCCCTTCGGGCCATACAGCTTGTGCGCCGTGACCGACGCGAGATCGACGGAAGCCGACGCGACGTCGAACGGGATTTTCGTGAATCCCTGAACCGCGTCGGTGTGGAAGAGGACGCCGCGCTCGCGGCAGACGGCGCCGATCTCGGAAATCGGATGGATCGTCCCGATCTCGTTGTTGGCGAGCATGAGCGACACGAGGATCGTCCCGTCCGTCAGAGCGGCGCGCACCTGCTCTGGCGAGATCGCGCCGGATCGGTCCGGGGCGAGCCGCGTCACCTCGAATCCTTCGCGCTCCATCGCCTGGCAGGGGTCCAGAACCGCGCGATGCTCGGTCTGCCCCGTGACGATATGCCGCCCTTTCTCACGCAGGAGCCGCCCCACGCCGAGCACCGCCAGGTTGTCCGACTCGGTCGCGCCGCTCGTGAAGACGATCTCCTTGTCGTCGGCGCCGAGCGCGGCGGCGACCTGGTGGCGCGCTTCCTCCACCGCCGCCTCCGCCTCCCAGCCGAACACGTGGGTCCGCGAGGCGGCGTTGCCGAAGACCTCCGAGAAATACGGCCGCATCGCCTCGAAGACGCGCGGATCGACCGGCGTCGTGGCCTGGTAGTCCATGTAGACCGGGCGCTTCACAGCACGAACTATGGACTGCCGGGGCCGGCCGTTTCAAACGGACTTTCGGCTGCGGCGGTCGAGAACGACCGGCAGCCGAGAGTTTCGGCGCGGCGCAGCTCGGGGTCGGTCCGAGCGGGAATTTTCTTCGCCGTTTGCGAGGCGAATGCCTGCGCCCGACGGTCGGACACGACGCATCCACTTCCCGGCCGCCTGCTAGACTCGCGGATCTTCGAAGGAGGGTGGCCATGGCCAACGCCTCTCCGATCCTGTCCGACGAGCTCCTCCGCCGGTTCCACGAGCGGGCTCCCGTCTACGACCGCGAGAACCGCTTTTTCGCCGAAGACTTCGAGGATCTTCGAAAGACCGATTACCTCAAGATGGCGGTGCCGCGCGAGTTCGGCGGCCGCGGGATGACGCTCGCCGAGTGCTGTCTCGAGACGCGCCGCCTCGCCTACTGGGCGCCGGCCACGGCGCTCGCGGTCAACATGCACACGTACTGGTGCGGCGTCGCGCGCGAGGTGAAGGCGAGCGGAGACGCCTCGTGCGACTGGATCCTGAAGGCCGCCGGCGAGGGCGAGATCTTCGCGGCCGGCCACGCCGAAGCGGGTCACGACCTGCCGGTGCTCCTCTCGACGACGAAGGCGGAGAAGGTTCCCGGCGGCTTCCGCTACACGGGACGGAAGTCCTTCGGAAGCCTCTCTCCGGCCTGGACGTATCTCGGCCTTCATGGCATGGACTCGAGCAACCCCGAGGCGCCGAAGATCGTGCACGGCTTTCTGACCCGCGACACGAAGGGCTACCGGATCGAGCACACGTGGGACGTGCTCGGGATGCGGGCCACCCAGAGCGACGACACGATTCTCGAAGGCGCGTTCGTGCCGGACGCCCGGATCGCACGGATCGTCGCTCCGGGAGCCGGAGGCGTGGACGTTTTCGTCCTGTCGATCTTCGCGTGGGCGCTGCTCGGCTTCGCCAACGTCTATTACGCCCTCGCGCGCCGGGCGTTCGATCTGACGCTCGAGTCGTTGCCGAAACGGCAGTCGCTCGCCGTCTCGACCTCGATGGCGCACCACCCCGCGATGCAATGGGGCGTCGCCGAGATGGCGATGGAGCTCGAGACAATCGAGCCGCTGATTGAACGGACGGCGTCCGACTGGTCGAACGGTGTCGCACACGGCGGCGCGTGGCCGGCCAAGATCGTGACGGCCAAGTACAGGGCGGTCGAAGGCGCCTGGAAGATCGTGGACACGGCGCTCGAGCTCTCGGGCGGATTCGGCATGTTCAAGAAGAGCGAGCTCGAGCGCCTCTTCCGCGACGCGCGGGCCGGCAGATTCCATCCGGCAAACTCGGCGCTGACGCACGAGCTCGTCGCGAAGACGATGCTCGGCATCAATCCCGACGATCCGCCGCGCTGGGGCTAGGCCCGACGCGGGCAGCCGTCAGAGCTCTTCGGCCGGAATCAGGAAGCCGTGAAGCCTGCGGCCCTTCCGGGCGGCGACCTGCGCCAGAGCCTCGCGCATCGAGGCCAGCCGGCCGTCGTCGACGGCGACGAGGATCAGATCGGAGATCCCGGGCGCCGCTCGGGAGCCGAAGCGCGGGCCGGAGGAGTCTTCGCCGAGCACTCCGGGAATCTCGGTGAAGCCGAGGGCTCCTCCGGATTGGAGCGCCGCCTCGATGTCGTCACGCGCCTCGCGCGTCGCGACCACCACGAGCAACTTCACGCGCGGGAACCGCCGTCGGGAAGTCCGATTCGGCGCAAGATCGCCATCATCGGGCAGGTCCCCGTGAAGGCCGATTGCAGGAGATTGGCCCCGACGAAGGCCGTGAAGAGGAAGAAGCCCGGGTGGACGAACCACCCGAGCGCGAGGGACACCAGGATGAACGTACCGGCGATTCCGCGAAGCCCGTCGTTGATCGTTTTCTTCATGCAAGGCTCCTTTCCGATGCCGTTGCGGCCGGCGACGCGGCCAATTCCTTCTTTTCCCCGGAGCGTTTGAGCAGGTAGTAGAGAACCGGAACGGCGGCGCGCGACAAGAGCGTCGCCGCGACCTCACCGGCCATCATCGCGACCGCCAGCCCCTGGAAAATGGGATCGAAGAGCATCACCGAAGAGCCGACGACTACGGCCGCCGCCGTCAGGAGCATCGGGCGAAAACGGACTTCGCCGGCATCGAGCACCGCGTCGGACAGGACCATTCCTTCGGCACGCCGCAGCTCGATGAAGTCGACGAGGATGATGGAGTTGCGGACGATGATGCCGGCGCCCGCGATGAATCCGATCATGGAGGTCGCCGTGAAGAACACGCCGAAGAGGGCATGGGCCGGGAGGATCCCCACGAGCGTCAGGGGAATCGGGGCCATGATCACGAGCGGAACCGTGAAGCTGCGGAACCAGCCCACGACCAGAACGAAGATCAGCACGAGGACTGCGGCGAACGCCAGTCCCAGGTCACGGAAGACCTCATAGGTGACGTGCCACTCGCCGTCCCACTTGATGCCGTACCGGGACGTGTCGAAGGGAGCCGTGGCGGTGCGGGTCGCAATGCGCTCCCCGTCGGGCGCCCGCATCGCCGAGAGGCCCTTCTCGAGAGCGGCGATCGCATAGACGGGGGCTTCCTTGCGGCCTCCGACGTCGGCCGTCACGTAAACGACGGGTTTCAGATTCTTGTGGTAGATCGAGGTTTCTTCGTCCACCCAATCGAAGCGCCCGATTTCCGAAAGGGGCACGAGGCGGCCGTCTCTTCCGGGAAGCCGGAGCTCGGCGAGCGATCCGAGATCGCCGCGCCGCTCGGTCGGGAACGTCACGAGAAGTGGGATGCGCTCCCGGATCCCGGGCATCTGCACTTCTCCGACCGGATCTCGCCCGAGCGCCAGTCGCAGGACGGCGGCGCCGTCGGCCTCCTGGATCCCCGCGAGGCCCGCCTTTTCCCGGTCGAGCCGGAAAACGGCCTTCGGGCGCGGAGTCTCCACGTACGAGTCCACGTCGACGACGCCTTCGGTCCGGGAGAAGAGACCCTCGACCTTCGCGGCCAGAGCGCGGCGGCCGGCATCGTCCGGGCCGTAGACCTCGGCGACGAGCGTCTGGAGAACGGGGGGGCCGGGCGGAACCTCCGCAACCTTGACGCGCGCGCCGTAGCGGCGTCCGACTTCATCGACCAGGAGCCTCGCGGCGCGGCTGACCTCGTGCGAGGAGCGCCCGCGCTCCGACTTGCGCCGCAGGCTGACCTGAACGTCGCCCTGATTCGATCCGGATCGCAAAAAGTAGTGCCGAACAAGCCCGTTGAAGTTGTAAGGCGCGGCCGTTCCCGCGTAGACCTCTGTTCCCGTGACCTCGGGGAGCGTCTGAACGGCATCCGCCATCTCGGAAAGAGCGCGCGTCGTCGTCTCGAGCGTCGTGCCATCCGGAAAATCGACGACCACCTGGAATTCGTTCTTGTTGTCGAAGGGCAGCATCTTGACGCGCACGGCGCCCATCGGGACGAGAGCCACGGCCGCGAGCAACAGCACGCCGATGATCGAAAAGAACACGGCACGCCGCCGCCCCCCTCCCTCCGAGACGAGCGGCGCCATGGCCCGCCGGTAGAGCCGCGACAGCCCTCCCCGAGCTTCCTCTCCGTGCCCCTCGGGCGCTTCGCGCGGCGCGCCGCCGAAGAGCCGGCTCGAGGCCCACGGCGAAACGGCAAACGCCACGAGCAGTGAGAAGAGCATTGCCGCCGAGGCCCCGATCGGAATCGGCCGCATGTACGGTCCCATCAGTCCCCCGACGAAGCCCATCGGCACGATCGCCGCGATGACGGCGAACGTCGCGAGGATGGTCGGGTTCCCGACCTCGTCCGTCGCCTCGACCGCGATCTCCCGCAGCGCGCGAGCGCTCGCGCCGGGCAAGCGCCGATGGCGCACGATGTTTTCGACGACGACGATGGCGTCGTCCACCAGGATGCCGATCGAGAAGATCAGCGCGAAAAGGGTGATCCGATTCAACGTGTATCCGAAGAGGGAAAAGAGGAAGAGCGTCAGGGCGAGCGTCACCGGGATGGCAAGGAGCACCACGCCCGCCTCGCGGCGGCCGAGCGCCAGAGCGATGAGCAGCGTCACCGAGAGGGTGGCGAGGCCCATGTGCTTGAGCAGTTCATTCGATTTTTCCGATGAGGTCTCCCCATAGTCGCGGGTCACGGCGGCGTGCACGTCTCCGGCGAGAAGCCTCGGGCGGACGGCTTCGAGCTTTCTCTCGATCGCGCGGACGACCGCGATGGCGTTCGCACCCCGACGTTTGCTCACGGAGAGCGTCACGGCCGGCCACCGGCCCGGCACGCCCGGCCCGCCATGCAGGACGTACGAAGACGGTTCCTCCGGACCGTCGCGAATCGAGGCGACGTCGCCCAGCTTCACGGCGCGGCCCCCGCTTGCGGCGACGACGACGGCCCGAAGCTCGTCGGAAGAACGAAGGAATCCGCCCGCCTCGACCCGGACCTCGCGGTCTCCCGAGACGAGCGGGCCCGCCTCCGTACGGCGGTTCGCGGCCACGAGCGCCGGCAAGACCGCACCCGGAGCGAGGCCGCGCGCCGCCAGGCGAACGGAATCGAGCTCCACGCGGAACTCGCGCCGCAGGCCGCCGATCAGGCGCGTTTCCGATATCTCCGGGATCGACTGGATCTCGTTCTGCACCTCCGCGGCGACCTGGCGAAGGGTCTCCGGATCCTGCGTCCGGCTCCAGAACGTGATCGCCCAGATCGGGACGTCGTCGATCGAGCGCGCCTTCACCAACGGCGGCGCGAGGTCCTGCGGCCACTGATCGACGAGCGCATCGAGCTTCGCCCGGACCCTCACGAGCGCCCGATCGGGATCCTCCCCGACACGAAATCGCAGGACGATGAGGGCACTTCCCGGAGAGGAGGTCGAATACACGTACTCGAGGCCGGGGATCGACCAGAAGGCCCTCTCGAGCGGGGCCACGATCTGCCGTTCGGCCTCCACAGCACTGCGCCCCGGCAGGCGGGCGAAGACGTCGACCATGGGCACCTTGATCTGAGGCTCCTCCTCCCGTGGCGTCACGACGACGGCGAGCGCGCCGAGGCCGAGAGAGAAGAGGACGATGAGCGGAGTCAGCTTGGAGTCGACGAAGGCTCGCGCGAGCCTCCCCGCCAATCCCAGGGGACGGCGCTCGAGCGCGAGCCGAGCTTTCGGATCGAGCATCACGATCGGATCCGCGTGCCGGCCGCCAGGTCGGCAGGCGGATCGAGAACGAGGCGCTCGCCCCCGGCGAGCCCGGAACGCACCTCGACGAAACCGCCCGGGCGGGAGGAGCCGATTCTCACGTAGCGCAGCGAGACGATCCCTTCGGAGGAGACGGCCCAAACCAGATCGAGACCGCCGCGCGCGACCACGGCGCGCGCCGGCGCCAGGACCCGGACCTCGGGAGTGCCGGGCAACAGGAGCAGCGCGAACGCGCCGACCGGCGGATCCTCCCCCGGGGGCAGGTCCACGCGGATCGTCCGACGCCGCGTGGCGGCGTCCACGGCGGCGACGATCTCCGCGACGCATCCCGAAAGCGCGCGCCCGGCGATCACCACGGGCAGCGAGTCCCCTTCCTTCAGAGAGGCGACCAATTCTTCCCCCGGAGCGGCTTCGACCCGGCGTCCGGAGACGGACGCCAGACGGACGAGCGGGCGCCCCGGCGCCGCGAGGTCCCCCGCGGAGACCATCTTCTCGACGACCACCGCGTCGAACGGGGCGGCGAGATCCGCCTGCGCGCGGTCCGTCTCGGCGCGCCGCACGGCCGCTTCGGCCGAGGCGACCGCGGCGGCCGACGCCGCTTCTTCCTGCCGGGCGCGCTCGAGCTCCACGGCCGCGGCCGCTCCCCGGCCTTCGAGCTTCTCGTATCGAGAACGGTTGCGCCCGGCCAGTTCTCGCGCGGAGCGCGAAGCGTCGAGCGCCGCGCGGGCACTCTCGAGCTGCGCCTGGGACTCGCTCGGCGCGAGGCGTACCAGAATCGTTCCGGCACGGACGATTCGGCCCGGGACCGCGGCGACCTCGGAGACCGGAGCCGCGAGCCGACTCGCGAGGACGGCTTCCTGTCGCCCGACGACCGTGCCTTCGACCTCGATCCGATCGGCGAGCTCCACGCGCTCGACGGAAGCGGTCTCGAGCGAGCGCATCGCGGGGCGCTCCGGAGCCGCGGCATGCTTCGCGCATCCCGGGAGAAGCAGGATCAGACCCAGCAGACCGGCCATTCGCCTCATGGCTTCTCCTCTCCGACGGGGGTCAGCCCCAGAGCGAGTCGGAGACTGGCGGCCGCGACGACGCGTTCCGTACGGGCCCCGAGAACGCCCAGGCCGGCCCGCAGCTCGGCGGCGCGCGCCTCGAGAAGATCGGCGAACCGTGCGATCCCCTCCTCGTAACGAGCCTGCTGGATTTCGCGCGCCTGACCGGCGGCGGATTGCGCTTCAAGGAATGCGGTCTCGCGGGCCTCCGAGGCTGCGAGCGCCGCGCGGGACGCGGCGATCTGCCGGTCTCCCTCCGCGCGGGCCCCGCGGGCGAGAGCTTCGGCCGCGATCGCCGCCGCCCGCGCCTCGGCAATGCGCGCGTCGATACCGCCCGACGCGAAGACGGGCAGGCGAAATCCGGCAAATGCCGTCGCCGAGTCTCCCCAGCGCCCGCCCGGCGTGGGCGCATGGAGCTGATACGTGCCCTGAATCAACAGAGAGGGCCACCGCGATAGCGACGCCGCCTTGTCCCGGTCGCGGGCCGCCTGCGCCGAAAGGTCGGCGGATTCCACGTCGTCGCGCGTAACGGCCCCCGAGCCGGGAACCGCGACGGGCTCCGGAAGCGGAGCCAGCGGCCGCGTTGCCGCGTCCGCTCCGATCACCGCGGAAAGACCGGCGCGCGCCTGTTCGAGAACGGCGCGCTGCTCCGCGATCTGCGCCCGTACCTCCGCGACGGCGGCCCGCGCTCGCGCCGGATCCGCGGCCGTGGTGAAGCCCTGCGTGAAGAGACTCTCCGCGATGGAGGCGTCCTTCTCCGCGTCGGCCTCCCGCTCCCCGAGCAGCCGCAGGCTCGACTCCGCCCGCGAGGCGGAGGCGAAGGAAGCGACCGCGTCGAGAGCCGAGGTCCGACGGGTCCATCGAGACGACCGATCGGCGGCCTGTGCGGCGGCCAGTGCCGAGTCCGCGGCGCGGCGCGTCGAGCCGAAGACATCCACGTCCCATTCCGCCGTCACTCCTGCGCTCCAATCCTTCAGGTATCCGGGGTGATTGGGATCCGAGGCCGCGAATTCGGCCAGCGAGAAGCGCTCCTGCTGCAGGGTGAGCGCGAAGACATCCACCGGGTTGTCCGTCGTCAAGGCCTTGAAGTCGACCGCGAGAGTCGGTCCGAGGCGCGAGCGGGCCGCCGCCGCGGCGCTCCGCGCCTGCTGGGTCTGGGCCTCCGCCTGCGCCACCGCGGGGGCGCCGCCGGCCGCGAGCGCGGCGGCTTCTTCGAGTGTCAGCGGGGGCGGCGGAAGAGGGCCGGCCGCAGCCAGGAAGATCGAGAGGATCAACATATTAATTGACTATATGAACATATAGTTATATTGTCAATGGAGTGATTCTCGATGCTTTGGCGCTTCCGGTGCGCTACGCTGAGGGCATGTCCGCCGGGGGGGCCCTGACCGACCGGGCCCGCGAAAGAATGGCTCTCCGCTTTCGGGCGCTCGGAGAGCCGATGCGCCTGAGGATCCTCGAGCGGCTCTTCCAGTCCGCGGCCTCGGTCGGAGAGATTCTGCAGTCTTCGGGTGGGATGCAGGCCAACGTCAGCAAGCACCTGGCGGTCCTGCGAGCGAGCGGTATCGTTCGGCGGAGGCGCGAGGGCGCGCGGACCGTCTACTCCATCTCCGACCCTTCGATCGAGAAGCTCTGTGCGGTCGTTTGCGACGCCGTCAGCCGCGAAGCGCGCGAGGAAGCAGCGGCGATGCTTCCCGAGGCGCCCTCCCCCAAAAGAAGGAGGGCCTGAAACGATCGGACCGGTCGACGCATGCCGGGCGGAGCGATAATCTCCCCGCGCGATGTCGACTCTCCCTCTTCAGGAAAGCGCCTCCCGATTTCTCTCACCGCCTCCCAAGGTCCGCCTCGTTCACGCGTTCGAGCGCCCCTTCGAGAACGTCGTCGCGACGGCGCGCACGTGCTACTCGTCGCGCGGCATCGTCACCGAGGACCAGGCATCGGCGCGGCCGGACCGCCGCGACGCGCTCGCCCGCTCGATCTACGAGGCCGGTCACCACACGACCTTTCAGCACGCGCACTTCCAGTTCGCGCTGGAGAACGTCTCGCGTCAGTTCCTCTGGACGTTCCTTCACAGCCATCCGTTTTACAACTCCGAGCAGGTCTCGCAGCGTTACGTGGAGGTCAAGCCGGGCAACTACGCGGTGCCTGCGATGGGAGCCGCCGAACGCGAGATCTTCGAGCGCGCCGCGCGCCGACAACAGGAGGCCTATCGCCGCCTGACGGAGCTCCTGACGCCGATCGCGGCCGAACGTTACTTCCGCCTCTTCCCCGGCCGCACCCGGGGCGACGGCCGGGAGCGCTTCGCGGGCGCGGTACAGAAACGCGCCCAGGAGATCGCGCGCTACGTGCTGCCGATCGCGACGTTCGCGTACCTCTACCACACCGTTTCGGGCGTGACGCTCTTCCGCTACTGGCGGCTTTGCGAGTCCTTCGACGCGCCGGCGGAGCAGCGCGAGGTCGTCGGGCAGATGGTCGCCGAGGTTCTCCGACACGACCCTCTCTACGCGGCCGTGCTCCAGGAGCCGATCCGCCTCGAGGAGACTCCGGAGCACGTGTTCTTCCAGGCGCTCGCGACGACGCCCGCCGCCGACGCCGCGTTTCGCCGCGAATTCGACGCCGAGCTCTCGGGCCGCGTCTCGCGGCTCGTGGACTGGAAGGCGAACAACGAGGAGATCCTCGCTTCGTCGGTGCGCGAGATCCTGGGTCTGCCGCGCGCGGCGCTCTCCGACGACGAGGCGATCCGGCTTGTTCTCGATCCCTCGCGCAACCGGCTCCTCGGCGAGACGCTGACGCTGACGACGCACGGCAAGCTCTCGCGCGCGCTCTTCCATCCGTCTTACACGTTCCGCAAGAAGCTCTCGCACACGGCCGACAGCCAGGACCAGCGCCACCGAATGACGCCGGGCTCGCGGCCGGCGCTGCCCGCCTACCTCTCGGAGGAGCCGGACTACATCGTGCCCATGCTCCTGCCCGAGGTGCCCGAGGCCGACGCGCTGTATCGCCGGACGATGGACGAAACCTGGCAGGCGATCGGCGAGCTGCGCGCGCGGGGCGTGCCGGACGCGCACGCGGCGTACCTTCTTCCGAATGCGGTCGCGCTGCGCTTCACGGAGTCGGCGGACCTTCTGAACCTCCACCACAAGTTCGCGATGCGCCTCTGCTACAACGCACAGGAGGAGATCTGGCGCGCGTCGCTCGACGAGACGCTGCAGATCCGCGACGTGAACCCGCGCATCGGACCGTGGCTGCTTCCGCCCTGCACGCTGCGACATCGGGCGGAGGTCCGGCCCGTCTGCCCCGAGGGCGACCGGTTCTGCGGGGTCGTCGTGTGGCGGCAGGACGCTCCGGAGTATACGCGGGCGCTCTAGCAATACATTGATCGAAAAGGGGTTACGCGAGGGTCGACCTCTCGGACGGCTCGGGAATCGAAATCGGCCGACTGCTGCCAAAAATGACTTGACTCCGCGCGGGCGGGCGTATGATTTGGCCAGCCTCTGTTCGAAGGGTTGTCCGATTTTTTCCTTGTCCCGGGGTAGGTGGGGATTCGTTTCTCTTGGCGAAAGGAGATTCCAGTCATGGGTTCCAATTCCACGCAGACCGTGCCGGTCCGGCAACCGCAGCCCGAGCCGCGCCCGAATCCGAAGCCCGCGGAAAAGCCGTTCACGATCAAGCTCCAGGGCCACATTCCGTTCTAACGAACGACTCTTGCGCCGACTTCGATCCGTCGGGCTCGCCCGACAGACTCCAATTTCCGACCCTTCGGGGAGCGGGTGAGTTCGCCCATGTCATCGACGTTCTCCGGTAACAAGGAGGCCGCATCGGTCTTCGGAAGAATTCTCCCGCTGATCGATCGAGCCCTCGTGTCCAACTATCGCCTTCCACCCAAGGAGGCGACGCAGGTCGAGCAGAGACTCTACGAGTGGTTCGAGCGATTCTGCCGGCGGCCGGGCAGCACGCGCTCGCCCGAGAGTTTGCGCTCCGAGCTCCTGCTCATGGCCTGCCGCGCGGGACACGTCTATTCGCTTTCCCGCCTCGAGGATCTGCTCGCGACCGACGAGCGCCTCAAGCGCTCGCTCTCGCTCGGGCCCGAGGTGATCGCGATCGAGATCGAGAACGGCCTCGAGAAGCCGAAGCGTCCGAAACCTCCGGAGGACGAGAGGTGAGGGGCGAGGTCCTCCGGTTCCCCGCCGCGCCCGAGAGTCTTTCACCGCAAGAAGGACGGCGGGCCGCGGAGCACGCCCTCGAGATCCCGCTGTCGGATCGCGCCGCACGCGCCGAAGAGCTGAGGCTGGAGCACGCCGAAGTCCTGCTCGCCGTCTGCGAGATCCTGGCGCGGAACATCGAGGCGACGCCGGCCTCGGTGGCCGAGGAAGCCGATTTCTTCTACCGCTTCATCGAAACACCGGTTCGCAGGATCGGCGAGTTCGATGAGCGCGAGTACTATCTCGGGGAGCTCGCGCTGCTCGCCGGCGGCGCCAACCGCATTCTCTTCCGCCGGGAGGAGGCGCGCCGCTGGTTCGATCGGGCCGAGTCGAATTTCGTGCGCGTCGCCAACGCGAGCGTCCATTTCGCGCGCCTCGCGTACCAGCGACTGGCGCTCGCGACGGAGGAACGGCGCTTCGACGAGGTGCTCGAGCTCGCACCCGTCTGGTCCGACAACTCGCGCCGGCTCGGGCTTCACGAAGAGGCGCTGAAATGCCGCTTTCTCGAGGCGCTCTCACGCCGCGAGAGCGGAGACATCGAAGGCGCGACCGATGTCTTTCGCGACATCCATCGGGAAGCCCGGAGCGGGCAATCCTCGAAGCTGCTCGCCTCTGCGGCGAATAACCTCGCCCAACTCTACCGGCTGCGGGGCGAGCCTCAGGAAGCACTCGACTACGCCCGGCAGGCTCTGGAGCTGCTCCAGCGCGCCGAGAGCCAGGTCGGCCTGGTCAAGCTCCGGTGGTGCGTCGGCGACATCCTCCGCGAGCAGGGAAAGCTTCGCGAAGCGATCGAGGCCTATCGCGAGGCCCTCCGCGATGCCGAGAATGTCGGGATGCGAGGAGACGCCGCGGCAATCCACCTCGTCGTCGCCGACTCGCTCCTCCAAATCGGACAGGAGGCCCAGGCCGAGTGGGAAGTCCGGGCCGCCCTGCCGATCATCGAAGAAGAGAAGATGGTCCCCGAAGGATTCGCGGCCCTCACGCTTCTCCGCGAATCGCTTCGCCGGCGCAAGCTCGACCGCCAGGCTCTGCGCAACCTGCACGGCTACTTCCGCGAATAGCCGCGCGGTTGCGGGCGCGCGCGCCACCCGCGATATGCTCTGCCCGCCTATCATGAAGAAGACGTCGGTCGTCGCCCTTCTTCTGTCGGTTCTCGGGCTCTTCGGCTGCCATCCCACCCAGGTCATCGTCGCGCGGCTCGCAACACCGACGCCGGGCGGTCCCGTGACCAAAGCGCCCCCGACACCGACGCCGAAGAAGAAACGCGCCACACCGACTCCCGCGCCGACAGAGGTTCCGGCGCCGGCGGCGACGATGGCGCCGACACCGCTCCCGACTCCCAAGGCCGCCGCGACGGCGCCCCCGGCAGCGGCCGCGGCCGCAGCGCCCGCCACGTCGACTCCCGCTCGCACGATGCGACCCGCCGCCGCCATTCCAGCGGCGACACCCTCGCGGCCCACGCCGACCATGGTTCCGCCGCCCACGAGCGTGCCGCCGACCCGCGTTCCGCCGACGTCGGCTCCGGCCCCTGCCATCGTGCCTCCCACAGCCCCGCCGCCGACCCGC
>DATJZU010000019.1:0-51510 GCA_035498835.1 Thermoanaerobaculia bacterium
CGGCAGCCGCGATGGCCGAGCATCGGGTTCATCTCGTGGAGCTGCCGGACGCGCTCGCGCAGCCGCTCGACGGGGACGTTCAGATCGGCGGCCGTGCGGGCGAGCGCGCCCTCCTCGTTCGGCAGGAACTCGTGGAGCGGCGGATCGAGCAGGCGGATCGTGACGGGCCGCGGGCCCATCTCGCGGAAGATCCCGACGAAATCCTGCCGCTGCATCGGGAGGATCCGGGCGAGCGCCGCGCGGCGCCCCTCGACCGACTCGGCGAGGATCATCTCGCGCACGGCGAGGATGCGCTTCTCCTCGAAGAACATGTGCTCGGTGCGGCAGAGCCCGATCCCCTCGGCGCCGAACACGACGGCGACCTTCGCGTCGGTCGGCGTATCGGCGTTCGCGCGGACCCCGAGCCGGCGCTTCTGATCCGCCCAGGCGAGGATCCGGTCGAACGCGCGATAGGTCGCAGACTTCTCCGGCACGAGCGACTTCTCGAGCGCGACCTGGAGCACCTCGGAGGGCCGCGTCGGGAGCTGGCCGAGGAGAACCTCGCCGGTCGTCCCGTCGATCGAGATCCAGTCGCCCTCGCCGGCCGACAGGTTCTTCGCGCGCACCTGCTTGCGCGCCTCGTCGACCGTGATCTCGCCGGCCCCGACGACGCAGGTCTTCCCCATGCCGCGCGCGACGACGGCCGCGTGCGACGTCATGCCGCCGCGCGTCGTGAGGATGCCGGCCGCCGCGTGCATGCCCGCGATGTCCTCGGGCGACGTCTCCTCGCGCACCAGGACGACCGGCTTGCCTTCCGCCGCCATCGAGACGGCGCGCTGCGCGGTGAGCGCGATCCGCCCGGACGCCGCGCCCGGCCCCGCGGGAAGCCCCTTGCCGAGGAGCCGGTTGGCCCTCATCGCCGCCGTCTTCTCCTTCGCGTCGAAGATCGGCGCGAGGAGCTGCACGAGCTGCTCGGGCTCGACTCGCAGGAGCGCCTCGTCCGCCGAGATCAGGCCCTCGTCCACCATGTCGGTCGCGACCCGCACGGCGGCGAACCCGGTGCGCTTGCCGTTGCGCGTTTGGAGGAGATAGAGCTTGCGATCCTCGATCGTGAACTCGAGGTCCTGCATGTCGCGGAAGCGCTTTTCGAGCAGGTCCCGCACCCGCAGGAGCTCGCCGTACGCCTGCGGCATCGTCTCCTCGAGCGACTGGCCCGAGCCGTCGCGGTTCAGCGGCCGCGGCGTTCGGATGCCCGCCACGACGTCTTCGCCCTGCGCATTCGGCAGGAACTCGCCGTAGAACTTCTTCTCGCCCGTGGACGGATCGCGCGTGAAGGCGACGCCCGTGGCCGACGTCTCGCCGCGATTTCCGAAGACCATCGCCTGGACGTTGACGGCCGTGCCCCAGTCGTCGGGAATCTTGTGGAGCTTTCGGTACGTTTTCGCGCGGTCGTTGTCCCAGGACTTGAAAACGGCGCCGATCGCGCCCCACAGCTGCTCGCGCGGATCGTCGGGAAAGGCCCTACCGGTCTCGCGGCGCACCACGGCCTCGTTCTGCCGGACGACGTCGGCCAGGTCCTTCGCGTCGAGATCCGTGTCGGAGGCGACGCCGCGCGCCTTCTTCTTCTCCGACAGGACTTGCTCGAAGTGATGGCGCGGCACGCGGAGCACGACGTTCGAATACATCTCGATGAAGCGCCGGCGGCAGTCGAGCGCAAACCGCTCGCCCGACGCGGCGGCGAGGCCCGGCAGGGTCTTCGTCGTGAGCCCGAGATTCAGGATCGTGTCCATCATGCCCGGCATCGAGGAGCGCGCGCCCGACCGCACGGACACGAGCAAGGGATCCTTCGGATCGCCGAACCGCTTCCCGGCCGACTGCTCGACGCGCCCGAGCGCCGTGTCCGCCTCGGCCTTCACGCCGTCGAGCGACTGGTCCTTCCCGTAATCCGCGCAGACGGCCGTGTGGATCGTGAAGCCCGGCGGGACGGGAATGCCCAGCGCCGTCATCTCCGCGAGGCCCGAGCCCTTGCCGCCGAGAGCCTCTTTGCCGAGCCCCGCGCCTTCCGCCTTGCCGTCTCCGAAGAAGTAGACCTTTTTCATTTTTCCACCACGATCTCGGAAAAGTCCGCCAGCCGCGAGAACGCCCGCTGGATCGATCCCAGCAGCGCGAGGCGATTCTGCCTCAGTTCGGGCTCGGGGCAATTGACGAGAACCTTCTCGAAGAAGTTGTCGAGCGACGGCGAGATCGAGGCGATCGTCTCCATCGCGTCGCGGTACCGGCGCGAAGTCGTGAGCTCCTCCACGAGCGTCCGGGCCTGGAGGAAGTCGGCCGCGAGCTGCCGCTCGGCGTCTTCGCGGTAGAGCGCCGGATCGGGATGGCCCGGGGCCTCCTCGCCGAGGATGTTACGGATGCGCTTGGCGGCGAGGATCAGCGACCGGAAATCCGTCGTGCGCCGCGCCTGGGTGAGCCCCGCCGCCCGGTCGGCCGCGTCGGCGAAGTCCCAGACGCCGCGGCCGATGACGGCCGAGATCTCGTCGTGGGAGCTTCCGCGCCGCTCGAGGAAATTCCGCAGTCGCTCGGCGAAGAATTTCTCGAGCTCCGCCAGGCCCTCCTCGATGCCGCCCGCGGGCAGATCCACGTACCCCGCGAGCGCCTCGCGCGCGACCGGCTTCCAGTTGACCTGCCAGCCGCGGCCGATCACGATCGCGACGATTCCCGAGGCCGCGCGGCGCAGCCCGTAGGGATCGCGGGAGCCCGTCGGCACGAGGCCGAGACGGAAGAGACCGCCGAGCGTGTCGAACCGGTCGGCCGCGGCGAGGATCGCGCCGGTCAGCTCGCGGGGCGGATCGTCACCTCCGCCGGTCGGCCGATAGTGCTCGTAGATCGCTTTCCAGACCGGCTCCGGCTGCCCCTCCAGGCGCGCGTAGATGCCGCCGACGACGCCCTGCAGGTCCGTGAATTCCTTGACCATGTGCGTCGTCAGGTCCGCCTTCGACAGCCCGGCGGCCGTCGCCACCGGCTCGACGAGATCGAAGCGTCCGATCGCGTGGGCGATCGTCTCGACGAGGCGGCGAACGCGCTCCGTCTTCTGGCGGTAGTCGCCGAGCTTGTCCTGGAACATCAGGCGCGAGAGCGCCGGCACGCGCGACTCGAGGCGCTGCCGGCGGTCCTCCTCGAAGAAGAAGCGCGCGTCGGCGAGACGCGCGTTCAGCACCCACTCGTTCCCCTTCGCGATCAGCCCGCGGCGGTCCTCGGTGTTGTCCATCACCGCGACGAAGTGCGGCATCAGCCCCGCCGGCCCGCGCACGGGCAGGTATTTCTGGTGGGTGCGCATGGCCGTGGTCGTGATCTCTTCGGGCAGCTCCAGGAACTCCGACGCGAAAGACCCGCGCACGACGCCCGGCCACTCGACGAGATCGGCGAGGGTCGACGCGAGATCCGAGTCCGATTCGATCGATCCGCCGACCTCGGAGGCCAGCACGCGGGCGCCCTCGAGGATCTTGATCCTCCGCTCCGCACCGTCGGGCTCGACGTGCGAGGCCCGAAGCTTCCGAAAGTATTCGTCGGGCCCCGAGACACGGATGCCGAGCTCCGAGAGGACGGGGTGGCCGACCGTGCGCACGCCCGACGCGACGCCGAAGAGCTCGAACGGGACGACCTGTCCCGCGAACACGGCCACGATGCCGCGCACCGGCCGGACGAAGGCGCGGCTGCCGTCTCCCCAGCGCATCGTCTTGGGGAACGTCATCGCCAGCACGGCCTTCGGCACCGCGGCGGCGAGGATCTCGACCGCGGGCTTTCCCGGGATCGTGCGCCGCGCGGCGACCGTCGGGCCCCGCGGCGAGTCGACGACGACGAGGTCCGCCACGGGAATCTCCTGCGCCCTCGCGAAGCCGCGGGCGGCCTTCGTGGGATGGCCCTCGGCGTCGTAGGCGGCCGACGCCGGCGGCCCCAGGACTTCCGAAAACCGGTCCTCGAGCTTCTCCGGCAACCCGCGGAGGATCAGGATGAGACGCCGCGGCGTCCCGTACGACTCCGAGGAGGCGGCGGCGAGCCCCTGCTCGGCGAGATTCTCCGCGACGAGGCGCGCGAGATCCCGCCGCGCCGTCGCCACGACCGGCGCCGGAATCTCCTCCGTCCGGATCTCGAGAAGAAAGTCGTGCGTCGTCATCTCGCCAACGGCGCCGCCATCGCCCTGTCCCTGGTCCGCTCCTCCGCGCTCAAACCGCGGCGGGCTCGGGCTCCGGCTCGCCGGCCTTCTCGCGCGCGGCGAGGTGTGCCTTTGCGCAGGCGCACGCGAGATTGCGCACGCGCCGGATCCAGCCCACGCGGTCGGTCGCCGAGACCGCACCGCGCGCGTCGAGGACGTTGAAGAGGTGGGAGCACTGGAGCGTGGCTTCGTAGGCGGGCATGACGAGCCCGGCCGCGAGACATCGCTGGGCCTCGAGCTCGTACTGATCCAGCAGCAGGGTCGTCCGCCCGACGTCGGCCACCTCGAACGAGTACTTCGACATCTCGAACTCTTCGGTGCGCCGCAGCTCTCCGTAAGTCTTCGTCTCGCTCCAGTGGATGTCGTAGATCGAGTTCACCTTCGACAGGAACATGGCGATGCGCTCGAGCCCGTACGTGATCTCGGCCGAGATCGGCGAGAGGTCGATGCCGCCCGCCTGCTGGAAATACGTGAACTGGGTGATCTCCATGCCGTCCATCACGACCTGCCAGCCCACGCCCCAGGCGCCGAGGGTGGGCGACTCCCAGTTGTCTTCCTCGAACCGGATGTCGTGCTCGGTGCGGTCGATGCCGAGCCGCTCGAGGCTGTGCAGGTAGAGATCCTGGACGTCCGCCGGCGAGGGCTTCAGCACCACCTGGAGCTGGAGATGCCGGCCGAGCCGGAAGGGGTTCTCGCCGTAGCGGCCGTCGGCCGGGCGCCGGGACGGCTGGACGTAGGCGCAGCGCCAGGGGTCCGGACCGAGCACGGCGAGGAACGTCGCCGGGTGCATGGTCCCCGCCCCCATCGGGTAGTCGTAGGGCAGCTCGATCAGGCAGCCCTGCTCCTCCCAGTAGGAAGACAGGTCCGCAATCAGCCGCTGAAGCGTGATCACGCGCGACAGTTTAGCCGACCCGCCAGGGGGCGATCACGAGAGCACCTCCGCGAGCACGCGCTGCGACTTGAGCTCGTGCCCCAGGAAGTGGCGGCGGGCGCGCCGGGCGACCTCGGCGATCTCCGGCAGGCGCTCGAAGCGCGCCGCGGGATCGAGCGGCGCCGACAGGATCGCGAACAGCGACTTCCGCGCCGCGGCGGACAGCCGCAGGACCTCGCCCCGCCGGCACTCCGGGCCGACGAAGCCGGGGCGCGTCTCGTCGAGCAGCAGCGCCCCGCCCTCCTCGAGCGGCCGGCCGCAGCCCGCGCACTCCGTCGGGTTCGGGAAGAGGCCGGAGAGGCGCAGGATCCAGACGTCGAAGTAGGCCGCCACGACGTCGGCCGGCGTTCCGGCGAAGAGCGCGTCCATGGCGTGGCGCGCGAGACGATAGAACGACTCGGCCGGCTCGGAGTCCGCGACGAAGGTCTGCAGGCTCTCGGCGAGAGACGACAGGAGGAGCGCGCGATCGAGCGGCTGCGCGAGCGGAAACGAGGACCGGACGACGTCCGCCGCGTCGATCGAGACGAGCTCCCGCGCCTCCCGCTCGAAGTAGACGATGCGGACCTCCGTCATTGGCTCGAGCGCCCCGGAGAAGGCGCTGCGGGCGCTGCGGGCGCCCCGGGCCACCCCGCGTTTCTTGCCCGCGTCGCGCGTCAGGAAGGACACGATGCGGTCCTTCTCGCGCAGGGGATGCGTGGCGAGGACGAACGCCTCTGAGGAGAAATGCCGCACGAAGGCGATTATGATGAAGCGCCGGCGCAGAGCCGGGCGCCATATGAAATAAGGAAAATCGAATTGGAATCCGAATTTCATAAGGGTGTGGCTCCGCCGCACTCGCGCCTCGACCCGGGGGTCGTGACGCTCGGGTGGGTCTCGTTCCTGTCCGACGTGGCGTCCGACATGATCTACCCGCTCCTGCCGGACTTCCTGACGCGGACGCTCGGCGCTGGGCCGGCCGCGCTCGGGCTCATCGAGGGCGTCGCCGAGTCCACCGCATCCTTCACCAAGGTCGCGTCCGGCTGGTGGTCCGACCGGGTGCGGCACCGCAAGCGCTTCGTCGTCCTGGGGTACCTCGTCGCGGCGGTCGCGCGGCCGCTCGTCGGCATCGCGCAAACGTGGGGGCAGGTGCTCGCGATCCGTTTCGCCGACCGCGTCGGAAAGGGCGTGCGCACGCCGCCGCGCGACGCGCTCCTCGCGGCGCTGACGCCCGCCGCCAGCCGCGGCCGCGCCTTCGGCCTCCAGCGGGCGATGGACAACGCGGGGGCGGTCGCCGGCCCGATCCTCGCCGCCTTGATGCTCCGCTTCGTCACCGCGAAAGAGCGGACGGTGTTCCTCTTTGCGCTCGTGCCGGGGCTCGCCGCGGTCGCCCTGGTCCTCTGGCGCGTGCCCGATCGAACGCCCATTACGGCGCCGGCGACCCCTTCTCGCGAAGCGGCGTCCCGCGAAAAGCTTCCCCGTTCCTTCTGGACGGCGACGGCGATCTTCGCCGTCTTCGCGCTCGCCAACTCGACGGACGCCTTCCTGCTCCTGCGCGCGCGGGACGCCGGCGTCCCACTCTGGGAGATGCCCCTTCTCTGGGCGTTCTTCCAGGCCGTGAAGGCGGCGGCGGGCGTGCCGGGCGGCGCGCTCTCCGACCGCATCGGACGGCTTCCGACGCTCGCGATCGGCTGGACCGTCTACGTCCTCTCCTACGTCGGCCTCGCTTTCGCCGCGGCTCCGCCCGCCGTCTGGCCGATCTTCGCTCTCTATGGCCTCTTCTTCGCGCTGACCGAGGGCGCCGAGCGCGCGCTCGTGGCGGATCTCGTCGCGGAGCCGCTGCGCGGACGGGCCTTCGGAGCCTTTCACGCGGCGGTGGGCGTGGCCGCGTTGCCGGCCTCCCTCCTCTTCGGAATCCTCTGGAAAGCCGCCGGGCCGCGCGTGGCGTTCCTGGCGGGGGCGGGCCTCGCTCTCGTCTCGACGATCGCGCTCGTCGCGATGCGGAAGCGGATCCGGCCGAGAGCGGCCGCGTGAAGAAGGGCAAGCGATCGAAAGATCGCCGGCGCGGCGGCGCACCGACGGCCCGAATCCCCCTGCCGGCGAAGCGCTCCGCGCGTCACGGCGATGCGACCAAGTACGAGCGCGCCCGGGAAAAGGTGCGGCTCGATCGCGAAACCCGGCGGCCCGAGGGCGCCGAATGAAGACCGCGGCCGTCGTCGTGCATTTCGGCCCGCGCTCGGCGACGGACCGGGCCCTGCGTGCGCTCGCGGAGACGGCTCCGGAAGCGGCCGTCACCGTCGTCGACAACGCGGGCGATCTCCGGCGGGAGGAGCTGCCGGCCGGCGTGCGCCTCCTCTGCCCCGGCCGGAACCTCGGCTACGGCGCCGCGTGCAATCTCGCGGCGAAGGGCGCGGCCGCCGATTTCCTTCTCTTCCTCAACAACGACGTCGAGCTCCTGCCGGGCGCCTTGCCGGCGCTCGAAGCGGTCCTGGGCTCGCCCGGAGCCGCCGCCGCGGTGCCCCGGCTGCTCGATTCCGCGGGACGGCCCGTCCCTTCGATCTTCCGCCCGCCCGCGCCGCGGCGCGTGCTCTTCGAGGCGCTCTTCCTTCCGCGCCTGCTGCCTGGAATTCCGTTCTTCCACGGCCATCACACGGTCCTCACGGCGCACGACCGCCTCCGCGACGTCGAGACCGCTTCGGGCGCCGCGATCCTCGTGCGGCGCGGCGCCTTCGAACGGATCGGCGGATTCGACGAGGATTTCTTCTTTTACGCCGAGGAGAGCGATCTCTTCGCGCGGCTGCGGCAGGCCGGCGGACGCGTCGTCTTCGAGCCGGCGGCACGCGCCGTCCATCACGGAGGGCTCGCGAGCGCCGCGGTGCCGCAGGCGGAGCTCGACCGCCGCCTGCACGCGGGTCTGTGCCTTTATGCCCGAAAGCATCACGGCGCGCGCGGCGAGCGGGCGACGGCGCGGGCGCTGCGTCTCGGAGCGCGCCTCCGTCTCTGGATCGCGCACCTCCAACCCGGCCAACGCGGCCGCGAGCGCCGGCGGCGCTACGCCGACATCCTGCGTCTTCCGCGCTCCGGGTGATACGATTTTCGAGCGATGGGACCGGTGTGGAAGCTCGTGCGCGGCAAAGACCGCTGCCATCGGTGCGGGCGCGAGGTCGACGAGTTCCCGGCGGTCGGCCGCGTCGTGGACTTCGTCTTCCGGCCCGAAGAGGTCTACTGCTGGGAGTGCTACGAGTACATCAAGCCCTTCGTGGACGCCGTCGCGCCCGTCTCCGACGACCCCTATCAGCCCGTGACCCGTCCGGCCATCCCGTGACCCGCGAGCTCGACGCTTTCGCCGGAACCTCCCTCGCGCCGATCGCCGAGAAAGCGCTCGCCGGCGAGCGCCTCTCCTTCGACGACGGCCTCGCGCTCTTCGCGGAGCGCGACCTGCTCGCGCTCGGACGCCTCGCGAACATCGCCCGCGAGCGCCTCCACGGCAACGTCGCCTACTACAACGTGAACCGGTATCTGAACCCGACGAACCTCTGCTGGGTGGATTGCGCGCTCTGCGCCTGGGCGAAGAAGGTCAACGAGCCGGGCGGATACGAGATGGCGATCCACGAGGTCGTCGAGGAAGCCGGCAAGGGATACAGCGAGGCGGTGACGGAGTTCCACATCGTCGGCGGCCTCCACCCGACCTGGCCGTTCGAGTACTACACGGGCCTCCTCGCGGCTCTGAAGAAGCAATTCCCGGGCGTGCATCTCAAGGCCTTCACGATGGTCGAGATCGACTGGATCGCGCGCGTCGGAAAGCGCTCGATCTCCGACACGATTGCGGAGCTCAAGGCCGCGGGCATGGATTCGTGCCCGGGCGGCGGCGCCGAGATCTTCGAGAAGCGGGTGCGCGACGTCATCTGCAAGAACAAGATCACCGGCGAGGAGTGGCTCGCGATCGCGCGCGAGTGCCACCGGCAGGGCGTGCGCACGAACGCGACGATGCTCTACGGCTCCGTCGAGACGGCCGCCGACCGCGTGGACCACCTCATCCGGCTGCGCGAGCTCCAGGACGAGACGTCCGGAATCCCGGGCCTGATTCCCCTCGCGTTCCATCCGGAGAACACGCCGCTCGCGTACCTCCCGGAGACCTCGGGCCAGCTCGACCTGCGCGTCATCGCGGTCTCCCGCCTCCTGCTCGACAACATCCCGCACGTGAAGGCCTACTGGATCCAGATCGGGAGCCGCCTCGCGCAGGTGGCGCTGCACTTCGGCGCGGACGACCTCGTCGGGACCGTCGTGGACGAGACGATCACGCACGCCGCCGGCGCGAAGACCGCGTCCGGCATGACCCGCCAGGAATTCGAGCGCATGATCCGCGAGACCGGCCGCGACCCCTTCGAGCGCGACTCCGAGTACCGGCGCGTCGTGCGGGAGCCCGCGGAGGCGGTGGCGGCGCCCGCCTAGCAGGTTGCTGAAAAAGGGTGTGGGGTGGCGTTACGAGCGCCGTGGGGTCAGATCCGAGGAAGCGCAACAGAAGCAATGCGGCGATGCGGAGGGCATCGGCGAAGAGCGATGACGACGGAGATGGCCCCGCGCCGCCGTAACCCGAAGGGGGGACGGCATTTTGCCGGCGCCCGGGGAGGAGAGATGAAAGACGTTCGAGGAACGCCATCCAGCGGGCGCCGGATGCAAAATGCCGGACCCGACGCCCGCATCCATTTTTCAGCAGCCTGCTAGGCACCCATGCGGCCTCGCGTCCGTCTCCGGCTCGCGATCGCCGCCGCGATTCTCCCGCTCGCCGCCGGCTGTTTCCACGCGCAGTACCAGACGAAACCCGCCGTCGCGGTCGTCGACGGGGATCCGATCGTCCAGATGGCGCCGCCCGCGGCGCTGCCGAGCCTCGACGGCCCCGCGTACTCCCTCTGGAAGGCGCACACCGATCCCCCGGCTCCCTGGGAGCCGGTCGTCGGAATCGCCGGCCGCGGATACCCGCTCGGCCTCCTCGACCGCTACGAAGTCGTCAACGACGTGTCCGCGCGCGCGCCGTACGTCGTCGCGCGCTGCCCGCTCGCGGGCCTCGCCGCCGTCTACGACCGCCGGGTCGGCGGCCGCACGCTCACCTTCATGAACTCCGGCGCGCTCTGGCGCGACACGCTCGTCCTCGAGGACCGTGAGACCGGGACGCTCTGGACCGCGGCCACGGGCGAGGCGCTGTACGGACCGCTCCAGGGCGAGCGGCTCACGCCGATCCCGGCCACCAACGCCACGATGAACGCCTTCGCCGAATCGAACCCCCGCGCCCGCTACCTCGACACGGGCGAGCTGACCGAGGCGCCGATCTCGATGTCGCTCTACGACTCCTCCGGCTGGCAGGGGTTCTCGGGCTTCCAGACGAAGGACCGCCGCTTCGAGCCGAAGGCGAAGGTGTATTCGATCTCCGACGGAAACGAGGCCGTCGCCTTCGTCGAGGAGGACCTGAAGGGGCGCGGCTGCGTCACGGCGGAGCTCGGCGGTCGATTGGTCCTCCTCGAGTGGGACGTCGCTCGCGACGCGCCGCGCGCATTCCGTGGACCGTCGGACGGATCGGCGGAGATCGCCGTGGTGCCGATGTACTGGTTCGCGATCGACCGGCACTTCGAGACCGTGAGGACGCTCGGCCGTTGAGCGGGCGGCGGCGCGTTCCGTTCTACGCCCGCATCCTCCTCGCGATGGCGGCCGGGGCGCTGCTCGGCCTCGCGGCCGGTCCGCGCGCCGCGCCTCTCGGCGAGGCCGGCAAGGTCGTCATCTCGCTCATCAAGGCGCTCGCCGCGCCGCTCCTCTTCTTCGCGATCGTGGACGCGTTCCTGCGCACGACGATCCATGGCCGATCCGCCGCCCGCATGGTCGCGATCTCGCTTTGCAACGGCGCGATCGCGCTCGTGATCGGACTCGGCATCTCGAACCTTCTGCGGCCGGGCGAGGCCTCGGCCGCCCTCCAGAAGGCCGCCGCCTCCGGCGGGCCCGCCGTGAAACCGCTCGAGGGCCTCGATTTCTCCCGCGTCGTCTCGGGCCTCGTGCCCGCGAGCGTCGGGGCGCCGTTCGTCGAGAACGCGATCCTCGGCATCGTCGTGCTGGGCGTCCTGCTCGGCGCCGCGTTGCGGCGCGTCAAGAACGAGCAAACGGCGCGCGGCGAGACCGGATATCGCCACGTCGAGGACGGCGTCGCCGCGCTGCTGCGCGCCTTCGAGGTCATGCTCACCTGGATCATCGCGATCGTGCCGCTCGCGGTCTTCGGCGTCGTGGCGCAGACCGTCGGGCAGCACGGCTTCGCGCCCCTCGCGGGACTCGGCCCCTACGTCGGCGTCGCGCTTCTCGGACTGGGGCTCCAGGTCTTCGTCGTCTATCAGGCCTGGCTCGTCTTCGTCGCGAAGGTCCCGCTTCGCTGGTTCTGGTCCGGCGCGCGCGACGCCGTGGCCTATGCCGCCGGCGCCTCGAGCAGCCTCGCGACGCTGCCCGTGACGCTGCGATGCCTCGATCGGATGGAGGTGTCGCCGGCTTCGGCGCGCCTGGCGGCCTGCGTCGGCACGAATCTGAACCACGACGGGATCCTTCTGTACGAGGCGATGGCGGTGCTCTTCGTCGCGCAGGCGCACGGCATCGCGATGACGTTCCCGCAGCAGATCGCCGCGGCGTTCCTCTGCCTCGTCGCGGGCGTCGGCATCGCGGGCGTGCCGGAAGCGGGGCTGATTTCGCTGTCGCTCGTCCTCGCGACCGTGGGGTTGCCGCTGCAGCTGCTGCCTCTCCTCCTGACCGTCGACTGGCTGATTTCCCGCGCGCGCGCCATGACCAACGTCACGAGCGACATGGTCGTGGCCGTCGTCCTCGACCGCCTCTCCCGGCGTCCCGGCTCGGTGCGGGCACCGGCGGAGCGCCTTCCGGCCACGGGCTGACTCAGTCGCCGCGGATCGCGACCATCGGATCGACGCGCGTCGCCCGCCGCGCCGGCAGGACGCAGGCGGCCGCGGCCACCGCGAGGAGCGCTGCCCCGATCGCCGCGAAGACTTCGGGATCGGCCGGCGTCAGCCCGTAGAGCAGGCTCGAGATTCCCCGAGTCAGAAAGAGCGCCGCGGCGAGGCCGACGCCGGCACCGGCCGCCGCCGGCACGAGGCCTTCGCGGATCACGAGGCCCAGCACGCTGCGAGCCGGAGCGCCGAGGGCCCGCCGGACGCCGATCTCGGGGGTGCGCCGCGCGACCGCATGCGCGAGCACGCCGTAGAGCCCGAGCGCCGCGAGCGCGAGCGCGAGGACGGCGAACGCGCCGGCGATCGTCGCGAGCACGCGGCTCCCGCGCTCCTGGCGCGCGAGGCGGTCCTGCAGCAACGCGATGTCGTAGACCGGCAGCGCGGGGTCGAGGCGATGGATCGCGGCGCGCAGGCCCGAGGCGACGACACCCGCCGCCTCGCCGTTCGTCCTCACGGCGACGACCAGCGCAGGATTCGGCAACTGCAGGTACGGGAAGTAGACGTCGCGCTGCGGCCCGAGCCCGCCGGGCGGGACGCCGTTGGCCGCGTCGGTGAGATCGATGCGCTGGCGGTGCCGCGCGTCGGCCGCGACGCCCACGACGGTGGCCCAGCCCGGCAGGCGGAGCGCGCGAAAACGCTTGCCGATGGGATCCTGCCCGGGCCATTCGGCCTTCGCCGTGCTCTCGCTCACGATCGCGACGATCGGCGCCCGGGCGTCGTCGTTCCACGTGAAGTCGCGTCCGCGGCGCAGCGCGATCCCGAGGCTCGCGAGCGCGCCCGGATTGACGCTGTGACGACACGACATGACCAGGTTCGACGGATCGTCGGCGGCGCCCTCGTTGCGCGCCTCGATGACCCAGGTTGCGCGGCCGAGCATGCTCGGTCCCCAGAGCGTGACCGACGCCGCCCCGGGCACGCGGCCGAGATCCTCCGCGACCTGGCGGCCGAATCGGGCGCGGGACTCCGCATCCGCGTAGCGCTGCGACCGCAGGTCGAGACGGAGCGTCAGCAGGTTCTCCGTCCGGAAGCCGAGATCGGAGGTCGTGAGATTCCGCAGGCTCTTCCAGAGCAGGCCCGCCCCGGCCAGAAGCACGAGCGCGAGCGCCACCTCGCCGGCCACGAGCGCCCGGACCGTGGATTGCCGGGCCGAAGGCACCGCCGAGCGGCCGCCCTGGTTGAGGGCGTCGGTGAGCGGCGCCCGCGAGCGGAACATCGCGGGCAGCAGGCCGACGAGGAGTCCCGTCGCGAGCGTCAGCGCGACGCCCGCAAGGACGAGACGGCCGTCGAGAGCGAATCGCACGACCGGCGAGAGCCCCCCCGCCACCCCGCGGCGCAGAGCTGCGACTCCGAGGGACGCGAGAGCGAGCCCCAGCGCCCCCGATGCGAGCGCCAGGACGAGGTTCTCGACGGCCACCTGACCCGCCAGCCGGCGCGACGTCGCGCCGTGGGCGGCGCGCACCGCGAACTCGCGCTGGCGCGTCAGCAGTCGCGCGAGCAGGAGATTGCCCGCGTTCGCGCAGCCGATGAGGAGCAGAAACACCGCGCCGGCTCCGAGGAGGCGCAGCGGCGCGTAGAGCTCGCCGACGAGCTGGTCCTTCAGCGGGCGGGCCACGAGGCCGAATCCCCGGTCGGTCGCCGGATAAACGCGAGCCATCTTCTCGCCGAGACCGCCCACGTCGGCGCGCGCCTGCGCGACCGACACGCCGGGCTTCCGGCGCCCGAGGGCCCAGAGGATCGCGCCCGCGCGGTCCCTCGGACCGAACTGGCCGAGAACCCCGTGCGCGAGCCCGAGCGGGACCCACGCCTCGATCGGCTCGCCCAGCTCCTGCTCCGCCGGCGCGTCGCGGAACTCCGGCGGCGCGATCCCCACGACCGTGAACGCGCGGTCGTTCAAGACGAGCTCGCTCCCGACGATCTTCGGCGAACCGCCGAAGTGCCGCTGCCAGACGTCGTGGGAGAGCACGACGACCGGATCGGCGTCCACGTAACGGTCCTCCGACGCTCGAAAGGCGCGGCCGAGCTCGGGGCGCAGGCCGAGGAGCTCGAGGTATGCCGGCGCCACCCAGTTCACGTTCAGGCGCACCGGTTCCTGCCCGCCCGAGAGCGCGAGCGCGCCGTACGCCTGGTAGCCCGCCAGGACGTCGAAGGAGCGGTTCCAGTCCGCGATGTCGGCGAGCGCCGGATAGGAGAAGTTGCCGCCGCCCTGGGGGAAGCCGGGGTATGCGCGGGACACGAACATCAGGCGGTCGGAATCGGGATACGGCAGCGGCGCGAGCGCCACGGCGCGCACGCCGCTCCAGATCGCGGTCGCCGAGCCGATCCCGAGGCCGAGCGCCACGACCACCGCCGCGGCGAAGCCCGGCGAGCGCGCGAGCAGGCGGAGCCCGAAGCGCGCGTCGCGCGCGAAGTCCTTCATGTGGCAATTCCCTCGCGCCCCGGCAGCTGCGTCCGCTCCCAGTTCCGCCCGATCGCCCAGCAGGTCGCCGTCCAGACGAGGCCCACCGGCACCGACAGCCACGCCATCTCCGCCAGTCCGGCGCCGTGGCCGCGGAGCGCCGTAAGCAGCCAGGCGCCGCCCGAATCGCTCGCGCGAAAGACCGCGGTGTCGATGAAGCTCTTCGCCTTGTATCGGTCCTCGGCGTCGAGCGAGACGAAAAGCGTCTCGCGCGCGGGCCGGCCCACGGCGAAGTGTCCTGCGCGGTGGACGATCTGGAGCGCGACGACGGTCGCGAGGACCGGCGCCAGGCCGAGCACCGCGACGCCCGCCGTCACCACGGCGGCCACGGCCGCGAGCGCTCCGCCGACGCCGATCCGGCGCACCAGCCAGCCCGTCACGAAGACCTGGAGGACGATCGTGAGCGCGTTCACGGCGAGATCCATCTTCGCGAAGAGCGCCGTCCGTTCGCCCGGCGACCGGATCGCTGCGCCGACGATCTCCGCCTGCGAGAAATACAGGAGCGTCGAGAGGAGCGTGTAGCAGACGAGCGCGACCGCCACCGCCAGAAGAAACGGAGAGCGCACGGTCCGGCGGATGCCGGCGAGCGCTCCCCCGCCGATCGGGGCGCCGGGCGGCGAGGCGGCGTCCTCCGCGGTCCGGGCGCTGCGCGCGAGGCGCACGGCGATGAGGGCGCAAAGCGCATACAGGGCGGCCGCCGCGAGCAGCAGCGTCCCGGGCCCGACGTGCGGCGCGGCGAGAGCCATCGCCGCCGGACCCGCGATCGCGCCGGCGCTGCCGCCCGCCGCCACGAGGCCGAAGAGCCGCCGCGCTTCCTCGCGCCGGAAGAGGTCCGACATGAAGCTCCACGAGACGGACACGGCGAAAACGTTGACGACGGCGACCCAGACGAAGAATGCCGGACCGGCCCACCGCTCCGCGCCGGGGCGCCGCAGCGTGAAGGCGAAGAAGAGGAGGTTGACGGCGAAGAAGAGGTGCATCCCGGGGACGAATCGCCTCCGCGGAACACGCGAGGCGAGCCATCCGAACGCGGGCACGACGAGGATCATCGCCGCGAAGGTCGCGGTGAAGAGCCACGGAATGCGGGCGACGCCGGCGCGCACGCTGCCCTCGTCTCGGATCGGGCGAAGAACGTAGTACGAGGCGAGAAGCGCGAAGAAATAGAGCGCGCAGAGCGCGACACGCCGCCGCTCGCCCGTCTTCACGCGAAAGCCTCCGCGGCGCGGGAAATCTCGCGCCGCTCCGCCGAGTCGGGAAGGCGCCCGAGGCCGGCCGCGAGGTTCTCCTCGAGATGCTCGGGACGTCCCGTTCCGGGAATGGCGCAGGTCACGGCCTCGTCCGCCAGGATCCACTTGAGAAGGAGCGGCGCCCAGGAGCCGCAGCCGAGGGCCTCGGCGCATGCCGGCAGCGGAATTCCGGAGGCCTTCCGCAGGAGACCGCCGCCGCCGAAAGGCCGGTTGGCGACGACGGCGATGCCGCGCTCGGCGGCGAGCGGGATCAGGCGCCGCCCGGATTCCGGCTCCGCGACCGAGTAGTTGATCTGGAGGAAGTCGAGCTTCTCGCGGCGGAGCACCGCCTCGACCTCGCCGTAGGCGCTCGCGTCGTAGTGCGAGATGCCGACATAGCGGATCTTCCCGTCGCCCTTCCAGGCGCGCAGCGTCGGCAGATGCGTCGCGACGTCCATGAGGTTGTGGACCTGCTCGAGGTCGAGGCGCGGCGCACCGAGAGCCCGCTGCGACGCTTCCATCTGCGCGATGCCCGCGCTCCGCCCGGTGGTCCAGACCTTCGTCGCGAAGAAGAGGGTCGAGGCGAGGCCGAGCTTCCCCGAGATCTCGCCGACCACGGACTCCGACCGCCCGTACATCGGCGAGGAGTCAACGAGCCGGGCGCCCCGGCGAGAGAAGAGGCGAAGCGTCGCCTCGAGCGGCGCGCGATCGGCCGCCGCAGAGCCGACGTCGAAGGTCTGCCAGGTGCCGAGCCCGACGACCGGCAGGAGCTCTCCCGAGGACGGGATCGCGCGGCTTCGGAGCGGCGGCGCGGGCGGCGTCATTTTCGGCCCGTCCAGGATCGCGACGGCGGCCGCCGCGGAGAGCGCCCGCAGCGCCTCGCGCCGCGACCAGCCGATCGAAATGCCCGCCCGCTCGCGACTTTCCATGTGCGAAAAGTACGAGGCCCGCGGGAAGTCGAACCGGGTTTTGCGACGAGCCGGGGCTCCGCGGCGGCGGGCCGGGGACGGCGCGCGTTCAGCCGCGTTCCGTCAGGCGCTCGACCGCGTCGCGGTACGTCCGCGAGAGCCGCAGCTCGGTGCCGTCCTGCAGCCGCACGGCCCAGTCGCCGTTCTCGAAAGACGAGAGCTCGCGGATCCGATCCACGTTGACGATCGTCGAGCGATGGATGCGCAAGAACCTCCGCGCCGGCAGCCGCCTCTCCGCGGAGGCCATCGTCTCGCGGACGAGCCACGATTTCGCGCCCGCGTGCAGCTTCAGATAGTCGCCCTCGGCCTCGACCCAGTCGAGGTCCGCCAGGCGCACGAACGTGACCTTGCCTTTCGAGCGCACCGGCCAGCTCGACGCGGGCGGGCGCATGGGCGGCGCCGGCGCCTTCTCGGGAGCCGCCGCGGTGGCGCCCGTCATCTCGCCCACGACGGCCGCGACGCGCCGCGCGACGTCGCTCTCCCGCGCGCGCTCGATCTCGCGGATCGCCCGCTGCAGCGCCTCGTCGAAGCGCTCGTCGTCGATCGGCTTCAGCAGGTAGTCGAGGGCGTGCACCCGGAAGGCCTTCACGGCGTGCCGGTCGTGCGCCGTCACGAAGACGACGTGCGGACGTTCGTCCGGCGGGATCGCCGCGACCACATCGAAGCCGTCCTGCCCCGGCATCTGGACGTCGAGAAAGAGCAGGTCCGGCCGGTGGCGGCGGACCGCCTCGATCGCCTCCCGGCCGTTAGCGCATTCGGCAACGACCCTCACCGCGTCCGACTTCTCGAGTCGCGAGACGATCCCGCGCCGCCCGAGCGGCTCGTCGTCCACGACGATGGCGCGCAGTGCCATTCCTTCCGTCCCTCCCCCGGAACCTACGGGGAATGTCTCGCGGGGTTTCGCCAGGGGATTCGGATCGAGGCCGCGAGGCCGCCGTGCTCGCCGGGAGCGAGCTCGAGCGCCGCGTCCGCCCCGTACAGCTCCGCGAGCCGCTGCCGGACGTTCGCGAGGCCGACGCCCGGCCGTGCCGCGGGCTCCGCGCCCGCCATCCCCGGGCCGTCGTCGCGCACGGAGAGCGTCAGGAAGCCGTCACCCCGCGCGGCCGCGATGGCGACGGAACCGCCGCCCTCGCGCGGCAAGATGCCGTGGCGGACGGCGTTCTCGACGAGGGGCTGCAGGATGAGCGGCGGCACGAGCGCCGCCTCGGCCTCCGGCGCGACCGCAATCTCGACCTTCAGCCGCTCCCCGAACCGCGCCTCCTCGATGTCGAGGTACTTGCACGCGAAATCGATCTCCTCGGCGAGGGGGATCTCGCGGGTCTCCGTGCGCTCGAGCGTCGCGCGCAAGAAGTCCGACAGCCGCGAGAGCATGCGGTTCGCATCGGCCGACCGGCCCTCCGAGACGAGCGTCGACACGCCGTTCAGTGCGTTGAAGAGGAAGTGCGGGTTGAGCTGAAGGCGCAGCGCGCGCAGGTGCGCTTCGTGCGCGAGGTCCTCGACCCGAAGGCGCCGTTCCCGTTCGGCGGCGAGATCGAGGTAGGCCTCGACGCCGAAGTAGAGGACGCTCCAGGCGAGGAGGACGAAGAAGAAATAGATCGTGTTGACGAAATCGGGGAAGTGCACCGCCGCCGTGGGCGAGCCGCGCCGCCAGGCAGCGAAGGCCGCCACGACGAGGTTGTGCGCCGCCATCCAGCCTGCGGCCGCGCCGAACGAGAGCGGAATTGCCGCCGCGACGACGACGGCGGCCGGCGCGCGGGCGCCGCGGAGCGCCCGGTACGCGAGCCACAGGACGAGGCTCGCGGCGAACCCGAAGAGCGTCAGGCTCGACTTGAGGACGACCGCCTCGAGAAAGGGCCACTGCGACAGGCCCGCCGCGAACATGCCGGCGCCGAAGAGCCCCCAGCCGCCGAGCTGGAGAATCCAGAAGAGCCGGCGCCGTCTCGCGATCTCGGTCGGGCTCGCCACGCGGTGCTCGATCCCCCCTGCGGTCCGCGCGATTGCCGCGCGGAGGGCGAGATCTTAGCAGCGCCTGGTCAGGCTGCGGCGGTCAGCGCGCGCACGACTTCGCTCTCGACGGAGAAGCGCGACGCGGCGAGATCGAACCGGCCCTGCAGCTCGTACGCCATCCGCTCGAGGGGGATCGCCTCGTAGAAGAAGCTGTTGCGCGCCCAACCTTCGACGTACTGCGAGACGAACCGGTCGATGCCCAGGACGCGGTACTGCACGACGTGCACGAGCTCGTGGAAGAGGAGCGGCCGCCACGTGGCCGGCCCCTCGAACTGACTGCGCGACATGACCATCACGTCCACGAACGTCATGCCGCTCATCAGGCGGAAGTCGAGCGGGCTCGGCGCGCCCAGCCTCTCGAGCTCCGCGTAGAAGCCGGGGTTCGCGATCTCGTCCACCCACGCGACGCGGCTCGCCTGGAGAACCGCGTGGCCGAAGTGCGGGCGCAGCACCGCGCGGTCCTCTTCGGAGATCGGCTCGGACACCGGCAGGAACGCTTCGCGCTGGGCCCCCACCCAGCGCCGGCCGCGATCAACCAGAAAATGGACCAGCTCGTCGGTCGTCATGCTCGTTTTTCGGACAAACCTCGATCGGGAGAGCGGAGTCCATGGTAGCAGGGGTTCGTCCTGTCCTCCCGGGCAGGAGCCCTGCGGCTGCGAGGGCCCTCCCTACGCAGTCAGAATTCGAGCCCCGCTCGCGGTCACAACGAGCGTTTCCTCGTAGTGCGCGGAGCGGCTCCGGTCGGACGTTCGCACCGTCCAGCCGTCGGCGTCGAGGTACGAGTCGCCCCTTCCCGCCGAGACGATCGGCTCGATCGTGAACACGAGGCCTTCCCGCAGCCGCCCGAGGCAGAGCGGATCGTCGAAGTCCGGGACCGCCGGCTCCTCGTGGATCGTGCGCCCGATGCCGTGCCCCGAGAGCTCCGCCACGACCGAGAAACCGAATCTCCGCGCGACGGTTTCCACCTCGCGTCCGATCCACCGGATCGGATTGCCGGGCCGCACCACCGTGGCGGCTCGGCGAAAGGCCTCGCGCACGCACGCGGAAAGGCCGGCGGACTCCGCGGAGCGCGGTTCGACGACGACCGTGCGGGCCGCGTCGGCCATCAGGCCGTCCTTCTCCGCCGTGACGTCCAGCTTCACGACGTCCCCCGGCCCGAGCCGCCGCCCGCCCGGGATGCCGTGCACGATCTCGTCGTTGACACTGATGCAGGTCACGCCTGGAAAGCCGTACACGATCTGCGGCGCCGAGCGGGCGCCGTGCCGGGCGAAGACGCGCTCCGCGATGGCGTCGAGGTCCGAGGTCGAGACGCCGGGCCGCACCGCCTCGCGCATCGCGGCGAGCGTCGCCGCGACGATCTTCCCGACGACCTCGAGGCCGTCGAGCTCGTCCGGCCGTTTGATGGTCATGGGTCTCTCCGATTGTCGCGCACGACACTCCGCTCAGCGGATCTCGAACACCGCCTCGACCTCGACCGCCACGTCGTACGGCAGGGCGCTGACCCCGACCGCCATCCGCGCGTGACGGCCGGCTTCGCCGAAGATCCGGACGAACAGGTCCGAGGCGCCGTTGACGACCTGAGACTGTCCGGTGAAATCCGGTGTGGAGTTGACGAAGCCCGACACTCGAACGCACCGCACGACGCGATCGAGATCGCCGTCGAGCGCCGCACGGACCTGCGCCACGAGATTCAGGGCACAGAGGCGCGCGGCCTCCTGACCCTCCGCGACGCCGAACTCGCGGCCGAGCTTGCCGATGAACCGCCGCTCGCCGTTCCACTGCGCGAGCTGTCCGGTCAGGAACAGGAGATTCCCGGTGCGGACGTACGGGACGTAGTTCGCGCCCGGCCGGCTGGGCTCCGGCAGCTCGATCTGGAGCGCGCGAAGCCTCTCCTCGACCCTTCCCACGTCGCGTTCTCGGCTCACGGCCGCCGGTACGTATCCTCGGCGAAGAAGACCCGCTTGCCGCCCTCTCCCGAGTTCTCCATCAGTGATGTCCAGCTTCCGGACTCTCGATTGAAAGTGAACGTGTTGTAGAAGGGCCCGTCCTCGTACGGGAACTCGAACGCGATCGCGTCTCCCTCTCGCCTCCCGAGGCCGCGCGAGGAGAACTTGCCACCGAACGTGTCGCACCAGTGGATGACGTACTTCTGGTCGGCGTGGCGGAATCCGATGAGCACGATCGCCTCGTACGCGGACGGCTTCGCGACGTCCTTGAGATGGATCTCGAGGAACTGATGGTGCAGGACCCAGCGGGCGGTTGCGCGGCTCTGCGTCTCCGTGCCGCGGATCTTTCGCGTGATCGTCCATTGCCCCACCAGCCGCTCGAGCAGGTCGTCCTGGAAGATCTTCTTCGGCCCGTCCGTCGCATCCGTGGCGGGGGTCGCCGCCGCGGCGAGCAGGGACACGAGAACCGCCGTCACGAGACGTCGCTTCACGAAGAGCCTCCCTGTTGCGGCAGCATATGACGCGCCGCGCAATCCCGAAGCGCGAGAGCGCACAATTTCGACGCGTGAGAGCGCGCAATTCCGTCGCGCGAGAGCGCGCAATTGCATTGTAGAGGCGCAACCGCGCCGCGGTTTAGCGTGTTCCTCCTCGAAGGAGGCAACGCCATGCTCGCGGCCCTCTCGCGCGACCTTCACTCGGCTTTCCGCGGACTCCGGCGCCGCCCGCTCTTCGCCGCCGCCGTTGTCGGCACGCTCGCTCTCGGCATCGGCGCCAACACGGCGATCTTCACCGTCGTGCACGCCGTTCTGCTCCGCGCGCTCCCCTTCGACGACGCGGGCCGCCTCGTGGCCGTGCACTCGAAGGAGCCCGGGAGCGACCGCGAGCCCTTCTCGATTCCCGACTTCGAGGACCTGCGCGCCGGCACGCGGACGGTCGACGCCCTCGTCGGTTACGGAGGCTGGACGGCCAGCCTGACAGGCGTGGACGAGCCGGTCACGATTCCAGCGCAGTGGGCGACGCGCGGCTACTTCGAGACCCTCGGCATCCGGGCGGCGCTCGGCCGCACGCCGCGGCCCGAGGAGGAACGGCCGGGCGGGCCCCATGTCGCTCTACTCGGCGACGGTCTCTGGCGCTCGCGCTTCGGCGCCGACCCGGCGATCCTCGGCCGCGCCCTCACCCTGAACGGCGAGCCCTTCACCGTCATCGGAGTGCTGCCGCGCGACTTCGTCTTCCTCTCCCCGGCCGCGCAGATCGTCGCGCCAATCGTCCTCGAGGCCGACTCCCGGCATGCGAATCGCGGCGCCGGATTCCTCCGCGTCGTCGCCCGGCTCGGAAACGGGGTGAGCCTTCCGCAGGCGCGCGCCGATCTCGATACGGTCGTGGCCGGCCTGCGCGAGAAGTATCCGGACACGGACGCGACCAAGGAAGGCGTACGGCTCCAGCCGCTCGCGGAGCTCGTCTCCGGCAACTATCGCCGGATGCTCTCCTTCCTCCAGGCGGCGGTCGGCGTCGTGCTCCTCATCGCCTGTACGAACCTCGCGAGCCTGCTGCTGGCGCGCATCGTCGCGCGCCGGCCCGAGCTCGCCCTGCGGTCGGCCCTCGGCGCGGGGCGGGCCGACCTGTTGCGCCAGCTCCTGACGGAGACGGGACTTCTCGCGCTCGCGGGCGGCGCAGTCGGTCTCGGCGTCGCGGCGGCCGGCGTGCGTCTCCTGCTCGCTTTCGGCCCGGCGCAGCTCCCGCGCGCCGCGACGATCGGGCTCGACGGACCCGTCCTCCTCTTCAACCTCGTCCTCTCGCTCGCCGTCGGGCTCGGAATGGGCATGGTGCCGGCGCTCCACGGCACGCGTTTCGGTCCGGCGAACGACCTGCGCGGTCTCGGGCGCGGCAACACGGACGGCCGCGTGAGCTCGCGCGCCCGGAGCGTGCTCGTCGCCGCCGAGGTCGGGCTCTCGCTCGTCCTTCTCGTCGGCGCGGGACTGCTCTTCCGGACGCTCCACCGGCTCGCGGCGACGAGCGCCGGATTCTCGACCGACCACCTGCTCGCCGTGCAGCTCTCGCTCCCGAAGAAGCGGTACGGAACGCCGGAGACCGTCTCCCGGTACGCCGACCAGGTCACGGCGCGCCTTGCCGCGCTGCCCGGCGTCACCGACGCGGCGCCCGCCTCGATCAACCCGCTCACCCAGTGGCGCGCGAGCATCACGTTCACGATCGACGGACGCGCGGACCAGGACCCGAAGAAGGCGCCCCTCGCGAACTACCGCGCCGTGGGGCCAGGTTATTTCCGCACGCTGCGCATGCCGCTCCTCGGCGGCCGCGCGATCGAGGCGCGCGATACGGCGACGTCGTTTCCCGTCGCGGTGGTGAGCGACACGCTGGCGCGGCGCCACTTCCCGGCCGCGAGCCCGATCGGCGCGCGCCTGCGCATCGACGACCAGCAGCCGCCGCGCGCCGTCGAGGTGATCGGCGTCGTCGGCGACGTCAAGCACACGGGCCTCGACGCCGAACCGACCGCCGACGTCTACGTCCCCTACGCCCAGACGACGCCCGAGGTTGCGATCTACCTCACGAACATTTTCTGTGTCGCCGTCCGGACGAACGGCGATCCGATGCGGCTCCTGCCCGCCGTGCGCCGCGAGATCCGCGCGCTCGATCCCGACGTGGCGGTCGCCTCGGCGCGCACGATGGACGAGGCCTATGCCGCCTCGCTCGCGGACCGGCGGTTCGACACGGCCCTCCTCGAGATCTTCGGAGCGGCTGCGCTGGCGCTCGCGCTCGCCGGGATCTACGCCGTGACGGCGTTCTCCGTGGCCGAGCGGACACGGGAGATCGGCGTGCGCCTCTCCCTCGGCTCGAGCCGCGGGCGGATCCTCGGGCTCGTCGCGCGGCGGGCGCTCTCTCCGATCGCGGCCGGCCTGGCCGCGGGAGCCGTCGTCTCGCTGGCTCTCGGCCGTCTCATCGCCGGCCTGCTCGTCGGCGTCGCGCCGCACGATCCCGCGACGCTCGCCGCCGCCATCGCCCTCCTCGCCGCGGCGGCCGCGGGCGCGAGCATGGTGCCGGCGCTGCGCGCCACGCGAATCGATCCGGTCCGGGCGCTCCGGGCGGACTGAGAGAGCCCGGCTACTTCTTGTTCGTTTTCCAGCGAAGCAGGTTGTCGGACGCGGTGTGTCCCTCGGCGGGATGCGCGCAGGTGACGCCATCACAGGCTTCGGGCTCGTCCTCGGGAGGCATCTTGAGCGCGAAGACGAGACGCACGGCGCCGACGGAGAGCAGCGTCAGCACCGCAATCGTGTAGGCGAGGTTCTCGCCGTACCAGAGCCCGGAGAACCATTCGCGAAACTCCGCCGCCAGGACGTTGGCCTGCCCGCCGTAGATCTCGAGGTCGTGGAGGTATTTCTTCGACTCGAGCTGTCCCTGGAGAGGGTTCTCCGGCCGCGCGCGGTTGACGAAGTAGACGGCAATCGCCGCCGTGAAGCCCACGGCCAGGATCGCCCAGACGATCCGTTTGAACTGGCGGGTTTCGCGAGGAGTCAGGCGTTCCACGGGATCACAGCCGACGCATCATCGGTCCGGCAGCCGAAGCGGAGCGGCCGGCTTTCCGCTCGAGCGGCAGCGCGTTCGTCGAGATTCGGGGCACCCCCGATTGCGCGCCCCGAGGATACCTCCACGCCCGAAACAGCTCCCAGGCGAGAACGATGAGAACGACGAACACGCAGATCAGAAGGAATCCGACGATGCCGTCGAGCACCGGCGTCGGCATCTTCACATCGCCGGGTCGGAACGAACGCCAGAGGACCCAGATGCCCCAGAGGACGGCCGCCGTCGGCAGGACGAAACCCACCCCGATTTCGAGCAATCGGCCCGCGGTCATCCTCGACTCCTCCGCCCACCCATCGTATCGCGCGCCGACCCTAGGTCTCGACTTCACAGCCGCTCCCGGCCGCCCGGTCCGCCTCTTGGCTCGCCGCGTCGATGGCCGCGCCGATGCGGGCGATCGCCGTCTCTTCCGACATGCCCTCGGGAATCGGGAAGCTCTCGCCGTAGGCCACGACGTTGCGCGAGAACGGCATCGGCACGAGGAACCGGTCCCAGGACTTCAGGTTCTTCGGCCGCGCGCTCGCGTAGGTGATCGGCAGGATCCACGCTCCGGTCAGCTTCGCGAGCTGCACGAGGCCGGGCTGCACGATCCGCGGCGGCCCCTTCGGCCCGTCCACCGTGAGCGCCGCGTGGCGGCCGCTCCGCACCTGGCGCACCATCTGGCGCAGCGCCTCGCCTCCCCCGCGCGTCGTCGAGCCGCGAACGACGACGTACCCGTTTCGCTCGAGCCAGAGCGCGATGATCTCGCCGTCCTCCGACTGCGACGCCATGGTCACGATCCCCTGCTTCCGATGAACCTGGATCGGCAGGAACATCCGGCCGTGCCACAGTGCGAAGAGGATCGGAACCCCGCGGCCGCGCAGCTCGAGGTAGCGCTCGAGGTGCAGCCGCTCGATCCGGACCGACGTCCGCAGGGCGGCGATCGAGATCCCCGCCAGCCGCGCGAGAATCGCCGCGCGGGACATGCCGCCCGCTAGCCCGGCGTCGAGATGCGGCGCTTCCCGAAATGCGCCGCCACGCGGCCGTAGACGCTCGGGATGACGCCTGGAACGGTCTTCACGCCCTTCGTGAAGACCGCGACGACGAAGTCGGCGCCGTTGGGCAGGACGACGCGGCCGACGAGGTGATGGAAATCGTAGGCATCCCCGGACTTCGCCCAGAGACGGCTCCCCGCGGGCAGCCGTTCGCCCGCGAGGCGCGCGTCCTCGGGCTCCATCTCCTCGAGGGGTTTCTCGCCCGTGATGTCGCGCGCGAGAAGGGCCGTCATCTCGGAGGTGCCCGCGGGACCCACGACCTCGCCGCCGAAGATCTCCTTGAACATCCGGGCCGCCTCGGCCGGCGACATGCGATTGCGGTTCTGCCCGTCCTCGCGAAACGCCTGCTCCCGGCCGTAGGCGTCCTCGCAGAACGTCTTCTGGTTGGCGTTCAGGGTCGGGAAGCCGCCGCGCTTCGCGTAGAAGCGGTTGACGGCGTTGCGGCGGTTCTTCCACTCTTCCCACTCGCGGCCGGAAAGCTCGGGCCCCGACGTCGTCCCGGTGATCGAATCCACGACGAATCCCGTCGCGTCGTTGTAGGAGAGCGTGATCATGTCCTTGACGGCGCGCTGGAGCTCCGGCGTGTCCTTGAGGTGCCCCGCCTCCTTCTCCGCCTCGTAGTACCCGAGAAAGAAGATCTTGATGACCGAGCACGGGTAGTAGGCGACCTCCGCGCGGAAGCCGCCGGCTGGAAACGAGGGATTCGGGCCGGGCTCGGTCAGGTCGATGAGGGCGATCGAGATGCCGTCCTCGGTCAGACCCTTGTCGGCGAACTCGGAGATCGTCTCGCGGGCGGCCTGCGCCGCGACCTCGTCGAGCTCCTTGGAGGGGTCGAGCGCCGAGATCCTGCGGGCGGCTCCGGTGAGGGCGAGCGCCGCTCCGGCCGAAAGGGCGAGAAGGAGGAGCGCCGCCGCCCGCTTCAGGAGCGGGCTCCCGGCGCGCCGGACATCCACGCGGCCGCGGCCGGAGCGGAAGAACGGAGGCCGGCGAGCGCCTGGCGGCGGGCCCGGTAGATGCGAAAAGCCAGAACGCCGATCGCGAGAAACGGCGCCGCGACCATCAAGAGGATCGAGTAATAGAAGCCCCGGCCAAGCTCGTTCGGCGGGCCCCCCATCGTGGCCTGGTGCTCGAGATTGTCGCTGCAGAGCGGGCAGGCCGAGAGGACGACCGGCAGGAGCACCAGCAGGAAGCCCGCGACGACGAGCGCCTTGCGTGTGGATGGCGACATCGACAGCACTCTATCGAACTGCGGCCGGCGGGTAAAGCTGATAGAGCATCAGGTAGACCACGACGCCGGTCACCGAGACATAGAGCCAGATCGGGAGCGTCCATCGCGCGATGCGGCGGTGGCGGTCGTCGCGGCGCTTCAATCCCAGGTACAGCGTCCGCAGGACGAGCGGCACCGTGGCGGCCGCGAGGATCGTGTGCGAGACGAGGATCGTGAAGTAGATCGCGCGCGGAATTCCCGTGGCCGTGAAGTGCACCGAGCCGACCTGGGCGTGGTACGTCAGGTACGAGACGAGGAAGACCGCCGAAACGGCCGCGGCGGAGAGCATCAGGGCGCGGTGCGTCTCGATCTCGAGCCGGCGGATCGCCCGGTACGCGAGGACCACGAGGACCGCGGACGTCGCGTTCAAGACGGCGTTGAGCGCCGGAAGGAACTTCAGAGAGAGTGCCATGAACGATGCGACCGTAGGGGCGGCCCTTGCGGCCGCCCGCGGGCGGGGACGAGCCCCGCCCCTACCGGATCCGGATGCGCGAACCCATCTCGTTTAGAACAGATAGATGATCGTGAACAGCACGATCCAGACGAGGTCCACGAAGTGCCAGTAGAGGCCGATCGTCTCGACGCCCTGATGGCTCGCCTGCGTGTACTTGCCGAGGAACGCCTTGCCGGTCACGAAGGCCATGCAGACGACGCCGCAGAAGACGTGGAAGCCGTGGAAGCCCGTCGTCGTGAAAAACACCGAGCCGAAGAGCGAGACGTGCGGGTTGAAGCCCTCGTGGAGGAGCTTCCAATACTCGACGACCTGCACGGAAAGGAAGCCCGCGCCGAAGAGCAGCGTCAGCGAGAGGAAAAGCCGCAGCTTCCTCAGGTCGCCGCGCTGAACGGCCGCGAGGGCCTGCACCATCGTGACCGAAGAGCAGATGAGGAGGAATGTGTTCCCGGCCGTGAGCCAGATGTTCAGCGTGTTGCCGGGGTGCGGCCAGCTGGCCGTCCCGAACCGCAGCACGATGTAGGACCCGATCAGCCCCGTGAAGAACATCACCTCGGAGCACAGGAAGACCCACATCCCCATCTTGTCGTGGGGAATTCCGGTCGTCGGCTCCTCGCCGTGCCCGTGGGCGCCGCCCGGAGCGGCGTGCACGGAGCCGTGCGGAAGGGGCAGCGAGGCGGCGGCGGCCTGTTCCAACGTCTCCTCCTATGGTCTCGGCAGGACCTGCTCGGCGATGCCCACCGAGACGAGGATCAGCCCGAGGATCAGCGTCGAGGCGAAGATGATGCCCAGGCTCTTGCGCTCGAATCGCAGGTGCATGAAGAAGAGGGCGACCATCGTCGCCTTGATGATCGCGAGCCCGACGAGCACGGTCATGAGCACGAGCTTCGGCGGGTGCGTGAAGACAGAGTACGAGACCTCGACGACCGTCAGGCCGAAGAGCCACCAGAAGATCGCCATGTAGTTGGGCTGCTGATGGACGCGGCGCTCCTCGTCCGCCGCCAGCTCCTCGCGATGGGTGATCTCGTCCGACATGAATCCTCCCTCTCAGCCGTTCAGCGCGCCTGCGAGGCGATGAAGACGATCGAGCCCGCAAAGAGCGCCAGCATCACGAGCGCGAGCACCCACGCCGTCCGGCGGTTCAACGCGGAGAGTCCGGCGCGCACGCTCATCGGTCGAACACCATCAAGCCGAGCACGGCCGGCAGATACAGGACCGAGGCGAGAAAGAGGCGGCGCGCCCAGGCGATCTCGCGGCGCCGCGCGAAGAGCGCCGCGCCCGCGAAGAACGCGAGCCCCGCCGCGAGCCCGCCCCAGAGGAACACCGGACCCGCGCCGGCGAACAGGCCGGCCGCGAGCGTCACGGGCAGGAGCGCCGCGCTGTAGAGGAGCGCCTGACGTCCCGTCGAGGAGCCGTCCGCGTCGGAGACCGCGAGCATCGGGAACCCGCCGCGCGCGTAGTCCTCGCGGTACATCCAGGCGAGCGCGAGAAAGTGCGGCAGCTGCCAGAGGAAAAGGATCGAGAAGAGCGCCCAGGCGGTGCGGTCGAGACCGCCGCGCGCCGCGGCCCATCCCATGAGCGGCGGGATGGCGCCGGGAATCGCGCCCACGACCGTGCAGAGCGACGTGACCCGCTTGAGCGGCGTATAGAGCAGGACGTAGCTCGCGGACGCCGCGAGGCCGAGCGCCGCGGTCAGCGCGTTCGTTCCCGCGCCGAGCAGTGTCAGGCCGGCCGCGGACAGGACGAGCCCGAAGGCGAGCGCCTCGGCAGGCTGGAGGCGTCCGGCCGGCAGCGGCCGGTGCCGCGTGCGGAGCATCCGGGCGTCGAAGTCCCGCTCGGCGTACTGGTTGAGCGCCGAAGCGCCGCCGGCGACGAGTGCCGTTCCCGCGAGCACCGCGAGAAAGACGCCGGTCTGGAAGGCGGGCGCGCCGAGCGCGTAGCCCACGGCCGCCGTCACGACGACGAGCGACGTGATCCGGGGCTTCGAGAGCTCGAGAAAGTCGGCGGCCCGGGAGGGCGCCGAGGCGATGGCGGCTACTTCCACGCGGGTTCCCCCGAAAGCGAAAGCGCGCCGGCCGGCGTCCGCGACGCCTTCCGTGCGGCGACGAGCGATGTCCGGCGCGACGCGAGCGCCAGCACGAGCGACGTGCCGAGCACGAGAGCGCCGGTCACGACGTGGGCGGTCGTCAGGATGACGTCCTTCTTCGAGAGGACCGTCAGCGCGCCGAGCGCGATCTGGGCCGCGACGAGCGCGCACAAGCCCGCCGCGATCCGCTTGAGATCCGCGCGACCGGAGCGCCGGGAGCGGACGAGGCAATCGGCGGCGGCCGCGGCGACGGCGAGCGCCGTCACGCGGTGCGCGAAATGAATCCCGACGGCGAAGGATGCGATCGGGGGCACGAGACGCCCGAAGGCCAGCGGGAAGTCCGGGATCGCGAGGCCGGCCTTCGTGTGGCGCATCACCGCGCCGACGAGGAGTTGCAGGAAGACGACGCCGACGGTCGCCGCCGCGGCCCGGCGCACGGGGTTTTCGCCCGCGGGCGCGGCGTCGCGCCAGCGCGGCGACGTGACGACCGCGAGGGTCACCGCAAGACAGAAGAAGGTCTGCGCGAGACACGCGTGCGCGACCGAGATCGCCGTCGGCAGCAGGAAGAGGACGGTCAGCCCGCCGAGGACGCCCTGCGCGACGACGGCCGCCAGCGCCAGGTACGCCAGGCGGCGCGCCCACGGCCGCTTCTCGCCGCGCGCGAACGCGATGGCGACGACGACCGTCAGGAGCCCGACGGCCGAGGCGATCAGCCGGTGCGAGTGCTCGAACCGGATGCCGCCGACCCACTTCGAGATCGGGAACGTGAACGGATTCTGCCCGTAGGTCGTGGGCCAGTCGGGCACGGAGAGACCCGACTCGGTCGACGTGACGAGGCCGCCCGCAAAGATCAGCCCGACCGTGGCCAGAGCGAGGGCCAGAGCCAGGCGGTGCAGCGCGCGCTCAGTGGGCATGCGCTCCCGCGGGCCGCGCGCCGGTCGGCGGCTCGTTCTGCGGCCAGTAGTCGGCGTCGTGATCGGGCGCGCTGTACTCGTACGGCCCGCGATAGACGGAGGGCACCGAGCCCTTGAAGTTCTCGTGCGGCGGCGGCGAGGTCGTCTGCCACTCGAGGGTGTTCGCGTGCCACGGATTGTTGCCCGCGATCTTGCCGCGGCGCATCGAGAGGAAGAAGTTGAAGACGAGGATGATCTGACCGATCCCGAGCACGAAGAGCGAGATCGTCATGAACTGGTTCATCGGTTGCAGGCCCTTCAGGTGCGCGTACTGCGTGTAGTCGTAGATGCGGCGCTGCATCCCGCGCATCCCGAGGAAATGCATCGGGAAGAACACCAGGTTGAAGCACACGAACGTGATCGCCCAGTGGATCTTGCCCCACCGCTCGCTCATCATGCGCCCGAACATCTTCGGGAACCAGAAGTACATCCCGGCGAACGCGCCGAAGAGCGACCCGCCGAACAGCACGTAATGGATGTGCCCGACGATGAAGTACGTGTCGTGGATGAAGATGTCGACCGGCGTCGCGGCCATGAAGATGCCCGAGAGCCCGCCGATGACGAACATCGACACGAACGACAGGGCGTGCAGCATCGGCGTCGTGAACTTGATGTTTCCGCCCCACAACGTCCCCAGCCAGTTGAACGTCTTGATCGCCGACGGCACGGCGATGACCATCGTCGAGATCATGAACGTCGTGCCGAGGTACGGGTTCATGCCGCTCTGGAACATGTGGTGGCCCCAGACGATGAACCCGAGGCCCGCGATGCCCATGATCGAGTACGCCATCGCGCGGTAGCCGAAGATCGGCTTGCGCGAGAAGACGGGCAGGATCTCCGAGGTGATGCCCATCGCGGGCAGGATCATGATGTAGACCTCGGGGTGCCCGAAGAACCAGAAGAGGTGCTGCCAGAGGAGCGCCTGTCCGCCGCCCGCGTTGGTCCACGGCTGCCCCGACACCACGAGCCCCCTCGGCAGGAAGAACGTCGTGCCGAGCACGCGATCGAACAGCAGCATGATCATCGCGCCCGAGAGCACGGGCAGCGCGAGGAGCAGCAGGATCGCCGTGATGAAGAGCGCCCACACCGTCAACGGCAACCGGAAGAACGTCATGCCGGGCGCGCGCATGTTGATGATCGTCGTGATGAAGTTGACCGCGGTGAGGAGAGACGAGAGCCCGAGCACGAGAAGCGACAGCAGCCAGAGCGTCTGACCGCGCGGCGTGATCGCCGACAACGGCGCATACGACGTCCACCCGCCCTGCGCGGCGCCTCCCGTCACGAAGAACGACCAGATGATGAGGACCGCGCCCGGCACCGCCGTCCAGAACGACAGCATGTTGAGCGTCGGGAAGGCCATGTCGCGCGCCCCGATCTGGATCGGCACGACGAAGTTGCCGAACGCGCCGATCAGGATCGGCATGATCGCGAAGAAGATCATGATCGTCGCGTGCATCGTGAAGAGCGAGTTGTAGAACTCCGGGAGCATCTGACCGCCGGGCATTCCTTCCGGCGCGATCTTGCCCATGAAGGCCAGCGGCCGGCCCGGCCACGCGAGCTGATAGCGCACAAGCGTCGCCAGGAGCCCTCCGATCACCAGCATGAACAGCGCGTAGAACATGTACTGCTTGCCGATGACCTTGTGGTCGAGCGAGAAGATGTACTTGCGCCAGAACGACGTCGGCGCGGGATGCACGCCGTGCGGAAGCTCGTGGGCGACAGCGACGCTGCTCATCAGCTCTTGGCCTCCTGCGGGCTCGCGGCCGGCGACGCCGCGGGAGCCGCCGGAGCCGCTTCGGGGGCGGCCGGGGCCGCCTGGTCCCGCAGCCACTTGGCGAACTCTTCGGGAGTCTCGACGGTGACGAAACCCTTCATGCGGTAGTGCCCGAGCCCGCAGAGCTCGGCGCAAGCGATCTCCCAGTGCCCGGTGCGCGTCCCCTCGAACCAGATCCGCGTCGAGAAACCCGGCACCGCGTCCTGCTTCACCCGGAACTCCGGCAGGAAGAACGAGTGGATGACGTCCTTCGAGTGGAGCGTCACGATCACCGGCTGCCCGACCGGGAAATGGAGCTGGTTGAGGGTGAGGACGTCATCCGGCGTGTCGAACTTGTTGTCCAGCCCCGCGTAGCGGATGTTCCAGGCGAACTGCTCCGCCGTGATCTCGATCTGGACGCCGTCCTTCGGCAGATGCTGCTTGATGTCGGCCCAGGTGGCGCGAGAGAGGAGCGCGAGCACGACGCAGATCACCGCCGGCACGATCGTCCAGATGACCTCGAGGCGGTTCGAGCCGTGCGTGTAGCGCGGGCGGCGCCCCTCGCGGTACCGGTACTTGAACAGGAAGATGAGGAGCAGCGTTTCGACGACGACGAAGATGATGCCGGTGATCCACAGGATCAACCGGAAGAGGCCGTCGATGCGCCCGCTGTAGGTGGACACGCCCTCCGGCAGCTTCATCCAGAAGGGCAGGGCCGACGCCGCCGCGGGCACAGCCGCCGCGGCGAGGACGATCGCCGCCAGGCGCGCCAGGCGGCCGGTTCGGGAACGCCGGGAAGTCACGTCCGGGAAGCTCGCCCCCTCAACCCTTGAAGGAGAAGTCCACGGTCTTCGACTCGTTGCCGGAGATCGTGACGGTCTGCGTCTGCGGTCCATATTTCTCCTGCCAGGCCTCGATCGTGTACGTGCCGGGCGGCAGATTCTTGATCTCGAACGTGCCCTGGTCGTTGGTCACGGAGAAAAACGGGTTGGACATGACGCCGACGTAGGCGCCCATCCACTTGTGGACGTCGCACTTGAAGCGCACCGGCATCTCGGGCTTGTCGAACGTCTTGAGCGTCGACATCCCCTTGAACGGCTGCCCGATGTTGAACTCGGCGTTGGTCTTCGGGAGCGCATGGATGTTGTGGAGCGTGCCGTCGCTGTTGACGATCTTGAGCGGCTGACCGGCCTGGATGCCGAAGATGTGCGGGTGGTACTGGCAGCCCTCCTGGTCGAGCTCGACCGGGGTCGTCGGCGCCGGATAGTTCCCTGTGATTCCTTCCTTGACGTAGACGAAGACGTCCTTCAACGTCCCGTTCGGGTTGATCTCGACGTCCTGCGTGTAGACCGGCGTCGAATGCGCCGCCTTGCAGTACGCGTCGGCGTCCATCTTGATGACTTCCTTGGCCGGAGCGGTGCCCGCGAAGGTCACCTTGCCCGTGAGCGTCGCGCCGCCGGCGGGCGCCGCGGCCGGAGCCGCCGCGGGGGCCGCTGGAGCCGCGGCCGAAGCCGTCGACGTCGTCGGAGCGGACTCCTCCTCGAGGGCGTCCTCTTCCTTGCCGCCTCCGCAGGCCGCCAGAGTCAGGCTGACCGCGCCGGCCAGAAGAATCAACAGAGCGCGATTGGACTTCACGATTCTCACTCCTTAGATTCCGTCGTGTTCGTTCAGGGGAGCGGCGCGGCGTCGGCTCGGGCCGGACAGAGGCCCACCGAACACCGCAAGCGCGAGCGCGAGATTGCTCAAAACGGGCCGCATCATATAAAAGGCCCCCCGCCCTTTCAAGAGACGGCGGCCCTGCGCCATCTGCTATCGTCTCGCGCCACCGTGTCCGCCTTCCGGCTCGAAGCGCGCGAGCTCTCCAAATCGTATTCCGGCCCCGCGCTCTTCTCGAATCTCACGTTCACGGCCGCCGCGGGGTTGACCGCTATCGCGGGAAGAAACGGCAGCGGCAAGACGACGCTCTTGAAGATTCTCGCGCGCCTCCTCGCGCCCGAGCGCGGCCGTGTCGGGATCTTCGACGCCACTCGCGAGCTCTCCGGCGAGGAGCGGCGGCGCGCCGTCGGATGGGCCGGACCGGATCTGGCCTTCTACGACGACTTCACCGCGCGCGAGAACCTGCGCTTCTTCCGCCGCGCCTCGGGACTGCCCGCCGAAGACGCCGACCTCGGCAAGCGCCTGGATCGCGTCGGCCTCGGCGCGGTCGCCGACCGGCGCGCCGGCGCGTTCTCGACGGGCATGAAGCAGCGCCTGCGCCTCGCGTTCGCGCTGCTTCTCGATCCGCCGGTGCTGCTGCTCGACGAGCCGGCCGCGGGCCTGGACGAGGAGGGACGCGCCACGCTCGCCGGCGTCGTCGCGGAGCGGCGGGCGCTCGGCCCGGTTCTCCTCGCGTCGAACGACCCGCGCGACTTCGCCTCGCCCGAGCACACGATCGAGCTGTCCCGATGAGCGCCTCCGGCCCGCTCGTCCGCGCCTGGGCCGTCTGCGCCAAGGACGCCGCCCAGGAGGCGCGGCAGCGCATCGCCCTGGCCTCGGTCCTCTTCTTCGCCGCGACGGCGCTGACCCTCGTGTCGTTCGCGATCGGGCCCGCGGGATTCGCCCGCGAGGAGCGCGCGACGCTGCACGCGGCGGTGCTCTGGATCCTCCTCTTCTTCTCGACCGCCACGGGATTGCCGCGCGCGTTCGTGCGCGAGGAGGAGACGGGCACCGCCCTCGCGCTCCGCAAGACGGCACCGGGCCTCACGGTCCTCGCGGGCAAGACGCTCTTCAACTACTTCCTGTTCGCCGCGATCGCCGCCGTGACCGTTCCGGGGCTCTCGATCCTTCTCGGCTGGGAGGTCGCGTCGCCCGGCGCGCTCGCGATCGTGCTCGCAGCCTCCGGCTACGGCCTGACCGTCGTGTCGACGTTTCTCTCGGCGCTCGTCGCGCGGGCCGGCGGGAAGAACGTTCTCTTCGTGCTCGTCTGCTTCCCGCTCCTCGTGCCCCTGTTGCTCTCCGCGATCGCGGCAACGGTCGCCGCCGCCGGCGGGGGGCTCGCGGCGACGCCGCTCCGCGTCATCCTCGCGTACGACGGCGCGGCGACGTGCGCCGCGTACCTGCTCGCGTCGGCAGCCTGGGAAGAGTAGTAGTCAGTTGTCAGTTTTCAGTCGTCAGTTCCGGAACTGAAAACTGTGAACTGTTAACTCACAATTCATTTCTCCTGCCAGAAGAACTTCGGCGCCGGCTGCGCCGTCGGCCACTCGCGGCGCATCGTCTCGCCGTCCCACAGCTCGCCGTTCTTGACGACCCAGCGGACCTTCTCCGTATTGTGGATGTCGGCGAGCGGGTCGGCGTCGAGGACGACCAGGTCCGCCAGCTTGCCCGCCTCGATCGAGCCCAGGTCCGGCGCGAAGCCGATCTTGTCGGCCGCGAGGATCGTGGAAGCGCGCAGCGCCTCATGCGGAGTCATCGCCGTCATCCCCTTCGGCTGACCGTCGCCGGCCATCATCCAGAGCTCCCAGTCGGGCCCGAGGCCCTGCACCTGGCCGTGCGCGCCGAGCGACACGTTGCCGCCCGCGCGCAGCACGGCCGCGGCGCCGCGAGCGACCGTCGGGAAGTTGTACTCGGACGGATCGATCCAGAGATGGCGGCGCGCGTTGACGTCGAGGACCCGGTGCGGCGTGAAGCGATTCAGCTTCGGATCGTCGTGCGGGTTGCGCGTCTGCCAGAAGTACTCCTCGCCCCAGGGGCCGCCGTACGCGACGATGAGCGTCGGCGTGTAGAACGTCGTCGACTTCGCGACGAAGTTGATGATGTCGGGCCCGAGCTCGACCGGAAGGGCGTGCTCCCAGGCCGTGAAGCCGTCGAGCACCATCGTCAGGTCCGTCTGGAGCTCCCCCGCACCCTCGGCCGTCAGCAGCATGTGCTCGTCGCGGCAGGCCTCCGCAAACCACATCCGCTGCGAGCGGCGCGGCTGTTGATAGACCTTGATCATCCGCGCGCCGTACGCCTTCATCCGGCGCACCTGCCGCCGCGCGTCCTCGAGGTCGTTGACTTCCGCGAAGACGTCCGCCTGCTGGCCGCCGTACAGAACGTCGCCCGAGGAGAAAACGCGCGGCCCGAGCATCAGGCCGGCGTCGACCATCTCCGCCTGCGCGAAGACGTCGAGCGACGGCGCCGACGGGTCGTAGACCGTCGTCACGCCGTACGCGAGATTCGCCACGTACTCCCACTTGGTGTCCGGGAAGACCTCGAAGCCCGAGTAATGCAGGTGCGCGTGCGTGTCGATCAGGCCCGGGATGATCGTCTTGCCGCGGACGTCGTAGGTCTTCGTCCCGGCCGGAACCGAGAGAGAGCCCGACGGTCCGACCGCCGCGATCCGGCTGCCGGTCACGAGTACGTCCGCGTTGTCGAGCACCTCATCGCCCTTCATCGTGACGACGCGCGCGCCGGACAGGAGCATCGACCCGTCGGGCGCCGGCCGCGGCACGGACAGATGAATCGCGATCTCCTCGGAGGCCGGCAGCTTGAGCTTCGGCTCGTCCCCCTTCTTCTCCGCCTTGTCTGCGGCCGCCCCCGTCTTCTCGGCGTCGCCCGCCTTCTTCTCCTTCTCGCGCGCCTTGCGTTTCTCCTCCTCGACGAAGCGGATCGCCTCGGCGACCGGCAGTCGGCGGAACGTGTTCGCGAATCCCCACGTGATCGTCCGGCCGCCGTCGGCCCAGCCGACGTACCCGCCCGCCTCGCCCGAGAGGCGCCACACCGGCACCGTGCCGTCCTTCAGCCCCACTTCCGGCGGCTCCTTCAGCTGGATCCCGGGCAGCGCCGCCACGTAGACGTTGTCGCGCGACGTGAAGACCGCCCACTGTTCGTCGGGAGACGGAACGATGTCGTCCACCGGCGGAAATCGGAGATGGGCCTTCCGGTCCGTGCCGTCCAGACGCACCGAGACGAGATCGTTCTTCGCCTCGTCCGTCGGCTTCTTGGTCGGCACCGGGTCGCGGAAGAAGATCCGCGTTCCATCCTTCGAGAAGAAGGCCTGCGGGTGGAACTTCATGACCTGCGCGCCTTCCACCGACGTGACGCGCTGCGGTTCGCCGCCCGCGGACGGGAGCACGGCGATCTCGAAGTACTCCTCGTCCTCCGGCTGCTGGCCGCGAAACTCGAGGCCGGAACCGCGGATCACGACGAGCCGGTCGCCGGACGGCGACCACTCCGGGTTCGCGTAGTGCGCGGGAGCCCTGGTCAACCGCTGCGGTGCGCCGGCCGCGACCGGCGCTTTCCAGACCGCCCCGCCCTCGGCGTCGGTCCACGTCACGTAGGCCACGAAGCGACCGTCGGGCGAGAACGCGGGCGCGTACTCGCGGCGAGGCGCTCCCGGAGCATCCGGCGTCAACCGGCGCGGCGAGCCGACAGCGCGCGAGCCGTCGAGCGCCTGCAGCCAGACCCGGCCGAAAGCGTCGAACGCGATCCACTTTCCGTCGGGAGACTGCGAGGGCCATCGCAGAATGCGCGCGTCGATCGGGCCCGTCGGCAGCTTCTCCTGGAACGCGACGCGCGGCGCGAGCCACTGCTCGACCGAGGCCGTGAACGGGATCTCGACCCGCGTGCGCGAGGCGAGCTCGAGCCGCGCGAGCTTGCCGTGGTCGGAGTACACGATCGAACGGCCGTCCGGAGTGAAGGCGAAGCCCGGCCAGCCGTCCATCTGGACGAATCCCTCCTGCTCGTCGCGCGTGACGCCCGTCGCGAGGATTCGCTCGGCGCCCGAGGCGAGATCGCGCGCGACGAGGACCGAGTCGGCATCGCGCCGGCTGACGAAGACGAGCGTCTTCCCGTCGGGCGAGAGCGCGGGACGCACGGCGCCGCCGAAGCCGCTGGTGACCGGGAAGACCTCTCCCGTCGTCCGGTCGAGGCGGCGGATCTGCCAGAGACCCTTCGAGAGGTCCGGCGTATAGCTGAACCCCTTCTGGCGCGCCGAAAAGAAGACGAAGCGGCCGTCGCGCGACGCGACCGCGCCCGCCGCGTTGCTCAGCTCGTCGGAGGACGTCAGCTTGACGCCGCCGCCGCCGTAGCGGTTGTACATCCAGAGCTCGACCGGCGGGATGCCGCCGCGCTTGCCCTCTTCCTTGCGCGCGATGACGTAGTTGCCGTCGGGCGTCCAGGCGGCCGTGCGGACGTAGAAGTCCTTCTCCTCGGTCAGCGGGCGCGGGTTGCCGCCGTCCGCGTCCATGAGCCAGATGTTCTCGATGCCGCTGCGGTCGGTCGTGAATGCGATCGTCTTTCCGTCCGGCGAGAACCGGGGTTGCGAGTCGTACGCGGGCCCGCGCGTGAGCGCCTTCGCCGCGCCGCCGGCGATCGGCAGCGAATAGATGTCGCCCAGCAGATCGAAGACGATGGTCGAGCCGTCGGGCGAGACGTCCACCGAGATCCAGGTCCCCTGCGAGACGTCGAAGGCGATCCGGCGCGCGTCGGGGCGCGGCTCGTTGATGTCGGCGGCGACGTCTTTCTTCGTCGGCGAGGGCGCGGGCGTCGCGGTCGGACTCGGCGTGGGCGTCGGGGTCGGAGCGGCGGAGAGAGCGGGGGCGACGGCCAGAAAGGCGAGGGTTCGGAGGATCGAGCGCAAGAGCACCTCCTTCGGGCCGCCGATCCTACGGCACCGGCCGGCTCCATCCAACAGGATTGTCGCCGGCGGATCCCGTCGCGGGACGGTGCGATAGTCTTCGACCGGTGAAGGCAGCCAAGGCCTTTCTCGGCCTGTACCTCGCGGCCGTGGTCGCCGCCGCCTTTCTGTGGCCCGCGCCGGCGCAGGGATTCATCGGCGAGTCGTCGCGGATCGTCTTCTTTCACGTGCCCTGCGCCTGGGTGGCGAGCCTCGCGTTCCTGATCGCGGCGGGCTACTCGATCGCCTATCTCGCGCGCCGGCAGCCCCGCGCCGACGAGATCGCCGCCGCCGCCGTGCGCCTGGGCCTTCTCTTTGCCGTGCTCGCGCTCGTGACCGGGTCGCTCTTCGCGCGCGTCATGTGGGGCTCCTACTGGAACTGGGACCCGCGCGAGTCGTCGTTCCTGCTCCTCATCTTTCTCTACGCGGCCTACCTCTTCCTGCGCAACGCGATCGAGGACCCCGAGCGGCGGGCGCGGATCGCCGCGTCGTACGCGATCTTCTCGGCGTTCCTCATGCCGTTTCTGGTCTTCGTCGCGCCGCGGATCACGCAGTCGCTCCATCCGCAGACGGTGATCAACCCGCAGGGCAAGATCCTCATGGACGGTCCGACGAAGGCCGTGTTCTTCGGCAGCCTCGCGGGCTTCTCGGCGCTGTTCTTCTGGATGCTGTCGCTCGAGACGCGGGCGGCCCGGCTCGCGCGCATCGCGGCGGAGCGGGCGCGCCGATGACTTCGCGCCCCGTCGCCCGAATCGCGGACCTGACCGAGGCGGCCCGCAACCGCCTCGACGACCTGTCCGTCGACGAGGCGCGCCGGATCCTCGCCGAAGGAACGCCGGACGACGTCCGCGGGATCGAGGGCTCGTTCGCGCTCGTCGCCTCGCGCGGAGAGGTCGTCCGCCTCGCGCGCTCGCTCGACCGGCCGCTGCGCTACTTCTTCGCGAAGCAGACGGACGGGCCGCTCCTCGTCGTGGCCGACCGGATCGATGCGATCCACGCCCACCTCGTGGCTCTCGGCCTCGCGGATCAGTTTCATCCGAGCTACACGCGCATGGTGCCCGCCCATCACGTCGTCGAGATCCGGCTCGTCGGATGCCCCGATCCGCTCCCGGCGTACCGCCGTTTCTTCGCGCCCGAGCGCGGGACACTGCCGGCAGACCTCGACGCGGTCGGCGCGGCGTACGTCGGCGCGCTCGCCGGGGAGATCCGCAAGTGGGTCTCGCGCCTCGACCCGCGCGAGCCGATCGGCGTGTGCTTCTCCGGCGGAATCGACAGCGGCGCCGTCCTGCTCGTGACCGAGCACGTCCTCCGCGGCCTCGGGATGAGCCCGGCGCGGCTGAAGGCCTTCACGCTCGCCGCGGGCGACGCGGCAGATCTTTCGCAGGCACGGCGGTTCCTCGAGGAATGCGGCCGCGCCTTCTACCTGGAGGCGGTCGAGACGGACCCGAATGCCATCGACCACGCCGAGGCCGTGCGCGTGATCGAGGACTACAAGCCGCTCGACGTCGAATCGGCGGCGATGGCGATCGCGCTCTGTCGCGGCATCCGGGAGCGGTATCCCGAGTGGAAGCATCTCGTGGACGGGGACGGCGGCGACGAGAACCTGAAGGACTACCCGATCGAGGAGAATCGCGAGCTCACGATCCGGAGCGTGCTGTCGAACCCGATGCTCTACCAGGAGGGTTGGGGCGTGGGCAGCGTGAAGCACTCGCTGACGTACTCGGGCGGCCAGAGCCGCGGCTGCACGCGCACGTACGCGCCGCTCGCGCGGTTCGGCTTCGAGGGCTTCAGTCCCTTCACGCGCCCGGCGGTCCTGGCGGTCGCCGAGGCGATTCCGTTCGTCGCGCTGACGGACTGGAGCCCGGCGCGGCTTTACGCCTTGAAGGGCGAGATCGTTTCGCGCGGAGTGGCCGCAGTCGCGGGAGTCCGCATGCCGGTCTTCCCGAAGCGGCGATTCCAGGACGGCGCTCTCGCGGCGCCGCCGCCGCGCGACCGCGACGCCGCCGAGGCGATGTACCGCCGCGAGCTCCTCGCGCAGTACGCCCGGACCTGATCCGCACGACCCGCCGCGGGTGAGCCTCGACGACGCCTACCCCGACCGCCCCGCCGAGAGGACACGGTGGATCCTCGATCGGCGGGCGCCGCGCGCGGCGGTCGATCCGGCGCGCGCCGTCGGCGCGTTCGTCGAGCGCGAGCGCACCGAGACGGGAACGATTGCCGACGTCGCGACGATTCTCCTCGCCAACCGCGAATGCCCGTGGCGCTGCCTCATGTGCGATCTCTGGACGCACACGATCGAAGAGACGGTCGCGGCGGGCGCGATCCCGGCCCAGGTCGCCAGCGCGCTCGCCGCCTTTCCGTCCGTCCGACGCGTGAAGCTCTACAACGCCGGCAGCTTCTTCGATCCGAAGGCCGTGCCGCGCGAGGACCATGCGGAGATCGCCGAGATGCTGCGCGGCTTCGAACGGGTGACCGTCGAGTGCCACCCGGCGCTCGTCGGAGAGGATTGTTTCCGGTTTGCCAGGTTCGTGGGCGGCCGGCTCGAAGTCGCCATGGGGCTCGAGACGGTCCACCCCGGGATCCTCGAGAAGCTCAACAAGGGGATGACGGCCGAGTCCTTCCGCCGCGCCTCCGAGTCGCTGGCCCGCGAGGGCGTGGCGCTCCGTGCGTTCCTCCTCGTCGGCCTGCCGTTTCTCCCCCCGGAGGAATCGCTCGCCTGGGCCGCCCGGTCGCTCGATTTCGCGTTCGACTGCGGCGCGGCGGCCGCCGTCTTGATCCCGACGCGCGCGGGAAACGGCGCGATGGACGCGCTCGCGCGCCGCGGCCAGTTCGTGCCGCCCGACCTCGCGATGGTCGAGAGCGCGCTTGCGAACGGAATCGCGGCGCTCGCGCGACGCGGGCGCGTGTTCGCGGACCTCTGGGATCTCGAGCGCCTGCGCGACTGCGAGGCCTGCTTCCCCGCTCGGCGGCGACGCCTCGAGCGCATGAATCTCGAGCAGCGCGTCCCGCCGCCGGTCGCCTGCGCGAACTGCGGAGCCGCGCGGTGAAGCTATGAAGCTCTCCGTCGATGTCGCGGTCGTCGGCTCGGGCTTCGGCGGTTCGCTCGCGGCGCTCGTGGCACGGCGCCTCGGCCTTTCGGTCGCGCTCCTCGAGCGGGGAACGCATCCGCGCTTCGCGATCGGCGAGTCCACGTCGCCGCTGGCAAACCTGCTGCTGGAGGAGCTCGCGCGGCGCTACGAGCTCCCGCGGCTTCTCCCGCTCTGCAAGTGGGGCACCTGGCGGCGCCAGCGCGCGGAGGTCGCCTGCGGGTTGAAGCGGGGCTTCTCCTTCTATGCGCACCGTGCGGACCACCCCTTCGCCGCCGACCCGAATCGCGGCGACCAGCTCCTCGTCGCCGCCTCGCCGCGCGACGAGATCGCCGACACGCACTGGTATCGCCCGGACTTCGACTTCTTCCTCGTCGGCGAGGCGCGCGAGTCCGGCGCCGAGTATCTCGACGGCGCCGCGCTCGATCGCATCGAAACCGGAGACGGAGGCGTCCGCATCTCCGGCGAGCGGGCCGGAGAGCCGCTCGAGGTCCGCGCGCGGCTCGCCGTGGACGCATCGGGTCCGCGGGGATTCCTCTGGAAGACGCTCGGCGTCGGCGAGCAGCCCTTCGAAGGGCTGCCCGAGACGTCCGGCCTGTACACCCACTTCATGGACGTGCGCCGCCTCGACGAGATGAACGTCCTGCCCTCGGGCGAGACGCCTCCCTACCCTCCGGACGATGCCGCCCTCCACCACATTTTCGAGGGCGGCTGGATCTGGGTCCTGCGCTTCGGCAACGGCCTCACGAGCGCCGGTGTCGCGGCGCAAGCCTCCCTGGCCCGCGCGCTGCGATTCGAGGAGGGCGCGCCGGCGTGGGATCGGCTGCTCGACCGTCTTCCGGCCGTGCGGGACCAGTTCGCGGGCGCGCGCCCTGCGCTCCCGTTCGTCCACCGCCTGCGGCTCCCTTTCCGGGCCGCCCGCGCGAGCGGCCCCGGCTGGACGATGCTGCCGTCGGCGGCGGCCTTCGTGGATCCGCTGCTCTCGACGGGGTTCCCCCTGACGCTCCTCGGCATCGAGCGCCTCGGGCGCGCCCTCGAAGAAGACTGGGGCTCTCCGCGGCTCGCGCCGCGCCTCGAGCGGGAGGCCGAGAGATCGCTCTTCGAGACGGACGCGGCGGCCCTCCTCGTCGGCGCGCTGTACGCGACCTTCGACGACTTCCCGCTCTTCGCGGCGCTCTCGAAGCTCTACTTCGCGGCTGCGAGCTTTTCCGAGGCCGCGCGCAGGCTCGGCCGGCCCGAATTTGCGGGCTCCTTCCTCTGCGCCGATCGCGAGCCGTTCGGTGCGCGGATGCGAGGCATCTGCCGCCGCGCGATCGCCTCGCGAGGAACGGACCGTCGGTCGCTCATCGACGAAGTCCACCGCGCGATCGCGCCGCTCGACGTCGCCGGCCTCGGCCGCCGCGATCGGCGCAACTGGTATCCCTTCCGCGGCGAGGACCTCGTCGAGAACGCCGGCAAGGTCGGCGCGAGCGCCGGCGAGGCGCGCGAGCTCCTCGCGCGGTGCGGACTCGCGGAAGCCGCCGCCGACCCGATCGGAGCCGCTACTTCGCCGTGATCACGACGTGGCCGCGGCGGTTCTCCTGCCAGCAGGTGTCGTCGTCGGACGTACAGAAAGGCCGCTCTTTCCCGTAGGAGACGACCTTCACGCGATCGGACGCCACGCCGAGAGCCGCCAGATAGTCCTCGGCCGCGCTGGCGCGTCGTTGTCCGAGGGCGAGATTGTAGGAATCCGTGCCGCGGTCGTCGCAGTGCCCTTCGATCAGGATGCGGACGCTCGGGTACCGCTGCAGCCAGCGCGCGTCGGCCGCGAGCGACGTTCGGGCGTCTTCGCGCAGTTCCGCGCGGTCGTAGTCGAAGAACGCGTCCCGGAGGTAACCGCCGCGGTTCAGGTGATCGAGATCCTGCGCCAGAATGTCCGGAGCGGCCGCCGGAGCCGGGGCCGGGGACGCCTGCGCTGCCGGGGCCGGAACCGGGGTGGCCGCGGGGGGCGCCTTTTCCGCCACGGCCGTGGGCTTCTTCTGGGCGCAGGCGGGAACGAGAACGAGGGCTGCGAAGACCAGAGACACGAGGACCATCGGGGGAAGACGCTTGCTCGACATCGACGCCGTCTCCTTCTGCTCGGGCCGATCCCGGAGGAGCTCCGGAGGCCCGCCGCGCTGGAGAATTATATCGTACCGCGATATATTCCACCTGCGTGCCCCCTCTTCCGTCGCGGCTCACGGATTCGGACTACGAGCGCCTCGCGCGATGGCGTTACGCGCTCCGGCGTTTCCTGCGGCACGCCGAGGTCGCCGACCGGCGCGCCGGCATCTCCCCCGCGCAGTATCAGTTGCTCGTCACGGTGCGGGGATTTCCGGACGGGCGGCCGCGAATCGCCGACCTCGCCGAGTGGCTTCAGATCACGCACCAGAGCGCCGTCGGCCTCGTCGACCGGTGCGTGCGCGGCGGGCTCGTTCGCCGCGCCGACGACCGCCGGGACCGGCGTCGCGTCCGCGTCCTCCTGGCCTCGCGCGGCCGCCGGGTCCTCAGAGCGCTCGCGCTGGAGCACCTGGCGGAGATCGACCGGCTGGGCGAAGCCTTTCCGCTCCCGCTCTCGCGCGCGCGACGGCGCCGGAAGTAACCGCCGCGAATTCGGCCCAAAGGGTTGCTTTTCGCGTCCCCGGGGAGAAGAATCGCCTCGTGAGCAGCCTCGGCTACCTCGCGGCGGTGAACCTCGTGATCTGGGGGGGGCTCTTCTTCTACGTCTGGCGCCTCGACCGGCGCATCTCGGAAAAGGAGCGCGAGCCGTGAAGAAGGGTTACTGGATCGCCGCCGTCCTCGCGCTCGCCTTCGTCGCCCTCGGCCTCACGGCGTTCCAGAAGACGCTGACCCCGTATCTGACGTTCGACGAAGCGCGCAAGTCGCGCGGCGTCGTCCAGGTCATGGGCGCCCTCGACAAGACGAGCGATCGGTACGACACGTCGAGCCAGGAGCTCTCGTTCAACATTCTCGACGAGCACGGCCGCTCGATGTCCGTCGCCTATCGCGGCATCAAGCCCGGCAACTTCAAGGACGCGATCTCGATCGTCGCGATCGGCCGGTACCAGAACGGCCGCATCGAGGCCGAGAAGCTGCTCGTCAAGTGCCCATCGAAATATCAGGGCGCCGAAGTCGAAAAGTCCTATTCGTCCGCACCCCCGGCGCCCGCTCCCCGTTCGTAAAACCCGATGACTTCCTCCTTCTTCTGGCCGGGCGTCGCCGCCATCTGGGGCGCGCTCTTCTCGGGAACCGCCTCCGCCGCGACCTACTGGCAGGTGGACCGCGGGAAGCGCGACCTGCTGCCGCTCGCCCGCAGCCTCTACGCGGCCTTCGCGACCTGCGTCGTCGCCGCCTGCGCGGTCCTGATGACGCTCATCCTCCAGCACCGCTTCGACCTCTCCTACGTCAACGCGTACTCGAGCCTCGACCTCCCGACACATTTCCTGATCTCCTCGTTCTGGGGCGGGCAGGAGGGCTCGTTCCTGCTCTGGTGTTTCTGGGGAGCGCTCATCGGGCTCGTCGTTTGGCGCAGCGCCAAGGAGCTCGAGGCGCCCGTCATGATCGTGTATCTCGCGAGCTTCCTCGGCATCATCGCGATCCTCTGCAAGCAGAGCCCGTTCAAGATGCTGCCGCCGCCGGCCCCCGAGGACGGCGTCGGGCTGAATCCGCTGCTCCAGGATCCGTGGATGGTGATCCACCCGCCCGTGATGTTCTCGGGCTTCGCCTCGCTGTCTGTCCCCTTCGCGTTCGCGATCGCGGCGCTCTGGAAGAAACGATGGGACGGCTGGATCGCGCGCGCGATCCCCTGGGCGCTCTTCACGTTCGTGACGCTCGGTACCGCGATCCTGATGGGCGGTTACTGGGCCTACAAGACCCTCGGCTGGGGCGGGTATTGGGGATGGGATCCCGTGGAGAACACGAGCCTCGTGCCCTGGCTCGTGACGGCGGCACTCGTGCACGGCATGTTCCTGCAGCGCGCGCGCAAGCGGCACCGCAAGGTCAACCTGCTCCTCGCCTGCTTCGCCTACGTGACGATCCTCTACGGGACGTTCCTGACGCGGTCCGGCATCCTGGCGGACTTCTCGGTGCACTCGTTCATCGACCTCGGCATCACCGGCTGGCTCGTGGCGATCCTGCTCGGGTTCCTCGGGCTCTCGCTCGCCCTCGTCGGTTGGCGCTGGCGCGAGATTCCGGTCGAGGCGGAAGACGAGACACCGGCGCTTTCGCGGAGCGTCCTCTTTATTCTGGGGATCGCCGCGTTCTGCGCGCTCGCCTTCGTCATTCTCCTCGGCACGTCCGCGCCGCTGCTCACGCGCCTCTCCGGCAATCCGTCGCAGGTGCAGAACTCCTTCTACAACCGCACGACGACGCCCGCCGCGGCGCTCATCGTGTTCCTCGCGGCTCTCGTGCCATTCGTCGGCTGGAAGGGCGATTCGCTCGCGGCGCTCTTCGCGAATGCACGACGCTCGCTCCTCGTCGCCGCCGGCGCGACGGCGCTCGCGTTCGTTCTGGGCGCGCGGCAGGCGCCGACCCTGGTCCTCCTCGCGCTGGCGTTCTTCGCCGCCGACATGAACCTGCGGGCCGTCATCCGCAAGGCGCGCACCGGCAAGATCGCCGGCGCCGGCGGCTACCTCGCGCACGTCGGCGTCGGAATCATGCTCGCCGGCATCGTGGTCTCGGGGGTGTACGCGAAGTCGACCCGGGTGACGCTCCCCACGGGTAAGCCCGTGACGGTCGACGGGAATACGCTGACCTTCCTGCGCGTGCTGCCCGCGACGGCGACCGAGAAGCAGGCGATGGAAGTGCGCGTTCGCACCGCCGAGGGCAAGAGCTTCTACGTCTACCCGAAGATGTACGTGAACTCGCGGACGAACCAGCTCATGGCCAACCCGGCGATCCGCAAGACCGCCGTCTCCGACCTCTACATCGCGCCGCAGTCCTACGACCCGGGCCAGCCCGAGCAGGTCGGCCGCGACGTCCGCATGACGAAGGGGACGACGCAGAACATCGATGGCATCGGGTTCACGTTCCGCGATTTCAACGCCGACCGCTCGGCGATGATGCGCGGCGAGAAGACGATCCTCGTTCTAACCGACGTCACGATCACGCCGCCCGACGGCGTCAACCGCGACGCGACGCTGCGGTACGTCTGGAACATGGAGACGCGGGAGGCGGACGCTCCGGAGGTCGAGATCCCGGGCGTGCCCGGCGGAAAGATGCGCGTGGTCGCGGTGTCTCCCAACGATGGCGCGCTCGTGCTGCGGCTGACCGGCGTGTCGAAAGACAAGGCGGCCGAGTTCCAGCCGGCCACGACCGAGTCGCTATCGGTCGACGTCACGCGAAAGCCTCTGATCTCGCTCGTCTGGGGCGGCTTCTACGTGCTGATGACCGGGGCGTTCCTGGCGCTCGTCAAGAGGACCCGGGAGGCGCGCCGGCTGGTCCTCGGCGAGACGCCGGAGAAGGCGGTCTCCCCGCGCGAGCCGGTCCCGGCGCCGACCGGTCCCGCGGTCCCCGCCCACGGGCGCTCGCGGCTGTAGAATCGGGGGCGTGAGAGCGCGCCTTCTTTCCATCGGTCTGCTCTCGGCCGCGGCCCTCGCGATGGCCGCTCCGGTTTCCGCGCAGTTCGTGCTCTTCTCGCGGTGCCAGACCGCGTACCCTTGCAACCAGCCGTTCGGGCTTCAGTACCGGCCCGATCCCCTGATCGCCGGACCGTGGTGGAACGGTTCGCCCGCTTCCGCGATTTCGGCGCACATCGAGCTGAAGGTTCCGCCGTCGATCGAGCTCGACAAGCCGAGAACGCCCGCCACGGACGACCCCGTCAACAACTCGGTGCGCTATTTCCTGCGAAAGTACCCGCCGGTGCTGACGAAGCCGTTGAAGACGACGACCGAGCCCCCACCCCCGTCGACGCCGGCGAATCCCGGGGCGACCGACTCCCCCGACTCCTAGGTCCCGGCGAGCTCGAGGTCGAGCTTCCGTCCGTCGCGAGCCGCCGCGACTTCGCAGCGCGGCGCCCGCTCCGCGGCGAGCGCCGCCAGCGCGTCTCCGAGCGCCGGTTCCCCCATCTCGATCGGGCCCTTGCCGAAGTGCGAGAAGATCGCTCGGGGCACGGCGAACGCATCGAGCCAGCCGAGCTGCGCCCGCACCGTCGTGTGGCCGATGAGCACGCCGGAAGGCTGGCGGCGCACGAGCGAGCCCTTGAGCGTCGAGCCGTCGCCGACGTACAGGTCGGCGCCCTTCCGCGCCGCGGCCGGATCCTCGAAGTTCACGATGTCGCCCGAATAAACGACGATGCCCTCCGGCGTCTCGATGCGCGCCGCGACGCAGGGACAGCGGATCGAGTGGACGACCGGGAACGCGGTGATCGTGAGGGGTCCCATGCGCGCGGCGACGCCGGCCACGAGCGTCACGCGATTCTCGATCGGCAACTCCTTCGTGATCTCGTGCGTGACGGCGGACGCATAGACGGGAACGGACGTCCCCTCCGCGAGGCCGCCGGCGTGATCCGGATGGGCATGCGACACGAAGATCGCGTCAGGCGTGATCCGCGAGAGCCGGCCCTTCCGGTTCTCGCCGAAGTCGCAGAGGAGGCGGAAGCCGGCCGTCTCGAGCGTCCAGGCGGAGTGGCCGCGGTGCGCCGGCGAATCCTCCTCGACGTAGCCCTTGGTTCCGTAGAAGTGGAGGCGCATGGCCACTACTCTACGCAACGGCTTCCCTTGCCCCCGCTCCCCCCCTTGACAGCCCGGGCCGGGCTTCGATAGCTTCCGTTGATAATGAGACTGAGTCTCAATCTGGATTGGCGAGGCCTGCAGTGAAGGGCGTGCGGAAGATCCTGTTCTGGTGCCACCTGACCGCGGGCTCCGTCGTGGGCATCGTGATCCTGACGATGTGCGCGACCGGGATCCTCCTCGCCTCGCAGCCGCTCGTTCTCGCCCTCGTTGAACGGCCGGCACGGCAGCCCGATGCTCGCGCCGCGGCCTCTCCCCTCGGCCCCGGCACGCTCCTCCGTCTCGGCGCGGCGGCTTCCCCCGGGGGCGCGCCGACGGCCGTCACCATTCCGGCCGATCCGTCCGAACCGGCCACCGTCGCCTTCGGGCGGGAGTCGGCGGTCTTTCTCGATCGATCCACGGGAACCGTCGTCTGCCGAAGCGCGCCGGCGTGGCGCGCCTTCTTCTCGAAGGTCCAGGACCTCCACCGGTGGCTCGCCGTCTCCGCCGAACACCGGGACGCCGGCAGGGCCGTGACCGGAGCGGCGAACGTCGCGTTCCTCGGACTCGCGCTCTCGGGCCTCTTCATCTGGTGGCCGCGCCTGCGCGGCATCCGGCGCGTCGCGAGCGTCGGCCTCTTTGCGCGGGGCCTCAAGGGCAAGGCGCGCGACTTCAACTGGCACAACACCCTCGGCGTCTGGTGCGCGGGCGTCATCGCCGTCATCACCGTGACGGCCCTCCCGATGTCCTACCGTTGGGCGAACGACCTCGTGTATCGCGTGGCGGGCGGTTCGCCGCAGCCCGCGCCCGCCGGCGGCGAGGCGCGCGCTCGCGGGGAGAGAGCCTCCCGGGACGCCCGCCCGCTCTCTGAGGCCGACGCCGCGCGGCTCGACCGGCTCTGGCCGGCGGCGGAGCGCCGGTCGCCCGGCTGGAAGGCCATCACCATGCGGGCGCCCGCCGGCAGGAGCGCGCCGGTCGCGTTCACCATCGAGGAGGGCCGATTCCGCAACCGCTTCGCCCGATCGTCGCTCGCGCTCGATCCGGCGAGCGGAGCCGTCGTCCAGTGGGAGCCCTACGCCGAAGCCAGCGCCGGACGCCGGACGCGGTCCTGGATGCGCTTTCTGCACACCGGCGAGGCCCTCGGCGTCCCCGGCCAGATCGCGGCGGCGGCGTCGTCGTTCGGCAGCGTGCTCCTCGCGATCACCGGGATCTCCCTCGCCCTGCGCCGACTTGCCTCCTGGCGCGCGCGCCGACGCGACGCGATTCCCGAATCCTCCTCGAAGGAGATCGAGCTCGCTCGAGCGAAAGGAGCGATGTCATGACCCGTGAGCGTGCACAGCGGAAGCAATCGAAGAAGCGCACCCGCTCGATCTGGATGGCGGCGGGAACGCTCGTGGCGTACTCGGCGGTCCGGCCTTCGGCCCGAGCGCTCGCGGCGACGTCGCCTCCCAACGCGGCCGCCTCGGGCGGTACGCCGCCGGCCGCCCTTCCCGTTCGGAGGTTCGCCATCTCCGACGGTCCGCTCGGCGCCGTTCTGGACGCCTATCGGGAGGCCTGCGGCGTGCGAGTCAAGGTGCCCGATCCCGCGGTCCTCCAGATCCCGTCGCACGGCGTCACCGGTCTCCTGTCGGTCGAGGTCGCGCTCCGGCAGATCCTCGTCGGAACGAGCCTCGGGTTCCGGTTCACGTCCTCCGACACCGCCGAGCTGACGTTCGACGCCTCCGAGTCGCTCGAGGTCACGGGCGACGTGCCGGTCAGCATCTCCCCCAAATTCACGGAGCCCGTGCGCGACACGCCGCAGACGATCAGCGTCATCCCCACGGAAGTCATGGAGGAGCAGGCGACCTCCACGCTGCGGGACGCGCTGCGGAACGTCGCGGGGATCAGCATCGCGGCCGGCGAAGGCGGCGCCCAGGGCGACTCGCTGACGCTGCGCGGTTTCACCGCGCGCAACGACATCTACATCGACGGCATGCGCGACTTCGGCAGCTATTACCGCGACCCGTTCAACCTTCAGCAGGTCGAGGTGCTGAAGGGACCGGCGTCCTCCGAGTTCGGGCGCGGCTCGACGGGCGGCGTCGTCAACCAGTCGAGCAAGACGCCGTCGCTGCAGCCGTCCCTCGGCGCCGACCTCTTCCTCGGGACGGCGCAGACGTACCGCGCCACGGCAGACGTGTCGCAGCCGCTGCCTTCGTTCGGCGAGGGCGCGGCGTTTCACCTCGCGGTCATGGGCAACGACTCGCAGGTCGCCGGCCGCGACGTCGCCGAGAACCGGCGGTTCGGCGTCGCCCCGTCGCTCGCCTTCGGGCTGGATGGCCCGACGCGCCTGACGCTGTCGTACTTCCACCAGACGGCCAAGGACATCCCGGACTACGGCGTCCCGTGGTATTTCAACGAGCCCGCGCCGGTGAATCGGGCGAACTACTACGGCTTCGAGGACGGCTCGTACCTGAACACGAACGCGGACATGGGCACGATCCGGTTCGAGCGCGACTTCTCCGCGAACGTGTCGGTGCGCGAGCAGGCGCGCTACGCCGTCTACACGCGCGACGGGCGCATCACGGAGGCGCGCCTGCCGACCTCGGCGACGCCCGACACGCCCCTCGACCAGATCCAGGTCACCCGGAATCAGATCGCCGTCCAGAGCACCGAGAGCTTCCTCCAGAATCAGCTCGACACGACGTTCCGGTTCGAGACGGGAGGCCTCAAGCACACGCTCGTCGCGGGCATCGAGTTCGGACGCGAGACGTCGGACCCGACGCGCTTCGCATACTCGGGCGTGCCGACGACGAGTCTGCTGCACCCGGATCCCGGCGATGACTTCGCGGGAACGGCGACCGTCTCCTCGCGGGTGGACACGACGTCGGACACGTTCGCCGCGTACGCGCTCGACACGGTGGCCTTTGGCGACTTCCAGGTGACCGGCGGGTTCCGATGGGATCGCTTCGCGACCGACTACCTCCAGAGCGTCGCGCCGTCCATACAGCTCTCCCGCACGGACGAGATGCCCAACTGGCGCGCCGCGATCGTCTACAAGCCGAAGGAGAACGGCACGATCTATTTCGACGCGGGCACCTCGTCGAACCCTTCCGCCGAGACACTCTCGCTCTCGACGGCGAACGTCAACCTCGATCCCGAGGAGAACCGGACTTACGAGGTCGGCACGAAGTGGGACTTCTCGGGCGGCCGCCTCTCGACGCGTCTGGCCGTCTTCCGGACGGAGAAGCTCAACGCGCGCGA
>DATJZU010000020.1:0-16410 GCA_035498835.1 Thermoanaerobaculia bacterium
TTTTCGGTGATCCCGGCGTCAACCCCTTCGGCCTCTTCCGCGTTAATCTGGAGGGCCCCAGGGAGGTTCGGACCTCATGAAAGTCAGGCCGACGCCGGCGGTCATCGCCGCTTTGACGGTCGTCTACTTCGCGGCCGGAAAGCTCGGCTTGACGCTCGCTTTCCTGAACGCGAGCGCGACGCCCGTGTGGCCTCCGACGGGGATCGCGCTGGCGGCGCTGCTCCTGCTCGGGTTCCGGGTCTGGCCGGCGATCTTCGTGGGAGCCTTCTTCGTCAACCTCACCACGGCGGGCGGGATCGGGTCCTCTCTCGGGATCGCCGCCGGAAACGTCCTCGAGGCGCTTCTCGGCGCGTGGCTCGTCCAGCGATTTGCCGGAGGCCGTCACGCCTTCGACCGCCCCCGCAACGTCTTCAAGTTCTCGCTGCTGGCGGGGCTCGGCGCGACGATGGTCAGCGCCTCGATCGGGGTCGCGACGCTCGCGTTCTCCGGCCTGGCCAGGCCCGCCGACGATCCGTCGATCTGGCTGACCTGGTGGCTCGGCGACGCGACCGGCGCCATGGTCGTCACACCGGCCCTGGTGCTCTGGTACACGCGGCCGGCTTCGCCGTGGGCCCGCCGACGCTTTCCGGAGGCGGCCGGTCTCTTCGTTCTCCTGCTCGCCGTGGGCGGGCTCGTTTTCGGAGGCCTGCTGCCGACGCCGAACAAGAACTACCCGCTCGAGTTCCTGTGCCTGCCGCTGCTCGTCTGGGCGGCGTTCCGTTTCGGACAGCGCGAAGCCGCGCTGGCGAGCCTGGTCCTGGCCGCCCTCGCGATCGTCGGGACGCGGGCCGGGCTCGGTCCTTTCCAGGAGGCGTCGCGCAATGAGTCCCTGCTGCTCCTTCAGGCCTTCCTGGGCGTCGTGTCGATCACGACGACCGCGCTCGCGGCCGTCGTCGCGGAGCGCCGGCGGATCCAGAGCTCGCTCTCCCTGCTCGAGAACGCCGTGGATAGCGCGGTCGAGGGCATCTTCATCCTGACGCCGGACCGCGGAAAGCCGGTGATCACGTTCGTCAACGAGGCCTTCCGGGGCATCGTGAGCGTCGAGGACTCGGCCGTGCTCGGCGAGCCGCTGACGAACCTGCCCTTCGTCGACGGCGGCCTGGAACCCGCCGCGAACCTGCGGCGCAGTCTCTACGCGAACCAACGATTCCGGAGCGAGCGTCTCCGCATCCGGCGGCCGGACGGAACCGAACGGGTGGTGGAGCTCGAGGTGACGCCGATGCTGGAAGGCTCCGCGGCCCCCACGCACTGGGTGGGCGTCGTCCGCGACGTGACCGAACGTGCCGCGCACCTGGAGACTCTCGAGCGCCAGGCCCTCTACGACTTCCTCACCGGCCTCCCGAACCGCGTGCTCCTGCAGGACCGCCTCGACCACGCGATCCGCAGTGTCGGTCGTCGCGACGCTTCGCTCGCGCTCTGCGTCATGGACCTCGACCGCTTCAAGGAGATCAACGACACCTTCGGCCATCCATTCGGCGACCTCTTGTTGAAGGATTTCGCGAAGCGTCTGCGCGGGCTGCTTCGGACGGTGGACACCGTCGCTCGCCTGGGGGGCGACGAGTTCGCGGTCCTGCTCCCCGAGGCGGGCGGCGCCGACGACGCCGCGCTCATGGCCGAAAAGATCCTTGCCGCGCTGGAGCGCCCGTTCACGATCGAGGGCCAGTCGATCGACGTCTCGGCGTCGATCGGCATTGCGCTCTGTCCGAGGGACGGCGACGACTGGACGACCCTTCTGCGCTGCGCGGACGTGGCGATGTACGCGGCCAAGCAGTCGAGCGAGGGATACGTCGTGTACTCCTCGGGCGACGACACTTTCGGCGAGAGCGGGATGACCCTGATGCGGGAGCTCCGCGTGGGAGTCGAGAACGCGCAGCTGCGCCTCGACTACGAGCCTCAGCTCGACATGCGGAGCGGACGGCCTGCGGCCGTCGAGGCGCTCGTCCGCTGGGCTCATCCCCGCCGCGGGCTCCTGATGCCGGGCCAATTCCTCCCTGCTGCGGAGCGGACCGGGATGATCAAACCGGTCTGTGACTGGGCGCTCGCGACGGCGGTCGGACATTGCCGGAGCTGGCACGAGGCGGGCCGGCCGGTCCAGATCGCCGTCAACGTCTCGGGCCGCAGCCTGCGGGACCCGCTTCTGTCCGAGCGGATCGCGCGGCTCCTCGACGGGGCGAAGCTCGATCCGGTCTTCTTGAAGCTCGAGATCTCCGAGCAGGGCGTCGTCGGGGATCCCCACGGATCGATCGCCGCGCTCCTGCGCATCAAGGCCGGAGGCGTGCGGCTCGCCATCGACGACTTCGGAGGTAACGAGTCCTCGCTCTCGGCGCTGAAGAGGCTCCCGGTCGACGAGGTCAAGATCGCCGGGTCGCTCGTGCGGGCGATGGCGCGCGATCCGCGAGAAGCGGCGATCGTGCGGTGCGCGATCGACCTCGGCCACAGCTGGGGACGCCAGGTCGTGGCCCAGGACGTCGATGACGAGGCGGCCTGGACTCTGTTGTCGGAGTTCGGCTGCGACGTCGCGCAGGGACGCTACGTCAGCCCGGCCCTCGCTCGAAACGATCTCGCGCGCTGGCTCGACGGTCCGATCCCGCGCGTCTGACCGGGTGGCCTCGCGCGCGCCCGCTGCACGGGCTCAACGGCGCGCGATCTTCTTCAGGACGTCCCCGTCCCACTCGTAGCGCAGGCGCTTGCGTCCCCGGGCCGCGTTGCGCTGCAACGCGTAGCCGTAGATCAGCGGGAGGGAGACGGACGTCTCGACGAAGGCCATCTCGTGCGTCGCCTTCTTGGACACCTTTCCCCAGGACGTCGCTTCCGAAAGCGTCGATCCCCCGAGGCCTCCCCAGTGCGGCGCGTCGGTCGTGACCTGCAGCGCGTACTTGTGGCCGCCCGTGTCGAGGCCGAAGATGTACGACATGACGATGGAGTCGTTGATGTAGTTCTTCGGCACGCCTCCGGAGATGTAAAGCGCGGCCGTGGCCGGGCTCTGCACGACGATCTGCGTCAGCTCGTAGTTGTCGCGGATCGACGAGATCTCGAACGGCCGCTGCCGGTTGGTCCGAAAGCGGTGGTAGTGCTCGGTGAGGCCGATGCCGATCGAGGAATCGTTCAACGCCGGCACGAACAGCGGCACGCCGTTGCGCACGCAGGCGCCGAGGATCGAGCCCTTGTCCTTCCGCGCGAACTCTCCGAGCTTCGCGAGAAACCCGCGCGAAGAGAGACTCTGCGGGGCAAGCGAGTCGGCAAAGCGCGAGACGAAGAGGTCGGTCTTCCAGTACTTCTCCTCGTCGATGAAGGTGTCGTAGAGGCGGTCGATGTAGAGGTCGCGCAGCTCCTTGTCGTCGGCGTTCACGTCGCCGTGGTAGTGGCGGCCGCCGCGCGTCTGATAGAGGTCCTGCGAGACGATTGCTCCCGTCGAGACGACGACGTCCACCATGTTCTGCTCGATGAGATCCACGATGACCTGCCGCATGCCGGCCGCGATGAGCGAGCCCGCCATGCCGAGGAGGATCGTCGGCCGCTGACGGTCGCGCAGCATCGCCTCGAAGATTGCGGCGCATTTGCCGAGCGCGCGCGCCTGGAACGACGCGAGGCGATAGGAGTCGAGGAGCTGTGAGACCGTCGTCCCGCGGGAGATCTTTACGGGCGTCGTCGGCTTGCCGAGGAGCGCTTTCTTCCGGCGCCGGTCGACGCCTTTGGCGGCTTCGTGGATGTAGCGGCGGGCGGTGGTGACGGCGTCTTTCGATCCCATCGGCGAGGTCCTCCCGAAAGAATCCGGAAGGCGGCCATCGCGGCCGCGTAGCCGGAGTCGATGTTCACCGCCGTCACCCCGTTGGCGCAGGAGTTGACGGCGGACAGAAGCGACGCGAGGCCGCCGAACGCGGCGCCGTAGCCGCGCGAGGTGGGCACGGCGATGAGCGGCCGGCCGACGAGGCCGCCGATGACCGAGAAGAGGGACGCCTCCATCCCCGCGACGGCCACGACGACGTCGGCGCGCTCGATCTCTTCCAGGCGCGAGAGCAATCGCAAGAGCCCCGCCACGCCGACGTCCGGAACGAGCGTCGAGGAGACGCCCAGATAGTCGAGCGTGCGGCGCGCCTCCTCGGCCACGAGGGTGTCCATCGTGCCCGCCGTCACGATGCAGACCGAGCCCTCGACGCGCGGCATGGGCTTGCCGACCGACAGCGCGAGCGTCCCGGAGCGCGGGTCGTAGTCGGCCCGGCCGGGCAGGGGATGAGTGGCGAGGTCCTCCCAGCGCTCCGGCGTCAGCCGCGTGACGAGCACGTCGTGGGCGCGGGCGAGCTGCCGGCAGATTTCCGCGACCTGCTCGGGAGTCTTGCCCTCCGCCAGCACGATCTCGGGGAAACCGACGCGGCGCAGCCGGTCGAAATCGAGCGTGTAGTCGGGACCGAGCACCTTGAAACCGATCATATCCGCGCGGGGCGCTTGAAAGTCCCGTGAGCGAAAGAGTATCGTCCACGCTCTTCGACTCTTCAGCGCTCTTTGATTCGTCCGGCCAAGGGAAGCGGGTGAAAATCCCGCGCGGCCCCCGCCACTGTCACCGGGGACGCCCCGGGCAAGAACCACTGGACGCGCCCGATCGAAAGCGGTCACGCGTCCGGGAAGGAGCCCGGCGGCGGAGGATCCGGAAGCCAGGAGACCTGCCGGTCGAACACGCTCTCGGTCGGGGTACCGGACAGGGCGCGCCTTCGAATCTCCGCGGGCGCGGGATCTTTCCGCTCGATCGACATCTCGTCTGGTCGAACGGGAGGTTCGAATGACGACCGCGGTCCTGCTCGTTTTCTTCGGCGCGCTCTCGAGACTTCTTCCCCATCCGCCCAACGCCGTCGCCCTCGGCGCCGTCGCGCTCTACGCGGGCGCGCGCCTGCCGCGACGCCTGGCGCTCGCCGTCCCGATCGCGGCGATGGCGCTGTCGGACTTCTTCCTCGACTTCGGCAGCGGCCGCCCCGCGCTCACCTTCGTGCGCGCCGCCGACTACGCGGCGTTTGCCGCCATCGTGTGGCTGGGCCGCGCGCGCGCGAGGGGTCGCTCGGCGCGACCGCTCGGCCTCGGGGGCCTTTCGGCCGCCGGATCGGTCCTCTTCTTCCTCGTGAGCAACATCGCGGTCTGGCTCTGCGACGATCTCTACCCGAAGACGCCGCCGGGACTCGGGCTCTGCCTCGTCGCCGCGATTCCCTTCCTCGGGCGCACGCTCGCGGCGGACCTCGCCGGGACGGCAGTGCTCTTCGGCGCCGACGCGCTCGCACGGCGCCGGACGGCGGCGGCGCTCGTCGCGGCCGTTCTCCTCCTCGCGGTGGTGCCCGCGCGCGCGGCGGCGCAGCAGCCGGCGCCGGTCTCCGAGTCCGTGGTCGTGACGGCGACGTCGACGAGCGAGGACGAGAAGAACGTGGGCTCGGCGATCACGGTGATCACGCGCGACCAGATCGAGAGGAGCGGGAAGGCCTCGGTGCTCGAGCTCTTGCGCACCGTGCCGGGGCTCGACGTCGTCCAGTCGGGAACGCCCGGCGCCGTGACCTCGCTCTTCACCCGCGGCACGAACTCGACGCAGACGCTCGTGCTCGTGGACGGCGTGCGGATGAACTCGCCGTTCTTCGCCGGGTACGACTGGTCCGCGATGACGGCCGAAAACGTCGAGCGGATCGAGGTCGTGCGCGGCCCGTTCTCCGCCCTGTACGGCTCGGACGCGATCGGCGGCGTCGTGCAGATCTTCACACGCCCCGCCTCGCAGGGCGTCTCGGGGGAGGCGAGCGGCGGCGCGGGAAACCTGGGCCAGGGCGAGGCCTCGGCGTTCGTGTCGGCGGGATCGGGCCCGTTCTCCGCGACGGCGAGCTACCGCTACGAGGCCTTCGACGGCGAGCGCGTCAACTCGGACTGGCGCGAGCGCAACGGCGCCTGGAGCATGACCGCGAAATTCTCCGATGCGAGCCGCATCGGTTTCGAGGGGTCGATCCTGGACGGGGAGGCGGGAAATCCGGGGCCGGTCGGCGCGGAGAACCCGACGCAGCGGGGCTTCTTCCACGAGGAGCGTTTCGCCCTGCCGGCGCAGTTCGCGCTCTCGCCCGCGAACCACCTCGACGTCGTGCTGGCGGAGGTCGTGTCGAAGCCCGCCTTCGACGATCCCCTCGACGGCTTTTCCTCGCAGACGGACGCGCAGACGCTCCAGGGGCGCGTCGCCGACACGGTGCAGCTCGCAGCGCACACGCTGACGGGATTCGCGTCCTGGGAACGGTGGAAGGTGGACGACGCGAGCAACTTCGGACCCAACCTCGAGGGACAGTCGACGACGCTCTGGGGGCTCGGCGCCCAGGACTCCGCGACGTTCGGCCCGTTCACTATCACCGGCGGCCTGCGGTTCGACCATCATTCGACGTACGGCGACCACTGGAGCCCGCGCGCGACGGTCTCCTGGCTCTCCGCCGACCGGATCTGGAAGGTGCGGGCTTCCGGCGGGAGCGGGTTCCGTGCGCCCACGATCGGCGAGCTCTACTACCCGTTCAGCGGAAATCCGGATCTGAAGCCCGAGACCTCCGTGTCCTGGGAGGTCGGCGCCGAGCGCTACGTCGGCGACGGCCGCGTCGAGGTCTCGCTCTTCTGGAACGACCTGAAAGACCTGATCGTCTACGACTTCGCCACGTCCTTGAACTACAACGTCGGGCGCGCGCGCGCGCGCGGCGTCGAAGTCGGATGGCGACAGGCGATGGCCGCGGGCCTCTCGGCCGACGCGACCTACACATATCTGGACGCCGAAAACCTCGTCACGGCCTCCGCGCTCCCCCGGCGGCCCCGCCACCGCGCGTCACTCGGCGTCGACTGGCAGCCCGTTCCCGGCCTCGATCTCGTTCCGCGGCTGCTCTACGTCGGAGACCGCGCGGACAACGACCCCCTGACGGGTGCCCCCGTCCAGGACGCCTCTTACGTGCGTGTCGATTTCACGGCACGGTGGCAGGTGCGCCCGAACCTCGCGCCGTATCTGCGCTTCGTCAACCTGCTCGATCGCCATTACGATGAGGTGGCGGGATACCCGGCGGCGGGGCAGCTCGTCGTCGGCGGACTCGACGTGAGGTTCTAGATGCCGCGCATCACGAAGGTCTACACGCGCAGCGGCGACGACGGCTCGACGTCGCTCGGGAGCGGCCAGCGCGTGCCGAAGGACTCGCTCCGCATCGAGGCGTACGGGACCGTCGACGAGGTCAACAGCCACCTCGGGGCGGCGCTCGCCGCGGGCCTCGATCCGCGCGTCGCGGAGGCCGTGCGAACGATCCAGAACGAGCTCTTTCACCTGGGCTCGGACCTCTGCATCCTCGAGAAAGACAAGGCGCGGATGCCGGCGCCGCGGATCGAGGCGCGCCACGTTGCGGCGCTCGAGAAGCTGATGGACGCGCTCTCCGAGGAGCTCGCGCCGCTCGAGAACTTCGTCCTTCCCGGCGGCTCGCCCGGCGCGGCGTCGCTCCACGTGGCGCGGACCGTCTGCCGGCGTGCGGAGCGCCTTCTCGTGGCCCTCGGCCGCGTCGAGCCGGTCGGCGCGCACACGGTTGAGTACGCCAACCGTCTTTCGGACGCGCTCTTCGTGCTCGCGCGCTACGAGAACCACCGGCGCGGCGTCGCGGACATCCTCTGGGACAGCCGGGCGTAGCGCGGGGCGCCCCCTGCGGGACGTCTCCTTCCTCTGACGGTGATCTTCTGAGGCGGGAGTGAGAAAATCCCGCGCGATGCCCGGCGCGCGGAGATTGTTCGCGACGGTCTCGATCGCAGCGTCCGTGCTGACGGGCGGCTGCCAGTCGGGTGGCGCTCCGGCTCCCGCAGCAGCTCCGGCGACGCCGACGGCCGCTTCCACGCCGCGGCCCGAGCCCACACCGCTTGAGCCGCCGGCCGCGCGCGTTCCCGGCCAGCCGGCTCCCGGCGAGGCGGGGGAACGTCCCTACAGGAAGATCCTGCGTCTTGCGCAGGGCGGCGCCTCGACTGAGGCTTTGCTCGCCGCCGTCCGCGCCGACGCCGGCAGCGTCCGCTACGACCTCACGACGGCCGAAATCCTGGAGCTTCGCCAGGCGGGCGTGGCGGAACAGGTGGTCGAGGCGATGCTCCGGTCGGGGCACTCGTAGTCGCGGCGGGCGCCGCCTCTCCGCGGCGCTTCCACCAGGTGGCGAGAAGCCAGGCCGTGGGAACGACGGCGAGCGCGTAGGCGAGCAGGTGCCCGATCCTTCCGTCGGGGCCCAGGATCTCGGTCGCGTCGTGGATCGCCTGCGACGAAGGAAACACGCGGGCCTCGGCGAGCTCGTGCACGCCGTAGAGCAGGAGCTGCACGAGAAAGATCGCGAGGAAGACGGCCGAGATGTTCAGGAGCGCGCGAATGTCGACACCGCGCCCGAGACGCGTCCAGAGCGCGGCGATCGCGACGGCGCCGAGAGTTCCGAGCGCGAGACCGGTGACCACGGGCGCCGACTTCATCTGGAAAAGCGCGGTCACGATCAAGAGCGCCGTCTCCATGCCCTCGCGCGTGATCATGAGCACGGTGAAACCGAAGACGCCCCAGAACGCGCCCGCGACCGTCGCGGCCCCGGCCTCGGTCTCCAGCCGGTGCTCGATGTCGCTCTTCAAGTGGCCCGAAACGCGCTTCATGTAGACGAGGAAGCTGCCGACGAGCGCCGCGGCGACGAGGGCGAGGATTCCCTCCCAGAGCGAGTGGTTCTCGGCCCTGGAGAACAGGTAGCCCGCCGCCGCGCACGTCACCGCGGAAACCGCGACGCCGGCCCAGACCGCGCGCGAGAGCCGCGGGCGGCCCGTGCGCTTCAGGTACGAGAGCGTGAGCGCAACGATGAGGAAAGACTCAATTCCCTCCCGCAGAGCGATCGTGAATCCTTGCCACATGGCGTCGAGTCCTCCGCCTCCTCGGGGCTTGACAGGGCCCCCCGGGGTGGCGAAGAATACCGCAACTGAGACTGAGTCGCAATCGCATGAATGACCGCGAGCGCGGAATCTTCCGCAAGTACCTCGAACGGCGTGGCTTGAAGCTGACGTCGGAGCGACAGGCCGTCTTCGACGAGCTCTTCGCGCGCCACGAGCACTTCGAAGCGGATGAGCTGCTCGTGCGCCTGCGCGCGCGCCACAAGAAGATCTCGCGGGCGACGATCTACAGGACGCTGGAGCTGCTCGTCGATTCGGGCATCGTGGGCCGCGTGCGGATCGGGGAGAGCGGTTACCGATACGAGCGTCTGCGCGCCGGCGAGCATCACGACCACCTGATCTGCAACGAGTGCGGCCGCGTCATCGAGTTCTTCGAGCCGCGGATCGAGCAGCTGCAGGACGAGGTCTGCGAGCGCTACGGCTTCCTGCCGCTCTCGCACAGCCACCAGATGCGCGGCATCTGCCGCCAGTGCCGGCCCCGCGCCGCGCGACAGGCGTCCGACGCCGCCCGCGCTCCGGGCGGGCCGTCCGTTTCGCCGCCGAGCCGACCCAGCCGGGTGCACTGAGGAATCACCGTGAGGAGGACGCGAGTGGCCGGCCTTCGCACTGATACTGAGACTGAGTCTCGGTCGCTAATGGCGGTCGCCGCCGCGCGCCGGGGACGGCGCCGGATGACGTTCGCGCTCGTTCTTTCCGCGATGCTCGCGCGGGAGCCGGCGGCCGCCGCGCTTCCGACGGCGAGCCCCGTCGAGCGCCGCGTGGTGGCGATGGGGACGAACTTCGACGTGCTCGTCCGCGTGGCCGATCGCAGCGGCGGTCTCGCCGCGATCGAGGCGGCGATCGAAGAGGTCGAGCGTCTCGAGGAGCGCCTCTCGACCTGGCGAGGCGACGGGCCGCTGCTCCAGCTGAGCCGCGCGACGCCGGGCGAACCGGTCCCGCTCGACGCGGAAGTCTTCGCGCTCGTCTCCGAGGTCTTCCGCTGGGCGGATCGGACGGATCGGGCCTTCGATCCAACCGTTCTCCCGCTCGTGCGCGCCTGGGACCTGCGCGGCGAGGGCCGGGTCGCCTCGGCGGAAGAGATCTCCGCGGCGCTCGCCGCGATGGGAGCTTCCCGCTTCCGGCTCGACCCCGACCGCAAGACGATCGCGCGTCTCGACGTGCGGGCCGGCATCGATGAGGGCGCCTGGGGCAAGGGCTATGCGCTCGACCGCGCCGCGTCGCGCCTGAAGGCCGCGGGCATCGCGGATGCCTGGCTCGACCTCGGCGGCGAGGTGCTCGCGCTCGGAAAGGGATCCGATGCCGGGCCATGGACGGTGCCGGTCGCCCATCCCCGGGATCGCCGGCGGCCGGCCGCGCTCCTCGCCCTCCCGGACGGGCTCGCGCTCTCGACCTCCGGCGACTCGGAGCGCAGCCGGCGCGTCGGAGGCCGCACGATCGGGCACCTCCTCGATCCGCGAACGGGATCGCCGGCGCCCGACTTCGGCTCCGTATGCGTCGTGGCGGATTCGGGCTTCGTTGCGGACGTGCTGTCGACGGCGTTCTTCGTCCTCGGGCCGCGCGACGGGCTCGCGCTCTCCGAGCGGATTCGGGCGGAGGGCGTGGCGAACGAAGTGCTCTTTCTCGTGGACAAGGGCGGGGCTCTCGAGGCCCCGCATTCGCCGGGCATGTCCCGGTTTCTTCTTTCCACCGAACCGGGCGTCGCGGCCGGCGCCCGCTGACAGGAGGCCGTCTCATGATCGTTCCCGGAATCCGCTCGCGAGCCATTCTCTTCTGTCTCGCCCTCGCGCTTCCCCTCGCCCTGCCGGCGCAGGCGCCGCCCGTGCCGACGCCGTCGCCCGGGGCGTCGCTCTCTCCGGAGGAGCGGCTCGAGCGCCTCGAGAAGCTGCTCGCCGAGACGCGCGCGGAGCTCGACGCGGTGAAGGCGATCCCCGCGGATGCGGCGACGCAGGCGCGACTGGCCGAAGTCGAGCGGAAGATCGACGTGCTCGCGCAGGAGATCGAGAAGCTCAAGATCGGAGAGGCCGCCGCCGTGGCTCCGACGACCTCGACCGCCCGGTCCTTCGGCGTCGGCCCCGCGGCCGCGAAGGTCTACGGGAAAGACGGCCTCTCGATCGGCGGCTACGGCGAGGTGACCTACCAGAACTTCGCGGAGAAGAACCAGAGCGGCGCGCCTTCGGACGCGGAGGATCGGATCACGGTCGCGCGCGCGGTCCTCTATCTCGGCTACAAGTTCGACCCGCACTTCGTCCTCAACACCGAGATCGAATACGAGAACGCGGTCGTCGCCTCGGACAAGGGCGGCGAGGCGGAGGTGGAGTTCGCTTATATCGATTACATGCATTCCCGGGCCTTCAATGGCCGCGCGGGGCTCGTGTTGATGCCGATGGGCCTCGTCAACGAGCTGCACGAGCCGACGACGTTTCTTGGCGTGCGCCGGCCCGACGTCGAGGACGTGATCATTCCGACGACCTGGCGCGAGATCGGCTTCGGCGCCTACGGCACAGCCGGACCGCTGACGTATCGAGGCTACATGGTCAACGGGCTGAACGCCGCGGGCTACTCCGCGGACGAAGGGATCCACGAGGGAAGCCAGGAAGGCTCCGAGGCGCTCGCGAAGAACTGGGCGTTCACCGGACGGGTCGACTTCACGGCAGTGCCCGGGCTTCTCGTCGGCGCGTCCGTCTTCACCGGCGATGCGGGACAAGGACATGTGACGCCGTCGGGCGCGCCGATCAAGGCGGCGACGACGGTCTTCGACGCGCACGCGGACTGGCAGTGGCGCGGCCTCTGGCTGCGGGGTCTCTACGCGCACACGACCGTCGGGGACGCCGCGCTCATCAACGAGCTCAACAATTTCGAGGGCGACGAGTCCGTCGGCAGCCGGCAGGAGGGCTGGTACCTGCAGGGCGCATTCGACGTGCTCTCGCTCGTGCCGGGGACGCGGATGTCGCTGCAACCGTTCGTCCGCTACGAGCAGTACGACACGCAGGCCGCGGTGCCCGCGGGCTACGAGCGCAATCCCGAGAATGACGTCCACGAGCTCACGCTCGGCCTCTCCTTCAAACCGATCGACCGGCTCGTCTTCAAGGCCGACTGGCAGCAGAAGCGCAACGCCGCGCGCACCGGAGTCAACCAGTGGAATCTGGGACTGGGCTACGTCTTCTGAGGCGGGCGGCTTCCGGGGCCGCAGTCCAGGGGCTCTTGTAGAGTGAAACGCGTGAAATCGCGCGTTCTCGCCGCGATCGTGGTCTGCGCCGTGCTGTCTGGTGCCGACGCCTCGGCCAGGGTCTTTCTGACGCAGGCCGAGGCGCTGCATCTGGCCTTTCCCGACGGCGTTTCGGTCGAGCGCCGGACGGCTTTCCTCACGGCGGCGCAGCAGCAGGAGACAAAAAAGCTCGCGCACTGCCCCGATCCACCCGACGCGCTCGTCAGCTACTACGTCGGGATGCGCGAGGGGAAGGTCGTCGGGACCGCGTATTTCGACACCCACCGCGTGCGGACGATGCCGGAGACGATCCTCGTCCTCGTGGACCCGGCCGGCGACGTCACGCGCATCGAGGTTCTCTCGTTCCAGGAGCCGGAGGATTACCTGCCGTTGCCGCGGTGGTACGCCCAGTTTCCGGGCCGGCCGCTCGACGACGAGCTCTCGCTGAAACGGGCGATCCGGCCGGTCGCCGGCGCCACGCTCACGACGAACGCGACGACCGACGCGGTCCGGCGCGTCCTCGCGCTCCACCGCGTCCTCTCCGCCGGTTCCCCCGGCGCCGCGAAATGAAATACCTCGAGCGGGGGGGCTTCGAGTCCCAGTCGCTGATGCGCGCGACGCTCTCGGGGGCCCTGGTGCTCCTGTCGGGCTTCTGGATCACCAATCTCGTGCTCTTCGCGTCGCGTCTGGGCTTCACGCCGGCGTCGATCGCCGCCTACTACCGCGGGTCGGAGGCCGATTTCCGGCCGCCACGCACCGCCGGGGCCATGCTCGAAGTGACGCACATGCACCTCCCGATGATGGCCCTCGTCGTCCTCCTGCTCACGCATCTCCTCCTCTTCGCGCCGTTCTCCCGGAGGGTCAAGATCGCGTTCGTCGCGGGAGGATTTCTCTCGGCGCTCCTGGACGAGGGCGCGGGCTGGCTCGTGCGCTTCGTGCACCCGGGCTTCGCGTGGTTGAAGCTCGCGGCCTTCGTTTCCTTGCAGGGAATCCTCGCCTTCCTCCTCGTGAGCCTGGCGGTGTTTCTGCGCTCGGGCCGTCGGAAAGAGCGCGCGACGCCGATCGTGTCGGAAGACGAGGCGCGAAAGCTGGCGCGACGCCGGCGGGGTTTCTAGCTAACCCGGAACGACGCGCAGGAAACGCCGGCCGAGACGCAGCACCCGGGCCTCGCCCCCGAGGATCTTTTCGGCGGGATCCCGGACGACGCGCTCCTCACCGGACGCATAGACCGTCAGCGCGCCTTCGGCGATCTTGCGCCGGGCCTCGCGCATCGACTCGGCGAGGCCCGTGCGGACGAGCACGGTGGCCGCGCCGGCATCGGCCAGATCCGGTTCGGCGCGGCGCTCCTCCATCTCCTCGGGAATCTCCCGCCGCGAGAACGCGCGCTCGAAGTCCGCGCGGGCGCGCGCGGCGGCCTCCGCTCCGTGGAATTGAGCCGCGATCGTCTCCGCGAGCTCGGCCTTGACGTCGCGCGGATTCGCGGCGCCCGAGGCGACGCGGTCGCGCCGCGCGGCGATGTCGGAAGACGGGAGATCCGTCAACAGCTCCCAGTAGCTCCACATCAGCCGGTCCGGAATCGACATGATCTTGCCGAAGATCTGCGCGGGCGGCTCCTCGATGCCGATCGCGTTGCCGAGCGATTTCGACATCTTCTCGGTGCCGTCCAGGCCGACGAGCAGCGGCATCGTCATGACGACCTGCGGCTCGAGCCCCTCGTCGCGCATGAGGTCGCGTCCCACGAGGAGGTTGAAGAGCTGGTCCGTGCCGCCGAGCTCGACGTCGGCCTTGAGCGCCACGGAGTCGTAGGCCTGGGCCAGGGGATACAGCAGCTCGTGCAGCGAGATCGGCTGTCGCGCGTTCCAGCGCTTCTGGAAGTCGTCCCGCTCGAGGATCCGCGCCACGGTCATCCGCGCGCAGAGCCGGACGAGCCCCTCGGCGCCGAGGGCCGAGAGCCATTTGCTGTTGAACGCCACTTCCGTCCGGGAGGGCTCGAGGATCCGGAAGGCCTGCCGCGTGTAGGTCGCGGCGTTGGCCTCGATCTCCGCGCGCGTCAGCTGCGGCCGCGTGGCCTTTCGGCCCGACGGGTCGCCGATCATTCCCGTGAAATCGCCCACGACGAAGACGATGCGGTGCCCGGCGCGCTGGAAATCCCTCATCTTGCGCATCACGACCGTGTGGCCGAGGTGGATGTCCGGCGCCGAGGGGTCGAATCCCACCTTGACGGTGAGCGGCGCTCCCCGGTCGAGCTTGCGTTCGAGGTCCTTCTCGTCGATCAAATCGACACAGCCTCGCGCGAGCGCGGAGACGTCGGAACGCGGCGAAGTCACGGTGGGCGAGGATTATACGGGCCGGAAGACAGACGCTTTAACGCGGGATAAAATACGTCAACCGCCTTCCGGCCACTCGTAGACTCGCTCGCGGAGTCGAAAATGAATGCCCTTTACGCAGTCTCTCGCACCCTGGCGGCACTGGGTCTCTTCGGCTTGACGCTGCTCTCCGACGGCGCGGCCCCGCGGGTTGCCTTCGTCGTTTCTTCGGGCACGCCATCGGCGGGAGCGCCGGTTCAATTCACGGACACGTCGTCCTCGAGCCCGAAGGCCTGGCTCTGGAACTTCGGGGACGGAACGACGTCGAACCTCCCGAACCCGACGCACGTCTTTCCGGGCGAAGGCTTCTATCCGGTCACCCTGCAGATCACCGATGCCGGCGGTGCCGCGCAGTCGACCACGACGGTCGAGGTGCTCGCCGCGGGGACGCTGCGGCTGCTGTCGCAGACCGGGCACCCGTTCGACGTGACCTTCGAGGCGACGGACCCGCGCTCCGGCGTCTCGGGCGCCGGACAGGCCGTCCCGCAGAACGATGCCTTCGGCTACTTCACGGTCCCGGCATTTGCCCCGCCCGGGACGGCCCAGCCCCCGACGCCCGAGGTCTTCGTCAAGATGCAGGACGACCGGGCCGCGGGCATGGATTTCTCCGTCTTCTGGGGCGGACTGACCGACCTCGGCTACACGCTCACGATCCGTGACACCGTCACGGGCGCGACGAAGATCAAGCAGTTCCCGTCCACGTCCGGCCCGGCGTGCCTCGGCGTCGACACGTCGGGATTCCAGAGCGCCCGTTCCGTGCACATGGTCAACGTCGGCGCGGGGAGCAATTCGTTCCAGGACGTGGCGACCGGAGGATCGAAGACGACGGTGCAGGTCGGCGAGACCGTCCAGTGGAACTGGATGAGCGGGCCCCATTCGACGACGTCCGGCACCTGCACGAGCAGCGGCGGCGGCGGCGGGTATTACGGCGGAGGAAGCCCGGACTGCACCTCGACCGGCGTGTGGGACTCGACGCAGCACACCGCGGGCTACCAGTACCCGTACACGTTCACGACGCCGGGCACCTACAAGTACTACTGCGCAGTGCACGGCGACTCCATGGTCGGAACGGTGGAAGTCGACGCGGCCACGGACACGACGCCCACCGTCACGCCGACGCCCGGAGGACCGACCCCGACGCCGGGCAGCTTCGGCGTCGTGAATCGGACGATCGGCAGCGAGTCGTCGCGGCCGCCCCGCACGATGCGCAATCCCGAGCGGCCCGTGCCGACGGCCGGACCGCCGCAGCCGACCCACACGCCGACTCCGACGGCCGGCGCGCCGACTCCGACCCCGACGCCCACGCCGACCGCGCCGGCCGCGCAGGTTCATGCGGTCACGGTCGGAAGCGACTTCTTCCGCGACTCGTCGAGCGGAAACTCGTCGACGACGATCCCCGTCGGAACGACCGTCGAGTGGGATTTCACGTCCGGCACGCACACGACGACGTCGGGCCCCTGCCCGCCCTGCAGCGGCGACGGGACCTGGAACTCCGGTTTGATGTCGAGCGGCGGCAAGTTCCAGCACACGTTCACGACGGCCGGGACGTTCCCCTACTTCTGCGGCGTCCACACGACGATGATGACCGGCACGATCACCGTCAACGCTCAGTAGCCGTTCCGCATCTCCCTCCCTGCGCGGCCCCTTCGGAACGGGATGAAGGGGCCGCCACTTTTTTCTAGAATGGGCGCCGTATGAGCGAGGAAAAGGAAGGCTCCGAAGCGCCGGAGAAGGCTCCCGACGGCGACAACGAGGACGACCGGCGAGCGGCCGCGGCGGCGGTCAACCGCAAGCGCGCCCTCGATCAATGGGAGAGCAACAAGAAGCGGTGGCGCCAGACCGACGTGCCGCCGGCCTCGCCGGCGAAGAAGTGACGGCGCG
>DATJZU010000021.1:0-15171 GCA_035498835.1 Thermoanaerobaculia bacterium
CCTCGCTCGTCGTTCAGCCGCCGCCCGAGAGCTCTCGCCCGATCGCTTCGAGGAGCGACGCCGAGCCGGCCGCGTCGAGCCGTCGCACGCCGGGAATCGCCGGCACATCCGAAGGCAGGAAGATCGGAGGCGGCGCGAGGATGTCCTCGCGGATCGCCGCGACGGCCGTGGCCGCGTCGGCCAGGACGAGCACCGCGTCGATGCGGCGGTTGCGTCCGAGCTTCTCGACCGCATCGTCGGCGTCGCGCGCGTGCAGGACCTCGACGGCCGACGGCGGCTCGGCATCCTCCATCCCGGGACCGCCGACGACGAGGACGGCGATCATCCGATCCTCACCTCTCCGCGCGGATCACGAGGGAGCCGAGGGGCCGGCCCTGATCCTCGCCTTTTCGAACGAGCCAGAACACGAGCGTGTAGAGGCCGGGACCATCGGGCGCGAGAGCGATCTCGAAATCGCGGTCGTGTCCGAGGCGGAGACGGTCCTCCGTCGGGACGCCGACGATCTGGATGTCGCGATGGCCTTCCGGCACGAAGGCGCGCGACGCCCTCGGGTAGCTGTACGACGTGCGCCCGCTCGCTTCCTCCGCCGACAGCGGCCGCGGGAGGGCCTCGCGCGCGATGGTGACGAACGCGACGCGATACGGCGCGCGAGCGGACGCGCTCACGCGCACGGCGATTCCGCGCTCGTCGTTGCGGACCGCGGCGCGGTCGAGGCCGCGCGCGAGGAACTCCTGCGCGATCTGGAAGCGGCCGCCCGTCATCGCCCACCCCACGCCGACGTGCGTGGCTTCGGGGTCGAGGATCGTGCGGCGGTGCCCGTCGTCGGGAGGCGTCTCGCCCATCATCGAGCGGTGCGCCGCGAGCGCGAGGGAGAGCGGCGTGTCGGAGAAGGTCTTCGAGGTCGTGCTCCACGAGGCGACGTTCTCCGCCTGGTAGCCGAAGACTCCCGCGAGACCGGTCCGCGCGTAGGGCGGCACGCCGTCGCGCAGGAAATGACCGTTCGTTTTCTCGGCGACCTGCGCCGCGCAGAAGGCGTCGGCCACGCGGGCGGCGCCCTCGTCCCACGCGACGGGGGCGAGACCCGCCGCGGCGCGATCCGCATTGATGCGCTCGAAGACGGCGCGCCGGACGGGCTCCGACGGAGACGACGGCGCCGGGTACTCCTCCGCGAGCGCCCCGCCGGGCGGCGGCGCCACGACGCGTGCGGGAGGCGCCGGAGGTTCCGGCGGCGGCGCCGAATGCGGCGCGCACGCGGCCGCGAGCGCGAGCACGGCGAGCGGCGCCGTTCGTGTTAGCTTCACGCGGCCATGACCCAGATCCGCTTCGGAACGTCGGGCTGGAGGGCCGTCCTGGCCGACGAGTTCACGTTCGGAAACGCGCGGCGGGTCGTGACGGCCATCGCGCGCGTGCTCCAGCGCGAGGGGCGCGCGGGGCGCACCGTCCTCGTCGGCTACGACACGCGATTTCTGGCCGATCGCTTCGCCTCCGAGGCGTCGCGGATTCTCCTCCGCGAGGGCTTCGCGGCCGAGATGGCGGCGCGTCCCGTTCCGACTCCGGTCCTCGCATTCGAGATTCGCCGCCGCGGTGCGGCCGGCGCTCTGAACTTTACCGCGAGCCACAATCCGCCACGCTATCTCGGCATCAAGTTCTCGACATCCGACGGCGCGCCGGCGCTGCCCGAGGTCACGGACCGCGTCGAGAAGGAGATCGCGGGTACCGCCGAGATGCCGCCGCCCGAAGAAGCGGAGGTCTCGCGATTCGATCCCGTCGCGCCGTACCTGGCCGACCTCGGAAAGAAGGTGCGGGCCGAGGACGTCGGCCGCGGCGCCCCGCATTTCTCGCTCGACTTCCGCTACGGAACCTCGGCGGGATTTCTCGACGCGTTCGTCGAGAAGACGGGCGCGCGTCTCGAGCGACTGAACGCGAAGCCCGATCCGCTCTTCGGCGGCGAGTCGCCTCAGTGCGGCGAGAAGGAGCTCGTCGGCCTCGGCGAGGCGGTGCGGAAGCACGGCTCGCGGCTCGGCCTCTCTTGCGACGGCGATGCGGACCGTTTCGGCGTCTGCGACGACACCGGGAAGTACGTCACGCCCAATCGGCTGCTGTCGCTGCTCCTCTTCGACCTGCTCGGCCGCAAGCGGCGGCGCGGCGGCGTCGCCCGCAGCGTCGCGACGACGCACGCCCTCGACGCGATCGCGAAGAAGTTCGGTGTGCCGCTCTACGAGACGCCGGTCGGCTTCAAGTACATCGGCGAGAGGCTGATCGCGGGCGACATCATCTTCGGTGCGGAGGAAAGCGCCGGCCTGACGGTCGAGGGCCACGTCCCGGAGAAGGACGGGATCCTCGCCGATCTGCTCGCGGCCGAGATGGTCGGAGCGGCCGGCAAGACGATCGCGCAGTTGACCGCGGACCTCGACCGCGAGATCGGGCCCTTCTACACGAGCCGGGTCGACCTGCCTCTTTCGCCGGGGGACAAGGAGGCTCTGAAGGCCCGCCGCCAGTCACCGCCGGCGACCTACGCCGGGCGCCGGGTCGCCTCCGTCAACCTCGTGGACGGCCTGAAGTTGCTTTTGGAGGACGGTTCGTGGATTCTGGTCCGCGAGTCGGGAACGGAGCCGGTCGCGCGCGTGTACGCCGAAGCATCGTCGGAAAGGGATCTCGACGCGCTCTCGCGCGCGGGACGCGAGCTCCTGCAGAAGTGAGGGCCATCGCGTGAGCTTCCAGATCGAGCAGGTGATCGCGCGCGAGATCCTCGACTCGCGCGGTAATCCGACGCTGGAGGTCGAGGCACTTCTCTCGGGCGGCGCCACCGGCCGCGCGGCCGTTCCGTCCGGCGCCTCGACGGGAGAGCGCGAGGCGCTGGAGCTGCGCGACGGCGACAAGTCGCGTTACGGCGGCAGGGGCGTGCAGAAGGCGGTCGCGCACGTCAACGGCGAGATCGCCGAGGAGATCCAGGGCGCCGACGCGCGCGACCAGGTCCTGCTCGACCGCATCCTGATCGAGCTCGACGGGACGCCGAACAAGGGCCGCCTCGGCGCCAACGCGATTCTCGGCGTCTCGCTCGCCGTGTGCCGCGCCGCGGCCGAAGCGTCGGGCCTGCCGCTCTATCGCTATCTCGGCGGCGCGGGGGCGCGCGTGCTCCCCGTGCCGATGATGAACGTCATCAACGGCGGCGCGCACGCCGACAACCGTCTCGATCATCAGGAATTCATGGTCTGTCCGGTCGGCTTCGCGACGTACGCCGAGGCGCTGCGCGCGGGCGTCGAGGTCTTCCACGCGCTGAAATCGATCCTCAAGAAGAAGGGGCTCTCGACGGGCGTCGGCGACGAGGGCGGATTCGCGCCGGACATCGCATCGGCGCGCGAGGCGCTGGATCTGCTGGCGGCGGCGATCGGCGCGGCGGGCTACGCCGCCGGCAAGGACGTCGCGATCGCTCTCGACCCCGCCGCGTCGGAGTACTACGAAAAAGGCAAGTACGTCCTCGCGGGCGAGAAGAAGACGCTGACCTCCGACCAGCTGGTCGCGTACTGGTCGGCGCTCGTTCGCGACTACCCGATCGTCTCGCTCGAGGACGGGATGGCCGAGTCGGACCGGAAGGGCTGGATCGCCTTGACGAAGGAGCTCACCGAGCGCATTCTGCTCGTGGGGGACGACAACTTCGTGACGAATCCGGAGATCCTCGCCGCCGGGATCGCCGACGGGATCGCCAACGCGCTGCTCGTGAAGCTCAATCAGGTTGGGACCGTTACGGAGACCCTCGAAGCGGTCCGGCTCGCGCAGACGAACGGCTACAAGACCGTCGTTTCGCACCGATCCGGCGAGACGACCGACGACTCGATCGCCGACCTCGCCGTGGCGATCAACGCCGGGCTGATCAAGACGGGCTCGGCCTGCCGCGGCGAGCGCCTCGCCAAGTACAACCGGCTCCTCATGATCGAGGAAGACCTGGCCGGCGTCGGCGTCTTCGCCGGCCGCGAAGCCTTTCGCGCGTGACCGCCGCCCCCGAGCCCGCGCGCGAGCCGCGGCCCTTCGCGGCGTTCCTCGTCTCGCTCGGCGTTTCGACGATCCTCCTGTGCGTGCTGCTCTTCTCGGACCGCCGGGTCTTCGATCTCGCGGGCGCGCGCGCCAGGGTCCGGCAGCTCGACGCCGAGATCACCGAGAAGGAGAAGGAGAACCGGGAGCTGCAGGCCGAGCTCGAGGCCGCGAACAAGCACGAGTTCCCGGCCGAGCGCGTCGCCCGCGAGGAGCTCCAGCTCGTCGGGCCGTCCGACCTCGTCCTCCTCTATCCGGCCGGGAGCCTCACGGCGAAGCCCACGCCCGCGGCGCCGCACGCGCCAGCGCCCGCGCGCTGAGCCGTCCGCGCTTGACGCGGCCGGCGGCGTTTCGATAAGGTCCGCCTTCCTGACGCGGGGTGGAGCAGCCTGGTAGCTCGTTGGGCTCATAACCCAAAGGTCGAAGGTTCAAATCCTTCCCCCGCAACCAAGAAAATCAAGGGGTTAGGTCGAGAGGCCTAACCCCTTTTCATTACCGGTGGAGCGAAAGTCGGGCGAACCGACTGCGGAGCGGTTAAGGGAAAGTCGGGGCATAGCTCGTTGCATTTTGTCGAGAAGCGAGTCGTCATTTCCTCAAACGCTCTTTGGGTCTCGGCTTTGTTGACGAAGTAATCGGCCACACCTCGGTCGTTCCGACCCGCGCCCATTACTGAAAGTAGTCGCTCGTACGCTTCTCGGAACGGCGGGGCCGCAGACCGGAGCGGAATTAGAAGAGTGGCGGGTAACTGGTTGAAGTCGCCAGCGGCATCGGCCAACTCAAATGCTCTGAGTTTGCCAACGGCGAAGACTTGTTGCTGATTGGGAAGGGGCATCTTCTGGGGATTGGTGTGCACGGCTGCCATCATTGCTTGAGTGCCGCGCTGGTCAGCCACCCGGATTGACCTCAGGAGTATTCCGAGGTCGCCGATTTTGGAGCAGTTCGGCGTCGACACGGTCGGCGTCGGCGTCCGCGCCGGCGGTCAATCCTTCCCCCGCAACCAAGAAAGTCGAACGCCGGGAGAAGGCTCCCGGCGGCCGCGGGAGACCCCGGCCGCTTTCTTGCTGGCTCGTCGCGACAGACTGAGGCTTGCGCCTGCAGAGCAGCTCGGTTTCATCACTCCTGGCGCGGCAGACCGGCGGTTTCGAGGGCTCTGTTGAGACTCGGGAGCTCGGCATCCAGAAAGTCCTTCCAGAGCGAAAGCCCCTTCGAGACGTCCTCTCGCCGCCGCTCGAACCCGGCCAGCACGTCCGGCGTCGGCGCGGCGTCCGCGCTTTCGACGGTCCGCTGGAATCGAGCCATTCCCGACGACAGGCGCCGGAGGTTGGTGCTCGCGGCTTCGTTTTCGTCGAAGTCCTCGTCGGAATCGATCGGGGGCCCCGCCGCGAGATCGAGACTCCTCACGAACGCATCCAGCGCCCCCCGGGCTGCTCCCGAGGCCCTGGCGCGAAGGGCCGCGATTCGCTCCCGAAGGGCGTGAGCCCGAGTGAGCGCGGAGGCCAACCGCACTCTCTCCGCCTCGACCTGCTTCGCCAGGTCGAACTGTTGGCGAAGATCGGCCTCCGTCGAAGGAACCCGGGGATCCTTCGAGAGGACGAGGGGTTGGGAGATCGTTTGTCCATTCGCGGCAAGACGGACCTCATAGCGTCCCGGCGGCGCCCAGATGCCGCGGGGCGGTTCCAGTCTCCGGGAGCGCGGCAGCTCCTTCGGTGCCGCGTAGCGAAGATCCCAGACGAAGCGGTGCATCCCCGCCGCGGCCGACGGAACCTCGGCCACGTCGACCCAGTCCGGAGTCACCGGGATCCTTTGCAGGTCCGGCAGCTCCACTCTGTCGTCGCTCGCGTATCGCCGGACGAGCTCTCCCCGCGCATCGAGGATTTCGAGGGCCACGGGAGAGGGCGAGGGGGTTCTCAAACTGTAGTCGAGGATCGCGCCGCGAGGAGGGTTCGCCGCGTTCGGCTCGTCCTTCGGATCGGGGGTTCCCTGGAACGGAGCCGGATTCAGGCGGATCGCCGTCCGCGGCGCGAACAGCCAGGCCGGCGCGGTGGCGACCCTGGCGTCGAGTTGCCGCAGGGGGGTCAGGTCATCGAGCACCCAGAACGATCGGCCGTGCGTCGCGGCGACGAGATCCCCATGGCGCACCGCGAGGTCGCGCACCGAGCAATTGGGCATGTTCGTCTGCAGGGGCTGCCAGTTGTCCCCATCGTCGAAAGAGACGAAGACTCCCGTTTCGGTCCCCGCGTACAGCAGCCCGCGGCGCTCCGGGTCCTCGCGGACGACGTTGACGTAACTTCCATCCGGGATGCCCCGCGCGATGGACGCCCACGACTTGCCGCCATCGCGTGTCCGAAGAATGTACGCCCCGAGATCATCGAGCCGGTGCCGATCGATCGCGACGAAGGCGGCCTCGGGATCGAAGTGCGAGGCCTCGATCACGCCGATCTTGGACCAGGCGGTCAGGTCTCGAGGCGTGACGTTCTCCCAATGCTTCGCACCGTCGCGGGTCAGCCAGATCAACCCATCATCCGTGCCGCACCAGACCAGCTCCTCGCGAAGGCTCGACGGCGCAATCGCGTAGATCACCCCGCGCCGCGGGCCCTTGACGGCGCTGTTCTCCGCCGTCACCGAGTCGATCGTGCCCGGCACGCCGGGCGCCTCGCGCGTCAGGTCCGGGCTCACCTTTTCCCAGTGCCGGCCCGCGTCCATCGTCCGGAATACGAACTGATTGCCGTAGTAGAGGGCGCGCGGGTTGGCCGGCGAGAAGGCGAGCGGCAGAGTCCACTCGCTGCGATAGTCGCCGGGGTACGCGAGGGTGGGATCGACGTCCTGTTCCTGCAGCGTCCTCCAGTCGAAGCGCCCCACGCCGCCGCCGAAAACGATGTCGGGGTCGCGCGGGTCCGGCGCGATGTACCCGTTCTCGCCGCCCACGGCAACGGGTCGCCAGTCGCGCTGCGTCAGGCTCTCGTAGTCGCTGCGCGATGCCGCCGCGGCCGCTCCGCTGTCCTGCTGGGCGCCGTAGATCCAGTACGGAAAGCGATCGTCGGTCGCGACGTGGTAGAACTGGGCGGTCGGCTGGTTGTACCAGGAACTCCAGGTCCGGCCTCCGTCCACGCTGACCACTGCGCCCTGATCGCTGCCCACGATCATGCGCCTCGAATCGGCCGGGTCGATCCAGAGCTGGTGATAGTCGTCCCCGCCGGGCGCTCCCTTGAACGGCACGAAGGTCCGACCCGCGTCGGTCGACTTGTATAGAGCCGTGTCGCATGCATAGACGACGTCGGCGCTGCCGGGGTCGACCGTCACGCCGGCGAAGTACCAGCCGCGCTCCCAGATGCGGCGATCTCCGCTCGCGCGCCGCCATCGAGCGCCGGCGTCGTCGGACACGTACAGGCCGCCGGACTTCGCGTCCACCAGAGCGTAGACGCGGCCACGCAGGCTCGGAGCGAACGCGATTCGGATACGGCCGAGTTTTTCGGAGGGCAAGTCCCCGGTGACCGGCTTCCACGTGTCGCCTCCGTCCGTGGATCGATAGAGACCGCTCCCCGGGCCGTTGGAGGGCGGATAGACGTTCCAGGGCGGCCGGCGCGTTTGCCACAGGGAAGCGAGGATCGTTCGCGAGTCGTAGGGATCGAAGGCCAGGTCGATCGCTCCGGTGTTCTCGTCGTGGAAGAGGACGCGTGACCAGGTCTTTCCGCCGTCCCGGGAGCGAAAAACGCCACGTTCCGGGTTGGGCCCGTAGGCATGGCCGAGCGCGGCGACGAAGACGAGATTCGGGTCCTTCGGATCCACGAGAATTTTCCCGATCTGCCGGCTGTCCGAGAGCCCCAGGCGCTGCCAGGTCCGGCCGCCATCGACCGACTTGTACATGCCGTTGCCGTACGAGATGTCCGAACGCATGTCGGCCTCTCCGGAGCCGACGTACAGCACCTGCGCGTCCGAGGGCGCCACGGCGATCGCTCCGATCGATGCGATGGGCTGGCCGTCGAAGATCGGCTCCCAGGTGCGGCCCGCGTTGTCGCTGCGCCAGACTCCGCCGCCCACCGAGCCGAAATAGAAACGGTTCGGTTGCCCCGGAACTCCCGCCACCGTGAGGACCCGACCGCCGCGAAACGGACCCGCCATCCGCCAATGCATTTCCGAAAACAGCATGGCGTCGAAGGGTTGAGCCGTCAGTCGGAGCCCCGAGCCGGCGAGACACGCGAGCACCAGCAGGCATCGCCAAAGAAACATGCGCACCCCCGACAGAAAAATATATGCGGGTCCCGGATCGAGCAGGCGGTTTTCGCCTCCGGGGTGACGCCGTCGGAGGATGGGAGAATGCCGGCCAGATTGATGTGTCTGAATCTCCGAGCCACTCTCTCGGCTCACCTAAGTTCTTGTCTGGGATGGTCATCATGAACCGCTCGGCGCGATGGGTGATGGCCTTTTGTATCGTCATGCTCGCACCGCCCGCCGTGACCGCGACGGAACAAGCCGCCTGGACCTGGGAGACCCAGGCCGGCAAGGTGAAGCTCGGGACCGGCAAACAGATCTACGACAGCGGCTGCGCCGCTTGCCATGGGCCGCTGGGGAAGGGACAGTCGCAAAGTCTCGTCGGGTTTCAGCGGCCGTCCACGTTCCCGGACTTCAGCGACTGCTCCACCGCGACTCCCGAGCCGGACAGCCAGTGGCGCGCCATCATCACAAACGGCGGGCCGGCACGGGCCTTCTCCGCGATCATGCCGTCGTTCAAGGATCAGTTGACGCCGGAGCAAATCGGCAAAGTCATTGACTACCTTCGCAGCTTGTGTGCCGAGAAGGCCTGGCCCCGCGGCAACCTGAATCTCCCACGTCCATTGATCACGGAAAAGGCCTTTCCCGAAAACGAAGCGGTGATGACGGGCGCGATCGACGGGCACGGAGCGGTCGCCACGTCGGTTCTCTTCGAGAAGCGCATCGGCGCTTCCGCGATGATCGAAGCCATCGTGCCGTACGAGTTCACCGGCGACAACGGCACGCGGAGCTCGGCGTTCGGCGACCTCGCGCTCGGTTACAAACAGAAGCTGTTTCACAGTGTCGAGAAGGGTTCGATCTTCAGCGTGGGTGGCGAGGTGATCGCTCCCACCGGAGATCCCACCGTGGGTACCGGCGGAAAATCCACCGTGTTTGAGTTGTTCACGACCTACGGACAACTCTTGCCCGGCGATAGCTTTCTTCAAGTGCACGCGGGCGTCGAGTTGCCGACGCACCCGGCCGCGGTTTCCCGGGCAGTGTATCTGCGAACGGCCATCGGCAAGACCTTCAGCACGAACGGTGGACTCGGGCGCCGATGGTCGCCGATGGCGGAAGTCATCGCGGACCGCGACCTGGTCAGCGGCGCATCGACGAACTGGGACATCGTGCCCGAGATTCAAATCCCGATCAGCAAGCGCATGCACATTCTGGGAAACGTCGGCTACCGGATTCCTCTGAACAACACGGCCGACCGGCCGAAACAGCTGTTGATCTACCTCCTGTGGGACTGGGTGGACGGCGGTCTCACCGAAGGATGGTAGGGGAGCATCGGATCTTGAGGAGCCTTCGATCGGTCTTTCTGCCATTGCTGGCGTTCGCCGCGATGTCTACGGCGCGCGCGCAATCGCCGCAGGCCCGGGCGTCCGGGACGGCCGCGTCCCGGGAGTCCTACGGCACGCATTTCCAGACTTCAGATCGTTGCGTCGCCTGCCACAACGGGATGACGACTCCGACCGGCGAAGACATTTCCGTCGGCACGGCCTGGCGAACCAGCATGATGGCGAACGCGGGCCGCGATCCGTATTGGATGGCGGGCGTGCGTCGCGAAATGATCGACCATCCCACCGCCTCCGCGAGCATTCAGGACGAGTGCTCGATCTGCCACATGCCGATGATGCGGTATGAAGCCCGACTGGCGGGCGGCGAAGGAGAAGTCTTTGCTCACCTCCCACCCGATCCCGGCAAGCTCGCCGACCGGTTGGCGAACGACGGGGTTTCGTGTTCGGTGTGTCATCAGATCACCGAAGCGAATCTGGGCCGGCGGGAAAGCTTCGTCGGGGGCTTCCGGATCGACGAGAAGGCCGGGCCGGACGATCGTCGCGCCTATGGCCCCTTCGAGATCGATAAGGGCCACACGACGATCATGAAGTCGTCGTCCGCGTTCCAACCGACCGAGGCTAGGCACATCCGTTCGTCGGAACTGTGCGCCACATGCCACACGCTTTTGACGCAGGCGCTCGACGCCCGGGGCACAGTGATCGGCGAGCTGCCGGAGCAGGTGCCGTATCAGGAGTGGCTCCACAGCGAATACAGGGAGACGCGAAGCTGCCAGTCCTGCCACATGCCGGAAGTCAGGGAAGACGTGCCGATCACGTCCGTGTTCGGCGAGCCCCGTTCCGGCGTTTCGCGCCACACGTTCCCCGGCGGCAATTTCTTCATGCAGCGGATGCTCAACCGCTTTCGCAGCGACCTGTCCGTCGCCACGGAGCCTCAGGAGATGGACGCCGCCGCGAACCGCACGATCGCGCATCTGCAATCGGAAGCGGCCGCGGTGTTGGTGCGGAACGTCGAGGTTCGCGACGGCCGCCTCGAGGCTGACATCTCCGTGGAGAACCTCGCCGGCCACAAGCTGCCCACCGCGTACCCATCGCGCCGTGCGTGGCTGCATGTGACCGTGCGAGATCGCGACGGCAAGGGCGTCTTCGAGTCCGGGGCTCTGCGTCCGAACGGCTCCATCGAGGGCAACGACAACGACGACGACGCGACGCGATTCGAGCCGCACTATGCCGAGATCACGCGCGAGGACCAGGTTCAGATTTACGAGGCCATTATGGTCGGCCAGGACGGGATCCCGACCACGGGACTCCTGACGGCCTTGCGCTACGTGAAGGACAATCGGCTTCTGCCGCACGGTTTCGTCAAGAACTCGGCGGACAGAGACGTGGCCGTCCATGGAGACGCGGAAGGGGACGCCGATTTCCTGGGTGGAGGCGATCGGATCCGGTACTCGATTGCCGTGGGCGATGCGCAAGGTCCGTTCCGGGTGGAAGTCGAGCTGTGGTACCAGCCGATCGGATATCGCTGGGCGATGAATCTGAAAGCCTACGACGCGATGGAGCCCAGACGTTTCGTTGGCTACTACGAGGAGATGGCGCCGGGTTCCGCGGTAGTGCTGACACGGGCAGTCGCAGCAAGATAACTCGCCCCCCGCCCCGCGGGGTCGCGCCCAAGCCTCGCAGGAGACCGCCTCGCGTGATCTCGGCCCGAGAGCATGACACCGGCGCCAAGACGTCGACGAAAGTCCTGTGGCCACTGCCGACGTTACGGGATGCATCACCGACGTCCATCCGACGGACCCGGATCGGGAATCAGCGAAGCCGACAGGGTCGGATCTGAAACCTCATCCGCTGGCTACTCGAGAAGACGACGAGCGCTCTCGTAGTGTCTTTGGTAATAGGGCGAGAGGAGAGAGGAGACGTTGACGCCGCTTTCGCGGCTCGCGGCGTGGACGAACCGGCCATTCCCGATGGCGATGCCGACATGCGAGACGCCGCGTCGGGAGGTATCGCGGAAAAAGATCAAGTCGCCGGCCTCGATCTCGGCTCTCGGAACCTCCCTGCCGAGCCGAATCTGCCCCTCGGCCGTCCGCGGAAGGTCCACACCGAGGGACCGGAAGACGTGGCGCACGAGACCCGCGCAGTCGATCCCGGTCCGAGGATTCTCGCCTCCGAGCCGGTAGGGGCAGCCGACGAATTGGAGTGCCGTCTCGGCAATGCGCTGCCCGAAGGTCAGAGACGAGACGCCTCCGTTGGCGGCGGGCGGCCCTGCATCCCGCGCCGGGCAGGAGGCCGCGCTCGCCAGGAGCCAGAGAACCAAGGGCGGCGAGCTCACGCGGGCACCGGAGAGGGCGTCGGGGGCGCGGCCGTTGCGGTGCCCGCGGCGGTCCTCGCCCCATCGAAGCGAAGAATGCGCGCGCCGTTGACGACGACGAGCAGCACCCCGAAGCTCTGCGCCAGAGCTCCCGTCAGCGGATTGAGGACGCCGAGCGCGGCCAGGGCGATGAGCCCGACCGAGAGGGCCAGCGCCAGCCAGGCACTCTGGCCGATGATGCGGCGAGTGGTATCGGAGAGAGCGAGGAGCCGAGGCAGTCGACGCAGATCGGTGCCGAGCAGCGCCGCATCGGCGCCGCCGAGAGCCACCTCGTTCAACTCCGCGCCGACGGCGACGCCCACGTCCGCGCCGCCCAGTGCGAGCGCATCGTTGACGCCGTCGCCCACCATCATGACGGTGCGGCCGGCCGCCTGCTCGGCCCGGACGATCCCGAGCTTCTGCGCCGGCAGGACCTCGGCGAAGACTTCGTCCATGCCGAGCATCGCGCCGACCTCCCGGGAGACGGAGTCGCGGTCACCTGTCAAGAGCACCAGACGCTCGATCCCCATGTCCCGTAGCGAGTCGAGAGCCTCCCGGGCCTCCGGGCGGGGAAGATCACGCAGCTCGAGGGTGCCGAGACACCGGCCGTCGAGGGCGACCCAAACCTGAGACACGTCCTCGTCCACATCTGCATTCGCGTAGACACCGTGCTCAGTCAGGAGCGCTCGTCTTCCGAGCAAGGCCGGGAGCCCGCCGACCCGTGCGGCGACGCCCAGACCCGGCTCCTCGCGAAGGCTCAACGGGGGCTCGACGATGATCCCGCGCCTGGCCGCCTCGGCGACCACGGCGCGAGAAGCGGGGTGCAACGATCCGAAGCCGCATGCGGCGGCAACCGACAGGATCTGGTCCTCCGAAATCCCGGCGGCGGTGCGAATCTCCGTCACGGCGGGAGAGCCCACCGTCACCGTGCCGGTCTTGTCGAGAATTAGGGTGTCGACGTCGGCCGCGTGCTCGAGGAAGTCCGCGCTCTTGATGAGGACGCGCAGCCGTGTGGCCACCGTCATGGCCGCGAGGATGGCAGCCGGACCGGCGACCACCAGGGCCGTCGGCGTCGCGACGACCAGAACGGTGATTGCGCGCGAGAGGTCGCGCGTGAAGAAAAGGGTCGTGGCCGCGATCGTGAGGACGACGGGCAGCCACACCGCGGCACGCCGTTCGAAGAGCCTCAGCACCGGCATCGACGAGGCCTCGACGTCGGCCAGAAGCCGAACGACCCGCCCGAGGACCGTCTCGGCCCCGGTCCCGCTCGCCCGAACGGTCAGAAGGCCGTCCATCGCGACGGTGCCCGCAAAAACGGGGCTGCCCGGCCCCACTTCTTCGTGGACCGACTCGCCGGTGATGGCCGACGGGTCTACGGCCGCGTGGCCCGCGAGGACCGTCCCGTCCACGGCGATGCGTTCGCCCGGCCTCACGAGAATCACGTCGCCTGGCTGGAGCTCTTCGGCGGCGACGCGCTTCTCTTCTCCGTCGCGCCACCGTGTCGCGTACGGCGCCGCGAGCGATCGAATTCCCTCGATCGCGGCGCGGGCACCCAGAGAGCTGCGCTCCTCGAACAGGCGCCCGAACTCGAGAAAGAGCGGGATCAGGGTCGCGGTCGCAAAATGCCCGCTGGCGGCGGCCGCGAGGATCGCGATCGCGACGAGTTGATCGGTGGCGCGCCGCGTGTCGCCTGTGACCATGCCGCGGACGCCGGAAACCAGGGTCGGCAGGCCGACGACGAGCGCCGCCAGCGCACAGATGAGCTCGCCGATCTGGAACTGGTCGGGTTGAAGGCGATTGAGCACCGTGCCGAGCGCCAGAAGGCCCGCGCCCGCGAGACTCGTTCCAAGCCGCACGCTGATTCTGCGTCGCTCGTCGGCGCGGAGCGCGCCGGATGGCGGTGCGGCATCGGGCCGCGGCGGATCGTTCATTCGCGTGCCTCGCCCTGGATCGCCGCTTCAGGCGGGAAAGCGGCGGCCGGCGTGGAAAAGAATGACGGAATCGAGATGCGCAGGCCCTGGTAACGGCCCCCAACGGGCGGGGGCACCCACCGGGTGCTGCCGGCGTTCGCGACGGCGCGGTCGATTCCGTCCCGGTAGAGGCGCTCGCGAACCACCGTGGGATTCGATCGGTACTCCCGCGCGAGGTCCCGGAAGGCCTGCGCCTCGCCGCTAGCGACCGAAAGGTCCGCCGCCGCCACGGCGCGCGCGCCCTGCACCGTGACTTCCACCGACGCCTGCGCCTGAGGGACGGCGGCCTGCGCGTAAGCGAGGGCATCCTTCCTCCTCGTCTCCGCGCTGATGAAGGCGCTCTGAACGGCGTTGAAATCCGGCGCGAGATCCTCCGGAGGCGCCAGGCGGATCAGCTCGATGGAGGTCAGCTCCATGCCGCTTTCCACGGCGTCCAGTGCGGCCTGGGTGCGGCCGACCGCGGCCGCGATCAGGTTCTTCCGGCCGTCCGAGAGAACGCGGTCGACGCCCATCTCGCCGAGCGAACGGACCATCGCAGCGGTCACCTCGACGCGGAGGATGTCCTCGGCCTGCGCTCCGTAGAGCGAAAACGCCGCGGGATCCTTCACACGATAGCGAGCCACCATGTCCACATGCACGATGTTGCGGTCGCCCGTCAGGGCATAGCCTGAGAGCGGATTGAGGCTGTTGAAGCCCTCACCGCCACCTTGTGCGAGCGTCTTCACAGCGACCTCGAAAACGCGCTTGACCTTGACGCGCACGACCTCGTCGATGGGCTTTGGAAATGCGAACAAGAGTCCCGAGCCGTGCTCCCGAAGCGCCGGCGACGCTCCGATGAGCCTTCCCCAGCGCAGAACGACCGCCGCCTCGTCCGGCCGGATCACGGTGATTCCCGACACGGCATAGAGAGCGGCCATCGCGATGACCCACCAGTGCATCCGCTCCCAGACCCATTCCAGCGAGCGAGCGATCGGCGCGCCGAGCTTCCGCGCCTCAGAGAGACGAGCCGACCGCCTCACTGCGAAGCCTTCGCGCGGCCGGTTTTCGCCGGTTCCTTGCCCTGGAGAAGGGAGAACGGCTCGGCATCCGTTCGCAGGATGAGCGAGGTACTTCCCGTGACGAGCTTGTCGAGCGACGCGAGCGAGCGCGTGAAACGGAAGAGCTCGGGGTCGATCCGGTGCGCGTCCGCGTACGTCTTCGCCACCTGCGCGGCAGCCTCGCCCCGGATTCGCGCCTCCTCCTCGGTGCCGCGGGCGCGGATACGAGCCGCCTC
>DATJZU010000022.1:0-55341 GCA_035498835.1 Thermoanaerobaculia bacterium
GGGGGAAGGTGATCGTCTTGTCGAACCGTCCGTCCTCCGCGAGGCCGGCGGCGGCGACGGCGAAGGCGAGAGCGTCGGCAGCCAGAACGCGTCCCTTCATGGTCTCCTCCGTGCGGGAAGAGCGTATCATCCGCGCGTGAGCGCTCCCGAGGATCGCCCCGACCTTCACGTCATCGACGTCTTCGTGATGTCGGTCAAGTGCGGCAACTGCGACACTTATCAGACCGTGGTGGGTTTCAAGAAACAGGGCGACCGGAACGTCTATACCTACGAATGCGAGAATGACGTCTGCGATCCGAACGTGACCCGAACCGTCATCGAGGTGCCGCGCCACCTCGACAATTCGACCCGCCGCGCGGAAGAGCTGCCGTACTACGAGAAGGACGGACCCGAGGAGTAATCCTCGCCGGGATCCGTCCCGAGCGAACGTGAGCGTCCGAGCGTTTCCCTCTCCGGTCCTCGCCGCGGATCTGACCGAGCGGCTCCGGGGACGTCTCGCCGCCTCGCCGGCGCTCGCGCATCTCCAGCCGGTCCTCGAGGAGCTCGGCCCCGACACGTGCACGATGCGGCTGCCGTACCGCCCGGACCTCGCCAACCTGTCGGGCACCGTGCACGGGGGCGTGCTCGCCATGCTGGCGGACACGGCGGTGGCCTTCGCGCTCTCGACCAATTTCGACGGAAAGATGGGGTTCGCAACGGCGGACCTGACGATCCACTTCCTGGCCCGCGCGCGCGCGGACGTGTGGGCCCGGGCGCGGATCCTGAAGAAAGGAAGGCGCGTCAACGTGGGAGACGTCGACATGACGGACGCGGCGGGACGGGCGGTCGCCCGCGCCCTCGCGACGTTCGTGCTGACGACTTCCACGTTCGAGTACGCGCCGGAAGGAAAGAAAGACTCATGACCGACGATCCGATTCCATTCCCCGCCGCGGAGAACGGCGAGCCTGAAAAGAAGGGAAGGCGGCGCCGCGGCGGAAGCCGGCGCCACAAGAGCCGGCCGCCCGCGGCCGAGGAGCCTCGCGCCTCCGCGGAGGCCGTGCCCCCGGCGCCGCCCTCGCCCGTGGCGATGACGTCCGCGAACTCTCCCGGCGTCTCCGCGGGGCCGCCCGCGCGCGCCGCCGTCGACCAACGCCTCTCGCTCTTCATCGATTTCGAGAACATCGCGCTCGGCGTGCGCGACGCCCAGTACAAGAAGTTCGACGTCAACCTGGTGCTGCAGCGGCTGATCGAGAAGGGCCGCATCGTCTACAAGAAGGCCTATGCCGACTGGACGCGCTACCAGGAGTACAAGCGGGAGTTCCACGAGGCGGCGATCGAGCTGATCGACATCCCCCAGCGCGGCTACACGGGGAAGAACTCCGCGGACATCCGCATGGTCGTGGACGCGATGGACCTCGCCGCGTCGAAGGGGCACATCACGACGTTCGTGATCTGTTCCGGCGACTCGGATTTCTCGCCGCTCGTCTCGAAGCTCAAGGAGAACGACAAGGCCGTCATCGGCGTCGGCGTGAAGAACTCGACGTCGGACCTGCTGCTCTCCAATTGCGACGAGTTCATCTTTTACGAAGATCTCGTTCGCGCCACGCGGGCCCTGCCGTCGATCGAGAACCTGCCCGAGAAGAAGCGGGAGCTCTTCCGGCTGATGCTCGACTCGATCCAGGCGCTCCAGCGCGAGAACTACGACGTGATCTGGGGCTCGATGGTGAAGCAGACGATGCAGCGCAAGCAGCCGTACTTCAACGAGTCCTACTACGGCTACCACTCGTTCTCGGAGCTGCTCGAGGACGCGGAGCGCCAGAAGCTGATCTCGATGAAAAAGGACGCGAAGAGCGGCGGCTACATGATCTCGCTGTAGCGCGCACCCCTTTCAGCGCGTCAACGTGATCGGGTCGGCGGGCCCGCCCTCGGGGCCCGAGATCGTCACGGGCAGCTGCATCGTCACGAAGTTCGCCGCGCCTGAGAGATCCCAGATGAGATTCTGGAAGCCCGACAGCGACGCGCCCGGCTCCGGATGGATCACGCGAGAGATCTCGTCGCGGCCGCGAGGCGGGGCCTCGTCGGGAGAAAAGCAGACCCAGGAAAGGAATCCCGAGGCGTTGATCCCGGCCTGGAGCAGATAGTCCGTCTCGAGGGATTCCACGAGCAGATACGACGCCGGCGCTCCTCCGGGGCTCGCGCCCTCGAAGGCCTTCCAGAGGCGGTCGCGGGCCGGCACCCAGCCCGGAAGCTGGAGGAAGTCGAGCGCGAGAGGCGCTCCGCGCGGCCCGGCGGCGAGCGCCGCGGAGGCCTCGGCGAGACGGCGCGGGCCGTCGGGCACCATCCGGTATCCGGCAGCGGCGCCGCCGCGGCCGGGATCGGTGAAGGTCACGCGGCCCGAGGTGAAGCGGCCCCCGGCGTCGGTTTCGAGCACGATCTCCGTCAGCACGGGGCGGGGCGGATTGCCCGCGACCGTCTTGGAGAGCGAGCCGTGCCAGCGGCCGGAGAGGTCGAGGACCGCGGCGGCCGGAGCGGGCGTCGCCGCTCCCGGCACGGCCCTCGGGCTCTCGGCCGGCCGCAGCATCCGCAGGACGAGCAGGAGCAGAATCACCGCGGCCGCCGCGACGAGCGCGCCGGCCCGGCGGGATAGCGTCTTCCCGGAAGAGGCAGGAGCCGGAGCAGCACCGGGAGCCGGCGCCGGCGCGGCGGAATTGTCCGGCGCACGCAGCGCCTCGCCGCATCGACGGCAGCGGTCGGCCGGCTGCTGGCTGAAGTGGCATCGCGGGCAGACGACCCAGTCCACGGCGCGAGTGTAGCGTCATCGCCGCGCTCCAGACAGGCGAAAAGCGGCGCACGCCGCCTGCCGTCAGATTTCGCGGAAGAAGAAGCGGTCGAGCACGGACAGGCGCTTTCGGTCGAAGTCCGGCTCCATCAGCCAGAGCGCGGCGGCGATGGAGGACGCGAGCGAGTTTCCGTCCTGTGGCGTGAAGCAGAACCCGACGACCTCGCGGTCGCCGTTCAGCGTCACCGTCGGGGCGGCCACGACGGCCTGAGAAAGGATGCGGCCGTAGTAGCCGTGGTCGCGCCCGAAAGAAAAGATCTGGTTGGCGGACCGCTTCTCGGTCAGCGCGAGGCGGCGGTTGGCGCGCAGCTTCTCGAGGACCTTCTCGCGGCTGGTCGGGTTGTGAAACTGGAGATCGAACCAGAGCGAGTGCATGTACTGCGTGTTGAGCTTCATCGCGGACGAGAACAGGCGTGGCTTCCAGCCGAGCGTCTCGAGCAGACGCGAGGCGTCGCGTGCGTGGTGCGTGCCGTAGGTCGGGTCGTCGTGCTTTCCGGCCTGGGGCGCCGGCGAGAAGCCCGAATCCTGCGAGACGTCGTTGGCGCGGCGCATGCACACGAAGCGGCCCCGCTCGAGCCCGGCGCCTCCCGGCTCATCCTCGGAGAGCGTCCGGACGAGCGCCGCGATGTTGTGCGTATTGCAGGAGACGATCTGGAGGTAGCGGTCTTCTCCGGCGACGAGGGCCTCGTCGTTGATGCCCATCGCGTAAGGCTTGCCGAAGCCGAACTCGCTTCCCTGCGCGAGGAATCCGCGCGGTCCCGACACCTTCTCGTAGACCTTCTTGTTCTCGTTGCCGGCGGGCGTGCAGTCGATGACGACGGTGGCGCGCTCCAGGGCCTCCCTCTCCTCGAAGGCCACGTCGTGCCCGAGCGCTTCGAAATCCGCTTTCTTGTCCGTGTCCACGGCCAGGCGCGCCCCGCGCTGCAGCAGATGGTTCACCTTCGCGCGCTCGGTCGTCATCGGGGTGCGTTTGTGGAACGTCACCTCGTCGATTCCGAGGTGCTTGCCGAAGTCCGCGAACAGGCCGATGAGCGGCTCGCCGATCGTTCCGGTGCCGACGACGTGGACGATCTTCCTCATGAGTTCTCCTGCCGCACGGGCGGCCGCGAATGCCCCGGAAGGATACGATGAGATGCGCTTTTCGCCAATGCGCGGAGGGATCGAGACCGTGGGACAGCTCCACTCGCTGACTTTTTCCGGGCCGGTCGGTCCGATCGAAGCCCTCTGGAAGGAGCCCGTGGCGCCCCGCGCGGGGTCGGCCGTTTTCGCGCACCCGCATCCCCTCTACGGCGGCACGATGCACAGCCGTGTCGTCTACCGCGCCGCGCAGGCGTTGGCGCGATCGGGATACGGCACGCTGCGGTTCAATTTCCGCGGGGTGGGCTCGTCCGCCGGAACGCACGACGGCGGGCGAGGCGAGACCGCCGACTTCCGCGTGGCAATGGCGGAAGCCGAACGGATCGGCGGACTCCCGATCGTGGCCGGCGGGTTCTCCTTCGGCTCGGCCGTGGCGCTGCGCGCGATCGCCGGCGATTCCCGAGTGGCGGCCTACGTCGGCATCGCGCTGCCGCTCGCGACGTCGTCGGCCGACGGCGCGCCGGCGCCGACCGTACCGGCGCTCTTCGTCATCGGGTCGCGGGACACGCTCGCGCCGCCGGATCGCGTGCGGTCCTTCGCGGAGGGTCGCGGAGAGCTCGTCGAGATCGACGGCGCCGATCACTTCTTCGAGGGCCACCTCCCGGAGCTCGAGACGGCGATCGAGGGCTTTCTCGGGGGAATCGCGGCGCGGCGGGAGGCCGGATGAGCGGCGGCGGATCGCTCTCGGACCAGGCGCGGCGCGATCTCCTGTGGCTCGCGCGCGAGTCGCTGGCCGCGCACTTCCGGGGCGAGCCGGCGCCGCGGCTCCCTTCCGACTGCGCCGAGGCGTTCGGGACGCCGCGAGGTCTCTTCGTCACGCTGACGATGGGCGGACAGCTCCGCGGGTGCATCGGGACACTCGCGCCCGAGGGCGACGTGACGCGTGTCGCCGCCGAGTTCGCGCGCCGCGCCGCCTTCGAGGACCCGCGCTTTCCCCCGCTCGAAGCGGAAGAGCTCCCGCACTGTGGGATCGAGATCTCGGTGCTCGGGGCCCCCGAGACGATCCAGGGCCCGGGCGATGTCGTCGTCGGCCGCGACGGGCTGATCATCGAGGGGCGCGGGCGGCGCGGCCTGCTCCTGCCGCAGGTCGCGACGGAGTGGGGCTTCGACGCCGCGCGATTTCTCGAGGAAACGTGCCGCAAGGCGGGCCTGCCGCCCGGCGCCTGGCGGGATCCCTCCGTCCGCGTCTGGAGGTTTCAGGCCGAGGTTTTCGGGGAAGGGGAGAGCCGCGCCGAGTAGAGGAGGAGCGCCGTCGCCACCGCGGCGTTCAGGGAATCCACGGGCGGGCGCATCGGAATCGTGAGGTGCCGGTCGAGATAGCGATAGGCGCCGGCGGGCAGTCCCGCTCCCTCCGAGCCGACGACGATCACGGATTCCGGGGGCGGGGGCGCGCCGAACGGATCGTCGCCGCCCGAAGGCACCGCGCCGCAGAGGACGCGGCCGGCCTCGCGCGCGTCGCGTGCGAACGGCTCGAACGAGACGCGCCCGGAGACGGGCAGGCGGAGGACGCTGCCGGCGCTCGCCCGGACCGCCCGCGGATGGAAGAAGTCGGCCGAACCGGGAGCCGCGGCGACGCCCGAGCCGCCGGCCGCCTCGGCCACGCGCACGACGGCGCCGAGGTTGCCGGGATCCTGGAGCCCGAAGAGGAACACGAGCGGTCCCGGCCGCGCGAAGAGCTCCGCGACGGGAACGTCGCGCCGCTTCGCGATCGCGAGGAGATGCTGCGGTGTCTTCGTGTCCGCGATGCGTTCGAGCACGGCGCGAGAAACGAGGCGCGGCCGCGCGGCCGTCGCCGCGGCGAGCCGTCCGGGACGCACGCTCGCATCGTGCAACACGTGCTCGAGCCCGAGGCCGGCCGACACGGCCTCGAGGATCGGCTTCTCGCCCTCGAGCAAGAAGCAGGTGTGATCTTCGAGCGATCGCAGAATGTCGCGGACGAGCGGATTCGACGGCGACTCGATGGCGGTCAAGCGCCTCATGCTATAACCCGGCGCGATGAAGCGACTGCGGGCGAGCCTGCTCGCCGCACTCCCGGCGGGCGATTACGCCGGCTCACCTCTCGCGGCGCTCTGGACCTTCCCGGCGATGATCGGATCGGCGTTCCTCGTGGCGTGGGGCGCCGAGGCGGCCGAGTTCCTGATGTCGCAGGGCCTCGCTCTCGCCGTGCTCGCGCTCATCCAGACCGCGCCCGAGTTCGCGGTCGAGGCGGTGATCGCCTGGAAGGCGGGGAAGGACCCGAACATGGTCCATCTCGCCATCGCCAACTTCACGGGAAGCCTGCGGCTGCTGACGGGGCTCGGATGGCCGATGATCTACGGCGTCGCGGCGTTCTTCTCGCGGAAGCGGATGGGGCGCCGCCTCGGGACATTGCGCCTCGGCGACGATCACGCCGTCGAGGTGCTCGGGCTCCTGCCCCCGCTCGCCTACTTCGTCCTCGTGTGGGCCAAGGGGAACCTGTCGCTGGTGGACGCGGCGGTTCTCGCCGTGACCTATGTCACTTACCTCGCGATTCTGCTCAAGATCCCGCCGCGCGAGGAGACCGTCGAGGAGGACGACGAGGTCCCGGCCATCTCGCGCTGGGCGCTCTCGTTTCGCGGCGGCCAGCGCTGGGCGGCCGTCCTGCTTCTCCTCGCGGGCGGCGGGTTCGTCATCTTCTTCGTCGCGGAGCCGTTTCTGAAGTCGATGCTCGCTCTGGCCGCGAGCCTCGGGATGTCGCAGTTCGTCTTCATCCAGTGGGTCGCGCCGTTCCTGTCGGAGTTCCCCGAGAAGACCTCGGCGTTTGCCTGGGCGCGGCGCGTGACGCGCGCGCCGGTGGCGCTCGTGAACATGGTGTCGTCGAACATCAACCAGTGGGGAATCCTGTCGGGCCTGCTGGCGGTGATCTATTGTTGGAGCCATGGCTCGACGGAGCCCCTGCCGTTTGACGCTTTCCAGCGCCACGAGATCCTGCTGACGATCCTCCAGGCGTTCCTGGGCTGGCTCTTCCTCGCGTCGATGGACCTCGAGGCGTACGAGGCGGCGGGTCTGTTCCTCCTCTGGCTGATCCAGTTCCTGATGCCCTCGACCCGCCACGCGATGCTCTTCGTCTACGGAGCCTGGATCGCTCTCGAGATCGTCCTGATCGCGGCCGGGCGCAAGAAACTCGAGGCCTTTCCCGCATTCGCGCGGGTCTGGAAGGGGCGCCGATGACCGAGCACCGCCTTTCCCGTCGGGCGGCGGGCGTCGCACCGTCCTCGACGATCGCCGTCGGCAAGGCGGCCAAGGCCCTCGCCGCGAAAGGAGTCGACGTCGTCGACTTCGGGCTCGGGGAGCCCGACTTCGCGACGCCCGACTTCGTCGCCGAGGCCGGGGCGGAGGCGATCCGCGCGGGGCGCACCAAGTACACCGACGTGGCCGGGGACCCGGCCCTGCGCGACGCGATCGCGGAGAAGTACCGCGCGGAACAGGGCGCCGACGTCGCGAGGGACAACGTGCTCGTGACGGCGGGCGCCAAGCAGGCCGTCTTCAACGCCTGCCAGGCGCTGTTCGACGAAGGGGAGGAGGTCGCCCTTTTCGCGCCGTACTGGGTCTCATTTCCCGAGATCGTTCGCCTGGCCGGCGCCGAGCCGCGGGTCGTCGAGACGGACCTCGAAGGCCGGTGGCATCCGGACGCCGGGCGCCTGGCGTGCGCGGCCACGCCCGCCACGCGCGGCGTCATCCTCAATTCTCCGAACAACCCGACCGGCGCCGTGACGCCGGCGGAAGAGATCGAGCGGATCCTCGGGTGGTGCAAGGACCGGGGCGCCTGGCTCGTCTTCGACGAGACGTACGACCGCTTCCTCTACGGCGGGGCGCGCCACGTCTCGGCCGCCGCCTTCCCGGAGCACCGCGACCGCGTCATCGTGACCGGCGCGGCGTCCAAGACCTACGCGATGACCGGCTGGCGGCTCGGCTGGGCGATCGGTCCGAAGAACGTCGTCGCTGCGATGACCTCGTACCAGAGCCACTCGACGTCGAACGCGTCCTCGATCTCGCAGGCCGCGGTCCTCGCGGCGCTGCGCGATCCGGAGCGAACGGAGCGGTCGGTCGCGGAGATGCTCGCGCATTACACCGACCGGCGCCGCGCCATGGTCGAGGGTCTGCTGGCCGTGCCGGGCGTCCGCGTCCTCTGGCCGGAGGGCGCCTTCTACGCCTTTGCGGAGGTGTCGGAGCTCTGCCGGCGGAAGGGGATCTCCGGCTCGGGCGCCTTCTGCGAGCGGCTGCTCCAGGAGGCGCACGTCGCGGCGGTCCCGGGGGACGCCTTCGGCGACGACCGCTGCGTGCGGTTCTCCTTCGCCACGGCGATCGAGCGCGTTCGGGAAGGGATGCGGCGCCTCGCAGCCTGGGCCGCGTGAGGCCTCTCGGGGCTCACCGCCGAGATCCATGACCGCCCGCCGTGCGCTCCTGACTGGCGCGACCGGATTCGTCGGAGGACACGCGGCGCGGGCGCTCCTCGACGAAGGATGGACGGTCCGGGCGCTCGTTCGCTCGGATCCGGCGCGGTCGCCCCTGCTCGCCGGGTTGCCTCTCGAGTTCGTCCGCGGCGATCTCTCGGGCGGCTCCGATCTCGAATCGGCCGCCCGCGAATGCCAGGCGATCGTGCACGTCGCCGGCGTCGTCAAGGCGCGCACGCTCGAGGACTATCGCGCGGTCAACGTCCGCGCGACGGAGCGCCTGGCCGCGGCCGCCGCCCGCGCCGCTCCGACCGCCGTGTTCGTTCTCGTGTCGAGCCAGGCCGCCGCGGGGCCCGCCCGCGAAGGGAGAGCGGTGGCCGCCGCAGATCCGGAGCGTCCGGTCTCGTGGTACGGCACGTCGAAGCTCGAAGGAGAGGAAGCGCTGCGGCGAGCCTTTCCGGGAGCGACGGTCGTGTTGCGGCCGGGCGTCGTGTACGGGCCGGCCGACACGGGGCTCCTGACGTTCTTTCGGATGGCGGCGAAGGGGCTCGTGGCGGTGCCCGGCGGAGCCCGGCGAATTCAGGTCGTCGCTGCTCAACGAGCGGCGCGGGCCATCGCGCGGGCGGCGGGGAGGCCGGACCTCGAGGGAACCACGGCCTTCCTCTGCGACCCCGCCCCCGTCGCGATCCGGCGCCTGGCGGAGATGATCGCGGGGCTGCCGCCTCGCTCGGCGCGTCTCTTCTCCGTGCCCGATTTCGCCGTCCGGCTGGCCGGCGCCGCGGAGACCCTGCGGGAGGCGATCACGAAGCGCTCGCGGCCGTTCAACGCCGACAAAGCCAGGGAACTCCTTGCGGGAGAGTGGCTTTGCCAGCCCGGCCTCGAAGTGGAGCTCGATCTCCCACCGCCGGTCCCCCTCGAAACGGGGCTGCGAGAGGCCTGGGACTGGTACCTTCGGCAAGGATGGTTGATTTTGTAAAATTTGCTAAGATCCGGCGGACCGTACGTCTTTCGGGGGTGGGAGAGAGAATGAGCAAGCTCGCTGCCGCGGCAGCCAGGAGGGGAGTGGTGCGACCGTCCCCCTTCTTCGACAAGTGCGCGAGGTTCGAGGACGCGGATCGAGTGCGCCGCGCCGGCGTGTACTCCTTCTTCCGAGTGGTCGAGTCCGCGCAGGATCCCGAGGTCACGATCGGCGGGCGCCGCCTCCTGATGCTCGGGTCCAACAACTACCTCGGCCTGACCAACGACCCGCGGGTCAAAGAGGCGGCCGTCGACGCGATCCGAAAGTACGGTTCGGGTTGCGCCGGGAGCCGCTTCCTCAACGGGACGCTCGATCTCCATGTCCGCCTCGAGGAACGGCTGGCGGAGTTCATGCGAAAGGACGCTGCGATCGTCTTCGCGACGGGCTTCCAGGTCAATCTCGGCGCCATCTCCTGCCTCGTCGGAAAGGGCGACACCGTCTATCTCGACAAGCAGGACCATGCCTGCATCATCGACGGCGCCCGTCTCTCCTTCGGAGAGATCTGCAAGTTCCGCCACAACGACGTCGCGGATCTGCGCCGCCAGATGAAGAACGACGTGGATGCGAAGGGCCGGTTCGTCGTCGTGGACGGAGTCTTCTCGATGGAAGGCGACGTGGCGCCCCTGCCGGAGATCCTGGCGGTGGCGCGCGAGTTCGATGCCGGGCTGATGGTGGACGACGCCCACGGCATCGGCGTGCTCGGACCGACGGGCCGGGGCACGGCGGAGTTCTTCGGGCTCGAGGAAGAGATCGACCTCGTCATGGGCACGTTCTCGAAGTCCATGGCGTCGGTTGGAGGCTTCATTGCCGGCGACGCGGTCGTCATCGACTACATCAAGCACCGCGCGCGCTCGATGATTTTCTCGGCCGCGCCGCCGCCGGCGTCCGTCGCGGCCGCGCTCGCGACGGTCGAGATCATGGAGCGCGAGCCGGAGCGGCGCGAGCGTCTCTGGGCCAACACGCGGTTCTTCGCCGAGGGCCTGCGGTCGCTCGGCTTCGACACCGGCGACTCGAGCACGCCGGTCGTCCCGGTCGTCGTCGGGGAGGATCTCGCGGCGCTCCGGATGGTGGCGCGGCTCCACGAGGAGGGCGTGTTCGTCAACTGCGTGATCTCGCCCGCGACGCCGCCGGGACGCGCCCTCATCCGGACCTCGCTCATGGCGACGCACACCCGAGAGCAGCTCGCGCGCGCCCTCGATGCGCTCGGTCGCGTCGGCCGCGAGGTCGGCGTGCTCCAGCCGGCCACGGTCTGACGTCCCACCCGCGGATTCGATGAGCGGGCCGGTCGCGATCGAACGGATCGGGCGCAGCCGGAAGGAGCTCTCCCGCTTCTTCGACGTCGCCGACCGCATCTACTCGTCCGATCCGAACTGGGTCGCTCCCTTGCGCGACGATCTGGCGAAGGTCTTCGCGCTCGAGAACCCGTTTTTCCGCCACGCGGAGATGCAGATCTTCATCGCGCGCCGCGACGGCATCGACTGCGGCCGCATCGTCGCGATCCTCGACCGGGAGCACAACGAGTTCCACGGCGAGAAGACGGCGTTCTTCGGCTGGTTCGAGTCGGTGGACGACCGGGGCGTCTCGGATCTGCTCTTCGAGGCGGCGGCGCTCTGGGCGCGCGAGCGGAAGATGAAGGTCTTGCGCGGCCCGGCCAACCCCTCGCTGAACGACGAGTGCGGGCTGCTGGTCGACGGATTCGATTCGCCGCCGATCCTGATGATGACCTACAACCCGCGCTATTACCCGGCGCTCTACGAGGCCGCCGGCTTTCGCAAGGCCAAAGACCTGATCGCGTACTGGTTCGAGATCGGTCCGAAGCCGCTCGCCCGCTTCGAGAAGATCAACGACCGCCTGCGCCGCGCCGAGCCTAATTTCCGGATGAAGAAGATCTCGAAGTCGAGCCTCGCGAAGGACCTGCCCCGCGTGCGCGAGGTCTACAACGCCGCCTGGGAGAAGAACTGGGGCTTCGTGCCGATGACCCCGGAGGAGATGGACTTCATGGCCGCGCGCCTGAAGCCGCTCCTGGTTCCGGATTACGCCCTGCTCGGAGAGTTGAAGCGCCCCGACGGCTCCTACGAGCCCGTGGCCTTCATGATGACGCTGCCCGATTACAACAGAGCAATGCAGCCGCTCAAGGGACGGCTCCTGCCGTTCGGGTGGCTCAAGTTCCTCCTCGGGACGCGGAAGATCAAGAACGTCCGGGTGCTCACGCTCGGCGTCAAGAGGGAGTACCGGTCGCGCGGTCTGCAGTCGCTCCTCTTCGAGCAGAGCCTGCGCACGTCGCTCGAGAAGGGATACACGGGCTGCGAGGTATCCTGGATCCTGGAGGACAACGATCTGATGATCCGGGGTCTCAAGATCTGGGGCGGCAAACCCTACAAGACCTACCGGATGTACGACAAGGCGATCTAACCCGCGCGGAACCGCAGCAGCCGGTAGCCGTACCGGCCCGACTCGTAAAGATCGCGATAGGCCGCGCCGCTCTCGAGCAGTGCGTCGAAGCGTTCGCCGTCCACGCCGAGCTCGCGCGCGACGCGATCGCGGTGTGCCGGCAAGCGCCGCAGGAACCAGTCCACCGTCGGGGCGGCCTGGCGCGAGAGGTCCACCTCCTCTTCGAGGACGAATCCCGTCGGCGCCGCGGCACGGAGGAACTCGTCGAGGCGGTGCAGCGCGCCCGGCCGATCCACCGGGAGGAGGGCGAACTCGTCGAGCACGATCGTCCGCGCACCGGGCCGTGCGTTCCGGCGCGTTTGGTTCCAGAGCGCCGCGCTCTCGATGTACTGGGAAGACTCCTGAAAAATCAGAACGTCGTAGGGCTGCGAGTCCTCGAACGCCTCGAACGTCGATTCCCGCACGGGCAGGTCCGGGCCGAACCGCTGCCGGGCGATCCGTGCCTGCGCCGCGTCCGGAGTGATGCCGACGGCGTCGTACCCGAGACGGAGGAGCCGATCGAGCGTTTGGCCGAGGCCGATGCCCACCTCGAGGATCCGGCGGGGCGGCGGGGGCAGCCGTTCGAAGAGTATCGCCGTGGACCGGGCCTGCGCGTCGGCGAGCGATTCGTCCGGGCGCTCGAAGAGGCCGTAATGCAGCGCATCCGCCGGCTCGCTCTCGAGCGCGAGGACGAGGCGCAGCACGTTCAGGGGGTAGGGAAAGTCGTCGGCGTTCGTGGTCACGAGCTCACGAGCGTCGGCGTCGTGCGGCGCACGGAGCGATCGTAGATCGCGTCGCCGATCGGCATCGCCAGAGCCGCCAGCGCGAGACCCGCGAGCACATCGACTCCGTAGTGGTACCGGCAGTAGACGGTCGAGAGGATCAGGCCGGTGCCGACCGGCAGGAGAAGCCAGAACAGCCGCCGCGCGCGTTTCCAGGCCACGAGGAGCACCACGGCGGTGATCATCGTGTGCCCCGACGGGAAGACGTCGAACTTCGTGTGCTCGAGCTCGTTGATCGTCGAAGAGATCGCGCGGGACAGCGGCGTCGTTTCGACGGGCCCTTTCTGCTCGCCGGCGAGGGCGAAGCGTGGGCCGAGCGCGGGGACGAGGAAGTAGCCCGCGTACGAAAGGAAATAGGCGAACGAGAGCGTGAAGATGTAGCGGCGCGCGTCGGGCACGCTCCGGCGCCAGAGCGCGGCGCCGAGCACGATCGGCAGGAAGTAGTAGCTCGAGTAGCAGAGGAAGAAAACATTCGTCAGCCACGGCCGCGCGAACCGCTCGAGCCAGACGGTCAGGTCCGTTCCGAACAGGAATCGGTCGGCGGCAATCAACAAGTCGTCCCGGGCCGATCCCCGCGCCGCGGCGATCAGCGGCCCCAGAGTCTCGAAGACGAACGGAATGAACGCGGCCGGATAGAAGTCCACCGCGACCCGGATCGCCGGAGGCAGCGTGTCGGCGCGGTGTGCGAGATAGACGGCTAGCGCGACGAACGCGCCCATGAGCGCGAATCGGAGCAGCATCTCGCCGGGATCGCGAAGCGATCGGTAGAGGACGAGCGTCAGAAGCGACAGAATGAGGAGGGCGCCGAGATTGAGCACCTCGAGCGGCCGAATGCGCACGCGAGAGTGTACTGCGGGACGCCTACGATAGAATCGCTGTCCGTTGACAAAGAGGCCGGCGGTCTTCCTCGGCCCGGCGGTGGCGCTCCTCCTCCTGGCGGCATTCGGGACCGCGGAGGCCGCGACGGAATCCGTTCCGCTCGTGCGCTCCGGCCGGATCGACACCCCCGTCCATCCCGCCGCGGCCGTCTATCTCCGCAAGCTCCTGGAGGACGCCGGACGCGACGGCGCGTCGCTCGTCGTCGTCGGGCTCTCGACGCCGGGCGGTCTTCTGACGTCGACACGGGAGATGACGACGGCGATCCTTTCGTCCCGGGTCCCCGTCGCGACTTTCGTCTCGCCTTCCGGGGCGCAGGCGGCTTCGGCGGGATTCTTCCTGCTCGAGGCCGGGGACATCGCCGCGATGGCTCCGGGCACCAACGCCGGCGCGGCGCACCCGGTGGCGGGGGAAGGGCAGGATCTTCCGAAGACGCTCAACGAGAAAGCCGAGCAGGACGCCCGCGCCTTCATCCGGACGCTCGCCGAGAAGCGGGGCCGCAACGTCGCCAAGGCGGAGGCGGCCGTCTCCCAGAGCGTCTCGTATACCGAGACCGAGGCAAAGGAGGCCGGCCTGATCGAGATCGTCGCGCGCGACGTGCCGGATCTCGTCCGCCAGCTCGACGGGCGGGAGATCCGAAGGGTCGGGATGCCGGCGGCGACCCTGCATCTCGCCGGAGCGCGCATCGAGACGCGGGACATGGGCGCCGTCGACAAGCTCCTCGGCATCGTCTCGCACCCGAACGTGGCGTACGTTCTGTTCCTCCTCGGGCTCGTCGGCCTGTATTTCGAGCTCTCGTCACCCGGGGCGGTCCTGCCCGGGATCGTCGGGGGGATCGCCTTGCTGCTCGCGCTCTATGCTTTCTCGGTGCTGCCCGTGAATCTCGCCGGAATCTTCCTGATCCTCTTCGGCATCGGCCTCTTTGCCGCCGAGGTGAAGGTCGTCAGCCACGGCCTGCTCGCCGTCGGTGGCGCGGTCGCGCTCGTCGCCGGCTCGCTGCTTCTTTTCTCGGGCGGCGACGGCCGCGGAGTCTACCGGGTAGACCTCGGCATCCTCGTGCCGTCGCTCGTCCTGGCGCTCGCGCTCGTCGCTCTCCTCACGGCGCGAACCGTGCAGATGCGCCGACGGCCGACGACGACGGGAGCCGCGGGGATGATCGGGGCCACGGCCCGCGTCGTGGAGCCGTTCGCCGGCGGGGAGGGCAGGGTCCACGTCTTCGGGGAGTACTGGGACGCGCACGGCCCGGCAGATCTGGCGCCGGGCGATGACGTGCGCGTCGTGCGCGTCGAGGGTCTGAGGCTTCGAGTCGAACGGAGGACGTGATGCCCGCCACATTTCCGGGGATCCTCATCGCCGGTTTCATCGCGCTCGTGCTCTTCTTCAAGTGGATCAACGTTCTGAAGGAGTACGAGCGGGCCGTGACCTTCTGGCTCGGCCGCCTGGGGCGCGAGGCGAAGGGACCGGGGCTCGTGCTCATCTTCTGGCCGTTCGAGACGATGGTGCGGATGTCGATGCGGACCGTCGTCCACGACGTCCCGACGCAGGACATCATCACGAAGGACAACGTCTCCGTGAAGGTCAACGCGGTCGTCTACTTCCGCGTCGTGGACCCGAACAAGGCCGTCGTGCAGGTCGAGAACTATCTGTACGCGACGTCGCAGCTCGCGCAGACGACGTTGCGCAGCGTGCTCGGGCAGGCTCTGCTCGACGAGCTGCTCTCCGAGCGCGAGAAGCTGAATCTGGCTCTTCAGAAGGTGATCGACGAGCACACGAGCCCCTGGGGCGTGAAGGTCTCGCTCGTCGAGGTCAAGCAGGTGGACCTGCCGCCCGAGATGCAGCGCGCCATGGCCAAACAGGCCGAAGCCGAGCGCGAGAAGCGCGCCAAGATCATCCATGCGGAGGGCGAGTATCAGGCCGCGACCATGCTCTCCGAGGCCGCCGAAATCATCGGCCGGCAGCCGGCCACGCTGCAGTTGCGCTATCTCCAGACGCTGACCGAGATCGCGAGCGAGAAGAACTCGACGATCGTCTTCCCGCTGCCGATCGAGCTGTTGAAGAATTTCATCGCGAAGGACAAGGCCTGAGGCTCGGTTAGGATTTGGGCGTGCCGGAGCCCCGCACCCACTATCAGCTCTCGTTCACGGCGAAGCAGGGGATGGCGTTCTTCGTCCTCTGTCTGCTCGCGCTCGGCGCCTCGTTCTTCTTCGGCCTGATGGCGGGCCTGACCGGCCGCTCTTCGCCGGCGGCCGCTTCCGCGGCGCTCGCGACCCCGGTTCCGGTGTCCGCCGCGCCCTCGCCCTCCGAGACGCCCGAGGCATCGGACACTCCGTCGGAGACGCGGATCGCCGGCGAGCCCGAGAATCGTCCCCCGGCGAATGCCCCGACGGCTCCCGCCGTTCTTCAGGCGTTCGAGGACCGCGGCGCCGACGAGCCGGCCCCGGTACCGATCGCGAAACACGCTTCGGCGCCGGCCGCTCCAACGGCGGGGCCCGCCTCCGGAACCTGGATCCAGGTCGCGTCCCTCGGGTCGCGCTCCGAGGCCGAGGCCCTCGCCGGCCGTCTGACGCGTCACGGCTTCAAGGCGCAGGCGGCGCCGGCGCAGGGGCCGAAGGGCACCGTCTTCCGCGTGCGCGTCGGGCCATACCGCTCCGAGCCGGAGGCCTCGCGGGCTGCGGAGCGCCTGCGGCGCCAGGAGAAGATCTCCCAGACCTGGATCGTGACGGAGGGTCGGTGAGCGCGGCGTTTCCGGTGCGCGCGCCCGAATGGATCCGCGGCAAGCGGCTCCGTCTCGCCGAGCTCCACGACGTCAAATCGCTCATGCGCCGGACCGCGCTCTCGACGGTCTGCGAAGAGGCGCGCTGCCCCAATCGCGGCGAGTGCTTCTCGCGAGGGACGGCGACGTTTCTCCTGCTCGGCGACGTCTGCACGAGGGCGTGCGGGTTCTGCGACATCGCGACGGGGAAGCCGCGGCCCGTCGATCCCCTCGAGCCGTCCCGCGTCGCCGCGGCGGCGCGCGAGCTGCGCCTCTCGTTCGTCGTCCTGACGTCGGTGGACCGCGACGACCTCCCCGACGGCGGCGCGGCGCATTTCGCCGCGGCGATCGCGGCGCTGCGGCGTCTGGATCCCGCTCCGGGAGTCGAAGTCCTCACGCCGGACTTCCGCGGGCGCTTCGACTCGCTGCGGGTCGTCGTGGACGCGCGGCCGGACGTGTTCAACCACAACGTCGAGACCGTGCGTCGGCTCTACGCGGCCGTGCGGCGCGGGGCGAGCCTCGACCGCTCGCTGGGACTGCTCGCGGCGGCGAAGATCCTCGATCCGGCGCTCACGACGAAGTCCGGGCTGATGCTCGGCCTCGGAGAAACCGAGGCGGAAGTGCGGGAGCTCCTCGGGCTTCTGCGGGACGCCGGCGTGGACATCGTTACCATCGGACAGTACCTGCGGCCCTCTCGGGAGAGCCTCCCGGTGGTCGAGTACGTCCGGCCGGAGGTGTTCGAGCGGCACCGCGAGGCCGGCGAGCGCATGGGATTCCGGCACGTCTTCTCGGGACCCTTCGTGCGCTCCTCCTATCGCGCCGAGGAGGCGCTCGCCGCGGCCGGCGGCGCCTGAGTTGAACCGCGCGGGCTGGAGGACGCCGGCGGCCGGCGTCGTGTCGGGCATCCTCTTCGCCCTGGCGTTCCCGCCGTTCGGCTGGGTAGTTTTGCTTCCTCTCGCGCTCGTTCCATGGCTCGTCGCCCTCGCGCGCGAGGAGAGCCGGTGGCGGGCGCTCCTTTCGGGACTCCTCTTCGGTCTGACGACGTGGTGCCTCTCGATCTCTTGGATCACGTACGTCGTGACGCACTTCGGCGGCCAGGGCCGCGCCATGGGTGTCGTCTGCCTCGTGCTCCTCGCGGCGATCCTGGCGGAGTGGCCGGCGGCCGTCGCCTTCACGGCGGTCGCCTGCGCGCCGGCGGGGTCGCCGCGCCGTCTCGCCGTGTTTCCGGTTCTCTGGATGGCGTCGGAGCACCTGCGCTCGTTCGTTTACGGCGGCTTCCCCTGGAACCTGACGGGGAACGCCCTCTACCAACGGCCGGTCTGGCTGCAGACGGCTTCGGTCGGCGGCGTCTATCTCGTCGGCGGGCTCCTCGTCGCGGTCTCGTGTCTACTCGCCGCCGCGGTGGCCTTCCGGCGAGCGAAGCCGCTCGTCGCCGCCGCGATCCTCGTGCTCGCGGCGGGCGCCTTCGGAGCGGCGCGCCTCGCGCGGCGTCCGAGCGACGGCGCGGCGCCGACGCTCTCGGTCGCGCTCCTCCAGCCCAACGTCAGCCAGGAGTCGCGGCTCGGCGGGAGCGCCGGCGAGGTGTACGAACGGGTGATCGGGATGGCGCGCGACGCGGCGGCCGAGGAGCCGAACCTGCTCGTGATCCCCGAGTCCGCCTTTCCGATCTACTGGGACCGCAGCCCGCGGCTCCGGCAGGACCTGTCGGGGGTCGCGGGCGCCGCGAGCGGGTTCGTGATCTTCAACGACGTCGAGGAGCTGCCGGACGGGCGGTACTTCAACGTGGCGCGCCTTCTCGGACCGAGCGGTCTCGTCGGCCCGCCCTACCGCAAGGTGCACCGCGTGCCGTTCGGCGAGTACGTGCCGCTGCCGAGGCTCTTCTTCTTCGTCCGCCAGGTCTCGACGGAGATCGGCGAGTTCTCGGCGGCGGCCGCGCCAACGACGCTCGAGATGCCCGGTGCCCGGATCGGCATCGGAGTCTGCTACGAGATTCTCTATGCCGGGCTCGTTCGGGAAGAAGCTTCGCGTCTCGGCGCGAATCTCCTCGTGACCATCTCGAACGACTCCTGGTACGGGCGCGCCGGCGCCCAGGAACAGCATTTCGCCGGAGCGGTGCTGCGGGCGGTCGAGACGCAGCGGTATCTCCTCCGGGCGGCGATCACGGGGATCTCCGGCATCGTGGATGAGAAGGGACGCATCGTCGGAGAGCTTCCGCGCGACACCTCCGGCATCCTGCGCGGCACGGCGCGCCTCGAATCGGCGCGCACCTTCTGGACTCGTTGGGGCTACTGGCTGCCGCGGCTGGCCGACGTCTTCGCGGGGGCCGTGCTACTCTTCGGCGTCGCCGGCCTCGCCCACGGCCGCCGGCGGCGATCCTCATGACCGAACGCGACGACCTCATCTCCGCCCTCCGGGGCGCCTCGGGGCGGCTGGACGCGCTCCGGGGCTATCTTTGATGTCGACGCCGCGCGGCGCGCGCTCGACGGGCTGAGGGAGAAGAGCGCCGCTCCCGACTTCTGGTCGCGGCCGGCGGAGGCACAGGAGCTTCTTCGCCAGAGCCGCGCCGAGGAGAAGACGCTCGAGACCGCAACCCGCGTCGCATCGATTCGCGGGGAGCTCGAGACGTTCGCAGAGCTCCTCGAGGAAGGCGAGTCCGCCGAAGCCGACGCGCGCGAGGCCCTGGCGGCCGCCCAGACCTTCGCGGCAGAGCTCGAGCTTTCCGTCAAGATGTCCTCGCCCGAGGATTCGCGGAACGCCTGGCTGATGATCCACGCCGGCGCCGGGGGAACCGAGTCGCAGGACTGGGCCGAGATGCTGCTGCGGATGTATCTCCGTTTCGTGGAGTCGCGCGGCTGGAAGGGCGAGCTCATCGACCGGCAGGACGGCGAGGAGGCCGGGCTCAAGAGTGCCACGCTCCACGTCGTCGGCGACCACGCCTACGGGTATCTCAAGGGCGAGATGGGGGTGCATCGCCTCGTCCGCATCTCGCCGTTCGACGCGGCGAAGCGCCGGCATACGTCCTTCGCCTCGGTCTACGTCTCGCCGGAGGTCGACGAGGACATCGAGATCGAGATCGCCGACAAGGATTTGCGCGTGGACACCTACCGCTCGAGCGGGGCCGGCGGCCAGCACGTCAACGGGACGGACTCGGCCGTGCGGATCACGCACCTGCCGACGGGAATCGTCGTGACGTGCCAGAACGAGCGGAGCCAGGGGCGCAACCGCGAGATGGCGATGCGGGTCCTGCGCGCGCGCCTCTACCAGAAGGCGCTCGACGAACGGCGCGCCGAGGAGGACAAGCGGGTCGGCGACAAGAAGGCGATCGAGTGGGGCAGCCAGATCCGCTCGTACGTGCTGCATCCTTACCGCATGGTGAAGGACCATCGCACCGGCCACGAGACCGGCGACACGGACCGTGTTCTCGACGGCGATCTGACGCCGTTCATCGAGGCCTACCTCAAGGCCTCGGCCGACTCCAGCCGGGCGGCCGCGAGTTGACGGGGCCGGCGGGCCCGGCCGCCCCGCCCGGGTGGATGAGCGAAATCCGCGGGCGGCTGGCGCGAAGGCCGCCGGCGGCTCTCGATGTCCCCGAACGTCTGCGCCGCGCGGGAGTCCTCGTCCCGCTCTTCGTGCGCGAGGCGCACCTCTGGATTCTCTTCACCCGCCGGACCGATTCCGTGGAGCACCATCGAGGGCAGATCTCGTTTCCGGGGGGCGGCGAGGAGCCCGAAGACGCGAACCTCTGGGAGACGGCGCTCCGCGAGAGCGAGGAAGAGCTCGGCATCCGGCCCGAGGACGCCGTCGCGCTCGGCCGTCTCTCGCCTCTGACGACCGTGACGGACTTCTATGTCGAGCCCTACGTTGCGGCGATCCCGCAGCCGTACGTCTTCCGCCCGGCGGCCGCGGAGATCGCCGAGGTCATCGAGGTCCCGATCGCCGCGCTGCAGAATCCGGCGATCCTCGAGAAGCGGATGCTGCCCGGACGGGCGGAGCCCGTCCTCTTCTACCACTACGGTGAGCAGGTGATCTGGGGAGCGACCGCGCGGATGGTCTCGGAGCTATTGGAAGCGCTCGCCTAGAAGACGCGGCCGACAGGATCAGCCGGAGCGAGGCGTGGAGATCAGGCGAGCGGTCGAGCCGGTGTTGGCGACTTGCCTGCCGGTGTCGCAGCCAGATCTCCGCGCAAGCTCCGGCGACGCTTAGTGTTTATAGGCCTTTTCGCCGGCCTCGACCCGGATCGCGAGGCGATTCTCGGCCGGAGGCAGCGGACAGGTCGCGTACGGCGTGAACACGCACGGCGGGTTGTACGCCTTGTTGAAATCCAGGACCGTGCGGTCCCCGGCCGGGGGAGATGCATAGAGAAAGCGGCCGGCGCCGTACGTGTCGGTTCCGTTGGTCTGGTCGCCGAAGATGACGAAGAAATCCGTTTCGCCGCGCTCGAGGACGGGGTCGAGACGGTAGGTCTTTCCGCCGCGCTGGAAGACGAGCGCGCCGGGGCAATCCTCCTGGTCGACGCTCCCGAGAATGTTGGGGACCGCGACCTTCTTCGGCGGATCGTACGGCTCGAATCGCGCCTCGACCCGCCAGCTCGGGTCGATCGGGAAATAGTCGAGGCCGTGGAAGCCGCGGCGGGCTTCGCTGTCGCTGTCCTTGACGCGCACGCCGAGCCGGTCGCCGCGGGAGATCAGGTAGAAGGTCAGCGTGCCGACGGAGAGCGGCGTCGGATCCCCGTCCTTGTCGGAGCGCAGCGCGAGCGTCGTGACGGGCGCGCCGGCCGAAGTCACGCCGGCGCCCGGAGCCCCGTGGAAGGTGGCGGCGTCGCCGGAGCGATCGAGAGTTCCGAGGAACGGCGCCGCCTTGCCCGCCGGCAGCACGACGCGGTTAGCCGGGTCGCTGCCCACCGCGTTCTTGCCCGGCTCGAGCCAGGAGAGCCCGACGAGCGTCAGCCAGCCCTCCGGCGACCGCAGGCGCTCGAGCCGGCGGGCGCGCCAGCGCTCGATCTCCTGCCGGTGCTCCGGAGGGTCGGCGGGCGGGAGAGCGGGAGCGGCGCCCATCACCGTGGACGCGGCGACCGCAGCAAGCGACGCGGCGCGGAGGAGAACGGCGAGATCCACAATCGCGTGCGGGTCAGCTCGCCTTCTCGATCGCGAGCAATTGCTGCGCGCGGTCGAGGTTCGCCTTCGCCGGCGCCAGACCGGCGTTGAGCGCGAGCGCCTTCTGGAACGCGGTGATCGCATCGCCGTAGGCGCCGCGCCGCACGCGCGTCACCCCGAGGTTGTTCCAGAGTGTCGCGGAGTCGGGCCGGGCCTCGATCCCTTTCTGCAGCGCCGCCTCGGCCTCCGGAAGCTTGCCGGCGTCCGCGAGCGACGCCGCGAGGCCGGCCGCGGACTCTTCGCTGGACGGGTCGATGTGGAAGGCGGCCGCGTAGGCCGTGGCCGCGTCGTCGGGCTTCTTGAGCTTACGGCGAACGTCTCCGAGCACCGTCCAGACGGGGACCTCGTTCGGCGCGAGCCGCGACGCCTCCGAGAGCTCGCGCTCCGCCTCGCGGAGCAGGCCCTTCTTGCGGAAAACGCGGCCGAGATTCTCGTGATACACGGACCGCTGCGGCGCGAGCTTCACGGCCTGCACCATTTCCTCGATCGCACGGTCGAGCTCTCCCGATCGGCAGAGGAAGACGCCGAAGTCGTTGTGGGCCTCGGCCGAGGACGGGTCGATCTCGATCGCGCGGCCATAGGCGAGGCGCGCGGCGGTCAGGTCCTTCAGTTCTTCCATCGAACGCCCGAGCCCGAGCGCCGCGGCGACGTTGTTGGGCGCGAGATCGAGCGTGCGCCGGTACAGGCTGCCCGCCGTGTTCCACTTGCCCTGGCGCTCGGCGAGCACCGCGAGGCCGTATTGCGATCGCGCGTTGGACGGGTCGATGCCGACGGCCGCCGTGAACTCGCGCTCGGCATCGGCCTCTTTGCCTCCCGCGAGGAGCAGGTCGCCCAGCAACGCGTGCGCGTCGGCGTTGCGGGCGTCGGCCTCGACGGCGCGGCGGGCGGCGCCCTCCGCGCCCCGCGCGTCGCCGGCCTTGAGGAGATTCTCCGCCGATTGGAGCCAGGCGCCGGCGGCCACGGGACCCGTGACGGCCGCGGGCGCCGCCGCCGAACCGCCGATCGGCGCGGTCGTCACCGAGCCGCGCTCGAGCTCGGTCGCGCGCCGCCGTTCCTGGTCGGCCTCGCTCGCCCTGCCGAGCCGGTCGTAAGCCTCTCCGAGCAGGCGGTGGAGCTCCGGGTCGCTGCTCGCGGCGCCGCGCTTGAGGCTCGTGACCGCGTCCTCGGCATTGCCCTGCTGGAGCTTCTCGCGCCCGTCCTGCTTGATCGCCGTCACGTCGATCCCGGCGTCGGCTGCGCCCGTGACCTCCGTGCGCACGACCTGGGCGAGTCGCGCGAAATCGGGGCTGTAGAGGTCGCCGGCGACGGCCAGGGACGGCTTCGCGGTGAACGCGGCCTTGAGCGACTCGCGGGCGTTCTTTGCGTTGCCGCCGATGTAGAAGGACCACGCTGCCTGCAGAAACAGGTCCGCCTGGCGGTCGGCCGACAGTCCGGCGGTGCGCGCGGCCTTCGAATACTTGTCGCCGGCCTGGGCGAAGAGTCCCGAATCGAAGGCGCGTTTCGCTTCCGCCTCGAGACCCGACGTGTCCTGGGCCGGCAGCGTCAGCGCGGCCGACAGGAGCGCCGCCGCGAGCGCCATGGTCTTGCGCGTCATCTCTTACCCTCCCGGCTCGATGGGAACCGCGGGTCCCGGCGACCACGGGACTTCGGCGCCCTGCGCGACGGAGATCTCCCGGTTGGCGGGCTGGAAGCCCTCGCGAAGAACGATGATTCGATGGGTGCCGGGCGAGAGGCGCACCCGCTCCGTGGCGGACTGCACCGTTGCCTTGTACTTGCCGTCCACGATGATCGACGCGCCGATCCAGGTCGGGTCGGTCTGCAGGACGAGGGAGCCGATCGGGAACTGGTAGGCGATCGGCGGCGCTCCGCTGGGACCGACCTTGAACGTCTCTTCGTGCGTCGGCAGGCCCGTTACCTCGAATTTGTACCGATGCGTTCCTTCCTCGAGCTCGACGCGGCGTGCAGGAACCGACGGGCCGATGACTTTGCCGTCCACCGAGAGGGTCGATGGCGGTATCGACGAGAACTGAACTGCGAACCGCTTCGGCGCCGCGGGCTTCGCGGTCGGCGCGGGAGTCTCGGCGGCGGCCGGCGGAGGAGGCGCGGCCGTCGGGACCGCCGGTTTCGCGTCCACGCCGAGCACGGGCGTGGGCAGGTCCGAGGGCGCCGCGGCCGTCGGGGCGGCGGCGGCGGGAGCCTGCGCCGGAATGGGCGCCGTCGACGGAGCAGGCCCCGTGCGGCCGCGGGACAGAAACCACCCGCCGGCTCCGGCGAGCGCCACCGCGACCACCGCGACGCCGATCAGAAGCCCCCGGCGCGATTGATCCTGCTCGGCGGAGGTCGCGATGCGCGCACCGACGACGGTCGCCTCGCCGGGGTCGCGGAAGTTGACGAGCTCGAGCCCCGCAGCCGGGGGCGCGGGGGGGCGGGCGGTCGTGGCGGGGGGCGTGGGTCGTGCGGAGGCGGGAGCCGGCGCGCGCGCGAGCGCGCCGGACGGCGGCGTGATGTGCACCGTGTCCACGCCGCGCGACGGCGTTGCGAGCGTCGCGTCCAGGTCCGACACGTCCGCCGTGAGCCGCGCGATGTTCGAGTAGCGGGCGGAGGCGCCGGTCAGCTCCCGGTACAGAGCGTGCAGATCCCGCAGGAGATCCTGCATCGACGGGAAGCGCTTGTCCGGCGACTTCTCGATCGCGCGCCGCACGACGGCGGCGAGCGCCGGCGGGACGTCCGCCGCGACCGACTCGACCGGTTCCGGCTGCTCGTTCAGGATCCGATAGAGCACCGTCGAGAGGTGCTCCCCGCGGAAAGGCTTCCGGTAGGTCAGCAGCTCGTACGAGAGGACGCCGAGGGCGAAGATGTCGGTCCGGCGGTCCACCGCCTCGCCGCGGATCTGCTCGGGCGCGAGGTAGGCCGACGTGCCGAGCGTGATGCCGGTCTGCGTCAGATTGGACTCGCTCTCGAGAGACTTCGCGATGCCGAAATCCATGATCTTGACGTTGCCGTCGTCGGTGACCCGGATGTTCGCCGGCTTGATGTCCCGGTGGACGATCTGCGCCTCGTGCGCATAGTGGAGTCCCTCGGCGATCGACATCAGGATCTCGACTTTGCGGACGACCGGAATAGGATCGCCGCGCTTGATCTTCTTGTCGAGGTCCTCGCCGGTCAGGAACTCCTGGACGATGTAGGGGACCCCGTTCTCGACGCCGAAGTCGTAGATGGTGGTGATGTTGCGGTGGTGGAGGTTGCCGGCGAGCTCCGCCTCCCGGAAGAACCGGCTCTTGATCTCCTCGTCGTTGATGGAGCACGTCTTGATCGCGACCGTCCGTTTGATGAATGGGTCGCGGCCCCGAAAAACGGCGCCGAAACCGCCGACTCCGATTTGCTCGGCGATCTCGTACTTCCCGATCTTTTCCAGCATCGCGGGCGTTCAGTCTAACCGATCGGTTCCGATTTTCGGGGGAGCCCGCCGAGGACGCGGGCGGAAGCCGTTCGCGGTCTTCGGCTTGGCGAGGGCGGCCCCGCGGGGCGCCGTCCGCGAGGCTAAACTCGGTCCGTGAGAAGAACGGTCGTCGCGGCGCTTTCGCTTTCGGCGGCCGTCCTCTCGTGCCGCCGGGAGGGCGGCCGGCCGGCGGTCGATCCGGGGAAGGCCGTCCGCGAGCTCCCGGGCGGATCGCTCCTTCCGACGCCCGCGTTTCGGCCCCCGGCGGACGGGATCTTGACGGCGGACCAGGTGGACCGCTTTCTCCGGGTCCGGCGTGCCGCGAAGGGCCGCACCGACGCCGAGTCCGCGCGAGCCCTGGACATCTCGCCCGAGGAAGTCTCCTGGACGCGCGCGCGGATCGTGGAGGCGATGGTGGCGCTCGACGAACGCCGGGTGCGCGAGTCGTCGGCGGAGGTCTACGCGAAGACGCTCGCGACGCTCCGAGCGGCGCGCGCCGGTGTGACGAACGCCGAGCGCGCGAAGGCGCTCGAGGAGCAGATCGCGACGCTCGAGCGCGAGCGGTCGTCGCTTCGCGGCACGGAGACGCCCGGACCCGCGCTCGCGGCCAACATGCAGCGGGTCGCCGCGCGCCGCGCGGAGATCGAGCCGCTCGCCCCGTGAGGCGCCTCCGGGACTGGCTCGAAGAGGAGATCGCGTCCGGCTCCTTCCCCGGCGGAGCGACGCTCGTCGGTTCCGCCGATGCGGTGCTCGCGTCGGCCTGGTCCGGCCACGCCGCGGTCGAGCCCGACCGGGCTCCGCTCGCCGAGACGACGGTCTTCGATCTCGCGAGCCTCACCAAGCCGCTCGCGACGGGAGCGCTCGTCCGCCGAACCGTCGGCCGCGGCCTGGCCCTCGCCGACCCGCCCGGACGGTATCTGCCCGAATGGAAGCGGACGCGCTACGACGGCGTCACGATCGAGAATCTGCTCACCCACACGTCGGGCCTTCCCGCCTGGTTCCCGTTCTACGCGCGGGGCGAGGGCAAGGCGGCCTATCGCCGCACGCTCGGAGACCTCGCGCTGGAGCGCGTTCCGGGGTCGGCCGTCGTCTACAGCGACGTCGGATTCCTCGTTCTCGGGGAGATCCTCGAGGAGATCCACTCCGCTCCGATCGACCGCTGCTACGAGGATCTCGTCGCGGGTCCGGCCGGCTCGGCCGCGAGGTTCCTGCCCGGGCCGGAGATCTCGTGCGCCGCGACGGAGCGGGGGGATCGTTACGAGCGGGCGATGACCGAGAGGCTCGGCCTCGCGTACGCACGATTCCGGGACGGCGTCGTGCGGGGCGAGGTTCACGACGGCAACGCCTTCCGACGCGGGGGCGTCGCGGCGCACGCGGGCCTTTTCGGAACGGCGGAGGACGTCTGGCGTCTCGCGCGGCCGTGGCTCGATCCGGCGGCCGCCGACTTCACTCGCGACCGCACTCCGGATCTGCCCGAGGCCCGGGGCCTCGCCTGGCAGGGCAGCCGCGGCGCCGGCTCCGCCGTGCCGGAGTTCCCGGCCGCGGCGTTCGGCCACACGGGGTTCACCGGCACGTCGGTCTGGATCGATCCAACTCGGGACCGAATCTTCATCCTCCTGACGAACCGGATTCATCCCGAGGTACGCGACGTGAACTTCCACGAGGTGCGCCGGCGATTTCACCGCATCGCGCTGTCGCTGCTATAGTTCGGCCCCTCATGGAGGACATCGTTCTCCTCGCCGGCGCGCGGACTCCGATGACGGAGTACAACGGCGCGTTCGCGGACGTCTCGGCCATCGAGCTCGGGGTCCACGCCGCCAAGGAAGCCCTCGCCCGGAGCCGCACGGAGCCCGGCGAGATCGACCACGTCATCTTCGGCAATGCCCTCCAGACCTCCGGAGACGCCATCTACGGGGCGCGCCACGTCGCGCTGAGGAGCGGCGTCCCGAAGGAGGTCCCGGCCCTGACGGTGAATCGCCTGTGCGGGTCGGGGTTCGAGGCGATCGTACAGGCAGCGCACCGGATCCAGCTCGGCGAAGCACGGACGGTGCTCGCCGGCGGGATGGAGAACATGACGCAGGCGCCGCACGTCATCCGCGGGGCGCGAAAGGGGTTCCGGCTGGGCCAGGGCCAGCTCGAGGACTCCCTCATGGTGGCGCTCTTCGATTCCTATGCCGGCCTTTACATGGCGCAGACGTCCGACCGCGTCGCCGCCAGGTACGGGATCACCCGGCAGGCGCAGGACGAGTACGCCCTCTCCTCGCAGAAGCGGGCCGCGGCGGCCTGGCAGGCGTGCCGCCTGTCGGAGGAGGTCGTCGCAGTCGAGGCTCGTTCCGGCAAGAAGACGGTCCGCGTCGAGAAGGACGATCACCTGCGGCCCGACACGACGCTCGAGGCGCTCGCCGCGCTGCCGCCGTCTTTCGGCAAGGACGGACAGGTTACGGCCGGGAACGCGTCCGGGATCGTGGACGGCGCGGCCGCCGTCGTCGTCACGACCGCCTCGCGCGCGAAAGAAAAGGGGCGGAAGCCGCTCGGGCGCCTCGTGTCTTCCGCCGTCGTCGGATGCGATCCGGAGCTGATGGGCCTGGGACCGGCGCCGGCCGCCCGCGCGGCGCTCGCGCGCGCCGGATTGAAGCTCGAGCAGATCGATCTCTGGGAGATCAACGAGGCGTTCGCGGGACAGATCCTCGGCGTCGTCGCGGAGCTCGGTCTCGACCGCGAGAAGCTCAACGTCAACGGCGGCGCGATCGCGCTCGGCCATCCGCTGGCCGCGACCGGCACCCGATGCACCCTGACGCTCCTGTACGAAATGCGGCGGCGCGGCGTCCGCTACGGCGTCGCGGGCGCCTGCATCGGCGGGGGCCAGGGAATCGCCGTGGTCGTCGAGTCGGCCGCCTGAGACTCGGAGTGGCGGCTGGACTGGAGCGAGCGGATCCTCGACTTTCCCGTTCGGGCCGCCGCCGTTGCGGATTTTCTGCGAAGCCTCCGGGCGCACGGCTCGGCGGACCTGAACGCGCTCCTCTCGACGTTCAACGACGGGGGACTCGCGCGCGAAAGCCTCGCGTACTGGAAGGACCACGGGTGGGTGTCGGTGGCGCCCGACACGCCGCTCATCGCGCTCGCGGGGCCGCGCTTCGACGTGCGTCTCTCGCTCTCGCAATTCTGCGGCGCGGCGCCGCCACCGCCGCCACCCGAGGAGGAGCAGGACGAAAATGAAAATCCGTAAGGTCGGGGTTCTGGGTGGAGGCTTGATGGGCTCGGGCATCGCCGAGGTGTCGGCGCGGGCCGGCTACGAAACGGTGATGCGCGAGGTGACGGCGGACCTCGCGGCCAGGGGCCTCGGGCGGATCGAAGGCTCGCTCGCCAAGGCCGTCGAGCGCGGGAAGCTGCCGGCGGCGGAGAGCGCGGCGGCGCGGGGACGGCTCTCGACGACGACCGAGTTGAAGGCGCTCGCGGACGCCGACATCGTCCTCGAGGCGATCGTCGAAAGCCTGGACCTCAAGAAGACGACGTTCGGCGAGCTCGACGGGCTCTGCAAGGCCGAGACGATCTTCTGCTCCAACACGTCCTCGCTGACGATCACGGAGCTCTCCGCGGCCACGCGCCGGCCCGACCGATTCGCCGGCCTTCACTTCTTCAACCCGGTCCCGGTGATGAAGCTCGTCGAAGTCGTGCGGACCATCTCGAGCTCCGACGAGACGATCGAGGCCGTCTATGCGTTCGCGCAGTCCCTCGGCAAGGAGCCGATCCGCACGCGCGACGACTCGGGGTTCATCGTCAACCGCCTGCTCGTCCCGTATCTGCTCGACGCCGTGCGCGCGCTCGAGGAGGGCGTCGGCACCCGGGAAGACATCGACAAGGGGATGGAGCTCGGCTGCGGGCACCCGATGGGGCCGCTGAAGCTCCTCGACTTCGTCGGCCTCGACACGACGTATGCGATCGCCGAGATCATGTTCCAGGAGTACCGCGAGAAGCGGTTCGCGCCGCCGCCGCTCCTGAAACGCCTCGTGCTCGCGGGGCGCTACGGGCGCAAATCCGGGCGGGGTTTCTACGAGTACGGAGGCAAAGCGTGAGCGGACACGTCCGGGTCGAGACCGAAGAGGGCGTCCGGGTCGTCACGGTGGATCGCCCGGAAAAGCTGAACGCGCTCGACTCGGGGGTGATGGTCGCCCTCGAGGGCGCGTTCTCGGAGGCCGAAGCGGATCCGGCGCTGCGGTGTGTCATCGTCACGGGCGCCGGCGAGAAGGCGTTCATCGCGGGCGCCGACATCGGAGAGCTCGCGAAGCTGACGCCGGTCGCGGGGCGGGAGCACGCGCGCCGCGGCCAGGCCGTCGTGGACCGGCTCGAGCGGATGCCGATCCCCACGATCGCGGCGATCAACGGATATGCCTACGGGGGAGGGCTCGAGCTCGCGATGGCGTGCTCGCTCCGCGTCGCCTCCGAGAACGCGAAGATGGGGCTCCCGGAGACCGGGCTCGGCATCCTTCCGGGGTACGGAGGCACCCAGCGCCTCGCGCGGCTCATCGGCGCATCGCGGGCGATCGAGCTCGTCCTGACGGCGGACAAGGGCGTGACGGCAGCGGAGGCGCATCGGCTCGGTCTCGTCAATCGCCTCGTGCCGCCCGGCCAGGCGCTCTCCGCGGCGAAGGACCTCGCCAAGCGCATCGTCGCGAACGGACCGACGGCGTGCCGGTACGCGCTCGAGGCGATCCGGCGCGGCGTCGAGATTCCTCTGGCGGACGGCCTCGCCTACGAGGCGACGCTCTTCGGCCTCTGCGCGGCTACCGAGGACATGAAGGAGGGCATGACGGCCTTCCTGGAGAAGCGGCCTGCCCGCTTCACCGGGCACTAAGGCCGACATGGGGATGGATCTCGTCAGCGCCTGCATCTTCTGCGCCGGCTTTCTGCTTGGCGGTGAGCCCGCGCCGCGGCCCGGGCTCAGCACGGAGATCGGGCTCTCGTACGCCACGCTCTCGCGCCAAATTCCGGACTCGGCGCCCGGCCGGGACGACGGCGACGTGTCGGACGCGACGCCGAAATTTCTCCTGATCGGGCTCGGCAACGCGCGCGATGCCGCGGACGGTCTCGGCGCCGGAACGCCCGCGTTCGAGTGGCGCGTGCGGGTCGCCTTCGGCCCGTCGCACGACGAGCAGCAGAGGTTCGCGTCGCCGGAGCAGGTCCAGATCGAGACGGACGGCACGGGCCGCTACGAGAACTTCGCGCTTCTCGGGCGGCTGCCGGTCGGCGCGGCCGACTCGATCGAGCTCGGAATCGACCGGCGCAGCCACAAGGCGACCGACGTCCTGAACATCGGGCAGTCGGAGCATCAAGTGAGCGAGCAGCGCGTCCTGAACGCCGAGCGCGCCGACGGCGCCGTCGGCTGGCGGCACCGCTTTCCCGGATTCGAATTGGCGGCGGCCGCGCGCTACGTCAAGGTGACGGGATACAACGCGACGGCCGGCGCCTTCATGAACGGCTCGGGCGGATTCTTCGGAGGGAGTCTTGAAGCGCGATACCGCCGCGAGGGCTGGACGCTCGCCCTCTCGGGCGAAGCCATGAGCGGGTCGATCGACCTGCACGAGGAGAGCTTTCCGGATTTCCATGCGCGCGACACGAAGCCCGACGCGGCGCTCTCGGCGGGCCGGCTCCTGGTCGGGTACTCGTGGCCGACGTGGGACGTCTTCCTGGCGGGCACGTACAGCCGCGAGCACCTGCCGTTCGTCGCGCTCGCGGTGACCGGGACCGAGACGGTCGATTTCGACGGCGGGTTCCACCCCGACTCGACGAGCAAGGAATTCTTCGGGGACTTGACCGTGCGGCACGTCTTCACCCCGGCCATCCGCGGGCGCCTCGGCCTCCGGCTCGCGAGCGGACAGGAAGACGTGGACCTGACGGACGCCGTGGGCAACCGGCCGCCCGAGATCGTCGAGGTCAACCGGCGCGGCCGATGGGGCGGGGGCGCCTCGCGAACTCTCGGATTCCCGGAGCTCACGTTCTTTCTCGGAGCCGATTTCGCGATCGGCGCTCCGCGCTGACGGGGCGACCTGCTAAAATTCCTTCGGAGGCCTCGTCCGTGCATCCCGAAGAGTCCGAGCTCATCTACGACTGGAATCGCGCGGGCGGGGTGGCCGTGCCGGCGCGCGGCAACGTCGAGCTCGACGACGAGACCCTGCGGGACGGGCTCCAGTCGCCTTCCGTCCGAAGCCCTTCGATCGAAAAGAAGCTGACGGTCCTCCATCTGATGGAGGCGCTCGGGATCGATTCCGCGGACATCGGCCTGCCCGGAGCCGGGCCGCACGTCGTGGCGACCGTCGAGCGCCTGGCGCGCGAGATCGCCCGGACGGGCATGAAGATCCGGCCCAACTGCGCCGCGCGCACGGTGGCTGCCGACATCCTGCCCATCGTCGAGATCTCGCAGCGCGTGGGCATTCCGATCGAGGTGGCGTGCTTCATCGGATCCTCGCCCATCCGGCAGTACGCGGAGGACTGGGACCTGGACCGCATGCTGCGCCTGACCGAAGACGCGGTTTCGCTCGCCGTGCGCGAGGGCCTGCCGGTCATGTACGTCACGGAGGACACGACGCGGGCGCATCCCGACCACGTGCGGCGGCTCTATACGGCGGCGATCCGCGCCGGTGCGTCGCGCGTCTGCGTCTGTGACACGGTGGGTCACGCGACACCCAACGGCGTGCAGAACCTGATCCGTTTCGTATGGCACGTGATCGAGGAAGTCAACCCCGCGGTCAAGATCGACTGGCACGGGCACCAGGACCGCGGGCTCGGCGTGACGAACGCGCTCTGGGCGCTCGAGGCCGGGGCGCATCGCGTCCACGCGTGCGCGCTCGGCATCGGCGAGCGCGTCGGCAACACGCCGATGGACCAGCTCCTCGTGAACCTGCAGCTGCTCGGCTGGATCTCCCGCGATCTTTCGCGGCTCGCGGACTACTGCGGCGCGGTGTCCGAGGCGACGGGCGTGCGGATCCCGGCCAACTATCCGATCGTGGGGCAGGACGCCTTCCGCACGGGAACGGGAGTTCACGCCGCGGCGATCATCAAGGCCCGCAAGAAGGGCGATGAGTGGCTGGCCGATCGCGTGTACTCCGGCGTGCCGGCGGCCATGGTCGGGCGGCGGCAGACGATCGAGGTCGGGCCGATGAGCGGCCTGTCGAACGTCCAGTGCTGGCTCGAGGCCCACGGCATCGAGGCCCGGCCCGAGCTCGTGGAGGCCGTCTTCCGGCGGGCCAAGGAGAGCGATCAGATCCTGACGGATGAGGAGATCCTGGCCGTCGTGTCGCGCCTGGCGCCGGCGGAAGCGACCCGCTGATCGTGGGCGCGCCGCGCCCGCGAAAATCCGCCGCTCGCCCCGGCGACTTCCTGGCGCGCGAGCTGCCCGGTTATCTGGACCACCTCGCCGTCGAGCGCGGCCTCTCGCCGGCCAGCGTCGCCGCGTACCGGAGCGATCTCGAGGCGTACGGGAAATGGCTCGCCCGCGAGGGCTTCGGCTCGAAGATCTCGCGCGAGCGGCTCGGACGCTACCTGCGCGAGCTGCGATCCCGCGGGCTCTCCTCCCGTTCGGCGGCACGCGCGCTGTCGGCCTTGAGAGGTTTCTACGCGTTCGCCGCCGTTCACCTCGCGCACGTGGACGACCCGACGGCGCACCTCCAGAGCCCGCGCGCCGGGCTCGCGCTGCCGAAGGCGCTCTCGGAGAGCGAGGTCGAGTCGCTCCTCGCCGCCCCGGATGCTTCGGAGCCGCTCGGCGTTCGCGACCGCGCGATGCTCGAGCTGCTCTACGCGTCGGGCCTGCGCGTCTCGGAGATTGCCGGGCTTCCGCGCGACCGCGTGGACCTGCCCGCGAAGATCCTGCGCGTGACCGGAAAGGGCGGGAAGGAGCGGCTCGTGCCATTCGGCGCCTCCGCGGCTTCGTGGCTCCGGCGGTATCTCGCGGAGGTGCGGCCGGCGCTCGACCGGCGGGGGACGGGGGCGCTCTTCCTTTCGGTGCGCGGCACGGGGCTCACGCGGCAGCGACTCTGGCAGATCATCGCGGCGCTCGGCCGCCGCGCCGGGATCCGTTCGCGCTTGACGCCCCACGCGCTCCGCCACTCGTTCGCGACGCACCTCCTCGAGCACGGCGCCGACCTCCGGGCGCTCCAGATGATGCTCGGGCACGCCGACATATCGACGACGCAGATCTACACCCAGGTTTCGCGCTCGCGGCTCCGGGGCGTCTACGACCGGTTTCACCCGCGCGCGCTCCGGGCGAGGCGTGGCAAACCGAGCCGCCGATCCGTAAACTGATCCGGATGCGAAAGGCGTTATTGGCCGGGGTGTGCGCGCTGGGACTGGCGGCGTCCGCACGGGCCGAGCTCGTCCTGTTCCGGGAGGGCCGGGTCGTGAAGGCGGCCGGCTACCGGGTCGTCGGCGACGAGCTCGAGATCGACGTTCCGGGCGGCGGCAGCTACCGCGTGGACCTCGACCGCGTCGATCGGATCCTCGACGACGAGGTGGAGGTCGACGAGACGGTGGCGCTTCCGCTCGAGGAGCCGGGCGACACCGCGGCGTACGACCTGTCGTACCGGGCGTCCCGCCGGCCCCTCTTCGGCACCCCGTACGACGCGATGATCGAGGCGGAGGCGCGCCGGGCCAACGTGGACGCGTCGCTCGTGTCGGCGGTGATCCGCGCCGAATCCAATTTCGAGCCCCGGAGCGTCTCGCGCAAGGGCGCGCGAGGCCTCATGCAGCTCATGCCCGCGACGGCGAAGCGGCTCGGCGTCGCACGGCCGTTCGATCCGCGCGCCAACATACGGGGAGGCGCGCAATATCTTCGAGAGCTGGCCGACCGGTTCGACAACCGGCCCGACCTCGTGCTCGCCGCCTACAACGCCGGGGAGAACGCCGTGGACGTCCATGGCGGGGTGCCGCCCTACCGCGAGACCGTGGGATACGTGAACCGCATCCTGTCCTGGTGGACGCCGGCCGGGCGATCCTCGTCCACGGCCGCCGCGGCCGCGGCTCCGTCCGCGCCGCGCTGAGCCGGATGCGCCGCCGCTCCGTCGTCTCCGGCGCGATCGTCCTCCTCTTGGGCGCCGCGGGCGCGGGAGCGGCGGGGCCGGATTTCGACGCGGCGGCGGCCGAGGCCGCCGGAGTGCTCCAGCAGTACCTCCGCATCGATACGACGAATCCCCCCGGCCGCGAGAAGGCGGCCGCCGACTTCTTTCAGGCCTTGTTCGAGAAGGAGGGCATCGCGAGCGAGGTGATCGACCTCGGAAACGGCCGAGCCAACGTCCTCGCCTGTCTGCCCGGCACCGGCGCGAAGCGCCCGATCGTCCTCCTCAACCACATGGACGTCGTGCCCGCGGATGCCGCGCGGTGGACCGTGCCGCCTTTCTCGGGCGAGATTCGCGACGGCTATCTCTGGGGCCGCGGCGCGACGGACATGAAGGGCACGGCGATTTGCCACTTCCTCACGATGCTCCTTCTGAGGCGCGCGGGCGTGGTTCTCGACCGGGACGTCCTGTTCCTCGGAACCGCCGACGAGGAAGAAGGGCGGGACAGCAACGGCGTCCGCGCGATGGTGGAGAAGCATCGGGAGAAACTTCGCGACGCGGAGCTCGCCCTGACCGAGGGGGCGACCATCTCCGTCGAGAACGGCCGCACGACGGCCTGGAACGTGGACGTCACGGAGAAGTCGGTCCTGTGGCTGCGGCTCGTTGCGAGCGGAAAGGCGGGGCACGCCTCGATCCCGGAGCCGGACGGCGCCGTCGCGAAGCTCGTGCGCGCGCTGGGCCGGCTCCTCGTCTGGGAGCCGCCCGTTCGCCTGATTCCGGCCGTCGACGCCTACTTCCGGCAGCTCGCGCGCACGGAATCGGGCGACCTGGCCCGGGCGCTCGCCGATCCGAAGGCGTCGCTCGAGGATCCGAAACGGCGCGCGCTCCTCCTCGCGGATCCGGAGCGCGCGGCCGCCCTGCGGCCGACGGTCTCGGTGACCGGGCTCACCGGGAGCGAAAAGGTCAACGTGCATCCCGGCCGGGCCACGGCGACGCTCGATTGCCGCCTCCTCCCGGGCGACGATCCCGACGCGTTCCGCGCGGGGATCGCGCGGGTCCTTGCCGATCCCTCGATCGCGATCGAAGTGATCGAGCAGTCGCGCGCCACGGCCTCGCCGATCGACACGCCGCTCTTCCATGCGATCGAGAAGGCGCGCGACCGGTTCGATCCGGGGGTCCCGATCCTGACGCCGCCTCTGACTTCGACGACCGACGCGACGACGCTGCGCGCGATCGGGATGGTGGTGTACGGGTTCGAGCCGTTCCGGTTGTCCGACGACGACGACCGCAGCCACGGAGACGACGAGCGCCTGTCGCTCGCGAACCTGCGGTTCGGCGTCGAGGTGACCTACGAGGTCGTCCGGGACCTGGCGGCCGCCCCGCGCTGAGCGCTAAGGAGCGGCTTCGACCGACTCGACGAAAATCGTGTCGCCCTCGACGCGACCCTTGAGGCGAACGGACTGTCCCGCGAAAGGCCGGGGCTTTTCGTAGTCGTCGAGCTGGAAGAAGCGCCAGGTACCCGCCTCGACGAATCCGAGGGGCGAGCCCTTCTCGAGGCACTTCAGCGTGCAGTCGCGGTCGTTCTTGCCCATGTTCCCGAGCCGCAGCTTCGGGCCGTGGGAAGGGCCGCACTCGGCGTCCGTGATCCGGCCCACGAGCGTTCGGGAGGCCGACGGCGACGGCGCCGCGCCATTCACCCTGCGGGCCGCGTCCGCCGCGGCCGTCAATCGGGAGGAGAGGTTCTGGACGCCGGCGCGCGCGCCCGGGAGGTCTCCCGCGGCGACCTTCTCCCGGATCGCCGGAAGCGTCTCGGCCGCGTAAGACGGGAGCGGCGCATAGATGAGATGCCGGAACCAGGGCCGTCCCGGCAGGCCCTGCGGATCGAGGAGCGCGCGCTCGAGCGAGAGGAGCCACGCGTTTGCGGCCGCCGCGTCGGCGGGGGTGAGGCCCGCGCTCCGCACGCGGCCGTCGAGGACCGCCTGCGCGGCCCGGGCCGCGTCGCTCCACGCGCGCGCCTCGCCGGCGAGCGCCGCGAGCTCCGTCTTCAGGGACGCCGCCTTCGGGTCGCCGGCGAGATCCTCGGCGTAGCGTGCGATCTCTCCGCCGTACGCCGCGGCGTCGAAGGGGTAGAGGTCGGCGTTCGCGTAGCGCAGGGCCAGCACTCCGGCGTACCGCGCCATCGCCGCGTGGTACAGGAATCCCGGATCGCCGGCCTTCGCCATCCAGGCATAGTCGTCGTAGACCGAGTGGTAGACGCCGTAGGGGCCGTCGAAGACGAGGTCCACCGACGGGATGCCGATCCGGTTGAAGAAGACGGTGTAGTCGGATCCGCTGCCGAGGATGGCGACGGGCAGGGATTCGCCCCCGGCGGCTCCGGCGTCCGTCGCGTAGCTCCGAATGTTGGTCTTGCCGGCGTTCTCGCGCCAGGTGTCCGCCACGGACTTGCCCGGCGCTCCCGGGTCGGCGACATCCGCGGCGGTCTCCCGAATCGCCGCGAAGACGAGCGGAGACGCGGAAGCCGAGAAGCTGCGGCCCGAGGTGGAGGCGTCCACGTTGATGCAGACGACGGCGTTGCGCGCCAGGTCGGCCTCCTGCTCCTCGCCCCACTCGGTCGAGCCCGTGAGCGTGAACTCCTCGGCGTCCCAGTTGCCGAACACGATCGTGCGGCGCGGGCGCAGGCCCTGCTTCGCGAGCGCTCCGAGCGCGCGGGCGAGCGAGATCATGGTCGCGGTGCCCGAGGAGGGATCCACGGCGCCGTAAACCCAGGCGTCGTGGTGGTTCGAGAGAAGGATCTTGCGGTCGGGCTCGTCGGTGCCGCGGAGGACCCCGATGACGTTCGTGATCGTGCGCCGTTCGCGCGTGTTCTCGATCGCGAGGTGGACGCGCACGGGGCCGGAGCCGGTGTGGTACGTGTCGGCGAGCGCGAGGCCCTGCCAGCCCGACGGCACGGCCGGACCGCCGAGGCGGCGCAAAAGCTCGGCGGCGTCGCGCGCCGACAGCGGCATCATCGGCACCTTCGGCAGGATCACGGATTCGGACGGCGAGATTCGCTTCGCGCCGGCGGTCGAGGCCCATCCCGGGGTCAGCGGATCGCCGGGCACGAGGAAGTCGTAGACGTTCGCGCCCCTCTGGAAGTGCGAGAGCGGGCCCCAGGGACCGGCCGGGTAGACCTCGCCCTGATACCAGCCGTCGTCGATCGGGTCGGAGTAGACGAGAATCGCCGCAACGCCGCGCTTCTCGCCCTCGAGCGACTTGCCGCCGCGATAGCCGCCGAAGTAACGCGCGAGCGCGACCTTTCCCCGGACCTCGACGCCCATCGCCGCGAGGCGGTCGTAGTCCTCGGCCGCGCCGCGGTTGACGTAGACGACCTCGGCGGTCAGATCGGCCGACGGCGCGTACGCGTTCCAGGGAGGCAGACTCGGCGCGACGGACGTATCGGGATCGCCCGGGATCGGCTCTTCGGTCCGCGCGAGCTTGACCGAAGGCTCGCCGACGATGTCGAGGCGGCCGCTCTTTGGGTAAGACAGGAGCACGTCGTAAGTCGGCGTCGTCACTTCGAGGCCCGCCTTCCGGAACTCGTCGGCGATGAACCTCGCCACCCGCTCGTTGCCCGGAGTTCCCGCCGTGTGCGGCTCGCGCGTGAGCTCCCGCAGGAGCGCGTCGCACTCGGCCGGTTTCGGCAGCTCCATGAGCCGGCGCTCGTAGTCGCGCTGCCACGCGGACCGTTCGGGCGAGAAGCCGCGGAGCGAGGCGTCGGGCACCGGCGCGGGCGGAGCAGGCACGGCGGCGGCGAGAAGGAAAAGGGCGACGAGTTGATTCACGATGTCCTCCGCCGGTTCGCGCCGGCGCGCATCCAGAGATAGACGGGCACGCCCGCGGCGAGGATCGCGAGCCCGGACAGGGTCTCGCGCGGCTGCTGGCGCACGGTGTTCAGGGCGAGCAGGAGCGAGCTCGCGACGAAGATCCCGGGAACGATCGGATAGCCCCAGCACCGGTACGGGCGCGGCGCAGCCGGCAGCGTCCGCCGAAAGACGAAGAGCGCGAGACCGGTCGCCAGATACGCCAGGATCACCGCGAAGGTCGCGTAGGTGTAGAGCTGGTCGTACCGCCCGGAGAGGCAGAGCAGCGACATCCAGACCGCCTGCACGGCGACGGCGAACGACGGAGTGCGGAAGCGCGGGTGAACGCGCGCGAACGGACGCGGAAACAGCCGGTCCTGGGCGAGCGCCCAGACGATTCGCGGCCCGGGCACGATGCCGGCCGACAGGCAGCCGAAGGCGGCGGCGGTGACGGCGAACGCGATGGCCGCGGTCGAGGCCGGTCCGAAAAGCCGGGTCGAGGCGACGGCCGCGGGCTGCGTCGTCTGCGCGAGCTCGGCAACGGGCAGGACCTTCAGGAACGCCACGTTGACGCCGACGTAGAGGAGCGCCACGAGCCCGGTTCCGAAGATGAGGGCGACGGGCAGATTGCGGTGCGGCCTGGCGACCTCGCCGGCGACCGCCGCGATCTCGTTCCAGCCGTAGTAGCACCAGAAGACGGCGACCATGGCCGTGCCGAAGGCCGCGGCGGAGATCGGGCCCGAAAGCGGAGTGGTCGGGACGGCCGCCGTCGCCGCCGGCCCCCGGGCGACCGCGCCGCCGACCACGAGCCACAGCAGCGCGATCACGATCAGGAGCGTGAAGACGCCCTGGATGCGAGAGCCTTCGCGGACGCCGACGTAGTGCGTCGCGGAGAGGACGAGAACGGCGGCCACGGCGACGAGCTGCCCGGCAGAGATTGGAAAGCCGCCGGCGGCGAAGAGCACGTGCTTCGTGCCGAGCGCCGGGAAGAAGACCGAGAAATATTCCGCGAACCCGACGGCCACCGCGGCGTCGGCGCCGGCGAGGATGACGAAATACGCCATCCAGGCGTAGAGGAACGCGGGGAACGGGCCGAAGGCGTCGCGGATGTAGATGTACATCCCTCCCGCCTCGGGCTTCATCGCGCCGAGCTCCGAGTACACGAAGCCGCCGAAGATCGAGAGGACGCCGCCGACGATCCAGGCGGCGAGGATCCAGCGCGCCGACGGAATCGCCTGCGCGATCGACGGAGGCGTCAGGAAGATGCCGCCGCCCAGAACGAGGCCGAGGACGAGCAGCGTCGTGTCCCAGAGGTTCAGCCCGCGGCGCAGCTGGCTTCCGGAAGCCGCCGCGGGAACGGCTTCGGCGCTCACGCGGCGGCAGGAAGTCGGAGAATCTGTCGCGCGACGTCGACGGATGCCGGCTCGCGCCCGATCTCGCGCGCGATGCGGGCCACGCGCTCGACGAATCGGGCGTTCGAATCGGCGAGCTCTCCGCGGCGGTAGTAGATGTTGTCCTCGAAGCCGACGCGGACGTGGCCGCCGAGCGCGAGGGCCATCGTCGCAATGCGGGTCTGGTGGCGGCCGATGCCCGCGGCGGTCCAGGTGCATCCGGCCGGGATCGCCCGCGCGAAGTGCAGGAGGTTCTCGGCGGTGGCGGCGGCCGCGCCCGGGACGCCGAGCACGAAGTCGAAGTGCGCGGGCGGGGTCAGCAGGCCCTTGCTGAAGAGCGCGTCCGCGGTGGCGAGCATCCCGTCGTCGAAGATCTCGAGCTCGGGCGTCGATCCGTGCTCGCGGATGCGCTCGAGGATCGCGCGGATCGTGGGCAGCGAGTTCTCGAAGACGCCGTCGCCGAAGTTGCAGGTCCCGAGCGTGAGCGTGGCCATCTCGGGCTTGAGCGCGAGGGCGGGGATCCGCTCCTCGACGGACATGCCGACGGCTCCGCCCGTCGAGAACTGCTGGATGATCGGGCATCGCGAGCGGATGGCCGCGGCGTAGGCCCGAAACGTCTCGAGATCCTGGGTCGGCGTCCCGTCCAGCTTGCGGCCGTGAATGTGGCCGATCGCCGCTCCCGCGTCGTGCGCACGCCGGTACTCCTCTCCGACTTCATCGGGCGAGAGCGGCAGGTGCGGCTGCTGCGCGCGGGTGACCTCGGCGCCCACGCCGGCCACGGTGATCACGACCGCGTCGAGGACGCGCGTCATTTCTTCGTCTGCTCTTGGCGGTCGAGCGGGACGACGCAGGTCCCGTTCGCTCGCACGACGACGACCGGCGGATCGAGCCGCCGCGCGGAGCTCTCGGCCTCGCCTCCCGGCGCGATGACCTTGCGGGCCTCGAACCGCATCTGCCGCGAGGTGCGGCCGGTTCCGGTCAGCTCGGCCTCGATCTCAAGGTAATCGCCGGCGCGCACCGGCGCCAGGAACTCGACGTTCGCGTAGGCGCGCAGCAGGCCCTCGTCGCCGTCGCGGCGGATGAGGAGCTCGGTCGCGGCGTCGCCGAAGAGCTTCAGGACGTAGGCGCCGTCCACGAGGCCGCCGCCGTAATGGGCCGCCTCGGCGCCGACGCGGACGCGCAGGACAACCTTCTCGTTCGCCGCGGTCACGCGGGCCGCGCCTCTTCCCGCCGCCGCAGGATCTCCTCGAGCAGGAAGGCCGCCACCAGGCGCGGCGTCGTCCCGGGGCCGAACCCGGCGTCGTAGCCGAGCTCCTTGGCGAGGGGATGGTCGAGCCGGGCGCCGCCGGCGACGAGCACGACCCGGTCGCGGAGGCCTTCCGCCTCCAGCATGTCCACGAGGTCGGTCAGGTGGCGGATGTGGATCTCGTTCTGCGTGACGGTCGCCGACACGAGGATCGCGTCGGCTTTCGATTCGCGCGCGAGCCGCACGAGCCGCCCGACGGGGACCTGCGCGCCGAGGTTGCGCGCGTCGAAGCCGTGGTATCGCTCGAGCCCGTAATCGCCGGCGAAGCCCTTCGGGTTGAAGATGGCATCGATGCCGACGGTGTGGGCGTCGGACTCGAGGGCGCACCCGAGCACGACGAGCCGGCGGCCGAATCTCTTCGCGATCGCGTCGTCGATCTCTTCCCGGCCGAGGCTCGTGCCCGAGAGCTCCTCGGCGGAGATCGCCGTCGCATCTACCTCGTGTGTCGCCTTGCCGTAGACGATGAAAAACGTGAACTCGGGCCCCACGGGCTCCGAGACCGTGACGTAGGGGTCGCGGATCCCCATCTTGGCCGCGTAGCGCTTGGCGGCCTCGACGGCCACGCCGGAACGCGGGAGCGGCAGGGTGAAGGAGACCTGGACCACGCCGTCGTTCCACTTGTCCCCGTAGGGCTTGACGCGCGAGAGATCGCGCGGGCGCGAGCTCACGACGGCGCCCCCGCCGGCTCGCGGTCCCACGCCTCGCGAAAAGGATTCGAGTACTCGGGATGCCGCCGCAGGACCCCGTCCCGGCCGCGGCCCCCCTCGCGCGGACGCCGGGTATCGGCGAAGGCGCCCGCGGCGAGCGCTTCGAAAAGACCCTCGCCCGCGATCCGTTGGAGCAGTTTCTCGGCGTCCTCGAGCACTGCATGCGCGCGCCGGACGATGCGCCCGTTCGGCCGGAAGAGCATTTCTTCGTCCAGATGCCGCGCGTTGGCGCGGATCATCCGGGCCTGGTCGATCGCGAGCCAGCGGTCGGAGAGGAGCGGCGTGTGCAGGGCCTCCGTCAGCATGCCGAGCAGGTGGATCGACTGACCCGTCGCCACCGAGGTGAGGACGAAGAGCGCGTTCTGCTGGTAGCCGCGGAAGACGTTGCCGGTCATGTGCTTCGTCGGCGGCATGTACTTGAGCGGCGCGCCCGGGAAGATCTCCCGCGCCGCCTGGGCCTGGGCGATCTCGAAGAGGAGGCCGTCCTCGAGCGTGGGGTCGATCTCGAAAGCGTGCCCGAGACCGATCTGCCAGCGCTCGAGCCCGGCGTCGAGGGCGAGCCGCTCGTTGATGAACTGCGAGGCGAGGACGGCGGGCGCCTGCTCGACGGCGTCCGCGGTGGTCAGATAGTTGTCTTCGCCCGTGTTGATGACGACGCCGGCCGTCGCGTTGATGCGCCGCGAGAAGTTCTGATCGATGAGGGTCCGGAAGGGATTGATGTCGCGGAAGATGATTCCGTACAGGGCGTCGTTCAGCATCATGTCCAGCCGTTCGAGCGCTCCCATCGCCGCGATCTCGGGCATGCAGAGCCCGGAGCAATAGTTCACGAGGCGGACGTAGCGCCCGATCTCCGGCTCGATCCGGTCGAGGGCCGCCCGCATAAGCCGGAAGTTCTCCTGGGTGGCGAACGTCCCGCCGAAGCCGCTGGTCGTCGCGCCGTACGGGACGTGGTCGAGGAGCGACTGGGCCGTCGACCGGATGACCGCGATGCACTGGGCCCCGGCGCGCGCGGCCGCCTCGGCCTGGACGACGTCCTCGTGAATGTTGCCGGTCGCGACGATCGCGTAGAGGAGCGGGAGCTCGTCCGGAGGATGGGAGGCCAGGCGGCGTTCCCGCTCGGACCGGTTTGCCGAGATCCGCGCGAGGGTCGACCGGACGATGGGGGCCAGAACCTCGCGCCAGCGGGGATGCTCGGAGAGGGTGCGCGCCTCGGCCGGGCTCGACAGCCGCCGGGCGGCCTCGTCAACGTCGCAGGCACCCGCCGCGAGAGCGCTTCCGAGCCAGACGGCCGCGCCCCGGGAGAGCCGGTCCGCCTCCCGGAGGGCGTCCACGACGCGGTTCGGCCAGGGCGCCTCGTTTTCGTCCACGCCGTCCACACCGAGCAGGCGCAGGACCGTCCGCTCGGTCGAGACGGTCGTGAAGGGCTCGGTCTCGTGCTGAACGCCGTTCGCCACCCGCGCCGCGAAGCGGCGGCAGCGGTCGATCCGCTCCTCCGGCAGGCCGAGCTTGGCGTTCATTTTCGGGTGAGTATAGTCGCCGGTCGCGCCCGGCTCCGTCCGGGAAATAGCGTTTGATCGGAAGGCGTTAGGCCGCGAAGGGAGGCGAGAGTGCCGGTCGTGGCGGGCTTGCTCGGTTCCCGACGGCTCCGAACCGCGGCCGGTGCCGCAGCGCCGTTTCTGACGCTCCTGCTCGTGACCGCGGCGCCGTTGCGGGCGCAGGAGCAACCGCCCGAGGCCGCCGACGCGGCTCCCGAGCCGACGCCGACGTCCGCGCCACTGCCGCCACCTCCGGTCTCGGCCCCGAAGGTGGTCGGCGACGCCCTCTGGAACGAGCTGAAACGCTACGGGTCCGACACCGCGGCGCTCGTCATCGCGCCGTTTCACTGGGACGCCCAGGACGGCTGGCGCGCGGCGGGGTCGGCGGTCCTGATCGGGGGGGCCTTCGCTGCGGACCGGGCCGTCTACGACGCGTTCGCGCGAAACCGGTCGGACTTCACCGACAGCGTGTCCAGGTACACGACCTGGTTCGGCGCCGGCGGCGGGTTCGCGGTGGCCGCCGGTATCCTCGGCACCGGGCTCGTGCTCCAGGACGACTCGGTTCGCGACATGGGACGCGATGCGCTCGAGGCCTCGATCATCGCGGGCCTGTTCACCAATCTCGTCATCAAGCCGACGGCCGGCCGCTGGCGTCCGAGCGAGTCGGACGGCGAGACGAAGTTCGACCCCTTCTCCGGGCACAACTCGTTCACCTCCGGGCACGCCACGCAGGCCTTCGCCGTGGCATCGGTCGTCGCGATGCGGGCTCCGGGGTGGATCATTCCGACGATCGCCTATGGCCTCGCGACGGTCGTCGCCTGCGACCGCATCAACGACCGCGCGCACTTCGCGAGCGACGTCGTGACGGCGGCGCTTTTCGCGACGGCAACCGGGCGCTTCCTGGTCCGCCGGCATCGCCAGGAAAGTGTGGTCGTCCCGGCGGAGCCGCGCACGGCGGTCGAGGTCGTGCCGATTCCCGACGGAGCCGCGCTCCGCCTGCGCTGGTAGAAGTCGCGTCGTCCGCGGGGCGTCAGGCGCCGCGCACGAGGCCGGCCTCGAGGTCGAAGAGGGGAGTCGCGGCCGGGACCACGCCCTGCAGGGCTTCGAAGAACTCGGCGGCCGGCTTCGGATGCCGCCCGGGCGCCGTCGGGTTCGCGGTGACCGCGAGCAGCCGGGCCGGGTTCTCGACCGCGAGAGCGATCTCCGATTCCCGCAGGCGGATCCGCTCGGGCTCGCTCAGAAAGATCGACGCGAAATCGCGGGCCGCGAGCGTCTCTCCCGGACGCGGCGCCGCTTCGTGAACGAGCTCGTCGGTGAGCGCGCCCTCGAAACGTCGGACGGACGCCCCCCGCGCCGGGGCGGGAAGCGTCACCAGTTCCACGGCGGAGCGCGCCCGCGCGAGCGCCGACTCGATGGTGCCGCCCGCCGACATTCCCGCCGCGAGGACGATGCCGTCCGCGACGCGGGCGGACGCGAAGGCGCGGCGGCCGAACGCGCCGTCGAGGAGCACGATCCGGGCGCCGTGCCGCTCGAGGGCGGAGGCGGTCTCGGCCGTCTGGGATGCGGTCGTCGGACCGATCATCTCGATTTCGCCTGCCCGATCGACGCGCGCGACGGCCACCCGCCCGAATCGCGTCGAGAACGGCAGGCGCTCGAGTGGCGTCGCCCGGAGGGAGGCCGCGTCGAACGTCGTCTCGGCCGAGGCCGCGAGCTGGCCCGCCTCGAAATGGAAGCGGGGCTTGGGATCTCCGGTGAGCGCGTCGAAGTCCTCGCCGTCCCGGCCGACAGAGGTCGCGCCCGCCGGCATTCCGAGCGCGGGGAGCTCGCGCAGCGTGGCCACGAGTGCCGTGGTCTTGCCGGCGTTCTTGGCGAGGCCGAGGAACGCAACGCGCTTCGCTCCCGCGCCGAGCAGCACCCGCGCGAGCCGCGCCGCGGCGCCGCTCACGGGGTCGGGACGCCCGCGAGGCCCGCGAAGACCGATGCGAGTCGCGCGTGGCGCCGCAGGAGCCCGAGCGCCGTCTCGGCGTGGCCGGGGACGTAGCCGTTGCCGATGAGGAGCGTGCCCGGGTGCGCCGCGCCTTCCGCGCCGAGGGCCGCGGCGGAGAACGAGGTCGCCATCCCGAAGAACAGGGCCGTCCCGTCGTCCTTCGCCGCGAGCACGGTCGCCATCTCCGTGCCGGGAGCGTTGACGGCGTTGACGACGAGGTGCGCCATGTCGCCCTTCGTCGCGTCGCGGATCGCGGACTGGACGGCGACCGGATTGCGCGCGTCGAGGGTGAGGACGTCGTCCGCGTAGCCGAGCCCCCGCGCGCGGCCGGAGGCCGCCTCGGACGGATCGATCGCGAGGACGCGGCCGGACGGCCCGACCGCCTCGCGCCCTGCCGCCAGGCAGAGGAGGCCGGCTTTTCCCGTTCCGATGACGACGATCGTTTGGCCGGTCTTCGCGCGCCGGAGCACGGACGCCGGTGCGCCGGCCACGTCGAAGGCGGCGAGCGCCACCTCTTCCGGGAAGTCGCCGGGCATCCGCGCCCAGAGCGTCCGCTCGAAGAGGATCGCCGTTCCGTCGAGCTCGACGCGATCGGAGGCGGCCACCACGGCGTGGATTCGATCGATCGCGAGCGGCGTCAACGTCAGCGATACGAGCGACGCGATCCGCTCCCCCGGGCGGAGGTCTCCCGCGGCGGGGTGCTTTGGGCCGACCTCGCGCACGTCGCCGAGGAAGATTCCGCCCGATCCCGTCACGGGGTTCTGCATCTTTCCGCGCTCGGCGACGATGCGGAGGATCTGCCGGGCCACCGTCTCGCCGGTCGCCCGCTCGGTCTCGCGCAGCTGTCGGAAGGACGCGGCGTCGACGTTGAGCGCCCTCACCGCGACCGCGATCTCGTTCTCGAGCGCGCGCGGCGCCGCGTCGAGCTTCCGCGCCGTCTGCGGGAGCGTGCCCGGCGGGTCGAGCGAGCGGTGGATGCCGAGCGGGTGGGGCGTCATCGCGTCCGGAGGACTACGGCAGCAGGGCGACGATTCGCAGTGGCCCGCCCGAGCCGCCGGCGATCATCATCGGCAGAGCGACGATCCAGGCGCCGGTCTCGGGCACGCTTTCCAGGTTCGCCACGTTCTCGAAGCCCGGCACGTCGGCCGCGCCCGCGATCCGGTGCACCGGGAAGTCCTTCGACGGGCCGGAGTCCACGCTCGCCGTGTCCACGCCCAGCGCGGCGATCCGGCGATCGGCGACGAGGATCTTCGCGGCGTCCGGCCGCGCGAGCCGGTCGTCGGCGTCGGCGGCGCATTTCGCGCGGACGTCGAGGACGACCGCGGGCGCGATCCGGCGTGACAGCGGAATCCGTTCGGCGGTGGATCCCTTCTCGGAGAAGTGGTGGGGCGCGTTGACGTGCGATCCGCCGTGCTCGGGCGCGCAGAAGAAGTTCGACGAGTCGAACCAGCCGCCGGGCGTCTGGCCGGCGGAGAGCGTCGTCAGCGAGAAGGCCGTCGACGTGGGCCAGGAGAGCGTGTGCTCGTCGAAGGGATGCGTCAGGTCGACGACCTTCGCCGTCGCGAGACTCGGAGCAGTCGGCGCGGAGCGCGCGGCGGGCAGGAGGAGGAAGGCCGGAGTCTCGAGGAGCGCGATGCCCAGCGGTCGCAGCGTCTTCATCGGGAACGCCTCCTTTCTGCGGCGGTCAGGCCGAGGCTTCGTCGGCCGGCCCCCCGGCGCGCGCGACCTGCTCCGGCTTCACGGACTCGGGCTTGAACTTGCGCGCGGAGCCGATCATCTTTTCGAGGGTCGCGTCGAACGACGGTGCCTCGCCCTTGTGGAAGCGCAAGGGGTTGATGCGCGCGACGACGAACGCGCGCAGGTAAGGGCTCTCGAAGCCCCGTTCCTTCAGGGCCTGCATCGCGACGCCGACGGCTTCTTCGAGCTCCAGGACGCGGGACGCACGGGCCTCGCGGACCGCGAGCGCGCGGGGAAGCGCCTCCGGGAGGAACTGGTCGACGCGCTTGAGGATCGGATGGTAGGCGCCCCCGGCGAATCGCCCGTTCTTCTCGTAGCAGACGCCGAGCGTGAGATACGCCGGCTCCTCGAACTCGAGGGCATACTGGCTCTCGGGCCCGCCGTCGTGCGACGCGAGGTCGCGCGCCATGCGGATGACCTCGAGCGCCTTCTCGCGCAAGTTGTGCGCCTTCTCGGTGTTGAGCGCGAGGATCTTGTAGGCGATCTCGCGCTCGGGCAGGACGAGCGCAACGACCGAACGGCCGCCGAGCCGCTTCAGCGACGACAGCCGGTGAAGTCCGTTCGGCGTGAGGTAGCGGCCCTCTTCCGTGCGAACGGCGATGATGGGATCGAGGAAGCGCCCCAGCGCGTCCATCACCGCGGCGAGGCGTTTGACGTGCGCGTCCGAAAGGTCGCGCTGAAACGACGTCGGCTCGACCTTGTCGATCGGAAGAGCGGCCAGGATCTGCCAGTGGCCGCCGAGCGGATCGCGGAAGGTGCCGAGGACGGATCCGCCGTCGGCGGCGATCGCTTCGGCGAGCTCCGCCGCGGCCGGCGACGGGGTCCCCGATCCGACCTCGGGCGCGGTCAGACCGCGGGAATCCTTGGCGGCGGCCTTCTTTCGAGTCTTTCGGGGAGGCATGGGGCGGTGGCGGGGACTATACGCCCGGGCTCACCATCGGAGGCGCCCGTCGCGGACCGCGCGCTCGAAGAACGCCTCGACCATCTCGGGGGTGGCGTCGCCGTAGTACCAATGTCCCGCCGCGAGCGCCTCCGCGCACACGCGGCGCGCGATCGTCGCGGCGTCGGTCTTCCCGTCGACCCAATTGAGCGCCTCGAATTCCATCAGCGGCGAGAGGCGGGGACCTTCCGCCCGGGGCGGCGCCGACAGCGGAGGAGGCGTCTTCTCCGCCGGACGTCCGGCTCCTTTCGGCGACGTCGGATGATCGGCCGCGTCGCGTTTCGCGCGGGCTTCGTCCTCGCGCTTCTCGCGGACCTTCCGTTCGAGGTCGAGCCACTCCGAGAGCGTCGCCACCGCCCGGGAGGGAATGCGTGACTGAAGGCGTTCCTCGGCGGCGCTCGGAGGGGGGTTCGGGTCGCGGGCGCCGCCGGCGGCACCCCAGGCCTCGAGGAGCGCCGTCTTCGCCCCGCGGGTTGTCTGGTCGAGGAGCCCGAGCCCGCCGCGGATCGCGCGGTCGGTTGCGTCGGAGTCGCCCGGGTCGAGCGCCTTCACGGACTCGACGGCGTCGCGTTCCTTCTCGAACGCCGTCGTCAGGAGCCCGGCGGCCGCGCGGAAATCCTCGAGACGCGGCGGACGATACCGCGCAAGCCGCTCGAGCCCGGCCGCGAGGGCGTCCGCGATCCGCGCCGCGCCATGCGACGCGACCCACGAAGCGGCCGTCGCCGCCTCGGGCGGTCCCGCCGTGGCGAGCCACCAGGCCGTCGCCGCCACAATGAAGGCGTTGCGCTTCAACTGCGTCGGGTCCATCTGCCAGAGGTCGTCGGAGCTCGAGTGGATGTTCTCGTCCGGCCAGTTCGTGAGCGTCGTGCCCGGCGCGCCGACCCAGGAGTCGTTGAAGACGAGGTGGTCGGTCGAGTCGAAGTACGGCACCGCGCGCCCGGCATAAGGCTCGCGGGTCCCGAGGTGCGAAAAGATGGGCTTCGAAAACGCCACGCCGGGCGGGATCGATCCCGCCTGCCAGGCCGGCAGGAAGGCGTTGTTTCCCGCGACGACCATGTCGAAGACGCTCTCCTGTACGTCCGAGAGGTAGGAGGGACGCGACCAGGGCGTGCGCGAGAAGTGCTGTACGCGGCTGCCGACGGATTGCCGCGCGCCGACCATGTCCTGGTTGAGGTTCGCGAGCACCTTCTTTTCCTCGCCCGGGTGGTCCGCGAAGTAGCGATACTCGGAGTGGATCTCGTCGCACCACCAGAAACGGACCCCGCGCCGCGGCGGCGGGAGGCGGCCGTCGGCCACGAGGCGCGCCAGTGCGCGGCCGATTTCGAGCATGTTGGCGACGCCGGATTGGTTGTCGTTGGCCGAGAACTTCTCTTCCTGCAGATGGCTCGTGAGGACGACCTCGGGAAGCGAGGGGTCGCTTCCGGGCAGTCGCGCCTCGACCATCGCGGTCCGCGGCTCCGCGCCGAAGGCGGAGTCGACGACGATCCGCGCGCGCAGGCGTCGTGCCGCGGGGCGTCCGTCCGCGAAGATGCGGTCCGGGGCCTGGCCTCGCAAGCGGTCCGAGAGGGCCTTGCCGGCGCGCGCCGAGATCACGAACGCGAAGGTCGTCTTCTCGCCCGCGGGGCCGTCCTTCTGCGGGACGCGGAGCCACGCGATCTGGTCCGGCGCGTCGGCGAGCGCGTTGAGCCGCGTCGTGCCCCAGCTGAGGATGCCGGCCGCACCGCGCTTCCACACGGCCTGCTCCATCACGGCCGACGGGTTCCCGGAGGCGAGGACGATCTGCCCGCGGACATCGAGGCCCGCGTAGTCTGCGGGCCGTTCTCCGGCGCCGACGTCCACGAGGTCCGCCGTCACGTCGGCCGGCCGCGAGAAGTCGGCGATCGACGTCGCGACCTCGGCGTAGGACCCGAGCTTCGTCTGCGGCGCGTCGTCGCCGGCGCCTTCGAGGAGCCATGCTTCGGCGCGGCGGCAGAACCAGGGCCGGTCGTCCATGGCCTGGTCGATCCAGCGGACGTCGGAGAGTCCGGCCGCCTTCGCACGCTCCATCACGATCCGGGCGACCGCCATGTAGTCGGGGGATCCCGAGAGCTTGTGGTACGGAGTCGTGACGCGGAGCGTCTCGTAGGCGAGATCTCCCGAGAGCTCTTCGACGAGCAGGCGTTCGACGTTCGGATCGACGAAGGCCGACGTCTGAGCGGTGAGCGCGGCCGGGAGCGTCAGGAGCATCGCGAGGACGAGGCGCGCGCGGGGCATGAGTCCCTCCTTCGGCCGATTCTTTCGAGCGAGTCTCTGACGCGCCGTCACACCGCGTCAAAGCTGAGGATCAGCAGCGTCCGGTCGTCGTCGAGAGGCGTCGCGCCGACGTGCGTGGCCACCGAGTCGAGGATCTCGCGCACGAGCTCGTCGGCCGGTCGGCGTCCGTCCCGCGCGAGCAACGTCTCGAGTCGCTCGTAGCCCCACGGCTCCTCGTCGGCGTTCGACGCTTCGACGACGCCGTCCGTGAAGAAGACGAGGCGGTCGCCCGGCGCGAACGAGACCGTCTTCGACGGGTACGCGATCTCGCGCCCGGGCAGCAGCCCGATGGGGAGTGCCGGTAGTTCGATGCGCTCGACCCGCCCGCCCGAGACGCGGTACGGCGCCGGGTGTCCGGCGTTCGTGAGCGTCCCGGCGCGTGTGGAGGCGTCGTACGCGAAGATCGCGAGCGTCGTGTAGAGGCGGCGTTCGTCCGACCGGGAGCGTTCCCGGCGCCTCGCCAGCCGCGCGAAGGCATCCGGAGCGGAGACTCCGGCCTCGATGAGCGTCGCGATCGTCGAGCGGGCGGCGGCCGCGACGAGGGCGGTCGGGAGCCCGTGCCCGGAGACGTCCCCCAGCACGACGGCCGTGCGGCCATCCGGCATCGGGAGGATGTCGTAGTAGTCGCCGCCCAGATCGGCGATCGGCTCGAAGTGCGCGGCGGCCTGGAAACCCTTCCAGGAGACGCCGGCCTCGGGAAGGAAGCTGTCCTGAATCGCCCGCGCCACCGCGAGGTCCGCCTCGAGCTTCTCCTTGCGCGCGGTCTCCTTGAGCAGGCGCTCGATCGACTCGGCCATGCCGTCGAACGAGTGCGCGAGCTCTCCGATCTGATCCTTGGAGCGCGTGGCGACCCGGACGGAAAAGTCCCCGCGCCCGATCGACCGGGCCGCGCGGGTCAGCCGGTTGACGTTGCGCACGATCGACGCGACGAGCCCGAAGGCGATCGCGAGCGCGACGAGGTAGACGCAGAGCAGCGCCGCGACGAGGAGGGCGAGGACAATCCGGACGACGCGCTGCACCTCCGGGACGCCCTGCGCGTTGAGTTGGGCCGCGAGGACGGCGGGGGACGTGCGGCCGATGAAGGCGACGACCGGCGCCGTCTCTTTCGTCTCGCCGATCACGGCCACCGCCCGGTCGAGGTAGACGCCTGCGAGCATCTGCCGGCGCCAGAGGCTTCCGTCGGAAGGAGGGGCGTTGCCGGGAGGGACCAGAAGGCTCTGAAGGCCCTTCCCTTCGATCGCGCGGCCAGCGTCCCGACGAACCCGAACCTGGTATCCGGTTGGATTGCTTTCGGAGCTTCCGAGTTCGACGGCCACCGAGTATCCCGTGCGGTCGGCGAGGCGGTGCAGCCAGGGGCCTTTCCGGTCCTGGATCGGGATGAGGCGGATGACGGCGCCCGCCGGCCGATCCGTTCGGATCCCGATGAAGACCTCGTCGGCGCCGACGAGCGGATGCGGATCCGTCAGCGCCGCGGCCCACGGCGCCTCGTCCCCCGCCGAGAGCCACGGAACCTCCGAGCTCGCGACGCGGCCGTTGTGGTCGAGGCGGATCGTCGGGACGCCAGCGTCCGAGGCGCGCGCGAGCTCGGCCATCGTGTCCACCTCGCCACGGAGGCGCGTCGCGATGTACAGGTGCGACAGCAGGAATCCCGTCGCGATCGCGAGCGCCGCGAGCAGCGGAATCGGAACGATGCCGATGAGGAAGTACGAGAACGCGAGGCGGAGCGCCAGCCGGTGCATGACCGCGCGGAAGAACGCGGCGCCGGCGCGCCAGACGAGGATCGCGCCCGCCTGCCAGGCGGCGATCACGAAGAGATACACCCAGCCGCCGAATCGGTTGGAGGGTCCGTCGACGACGATCCCGAGGATCGCGACGACGAAGACGACGATCCAGATCCGCGTCGAGCGGCGAAGCGTCACGTTCGCGTCATCTTACAGGGGGAAGGCGTCGGCTTCCGATCCGATAGAATGCCCACGCCCGTGACGTTTCTGCGCCAGATCGCCCTCCTGCTCCCGTCGGCCTTCCTCCTCGGCGCGCTCCTCTTCCTGCTGACGCATGGCCGCGCCGATGCCGGCTTCGGCGTCTATCCCGCCATCGAGTCGTGGGGCGGGGCCGCCATCGCGGGCTGGACTCCCGAGCTGCGATTCCTGGCGCAGGCGGCGCTCCTGTTCCTGCCGACTTACGTCCTGGCGCTCCTTCTCGTGCTCGGCGTGTCCGTGGGGGAGCGGGGAGCGCTGGGCCGGCGCGAGAGAAAACCGCGGTCGCGGTTCGCTCGCTCGTTCGCCGCGCTGTTCTCGCCGCTCTTTCTCCTGGCGACGGCGGCGGTCGTGTTCTTCGGCGATCGTGTCGCCTCGCGGACGGCGCCCGGCGCGCTCCTCGCTCCGCTCCTCGTGGCGCTCGCCCCGTTCGCGGGGGGAGCGGTGGCGTTGATTCCGTCGGCGCTCCTCGCCGCTCCTGTGGCCGCTCTGCGGAAGGCCGCGGGCGCATGACGTCTCCCGCCCGGCCGATCGTCGTCCTGGACTTCGGCTCCCAGTTCACCCAGCTGATCGCCCGGCGGATTCGCGAGGCGCGGGTATTCTCGGTCGTCCTTCCGGGCACCGCGCCGGCCGAAGAGATCATGCGCTGGAAGCCCGCCGGCGTCATCCTCTCGGGCGGGCCGCAGAGCGTGTACGAGAGAGACGCGCCGCTGCCGGCGGTGGACCCTCGCGGGTTCGGAGTTCCCACGCTCGGACTCTGCTACGGCATGCAGTGGATGGCCCACGCCTGGGGCGGCGAAGTGACGGCGGTCAAGGGCGGACGCGAATACGGGCGCTCCACGGCGCGCGTCGCCCCGGACTCGGAGCTCTTCGAGGGGCTCGAGACCGAGCAGACCGTCTGGATGAGCCACGGCGACTCGATCACCGCGCCCCCGCCCGGCTTCCGCGTCACGGCTTCGACTTCGTCCAGCCCGATCGCGGCCTTCGAAGACGGCCGCAACCGCCTCTTCGGCCTGCAGTTTCATCCCGAGGTGCAGCACACGGTTCACGGCGCGGCGATCCTCGAGAACTTCCTCTTTCGCGTCTGCGGCGCGCGACCGGATTGGAGCATGGCGTCCTTCCGCGCGGACCGCGTTGCAGCGATCCGGGAACAGGCGCCGGACGGAGAGGTCATCTGCGCCCTTTCGGGAGGCGTCGACTCCTCCGTCACGGCGCTCCTCCTGCGCGAGGCGCTCGGCGGGCGCGTGCACCCGATCCTCGTGGATCACGGCCTCATGCGCGCGCACGAGCGCCGGCAGGTCGAGGAGGCGTTCGAGCGGCTCGGAATCCCGATTCGCGCGGTCGACGCTTCGGATCTCTTCCTCTCCAGGCTCGCGGGCGTGACGGATCCGGAGGAGAAGCGGCGCATCATCGGCCGAACGTTCATCGAGGTGTTCGAGCGCGAGGCGAAGACCATTCCCGGGGCGCGCTACCTCGCGCAGGGCACGCTCTACCCGGACGTCATCGAGTCCGTTTCGATCAAGGGCCCGTCGGCGGTGATCAAGACGCACCACAACGTCGGGGGGCTGCCGGAGAAGCTCGGGCTCGAGCTCATCGAGCCGGTGCGGGAGCTCTTCAAGGACGAGGTCCGGCGGCTCGGAGCCGAGCTCGGCCTGCCGCGAGAGTTCCTGAACCGCCATCCGTTTCCCGGGCCGGGCCTCGCCGTGCGGATTCCCGGGGAGGTCACGCGGGAAAAAGTTGCGCTGCTGCAGAAGGCGGACGAGATCGTGCTCGAGGAGATCCGCTCGGCCGGTCTCTATGACGCGATCTCACAGGCCTTCGCGGTGCTGCTTCCGGTCAGGTCCGTCGGGGTGATGGGGGACGCCCGCACCCACGAGTACGTGCTCGCCGTGCGCGCCGTGCAGACGACCGACTTCATGACGGCCGATTGGTTTCGCATGCCGCACGAGGTCCTCGACGCGATCGCCGCGCGCGTTGTGCGCGAGGTGCGGGGCGTCAACCGCGTCGTTTATGACGTGACGTCGAAGCCTCCGGCGACGATCGAGTGGGAGTGACCCCGCCGGCGGCCCGCTCCGTCACGTGTGCGGGGTGACCGCCTTCTTCGCGTCGTCCGCGGCCTTCTTTGCCGCTTCCGCGGTCGCCTGTCCGGCTTCCTTCGCCGCATCTCCGACGGCCTGGCCCGCGTCCTTGGCGGCGTCGCCGACGGCCTGACCGGCCTGCTTCGCCGCGTCTCCAGCCGCCTGAGCCGTGTCCGTCGCGGCGTCGGCCGCCGCGGCAGCCGCGTCGCTTGCTTTCCCCGACGCGTTCTTGCACGCCGCGCCGAAGACGAGTCCGAGTGCGAGCACGATTCCCGAGAGCTTTCCGTTCATCGAGTTGTCTCCTTCGGATTGGCGCGACTTCTGGTCACGGCCTGAAATTCAGCCGGCGGGAAAGCGCGTCCATGCCCTCGCGGAACGCTTTCGGTGGGCCGCCCGACGAGATGCGAAAGTGCGACGGCATTCCGAAGAATGCCCCCGGCACGACCGCGACGCCGTCCTTCTCGAAGAGATCCCGCACGAAGGGACCGGCATCCCTTCCATCGCGGAAGCGCGGGAAGGCGAGCGTCGCGGCCGGATCGGCGGCGGAGAGCTCGGGATGGGCGTCGAGGATTTCGCGCAGCACGGGCCGGTTGGACTCGACGATCCGCCGGGCGCGATCCGCGAGCCGGTCGATTTGCGAGAAGGCGAGCGCCGCCAGCCGCTCGGCGGGGAGCGGGCCCGAGACGTCCACGACGTCGCGCGCGCGCCGGATCTTCTCGGTCAGCTCGGCCGATGCGAGCGTCCATCCGCAGCGCAGCGAGGCCAGGCCGTAGGACTTCGTCAGGCTGTTCGTCGAGACGAGCGCGGGCGAGAGCGTTGCCGCCGAGGAAGGCCGTCCGTCGAAGACGGTGTCCCGATAGACCTCGTCGACGATGACGACGAAGCCGCGCCGCTCGGCGAGCCGGCCGAGCGCTTCGATCGCTCCGGGAGGCGCGAGGACGCCCGAGGGGTTGTGGGGGTTCGAAACGATGACGAGCCGCGTGGCGGCGGTGGCCGCGCGATCGATGGCTTCGGGGTCGAGGGCGAAGCCGTCTTCTGCGCGCCGGTCGAAGAAACGAGGCCGCGCGCCGAGCATCGCGACGGTCGCCACGAGGGCGTCGTAGTTCGGCCGCTCCACGAGCACGTGGTCGCCGGCATCGAGGATCGCCGCCGCCGCCAGAAAGTTGGCTCCCGTGCATCCCACGGCGGTCGCCACGCGGTCCCGAGTGACACCGTAGCGCGCCGCGATCGCGTCGAGGAGCGGCGGGTAGCCGTCGGGGCTCGACCCGGCCAGGTCGAGCGCCTCGCGCGCGCCGCGCAGGTCGTCGAGAGTGCAGGCCTCGAGATTCGAGCCGGCGAGGTCGATCCGCGGCCGGGGCCGGGATTTCGCCCATTCCATGTAGGCCGATCGCGCGCGGACCATCAGCGCGGCTCGGGGGCGGCGCGCCGGCGCGCGTAGAAGACGTACACGGGCACGCCGGCGAGCAGGAGCGCGACGCCGACCGCGGACCGTCCCGGGTTCGTGCGCAGGACGCTCCAGACGACGAGGGCCGCCGCGGCCACGAAGAGCGCCGGGAGGAGGGGATAGCCGGGCGCGCGGAAGGGACGCGTCCCCGGTTCCGTCGCCGGCGGCCGGCGGCGAAAGACGAAGAGGCTCGCCACGGTCAGCCCGAAGAAGATCCAATCGGCGAACACGACCGAGTCCACGAGATC
>DATJZU010000023.1:0-15474 GCA_035498835.1 Thermoanaerobaculia bacterium
CTCGCGGGCACCGACGCGTCGGAGAGCTTCGTCCGATACGAGCCGCTCGGCGCGGTCCTTGCGGTCATGCCCTGGAACTTCCCGTTCTGGCAGGTCTTCCGCTTCGCCGCGCCGGCGGTCATGGCGGGGAACGTCGGCCTCTTGAAGCACGCGTCGAACGTCCCGCAGTGCGCGCTCGCGATCGAGGAGATCTTCCGCCGCGCCGGATTTCCGGACGGCGTCTTCCAGACGCTCCTCGTCGGCTCCGACCGCGTCGCGGCGCTCATCGAGGACGGCCGCATCGCGGCCGTCACGCTGACGGGCAGCGAAGGCGCCGGCGTCTCGGTCGGCGGCACGGCGGGACGGCAGCTCAAGAAGGTGGTGCTCGAGCTCGGCGGCAGCGACCCGTTCCTCGTGATGCCGTCGGCCGACGTCGCGAAGGCCGCGGAAACGGCCGTGAAGGCGCGCACGATCAACAACGGGCAGTCGTGCATCGCCGCCAAGCGCTTCCTCGTGCACGAGAAGGTCGCCGCCGACTTCGAGCGGCGATTCGTCGAGGCCATGGCCGCGCTCAAGGTCGGCGACCCGATGGATCCCGCGACCGACGTCGGTCCCCTCGCGACGCCGGCCATCCGATCCGAAGTGGACGAGCAGGTGCGCAAAACGGTCGCGGCGGGCGCGAAGCTGCGCCTGGGGGGCCGGCCGCTCGACCGCCCGGGAAATTTCTATGCGCCGACGGTTCTGGCGGATGTCCCGCCCGGCAGCCCCGGCGCGGACGAGGAGATCTTCGGTCCCGTCGCGAGCCTCTTCACGTTCCGGAGCCTCGACGAGGGCATCGCGCTCGCCAACCGCACGCGGTTCGGGCTCGGGGCCTCGGCCTGGACGATGGACCGCGCCGAACGCGACCGCCTGATCTCCGGCATCGAGGCGGGCGCCGTGTTCGTCAACGGGATGGTCAAGAGCGACCCGCGGCTCCCCTTCGGCGGCGTGAAGCATTCCGGATTCGGCCGCGAGCTCTCGCAGCACGGCATCCGCGAGTTCGTCAACGTGAAGACGGTGTGGGTGGCCTGAGAGGACTTGTCAGTCTTCAGTTGTCAGTTGTCAGTTGTCAGTTTCAGAACGGACCTCCGAACTGAGAACTGAGAACCGAAAACTGAGAACTGAGAACTGAGAACTGAGAACTGAGAACTGAGAACTACCCTTTGAACACCGTCTTCGAGTCCACGAAGCAGAGCGAGTTGCCGAAGGGATCCTCCGTGTAGAAGGACCGCTCGCCCCAGGGCCGCTTCACGATCGCGCCGCCGGCCGCGCCGTGGACCTCTTCCCCGGAAAGGCATCCCATCTCGCGAGCCTGCGCGTGAATCTCCTCGAGATTTTCGACCGAGAAGTACATCGTCGGGATGGGCTGCGGGCGCTCCGTGCCGAGCGAAACGTCGAGGATCGCGAGGATGACCGGCCCGCAGTCGAAGTAGCACCGCGCGCCGCCGGTGAGGCGCCCCTCGACCCCGAGGAGCCGCGAATAGAACGAGACCGCGCGGTCGAGATCGGTGACGTGGACCGCGAGCCGGAAGAGGATTGGAGCTGCGGAAACCGGCGCGGCCCTATTCGCCGGAGACGCGGCCTTCGCTGCCCGAGGCGCCTTGCGCCGCGAGGTCGCCTTCTTTCTGCGCGGGGCCGCTTCGACCTTCCTGCGCTTGACGGCCATTACGACGGCAGGAAGCTCGCGCCGACCGACTGCGCGATGCGCGCCATGACGTGCTTGACCTGCGTGTAGTCCTCGAGCGCGTACATGGACATGTCCTTCCCGTAGCCCGACTGCTTGTAGCCGCCGTGGGGCATCTCGGAGACGAGCGGCAGATGATCGTTGATCCAGACGGTCCCGAAGCGGAGCTTCCGCGCGGCGTTCAGCGCCCGGTTCACGCTGGTCGTCCACACGGACGCGGAGAGGCCGTAGTCCACGTCGTTCGCCCAGCGGATGGCTTCGTCGTCGCTCGCAAACGGCGTGACGGTGATGACCGGGCCGAAGACTTCCTTCTGGACGATCTCGTCGCCCTGGCGCGCGTCCGCGACGACGGTCGGGCGATACCAGAAGCCCCGGCCGTCTCCCTTGTTCCCGCCCGTCAGCACCCGGACGTGGCCGGACTTCTGCGCCCGCTCGACGAATCCGGCGACGCGCTGGCGCTGCTCGGCCGAGACGACCGGTCCCATGGCGGTGTTTTCGTCCGCGATGTCGCCGAGCGCGATCGACTCGACCGCCGGCACGAGCTCCGCGAGGAGCTTGTCGTAGATGCGCCGCGACGCATAGAGGCGGCAGGCCGCCGTGCAGTCCTGGCCGCTGTTGGCGAAGCCGGCCATCTTGATGCCGGGAATGACGAGCTCCATGTCGGCGTCGTCGAAGATCAAGACCGGCGCCTTGCCGCCGAGCTCGAGATGCACCTTCTTGAGCGTCGCGGACGCGGCCTTCGCGATCTCCTTGCCCGTGGCAACGTCGCCCGTCAGGGACACCATCGCGACCTTCGGATGTTTCACGAGACCCGCGCCGACCGGCTCGCCGTCGCCGGTGATGACGTTGAAGACGCCCGGCGGAAAGATGTCCGCCGCGAGCTCCGCGAGGCGCAGCGATGTCAGCGGCGTCTGCTCCGCGGGCTTGAGGACCACCGTGTTGCCGGCGGCGAGGGCCGGCCCGATCTTCCAGATCGCCATCATGAGGGGATAGTTCCAGGGCGCGATCGATGCGACGACGCCGACCGGCTCCCGCCGGATGATGCTCGTGTAACCCGCGAGGTACTCGCCGGCGGCCTTTCCTTCCATGCAGCGGCACGCGCCGGCGAAGAAGCGCAGGTTGTCCACGAGGAACGGGATCTCCGCCCGCGCGAGCGCGATGGGCTTCCCGACGTTCGCCGCCTCGAGCTGCGCGAGCTCCTCCGCGTGGCTCTCGATCCGGTCGGCGAGCTTCAAGAGCATGAGGCTCCGCTCGCCGGGGGTCGTGTCCACCCACTTTTCAAACGCGCTGGCCGCGGCCTCGACGGCACGATCGACATCCTTCGCGGTCCCGCTCGGCACCTTCGCGATCGTCTCTTCGGTCGCCGGGGCGACGATCGCCGCTTCGGCGCCCGTGATGCCGGGCGTCATCTTGCCGCCGACGAAGTTCTGGTAGGTCTTCATGGACGGAGCCTCAGAAGCTCGCGCGCAACCCGAGCCGCAGCGTCCGCGGCGACTGCCATGTGTTGGCCAGGCCGTAGTGAGAATTCGTCGGCGTCGGCGAATTGTTGTCCGCCTGATCGAGCGCCCAGACCTGGTCGATCGACGTGATCTGCTGACGGTTGAGCAGATTGAAGACATCCGCCAGAAAGTGCAGCGTCACCGGGCCAAGTGCCAGTCCGTAGTCGAGGTGCGCATCCACCTCGTACGTGTCGGGAGTGCGCCCCGCGGTGCCTCTTGGATCGATGAAGATCTCGGGACCGGCGTAGTTGTTCCACCAGCCGATCTTCGAGAGCGGTGTGCCCGTCTGGTAGTAGCCGGAGGCCGACAGGGTCAGCCCGAACGGGAAGACGTAAGCCGCCTGGAGCTTCGCCTGGTGTGTGCGGTCGAGCGTCAGGTTGCCATAGGCGTTGACCTGGAACTCGGGATAGTCGAAGTCGTCGGTGATGTTCGGGTCCTTCGCGAAGAAGCCCCCGATCGCCCGGAACGCACCGTCGTAGTTCCCTTTGAGCGTTCCATACAGATAGCTCGCATACACCATCCAGTGGTCGGAGAGCCGCTTCTGCCCCGTCACCTCGATGCCCCGGAAGTACCGCCGGGCCGGGTTGAATTGCGGGGCGGGCTGGCAATCACCCGCGAGACAGACCTCGGTCGAGAAGCCCGGGTTGAAGAAGGCGTAGTTATCGCACGTGTCGGACGGCACGCACGTGTCCTCGATGATCCGGCGCAGGCTGCGGTAGATGCCGCGCACGCCGACCGACCAGTTCGTGCCGAGCTGCCGCTCGAAGCCCAGGACGATCTCGTCGGCGTACGGCGACCGGATGTTGGGGTCGACCGCGTCCACGAGCTTGCCGCGGATGACGCACTCGTTGTCGACCTCGTCGTTGATCAGCTCGGCACTGTGATCGCAGGCGAGGTCGGTCGGGCTGAAGTTGTAGGTGGCGCCGTCGCGCTCGCCGTTCAGCGAGCGGATGTTCATGTCGAGCGGAATGATCGGGATGAAGTGGCTGTAGGAACCGGAGACTTTCGTCTTGCCGTCCTTGAGAACGTCCCAGGCGAAGCCCACGCGCGGCGAGAAATGGTTGATGTCGATGTAGGTGACGTCGTTGAGGCCGCGGATCATTTGCTTTTCCCAGCGCACGCCGGCGTTGATCGTGAGGCTCGGGATGGGAGTCCAGCGGTCCTGGATGAAGGCCGCGATGACGTCGTGCTGCGGCGTCGCGAGGACCGGCGCCGTGACGGGATTGTCGACCGTCGCGTCCGGGCTCGCGAAGAAGCTGTGGAAATAGACGTTGCGGTCGTCTCCGGGATTCGGACCGAGGATCGTGACGAACTGCCCGCCGCTGTAGTTGCGGAAGACGTTGGCGTTGACCCGCTCGAACTCTCCGCCGAACTTGATGTCGTGGTTGCCTAGGAACGAATTGGCGTTCAGGCGGTAGTCGTAGCGCGTGAAGGTCTTCTGGTCGTACTGACCCGTCCCGTCGGAACCCTGAAAGCCGCCGGAAGCGATCGGGACGTCGCCCGTGTTGTCCACGAAGGCGATCTGGTTTCCGTCGGGGCCCGGGAGAGTCGACACGTTCTCGCGGTGGTACGCGAACTGGCCCATCAGCATCCACTGCGGCGTCAGAATGCCCTCGTAGCGGATTCCGAAGTCCGTCCCGCCGACCGACGTCGTGCCTTCGTAGGTCGAGGGCGGCCCGATGACCGGACCGACCGCGCCCACGTCGTCCGTCGGATCGCCGAAGACCGTGCCGACGACCGTGTTGGAGTCGTTGACGTGCCAGGTCAGCTTGCCCGCGTACAGGTTGCTGGTCGTCGCGAGGTTCGTCTGGGTTCCGATGACCTCTTCGGGCCCCTGCGTGATCTGCGTGTCCTGCGTGTTGTGGACGTGGTCGTACGCGCCGAAGAACCAGAGGCGGTCCTTGACGACGAATCCCCCGACGTCCACGCCGTAGTCCGATTTGCTGAAGCCCTGCGGAATGCCCGCAGACGTCAGCTCGTCGGTGTGCTTGTTGTTCGCCTGGAAGCTGTTTCGGTTGAGGTACCCGAACGCGTCGCCGTGGTACTCGTTTCCGCCGGACTTCGTCACGACGTTCAGGATGCCGCCCTGCGCGCCGCCGTACTCGGCCTCGTAGCCGCCGGACTTGAACTCGACCTCCTGGATGAACTCGAAGTTCAGGACCTTGCCCTGATTCCCGATCTCGGCGCCGGTCGTATTGGCGCCGTCCACGAGGTAGCTGTTCTCGAGCCCCGTCGAGCCATAGACGGTGATCGACGTATTGCGCGAGTCGGAGGCGTCTGTGTTCACGCCGCTCGCGAGCTGCGCCACGGAGGAGTAGTTGCGTCCCATCGGCAGGGCCTGAAACACCTTGGAGTCGATGTTGCGCCCGACGGTGTTCGATTCGGTCTCGACGGTTCCCGCCTCCGCGGTGACCGCGACGGTCTCCGTGGCCACGGGCAGGATCTCGAACTTGACCGAGACGGTCTGCGCGAGACCCAGAGGGATCGTCTGGCTCCGCGGACCGAATCCCTGGAGCGTCGCCGTCACGGTGTAGGTCCCGGGGGGCAGGAGCGTCAGATTGAAACGCCCTTCGACGTCGGTCGTCGCGGTGCGCGTGCCCTGGAGGTTCGGGCTCTTCGCTTCCACCGTGACGCCCGGCAGCGCCGCTCCCTGGGTCTCGACCGTGCCGCGAATCGATCCGGTCGTTTGCGCCGCCGCACGCGACGCGAAGAGCAGCAGGAGCAATGCAGACCCAAGTACAGCCGACTGCTTGCGCATGATTCGACTCCTTGTGTTTCGGGGGTCTTGCGGACGACAGGCTTTCATTGGGCGCGGGGGGATGTCAAGGACGCGTGAAGCCGGCGGCCCCGCCGGATGCGCGTTCGCCGCGAAGGAGATAGCATTCCGACCGTGGGTCAGGAATCGGGACGCTGGCCGTCGCGGCCGGAAGCCGAGGCGCTCCTCTTCGAGTTCACGAAGTCGGATGCCTTGCGACGACACGGACGCGCGGTCGAGGAGACCATGCGCGCGTACGCGCGCCGCTTCGGCGTCACCGACCCCGTCGAGGTCGAGCGCTGGGGCATCGTCGGACTGCTGCACGATTTCGACTACGAGCAGAATCCGACGGAGGACACGCATCTGCACGTCGGCGGCCGCATCCTCGCCGAGCGCGGCTACGCGGCGGAGATGATCGCGACGATTCTGTCGCACGCGGACTACATGAAGATCCCGCGCGACACCCCGATGAAGAAGGCGATCTACGCCTGCGACGAGCTGACGGGTTTCATCGGGGCGTGCGTCAAGGTCCGCCCCTCGAAGAAGCTGGCCGATCTTCCCGTCTCCTCCGTCGTCAAGCGGCTCAAGGACAAGGCCTTCGCCCGCTCGGTCAATCGCGCCGACGTCTACGGGGGCGCCGAGGCCGTGGGGGTCCCGATCGAGGAGCACATCGGCTTCCTGATCGAGGCCCTGAAGCCGATCGCCGACGAAATCGGCCTCTGACGGCCCCCTTCCAGCCCCCCGGGGGGGTTGAGGCATAATGGCCCCTTTCCGCCGGGGCCTGTCGGGAGAAAGGACAACGATGAGCACCGTCGAGACGATCTCTCCCCGAACCATCCGGGCGAGGACAATTCGCAAAGATCTCACCGGGGAAGAGTTGCGGGCGCTCGCCCGCTCGGGCGAGACGACCACCGAGTACGGCTCCCCCGTCTATGCGACCCGGGTCAAGAGCCGCTCCGCCAAGAACACCTACGTCGTTCCCGACGGGGTCACGGTCGGCGTGATGCAGCAGGCGATCGATCCGAAACGGGCCCTGGAGATCATCCGCGAGGTCCAGGAAAAGCTCGCCGGGATGGATCTGCTCCAGGTGGACCGGCGGATGGGCGAGAGCCCCGAGGCGACGCTGCGCTGTCGGCTCTACGTGCCCGTCGACTTCGCGCGAATCGCATTCATGTGGCACAACATGCTCTTCCCCTCCGACTCCTCGCGCGAGCCGGACTTCGTTTCCGTCTACGTCCCCGACTGGCCGGAGCGCCTGATCTTCTGCGACGTCCGCCAGGGCTACACGTACATCCTCGGGTCCGACTATCCGGGCGAAGCGAAGAAGTCGATGCTGCGGCAGGCGATGTTCTGGATGAAGCGCCGCGGCGGCCTCGGCCTGCACGCCGGGTCGAAAATCCTGCGCGTGAACGGACCGGACGGGAAGCTGCGCGACGTCGGGTTCCTGCTCTTCGGGCTTTCGGGAACCGGCAAGACCACTCTGACGCTCCACGATCACGGGCTGCAGCCGCCGGAGGCCGCGATCATCAAGCAGGACGACGTCGTTCTGCTGACCCGCGATGGGCGCGCCTACGGCACGGAGGACGGCTTCTACATCAAGACCGAAGGTCTCGAGCCCTCGCAGGCCGTGCTCTGGGGCGCGGCCACGCACCCGACCGCCTGCTACGAGAACATCAAGGTGGACGGCAGCGGCAAGGTCGACTTCCTCGACACGTCGATCACGTCGAACGGACGCGGCGTCGTCCTGCGGCGCTACATCAAGGGCACCGGCGACGGGATCGATCTGCCGAAGGCCAACAAGATCGTCTTCATCACGCGCCGCAACGACGTCGTGCCCGTGTGCGCGCGACTGACGCCCGAGCAGGCCGCCGCGTACTTCATGCTGGGCGAGTCGATCGAGACCTCGGCCGGGGATCCGACGAAGGCCGGCCAGGCCAAGCGCGAGGTCGGCACGAACCCGTTCATCGTCGGCCCGGAGTACGAGGAAGGCAATCGCCTCCTCGCGATCCTGCGCGAGAACCCGGACATGCAGGCCTACATTCTGAACACGGGGTCGATCGGCGCGAAGGACGGAACGGCCGGCGACAAGATCACGATCAAGATCTCGACGGAGATCATGAAGCAGATCGCCAAGGAAGGGATCCGCTGGGAGCGCGACCCGGATTGGGGCTACGAGGTACCGGCGAACGTTCCGGGCATCGACCTCGGCAAATACAGTCCTCGCAATCACTACTCCGCTACGGAATATCGGGCGCTCATCGACAAGCTGCGCGCCGAGCGGCGCGCCTGGCTCGCGAAATTTTCGGGACTCGACCCCGCGATCCCCAAGGCGATCGAGCCCTGATCCCTCCCTCTCCCCGATCGCGGGGAGAGGGCCGGGACGAGAGCGGCGACGCCTAAGCGGCGCGCGTCGACAGGTTCGAGACGACGTCGCGGACGCCGTCGACCTGCTTCGTCAAACGAATTGCCTGGTCGATTTCCGACTGGCTCTTCATCGAGTTGGACGTCAGCGTGACGACGCCCTGCTTCGTGTCGACATCGATCTTCAGGCCCCCCACAACCGAGTCCGCGAGCAGCCTGGCCTTGACCTTGGCCGTGATCGCCGCGTCATCGACGACCTGTCCGGCCGTCTCGCCGGCCGGCGCGGCCGAGGCTTCCGTCGTCGCCTTGACCGTCATGTTGTCGACGACGTCCGTCACGCCCTTGGTATCGCGCGCGATCTCAATCGCACGGTCCTTCGCCGACTGCGTGTCGACGGCGCCGGTCAGGGTCACCACGTGATTCTTCGTGTCGACGTTGATCTCGTGCGCCTTGACCGTCGTATCGGTGGCGAACTGCGTCTTCACCTTCGCCGTGATCCCGGCGTCGGTCTGCGCGCAGCCGATCGCGATGGCGAGAGCGGCGAACGCTCCGAGCGCAAATCCCGTCTTCTTCATGGCATTTCCTCCTTTGCGTGAGACCCGAGGTCCCGCGGGCAAAATCGTCCCGCGATCCTCGAGACTGCAGCTTTCGTGCCGGAAAAGGAGGGGCGGGGCTACTCGCCCAGGTAGGCTTCCTTGACCCGCGGGTTCGCGGCGACGTCGGCCGAGTCGCCTTCGAGCGCCACCGACCCCGTCTCGAGCACGTAGGCGCGATTCGAGTGGCGGAGCGCCGCGTTGGCGTTCTGCTCGACGAGGAGCACTGGCGTGCCCTGCTTGTGGATCTGCTCGATCGCCTCGAAGATCGTGTGGACGAGAAGCGGCGCAAGCCCGAGCGAGGGCTCGTCGAGGAGGAGCACCCGCGGCCGCGACATCAGGGCGCGGCCGATCGCGAGCATCTGTTGCTCGCCGCCCGAGAGCGTGCCGGCCGTCTGCCGGATCCGTTCCTTCAGACGCGGAAAGATACCCACGACCTTCTCGAGGTCGCCGCCAATCTCCTGATCGCGGCGCGCGTACGCTCCGAGCTCGAGGTTCTCCCGGACGGAGAGGTTGGCGAAGATCGCCCGGCCCTCGGGCACGAGGATCAGGCCCTGGCGCACGAGGCGGAACGTCGCGACGCCCCGGGTGGACTTGCCGTCGAAGCGCACCTCGCCGGAAGCGGGTGGGACGAGGCCCACGATCGCGCGCAGCGTCGTCGATTTGCCGGCGCCGTTCGCGCCGATGAGGGTCACGATCTCGTCGGCCATGAGGCGGATCGAGATGCCTTTCAGCGCCTTGATCGCGCCGTACGACACGACGAGGTCGCGAACCTCGAGGATCGGCTCGCCGTTGCCCGCGCTCACGCGCCCCCCAGGTAGGCCTCGATCACCTTCGGGTTGCGCTGGATCTCCGCGGGCGGGCCGATCGCGATCGTCGAGCCGTAGTCGAGCACATGAACCGTCTCACAGATGCCCATGACGACCTTCATGTTGTGCTCGACGAGCAGGACCGCCATGCCGAACTTGTCGCGGATCCAGCGGATGAGATCCATGAGCTCGTTCGACTCCTGCGGGTTCATGCCCGCGGCCGGCTCGTCGAGGAGCAGCAGTCTCGGCGACGTCGCCATCGCGCGCGCGATCTCCAGGCGCCGCTGGCTGCCGTAGGGAAGGTTGCGCGCCTTCTCGCCGGCCAGGTGGTCGAGGTGGAAGATCTTCAGGAGCTCGCGGCTCTCGCGATCGACGCGCGTCTCTTCATCCTTGTGGGTCTTCGTGCGGAAGACCGCCGCCCCGACGTGCGCCGCCTGCCGGCAGTGGAACGCGACCTGGACGTTCTCGACGACCGTCATGTCGGCGAAGAGGCGGATGTTCTGGAACGTGCGCGCGACGCCGTGCCGGGTGATGCGGCCCGTGCGCTTGCCGCCGAGCGGTTCCCCGTCGAGAGAGATCTGCCCGCCGGTCGGCTTGTAAACGCCGGTGATGACGTTGAAGACCGTCGTCTTGCCCGCGCCGTTCGGCCCGATCAGGCCGTAGAGCTGGCCCGGCTCGACCTGGAGGGACAGGTCGTTGACGGCGATGAGGCCGCCGAACCGCATCGTGACGTTCGAGAGGGACAGGAGCGCCATGCGCCGTCGATTCCCCTATCCGCCGCCCGCCGGCGCGCCGGCGCCCAGGCGCCAGCGCCGCGGAAGTAGCTGCAGGAACTCCCGGTGGCCGAGCAACCCCTGCGGCCGGACGATCATCAGCACGACGAGAAGGAACGAGAACAGGACCATTCGGTACTGCGCGAACTCGCGGAGACCCTCCGTGAGCCCGATATACAGCACCGCGCCGAGCACCGAGCCGGTGATCGAGCCGAGTCCGCCGATCACGATCATGATGATGATCTCGATCGATTTGAGGAACGTGAAGGAGTTCGTGTGGATGTACATCAGGTAGTGCGCGAAGAGCCCTCCGGCAACGCCCGCGAGGGCCGAAGAGACGACGAAGGAGATTACCTTGCTCTTGGTCGTATCGACGCCCATCGCCTCGGCCGCGATCTCGTCCTCGCGGATCGCGATCAGCGTGCGCCCGAACGAGGACCGCACGAGGCGCGAGACGACGAGGATCGTGATCGCGGCGAACAGGTAGATCCAGAAGAAGTTCGCGAGCTTCGGGATGCCCGAGAGACCGCGGGCGCCGCCCACGGCGTCGATGTTCAGGATGAAGACGCGGATGATTTCTCCGAACCCGAGCGTCACGATCGCGAGGTAGTCGCCGCGCAGACGCAGCGACGGCACGCCCACGAGGAATCCCGCGCACGCCGCCAGCAGGGCGCCGACCGCGAGCCCGATGAGCAGCAGCGCGCTGCCGCGGCCGGTCTCCGGCAGGAAGGTCAGCGCGCCGCGGATCCGGTCTCCGAACGTCAGCGTGACGTAGGCCGACGCGTAGGCGCCGATCGCCATGAAACCCGCGTGGCCGATCGAGAACTGGCCCGTGAAGCCGTTGATGAGGTTCAGGCTGACGGCGAGGATGATGTTGATTCCGGCCAGACAGAGGACCTGGACGAAGTACGGCGAGATCGAGACGCCCGAGACGAGCGTCCCGGTGAGGAGCCCGTTCACGATCCAGAGCCCCGCGACGACGCCGGCGGCGATCGCGAAACGCCTCACACCTTCTCCTTCTGCACCCGCCCGAGGATCCCCTGCGGCCGCAGCAACAGCACGAGGATGAGAATGCCGAACGCGATCGCGTCGCGGTACGTCGAGGAGAGGTAACCGACCACCATCACCTCCGACACGCCGATCAGGAGGCCGCCCAGCACGGCGCCCGGAATGTTGCCGATGCCGCCGAGCACGGCCGCCACGAAGGCCTTGAGGCCGTACATGATTCCCATGAGGGGGTCGATCTTCGGGATCTGCATGCCGATCAGCACGCCCGCCGCCGCGGCGAGCGCCGAGCCGAGCGCGAACGTGATCGCGATGATCCTGTCCGTCGAGATGCCCATGAGCTTCGCCGCGTCGAGGTTGAACGATACGGCCCGCATCGCCTTGCCCGTGCGCGTGCGGAGGATGAAGAAGCGCAGCGCCAGCATCAGCAGTACCGACACGACGATGACCGTCAGCTGCTCGCTCGTGATGCGCACCAGTCCCAGTCGGACGTCCGCGCGCGGCGCGAGCGACGGGAAGAACTTGGGATCGGGGCCGAAGACGAGCTGGGATCCGTTCTCGATGAAGAGCGAGACGCCGATCGCCGTGATGAGCAGCGTCAGGCGCGAGGCTCGACGCACCGGCCGATACGCGAACCGCTCGATCACGACGCCCACGAGCGCGCACGCGAGCATCGATCCGAGCATCACGAGAACCGCCGAGACGAAGGACGGCTCGTCCCCTCGAAGGCGCCGCGACAGGTAATACCCGGCGTAGGCGCCGAGCATGTAGACGTCGCCGTGCGCGAAGTTGATCAAGCGCAGCACGCCGTACACCATCGTGTAGCCCAGCGCGATCAGGGCATAGATCGACCCGAGCGAGATGCCGTTGACGATCTGCTGGAAAAACGTGCTCACGAAATCGACCGGCCTTCCGGGAACGCCGCGGCGGGCGCGCGCCGTCCGCGAGCGCCCCTTTCGAGACTCTCTGGCGTCAACGTTCGGGCCTCAACCGGAACCGCGGACTACAGCTCGACCGACTCCGGCTTGATCGTCTCGACGAGGGCGTACTTGCCGTTGTCGACCTTCAGGATGACGGCCGGCTTGACGGCGTTTCGCTCCTTGTTGATCGTGATCGATCCGGTCACTCCCTGGAAGTCCTTCGTCTGCGCGAGCGCGTCGCGCACCTTGACGCCGTCGGTCGATCCCGCCCGCGTCATCGCGTCGGCCAGGATCTTCGCGGCGTCGTACCCGAGCGCGGCGAGCGCGTCCGGCAGGCCGCCGTAGCGCTTCTTGTACTCCGTCACGAACTTCTGGACCACCGGAGAAGGGTCGTCGGTCGAGTAATGGTTTGAGAAATAGCAGCCGTTCATCGCTTCGCCGCCGATCTCCCACAGCTTCGGCGAGTCCCATCCGTCGCCGCCCATGAGCGGCACCGTGATGCCGAGCTCGCGCGCCTGGCGGGCGATCGTCCCGACCTCCGTGTAGTAGCCGGGGACGTAGATGCCCTCGGGGTTGGCGGCCTTGATCTGCGTCAGCTGCGCGTGGAAGTCCGAGTCGCCTTCGCTGTAAGACTGCTCGGCGACGATCTCGCCGCCGAGCTGCTTGAAGCGCTGGCGGAAGAACGTCTGAAGGCCGACCGAATAGTCGTTGCGGACGTCCACGAGGATCGCCACCTTCTTGAGCTTGAGCGAATCGTGGGCGAACTTGGCCATGACGGCGCCCTGGAACGGGTCGATGAGGCAGACGCGGAAGATGTAGTCGCCCACCTGGGTCACGCGCGGGTTCGTGGACGAGGGCGAAACCATTGGGATCTGCGCCGCCTGCGCGATCGGGGCCGCGGCGAGGGAGCGCGAGGAGGCCACCTCGCCGATCAAGGCGACGACGTGGTTCTGATTGACGAGCTTGGTGGCGGCCGTCGCGGCCTCTTCGGGCTTCGACTGGTCGTCCTCGACGTACAGCTTCAGCTTCTTTCCCAGCACGCCGCCCGCCGCGTTGATCTCTTCGAACGCCATCTTGACCGCGTGGTCCGTGGACTGACCGAAGGTCGCCGTCGTGCCCGTCAGCGATCCGTACTCCCCGACCGGGATCTCGTCGCCGGCCCCGCGCTTGCCGCAGGCCGCCGCCGAAACGAGCGCCGCGACGAGTCCGGCTCCGACGAACCAACGCAACCTCATGAAAGCCTCCTCCAAGCTGTGCTGCGAAAAAGACGCGGTATTCTTTCGCAGGGGTCCCGCAAAGTCAAAACCTCAATTCGGTCAATCGGATAGAATTTCCGACGGATGAGCTCGACTCCGCCGGCGAGCCGGGAGACGGCCGGGCCCGATCCGGCTCCGCGGGTCCGGCCACGAAGCCAGCACCCGATATCCCGAAAACAGATCGATCCGGACGCCCTGAAGGTCCTGTACCGGCTCTCTTCGACCGGCCACAAGGCCTATCTCGTGGGAGGAAGCGTCCGGGATCTGCTGCTTTCGCGTACGCCGAAGGACTTCGACATCGGGACCGACGCGACGCCGCAGGCTGTCCGGCGGCTGTTCCGCAATTGCCGGCTGATCGGCCGCCGGTTCCGCCTCGCGCACATCCTCTTCCCGGGCGGCAAGGTCGTCGAGGTCGCCACGTTCCGCAAGCGCCCGGAGCCGCTCGACCCCAGCGCGCCCGAGCTCCTGATGACCGAAGACAACACCTTCGGCTCGGCTCGCGAGGATGCGTTGCGGCGCGATTTCACGATCAACGGCCTCTTCTATGACATCTCGGATTTCGCGATCCTGGACTACGTCGGAGGCCTCGACGACCTCGAGGCGGGCCTGATCCGCACGATCGGCGATGCCGACGTGAGGTTCCGCGAGGACCCCGTGCGGATGCTGCGCGCCGTCGAGTTCGCGAGCCGGCTGGGATTCGCGATCACTCCCGACGCCTACGAGGCGATCCTCGCGCACCGCAAGGAGATCGCCAAGTCCGCGCCGCCGCGCGTGACGGAAGAAATCGCGCAGATGCTCCGGGGCGGCCACGCCCTGCCCACGTTCCTTCTCCTGCGCGAGGTGGGCCTCCTGGACGCCCTCATGCCGGAGCTCGCCGCCGTCCTTCGCGAGATCGACCCCGAGCACTCGCAGGGCACCGGGCACCTCTTCTGGGCGATGCTCGACGCCCTCGACGGAGAACGCCGCCGCGGACGCACGTACGACGACGGCGTCCTCTTCGCGCTGCTCGTCCTGCCGATCGTTCGCGCCGAGCTCCGGTCGCGGGCTCCCGACGCCGAGCCCTCCCCCGCCACGCTCACGACGGCGATCGAGGAGATCGTGACCCCGGTCGCCATCCGGATGGCCTGGCCGCACGCGATCTCGCACAAGATTAAGCAGGCGCTGGCCCTCGTGGGCCGACTCTCCCACCGGCCCGACAACCGCGTGCCGACGCGGCGCCTCGTGTTCCGCGAGTCCTTCCCGGCGGCGCTCGAGATCTTCGAGCTGCGCGCGATGGCCACGGGGCGCGGCGAGGACATCGCGCGCGAGTGGCGCGACCTCTTCGACCGGATGCAGAAGGCGCGGGCGACGTTCGAGGCCGAGACCGGGATCGCCTCGCCGGCGGCCGAAGCCACGGGGCCGGCGCGGCGCCGCCGCCGGCGCGGCGGACGGCGGCATCGAAGGCCCTAGGCGGCATTTCTAAACGCCCGATAAACGGGAGCGGGATTCTCCCTCGATAGACTTCGCCCGCCTCTTAACCGTGGGAGGACGGGCGAGAAATGGGATCCCGGGCGCGTTCTCGTCTCGACGCGCGCCTCGCGGCGCTCGCTCTTGCGCTGGCCGCGACGACCCTTGCGGAGCGGCCGCCCCGCAGACCGGGATTCATCGTCATTTTCACCGTCAACAGCACCGGTGACGCGCACGACGCCAACCCGGGCGACGGCATTTGCGAGACCGCTCCGGGGAACGGCGTCTGCACTCTCCGAGCGGCGATCGACGAGGCGAACGTCCTGACCGCCCCCGAGGAGATCAACTTCGATCC
>DATJZU010000024.1:0-51093 GCA_035498835.1 Thermoanaerobaculia bacterium
ACGGAAGGCGAGACGGAGAGCGTGGGAAAGAATTCCGCGCGCGCCCCGCGGGCGACGGCGCGGGCGCCGCGAAATTGCGCGTCGGCGAGCGCGAGGTTCTGGTTCGAAACGGAGACCTTCTCCTCGAGCGCGTTCAACTGCGGATCGCCGTAGACCTCCCACCAGGCCTCGCGGTTCGCCGCATCGGCGGGCTGTGCCGGCTTCCACTCGGACGGCGCGGCCGCGCCCGGAGTCGGCGCCGGGACCGGCTCCTTGTAGGCCGGCGGCACGGGCGCGTCCGGCCTCCGATAGTTGGGGCCGACGGCGCAGGCGGACGTGAGGGCGAGCACGGCCGGGGCGGCGGCGAGCAGGGCACGGGCTCTCATGCCGCCGACCCCGCCGTGACTGGCCGCGGCGCGCGCCCGCGGCGCCTCGCCCACCGAAGGCGAAGCCGGTCGAGATACAGGTAGACGACCGGTGTCGTGTACAGCGTCAACATCTGAGAGAACAAGAGACCTCCCACGATCGCGATGCCGAGCGGCCGGCGCAGTTCGGCGCCCGTGCCGAAACCGATGGCGAGCGGGAGCCCCCCGAGCATCGCCGCCATCGTCGTCATCGTGATCGGCCGGAAACGCAGGACGCAGGCCTGGAAAATCGATTCCTCGGGCGTCTTCTTCTCGCGGCGTTCGGCCTCGATCGCGAAATCGATCATCAGGATCGCGTTCTTCTTCACGATGCCGATGAGAAGGATGATGCCGATGAGCGCGATCACGGATAGATCGTTCCTCGTCACGAGCAGTGCAAGCAGCGCGCCCACGCCCGCCGAGGGCAGCGTCGAGAGGATCGTGACGGGATGAATCAGGCTCTCGTAGAGGATCCCCAGCACGATGTAGACGGCAACGAGGGCCGCGGCGATCAGGATCGGCTCGTTGGCGAGCGAGGCCTGGAATGCCTGCGCCGTGCCCTGGAAGCTGCCGCGGATCGAGCCGGGCAGGCGCATCTCGGCTTCCGCGGCCTGGATCGCGTCGACGGCGGTGCCGAGGGCGACGCCGGGAGCGAGGTTGAAGGAAATCGTGACCGAGGGGAACTGCCCCTGGTGATTGACGGCGAGCGGGGCCGTCGAGGGCTCGTAGCGCGAGAACGCCGACAGCGGCACGAGCTCGCCCGTGGAGCTGCGCACGTAGGTGTACTTCAGCCCGTCGGGGCTCTGCCAGAACTTCGGCTGGACCTCCATGACGACGTGGTACTGGTTGAGCGGCGTGTACATCGTCGAGACCTGCCGCTGCCCGAACGCGTCGTAGAGGGTGTTGTCGATCGTCGCCGGCGTGATGTTGAGCCGCGAGGCCGTCGAACGGTCGATGACGAGCGAGGTCTGCAGGCCCTTGTTCTGCTGGTCGCTGTTGACGTCGGCGAGCTGCCGCAGCTTCTTCAGCCGCTCCGTCACGCGCGGCGCCCAGAGCAGCAGCTCCGCCGCATCGTCGCCCTGGAGCGTGTACTGATACTGCGCGGCGCTCGGGCGGCCGCCCGTGCGCACGTCCTGAACCGGTTGCAGCACCAGAGTCGCTCCGGGCACGTGCGCGACCTTGCCGCGGAGGCGCGCGATGATCTGGTCGACGTCGAGCTTTCGCTGCTCCTTCGGCTTCAGCGAGACGAACATCCGTCCGTTGTTGGTCAGGCCGCCCCCGAGAAATCCGTTCGCGTTCTCGACGTTGGGATCGTTCTGGACGATGCTCACGAACTCTCGGAGTTTCTTCTCCATCGCCTGGAACGACGTGTCCTGATCCGCCTGGATCGTTCCGGTCAGTCTCCCCGAGTCCTGCTGCGGGAAGAAGCCCTTGGGCACTTTCACGTAGAGATAGACGCTCGCCGCCATGGTCGCGAGCGTCACGGCGAGCATGAGCGGCTGGTGCCGGAGCACCCAGCGCAGCGACGCCTCGTAGCCGCCGATCACGCGGTCGAAGAGGCCGCGGTGTTCGCTCCCGTCGCCGTGCCGTTCCGCGACCGGCTTCAGGAGCGCCGCGCACATCATGGGCGTCGTCGTGAGCGACATCGCGAGCGACACGCCGATCGCGATCGACAGCGTCACCGCGAACTCGCGGAAGAGCCGGCCGACGAGACCTCCCATCAGCAGGATCGGCAGGAAGACCGCGACGAGGGAAACGCTGATCGAAATGACCGTGAAGGAGATCTCCGAGACGCCCTTCAGTGCCGCCTCGAACGGCCGGAGCCCGGACTCGAGATGCCGGGTGATGTTCTCGACGACGACGATGGCGTCGTCCACGACGAAGCCGGTGGCGATGGTCAGCGCCATGAGCGACAGGTTGTCGATGCTGTAGCCCAGCAGATACATCGCGCCGAGCGTCCCGATGAGCGAGACGGGAACCGCCACGCTCGGGATGAGCGTCGAGCGGGCGCTTCGCAGAAAGAGATAGACGACGAGGATGACGAGCGCGATCGAGACGCCCATCGCGATCTGGACGTCCCGGACCGATGCGCGAATCGTCCGCGTCGCGTCGATCGCAACGCCGAGCTGGATCGCAGGCGGCGTCTCGGCCCGGAGCTGCGGGAGGAGATCCCGGACGCGGTCCACCGTCTCGATGATGTTGGCCCCCGGCTGCCGGAAGATGACGAGAAGGACGGCGGGCTTGGCGTTCGAGAGGCCCATGGTGCGAATGTCTTCGACCGAATCCACCACGGTCGCGATGTCCCGGAGCCGCACGGCGGCGCCATTGACGTAATGGACGATCAGGGGCTCGTACTCCGCGGCGTGGAGAAGCTGGTCGGTGGTCGACAGGCTCCAGGTTCGGTCCGGTCCCGAGATGCTTCCTTTCGGCCGGTTCACGTTGGCCGCGGCCAGCGTCGCGCGGACGTCCTCGAGCCCGAGGCCGTTGTTGTACAGCGCCGTCGGATTGACCTCGACGCGGACGGCCGGCAACGCGCCGCCGCCCACGAAGACCTGGCCAACGCCGGGTACCTGGGCGAGCTTTTGCTGGATGATCGATGACGCAAAGTCGTACATCCGCGCCCGCTCCACGAGGTCCGAGGTCAGCGACAGGATCAGGATCGGCGCGTCGGCGGGGTTGACTTTCCGATATCGGGGGTTGCTCGGGAGGTTGGCGGGGAGCTGGCCGCGCGCGGCGTTGATGGCCGCCTGCACGTCGCGCCCCGCCGCGTCGATGTTGCGGTCGAGGTCGAACTGGATGGTGATGTTCGTGTTCCCGAGCGAGCTCGTCGAGGTCATCTCCGTCACGCCGGCGATGCGCCCGAACTGCCGCTCGAGCGGCGTCGCGACCGAGGAGGCCATCGTGTCGGGCGACGCGCCGGGCAAACTCGCCGAGACGTTGATCGTCGGAAAGTCCACCTGCGGAAGCGGAGAGACCGGCAGGAAGCGATAGGCGATGACGCCTCCGAGCGCGACGCCGATCGTCAGGAGCGTCGTTGCGATCGGTCTCCGAATGAACGGCTCGGAGATGTTCACGAGCCGGCGCCCTCCACCGGCCGGAGCTCCCGGACCGAGCCGCGCCGCCGCGCGAGCTTCGCGCCGAGCCGGTCGAACCAGAGATAGATGACCGGCGTCGTATAGAGCGTCAGGAGCTGGCTGAAGAGCAGGCCGCCGATGATCGAGATGCCGAGCGGCCGGCGCAGCTCGGCTCCGATGCCCGTGCCGAGCGCGAGCGGAATCCCGGCGAGGAGGGCCGCCATCGTCGTCATGAGGATCGGCCGCAGCCGCAGCAGCGCCGCCTGGTAGATCGCCTCGACCGGCGGCTTCTTCTCCTTGCGCTCGGCGTCGAGCGCGAAGTCGATCATCATGATCGCGTTCTTCTTGACGATGCCGATGAGCAGGATGATTCCGATCAGCGCAATGACCGAGAAGTCCTCGCGACAGATCATGAGCGAAAGGAGCGCGCCCACGCCGGCCGACGGCAGCGTCGAGAGGATCGTGATGGGGTGGATGTAGCTCTCGTAGAGAACGCCGAGCACGATGTAGACGACGACGATCGCGGCGAGGATGAGGATGGGCGCATTGACGAGCGAGGCGCGGAAGGCGGCCGCCGTGCCCTGGAAGCTCGCCTGGATGCTCGCGGGCAGGCCGAGGTCCTCCTTCGCCTTCTCGATCGCGCGGACGGCTTCGCCGAGTGAGGCCCTCGGCGCGAGGTTGAACGACACCGTCACGACCGGGAACTGTCCCTGGTGGGCGATCGTGAGCGGCGCGTTTCCCGTGCGGAGATCCGTGAACGTCCCGAGCGGGACGGGGCCTCCCGCGGAGGCGATGTAGACGTTGCGAAGGTCCTGCGGGCTCGCCTGGAATCCGGGTTGCGACTCGAGCACCACGCGGTACTGGTTCAGTTGCGTGAACATGGTCGAGACCTGGCGCTGTCCGAAGTTGTCGTAGAGCGCGTCGTCGAGCATCTGGGGCGTGATGCCGAGGCGCGAGGCGGTCGTGCGGTCCAGGATCAGGCGGGCCTCGAGCCCCGCGTTCTGCTGGTCGCTCGCGACGTCCCGCAGCTCGGGCAGCGTCTGAAGCCTCGCCACGAACTTCGGCACCCACGTGTCGAGCTCCTTCGCGTCCGGGTCCTCGAGGCTGTACTGGAACTGCGTCCGGCTGACGCGGTCCTCGACCGTCAGGTCCTGCACCGGCTGGAGAAAAAGCGTGATGCCCTGAACCTGCGCGAGATCCGGCTGCAGTCGCCGGATCACGTCGCTCGCGCTGATCCTGCGTTCGGCGAGGGGCTTCAGGTTGATCTGAATGCGGCCGCTGTTGACCGTCGTGTTGGTCCCGTCGATGCCGATGAAGGAGGAGAGGCTCGCCACCGCCGGGTCCTTCAGGATCACGTGCGCGAGCGCCTGCTGCTTCTCGGCCATCGCGGGGAACGAGATGCTCTGCGAGGCTTCCGACACGCCGAGGAGAACGCCCGTGTCCTGCACCGGGAAGAAGCCTTTCGGAATCGTCACGTAGAGAATGATCGTCAATACGAGCGTTCCGACCGCGACGGCGAGTGTCGCGGGCTGATGGCGCAGCACCCACGTGAGCGTCTTTCCGTAGAACTCCACGATCCTGTCGAAGGCCCGCTCGGAGGCCTTGTCGAAGCGCCCCTGCCCGCCGGCGTTCTTGTGGCGGAGCAGTCGCGCGCACATCATCGGCGTCAGCGTCAGCGAGACGACCGCCGAGATGAGGATCGTCACCGCGAGGGTGATCGCAAACTCGCGGAAGAGCCGGCCCACGACGTCGCCCATGAAGAGAAGCGGGATGAGCACCGCGATGAGCGACACCGTCAACGAGAGGATCGTGAAGCCGATCTGCTCGGAGCCCTTCAGGGCCGCCTGCATCGGCGTGTCGCCTTCCTCGAGGTAGCGCGAGATGTTCTCGATCATGACGATCGCGTCGTCCACGACGAAGCCCGTCGAGATCGTGAGCGCCATGAGCGTCAGGTTGTTCAGGCTGTAGCCGAGCAGATACATGACGCCGAAGGTTCCGACGAGCGAGAGCGGCACCGCGACGCTCGGGATCACCGTGGCCGCGAGCGTACGCAGAAACAGGAAGATGACGAGCACGACGAGCGCGATCGTGAGCATCAGCTCGAACTCGACGTCCTCGACGGAGGCGCGGATCGTGGTCGTGCGGTCCGTCAGGATTCGGACGTCGATCGAGGACGGAAGCGACGCCTGGAGCTGCGGGAGGAGGCGCTTGATGCGATCGACGACCGCGATGATGTTGGCGCCCGGCTGGCGCTGGATGTTCACGAGAACGGCCGGCGTCGTGTCCATCCACGCGGCCTGCTTCGCATTCTCGGCGGCGTCGATGACGCGGGCGACGTCCGAGAGATGGACCGGCGCGCCGTTCTTGTACGCGATGATGAGCGGCTTGTAGTCCGCGCTCGTGAGGAGCTGGTCGTTGGCGCCGATCGAATAAGACTGCCTCGGGCCGTCGAACGCGCCCTTGGCCTGGTTGACGTTGGAGTTCGCGATGGCGGTGCGCACGTCCTCCATTCCGAGGCCGTAGGACGAGAGCGCCGTCGGGTTGACCTGGACGCGCACTGCGGGCTTCTGGCCGCCGCCGATCGAGACGAGCCCGACGCCGGGAAGCTGCGAGATCTTCTGGGCGAAGCGCGTGTCGGCGAAATCTTCCACCTTGGAGAGGGGCAGGCTCGTCGAGGTGAGGGCGAGGGTCAGGATCGGCGCGTCGGCCGGGTTCGTCTTGCTGTAGATGGGCGGGTTCGGCAGGTCTCGCGGCAGGAACGTTCCCGCGGCGTTGATGGCCGCCTGCACCTCCTGCTCGGCGACGTCGATGTTGAGATCCAGAACGAACTGCAGCGTGATGAGCGAGCTGCCGTCGGAGCTCTGCGAGGTCATCTGGTTCAGACCCGGCAGCTGGCCGAACTGCCGCTCGAGCGGCGCGGTCACGGCGGACGCCATGACGTCGGGGCTCGCGCCCGGATAGAACGTCGCGATCTGGATCGTCGGGTAATCGACCTGCGGCAGCGCGGAAACGGGCAGCTCGCGAAAGGCGATCGCGCCCGCGATCAGGATCCCCGCCATGAGGAGCGAGGTCGCGACCGGGCGGAGGATGAACGGACGGGACGGGCTCAAGGGGTGGGCTCGCCTCCGGACGCGGCGCCGGCCGTGGCGCCGCCCGCTTCGGCGCGTTTCGCCGGGCGCGCGTTTCCGGCGCCGGCGCTGCTCACCGAGACCTTGCTCCCCGGCTGCAGCTTGTCGACGCCGTCCACGACGACGGAATCTCCCGCGGCGATCTTGCCGCTGACGGCCGCGTCGTCGCCCTCTATGTGAAGCACGTTGATCTCGCGCATCGCGACCTTGTCGTCGGCGCCGACGACGTACACGAACGTGGACTGCGGGCTCCTCTGCACCGCTGCCGCCGGAACGATCAGCGTGTGCTTCAGGGTGTCCACGAGGATGCGCGCGTTGACGAACTGATTCGGAAACAGCGAATCGTCGGTGTTGGCGAACTTCGCCCTCAGCCGCACGGTCCCGGTCGTCGGGTCGATCTGATTGTCCACGGCGAGGAGCGAGCCGGTGGCGAGCTTTTTCTTCAGATCGCGGTCGTACGCCTCGACGGTGAGCGTGTGTCCGGCCGAGAGCGGCGCCATCACCTGCGGCAGCCGGTCTCCGGGGATCGTGAAGATGACCGTGATCGGCTGGAGCTGAGTGATGACCAGCAGGCCGTTCGGGTCCGTCGCGTGAATGATGTTGCCGGGATCCACGAGCCGCAGGCCGACCCGCCCCGAGACCGGCGCCGTGATGCGGCTGTAGGTGAGGTTCAGTTTCGCCGAGTCGATGGCCGCCTGGTCGCTGACGACGGTGGCTTCGAGCTGCTTGACGAGTGCGACCTGCGTGTCGAGCTGCTGCTTGGGGATCGAGTCCTGCTGGACGAGAACCTCGTACCTCGCCTGATCGACCTTGGCGTTCTGAAGCGTCGCCTGGTCCTTTCCCATCTGCCCCTCGGCCTGCTCGAGCTGGACCTCGAACGGCCGGGGGTCGATGACGGCGACGAGATCGCCCTCTTTGACGATCTGGCCCTCCTGGAACGCGACGCGGACGAGCTGGCCGTCCACGCGGCTGCGGACGGTGACGGTGGCGAGCGGGACGACGGTCCCGAGACCGGTCAGGTAGACGCCGACGTCGCCCGTGCGGGCCGTCGCGACCAGGACGGGCACGGCACGGGCGGCAGGGTTTCGTCCCTTGCCGGAAGCGTCGGCCCGGGCTTCCTTGGATCCGCTCCGGCTCCGGAGCACGACGATGGCGAGGACGATCAGGATGGCGGCGCCGATCCATGCGAACCGGCGCCTTCGGCCGTGAGTCCCCGCTTCGGCCCGGCCGGGCACGTCGCCGATCTCGCTCTCGGGGGTGGCCGTGGTTCTCTCTCGGTTGATCATTCGATCCTTCTTACGCCAATGTGGCCGGGTCGGGTTTCCTTCCCGGCCGATAGCGCAGCCTCGAACCGGGTATTTTGGGGGATGCGAAGGACGAGCCAAGGCCTCGTCGGCCCAGTCAGGAAAACGTCCCCCGGCGGCCCTAAATTACGGTTAAAAAGCGCCGGGCCGACCCATGCCTGGAAAGCTCCTGGGATAGCATGCCTCGCCGAATCGAACGAGGGGAAGGAGAGTCTCGATGCGTTCAACCAGGATGATCCGGTCCGCCACCCTGGGGCTCTTGCTGCTCGCGGCGGCTTCGCTGCGGGCCGAAGACAAGCCGCTGCTGCGATTGAAGGCTTTCGCCGCGAGCCTCGGCAGCGGGCGCACGTCGGCCATCAGCATCGTGATCAATCGGTGGTCCACCGACGAGGAACGGGAGAGCCTGCTGACGACCCTCCAGGAGTTCGGGCAGGACAAGCTGCTCGACGCCCTGATGAAGATCCGCCCGACCGTCGGCTACATGCGGGCCCCCAACTCGCTCGGCTACGACCTCTATTACGCGCGCGACAACCAGAACCCGGATGGCAGCCGCCGCATCGTCGCGGCGACGAATCGCCGCGTGGCGTTCCGCGAGGCGTCGAGCAACACGCGCTCGATGCAGTATCAGTTCACGCTGATCGAGATTCACCTTCCCGCGAGCGGCAAGGGCGAGGGGAAGATGGTGCCCGCCGCGAAGATCAGCTGGGACAAGGACAAGAAGAAGCTCGAGATCGAGAACTACCAGGCGCTGCCCGTCGATCTGATGAGCGTCACGGTCGAGAAGCCGTAAAGATTCTCGCTCGGACCGGGTCCGCTGCGCCAGTCGCGCTGGCCCGCGATCCCGTCAGCCGAGCAGGCTCTTCCCGCTGACGGGTGTCCGGGGATCGACGCTCAGGAGCTGCGCAATCGTCGGGACCACGTCGAACGCGGACCGCACGCCGCGGTCGCCCGGCGCGACGCCCGGCGCCGCGACGTACGCCAGGCCGTGCGGCCCGGTATGTCCGCCGGTTCGGCGAAGCGGGACGGGACCGACGAGACCGAGGCGCGGGTGCTCGATCGCCGCCGCCACGCCCCGCCAGACGACGAGCAGATCCGCCTCGGAACCGGTTCGCGCGAGGGGATCGCGCGTCGCGGCGCGCTCGATCGTCTCGACCGACGGCTCGCCCGTCCGCGGGTTGCGGCATTCGCGCAGCAGCGTCTCGAGCTCCCGGCAAGTCTCCTCGTATCGCGAGGGCTCGACCATGCCATGCCGTTCCCGGCCTCGAAGGTTGATGCGAATCCGGCCGTCGTAGAAAGACGGCAGCGCGAAGGCCGGCATCCGCGACCAGTGCGGCTGATAGCGCGCGGCGGGTTGCCACGCAAGGTCATGCGTCGGCGGCGGGAGCGGGCGGGGACCCGCCAACGCCGCCCGGGCGCCGCGCAGGATGCTGCGAAGCGGTCCCGGCAGGCGGCGCGCCGTTGCACGGAGCGCTTCCCGCATCGAGCCGTTGCCGTTGTCCGGCAGCGGCACCCAGGAAAAGCTCGCCTCCGACCAGTCTTCGGCCTCCTCGAGATCGGGAAGGTCGCCGGGGGAGGCGGCCCACTCCGGCGGCACTCTCAAGAGTGTCCGGCCGAGTGCGTGCCGGTAGAGAAGCTCCGAGAGAAGCACCATGGACGGCACGTCGGAGTGATTCGGTCCCATGCCGCCCATGGTGAACGCGACGACGGCGGCGCCCGGGGCGGCGGCCGCGAGATCACCGACGAATCGGTCGACCGCGCAGTAGATGTCGACGAGGGCCCGGCCCGAGGCTTCTCCGGATGCGTGTCCGTGGAGCGGATGATCGGGATCGACGCCGTGCCACAGGCCCTCCATCGCACCGTGCGCCTCGCCCTCGACGGCGAGAAAGAGGTCCCAGTCGGGAAGCCCCTCGCTCGCGAGCCAGCGCGCCGCGCGCATGCGGACGTCCAGGGCGCTCGTGAGAGCCTCGCCCATCTCTCTCGCGCGGGCCGCCGACGGCCAGGGCAGGCCGTAGGTCCACGGAGCCGCCGGATACGGCCCGAAACGATGCGCGATCTCGGGACCGAGGGCCTCCGGGCGTGTCTCCGCAATCGTTCCGGGATCGTGCGCGCCCCAGCCCACGATGCCGCGAGTCTTCGGTGCCCGGCGCAGATCCACGTAGGGCGCATCGAAGACGACGACCCGCGCGTCGGTGCCTTCCCACCAGGGCGTGAAGCGGGCGCCTTCCTGCCACGCCGTGTACGTCGCGGGATCGAACTCTACGGCGGCCCAGCGCCGTCCGTCCTCCGGCGAGAGCCCCGACGCGACGTGCTCCCAGCCGAGTCCCGTGCGCTGCGCCGGGCCGTGATCGAGGCGGAAACGCGCCGAGCGGCCGGCGAGCGCGGAGAGCGCCGGCATTTTTCCCTCCGCCATGAGGCGCTCCACGAAGGTTATCTCCAGTCCGTCCAGCCCGATCGCGAGCACGCGCGGTCGCGTCATACGGGGTCAGTGTACGATCGATCATGCAGGTCAGCGTCGTCGTCGCGACCTACAACCGCGCCCGCCTCCTCGGTGCCACCCTCGAAGCGCTCGCCGCTCAGCGCGTTCCGGCCGGTTTCGATTGGGAGATCGTCGTCGTGGACAACGCCTCGCGCGACGGCACGGCCGAACTCATTCGATGGTTCGCGAAAGGATCTCCCGTTCCCGTTCGCGCGGCCTTCGAACCGCGCCAGGGCGTCTCCCATGCGCGGAATCGGGGGATCGCGGAGGCGCGCGGCGCGATTCTCGCCTTCACCGACGACGACGTGCTTCCCGCCGCCGACTGGGTCGGCGGGATTCCCGCGGCGATGGACCGCTGGAAGGCGCAGGGCGTCGGCGGACGGATCCTCCCGCACTGGGATGTCCCGCCGCCGCGCTGGCTCACCGAGAGCAAGCGCCTCCGGGAGTGCCTGGCCCTGATGGAGTCGGAGGATAGCCGACTCCTCTCGCTGCCCCGGCGCCTTCCCACGATCTGGGGGCCGAACATGGCGTTCCGGCGCGAAGTCTTCGAGAAAACGGGAGGCTTCGACCCGCAGCGCGGGCTCGTCGGCGGGAGGCTCTTCCGCGGCGAAGAGGTGGACCTCGTCGAACGCGCGCTCGGGCTCGGGATGCCGCTCGCCTACGACGCGTCGCTCGTGGTCTTCCACCGAATCGGCGCCGACCGGATGCGCCGCGCGTACTTTCGCAGGCTGTTCTACGACAACGCCGAGGGCGCGGCGCGCATCGCGGCGTCCGCGAGCAGCCGCGCCGGCCTCCTCGCGGCGCCCGGCGGGATCTATCGAACCGTCGTCGCCGGACTTCCGCGATGGATGGTTCGGCGACTTCTCCGGAAGCCGCAGGCCTTCGAAGCGCAGCTCGCCTGGATCGAGTCTCTCGGTGCCCTCTCCGGCTATTGGAAAGCCCGGCGCTCGGAGATCGCCGATGCATAGAGATCGGCCGTGCGGGCGGCGATGCGGTCCCAGGAATACGTCGTGTCGGCCTCCCGGGCGCTGTTTCGCCCCATCGCTTCCGCAGCGTCGGGATCCCGCAGCACCCGCAGGATCGCGCCGGCGAGAGCGTCGGCGTCGCGGGGAGGGACGACGAAGCCTGTGAATCCGTCGGCGACGGTCTCCGAGAGGCCGCCCGTGTCCGTCACGACGGCGGGCCGTCCCGCCGCGAACGCCGCGAGCAGCACGCCGCTCTGCGACGTCTGCGTGTAGGGCAGCACGACGACGTCCGCGGCCGAGAGATACGCTCCGACCGACTCGAGCGGCACGTAGCCCGCGATCCGGCGGACATTCGTCCGGCGCGCGAGGTCCGCGATCAGTCGCGAATAGTCGGCATATCCGGCGTCGTCGCCGCGGAAGAGCTCGCCCACGATCGCGAGCATCGCGTCGGGGAGCGTCTCCTGGACCCGAGCGAAGGCTTCCATCAGGTACTCGAGCCCCTTGTAACGCCGGATGAGGCCGAAGAAGAGGATCGTGGGCCGCGCCGGGAATCCGACGCGCGCGCGGGCGTCCTCGCGCGAGATGCGGCCGTTCGGAAAGAAGAGGTCGTAGGCGCCGTGGGGGATGACGACGATCTTGCGACGATCGACGGCGAAGAGCCGCACGAGCTCGTCGCGGGTGCGTCCGGCGTGGACGACGATCCGCGTGACCGAGCCGTAGAGCTCTCCGAGCTCCCGGAGCTGCTCCGCGGAGGGCTGCTCGTGGGGCACGGCCTCGTGGGCCGTGCACAGCACGGGAAGACCCAGCACGCGAAAGAGCCGGACCAGCCTCCGCTCGGTTCCCAACCCGATCGAGTGCACGTGGACGACGTCGAATCGCCGCATCACGATCCCGGCGGTGATCAGAGCCAGCCGGAGGCGCCGCCTCGGACCGCTCAGCCACGAGGCCAGGCGGGAGCTCCACCGAGCCGGCGATGCCTTCGAGCCTTCCGTCGGCCGGCCCGCACGCCGTGCATGGAGCGCCCGAAGGAGTCGCCGGAGGATGCTGCGCCGGGCGACGAACCGGACCCGGAACGTGCGCGGCAGGCGCGCGAGCTCCCAGGATTCGGGGGTTACCACGGTCACGTCGCAACCCCGGCGCGAGAGCGCGTCGGCGAGCTGATAGGTGTAGTGGCAGATCCCTCCGTGGCCGGACGGCTCGTAGATCGCCACGCGAAGTCGTCGCGTCGGGCGCGCCGAGGGCAGAGCGTCGGGAACGGGAGTCGACAAAGCGACCAATTGTGCGACAACCCGAGGGCGGAAGTCGCCGGTCGTGCGCTCAGCGAAGCCCTTCGACGAGGTAGAGCTCCCCGAGGGTCCGACGGTCTTCGACGGTCCAGGCGTCGCCGCCGGGCGTCATTCGGACGCGAATCCCCTCCACCGAGGCGTCGAGCGGGAACTCCTTCCAGAGCCGACGCTGGCCGGTGACGACGTCGTAGAGCCAAACCTTCAGGGGTCGCTCGCCCCGTCGGTAGACGTAGATATTCCGCGAATCCCTGCTCCACTGCTGGATCTGGTCGTCCCGTGGGTCGAGTCCCGGAAGGGCGCGATCCGGAGCCGATCCGTCGAGCGCCATCAGAAGCTCCTCGCCCTCGTGGCGCGCGAGAAGGTACTTCCCATCCGGCGACACCGGATCGGTCCGCTGCATCAGAATCATCTGCTCGGGCCGGAACAGTTCCGGCTTGCCGCCGGCAATCGCCTGGACGTGGACGTGGAAGGAGCCGTCCTTCCCCATGGCGGTGAATACGACCCTCTTGCCGTCACGCAGGAAGGCGCCGCAGTGATACAAGGCGAAGTCCCCTCGAGTGAGCTCCGTCGGCTGGCCGGGGCCGGTGGGCAGGAGGAAGAGCGTGGCGGGCTTGCCGCCCGCGTGCGCGTTCCAGGCGAGCACGAACTTCTCGTCCGGGGAGAGGGCGAAGGCCACGCCGTCGCCGAGTTTGACGGCCGGCGAGCCGTCGGTCGCCCGCAGGTAGACCACGGGTCCGGCGCCCGCGCCCTCGCCTTCCTCGTTCAGGAGAAGCGTCCGCCCGTCGGCGGACAGGTCGGCGACGCTCGACGCGTCGAGCCAGGCGAGCTCGCGCTCGACCGGCTCCGCGGCCGAGGCAAACCGCACGGACTGCGCCCAGATGTGGTGCCCGAGCAGCGCCTTCCCGTCCTTCGAAACGTCGTCGAGCTCCAGATTGCCCGGCACGCGCATCACGAGCCGCCGTTTGCCGGAGAGATCGACCGCCCAGAGAGCCGCGGGCTTTCCGGCGCGCTCGTTGCCCGTGAACCAGATCTCGCGGCCGTCGGCGCTCCAGCACGGGTTCCCCTGGGCGTTATGCCAGCCTCCCGAGAGAACTCGCTTCCCCTTGCCGTCCCGGCCGATGACCGAGATCGCGTTCGTCTCGTTCGCGTACTCCCAGAACGCGACGAGGCGGCCATCCCGAGAGACGCGCGGATTCGAGAGGTCGGCGCCGGCGACGAGGACGTTTCCGACGGGGAATTCGATACTGACCCCTTTGTCGGTGTCGTGCGCGACAGCCAGATCCTTTCCGTCCGGCGAAAAGTCGGCGCCGGCATATCCCACGTCTTCGAGGACCTGCCGGGGCGTCCCCCCGGACATCGGGACGCGGGCGAGAGTTCCCGCGATCCGCGTCGGCGGCGTCTGCAGGATCGCGAGCTCGTTCGACGGCGAGATCGCGAGAATGTCGCCGGCGAAGGCGAACTTGGCCGACTCGGGGCTGCCGAGCTGGGTCCGGTAGAGCTGGTTGCCCGGCGGATCACCGGTCCATCTCGCGCCGTACACGACCGTCTGTCCGTCAGGCGAGATGCGGGCGTTGGCGATGGATCCCTGGCGAAAGGTCAGTCGCGTGAACTTCGGCGCCGAAGGCGGGGCCGCGAATCGTCCCCGGACGAGCCAGCCGGCGCCGGCCGCGACGGCCAGGGCCGTGAGGCCGAGGGCAAGCATCGGGATCCGTCGGCGCGGCTTCTGGGTGGAGGCGAGCAGCGCCTCGGCTCCGCTCGTGACCTCCGAGATGTGGTCGCGCACGCTCGCGAGATCGCGGGCGAGATCGCGCGTCGAGGCGTACCGCTCCTCCCGGTCCTTGGCGAGGCAACGCTCGAGCATCCATCGCACCGGCAGCGGCAGCTCGGGGCGGAGCTTTCCGGCGGGCTCGGGCTCGTCGCGAATGATCGCCGACATGGTCTCGGCGGCGGTCTTTTTCTGGAACGCCTTCTGTCCCGTCGTCAGCTCGTACAGGATCGAGCCGAGCGAGAACTGGTCGGACCGAAAATCGAGCGCCTCTCCCGACGCCTGCTCCGGCGACATGTACGACACCGTTCCCAGGACCGTGCCCGGGTGCGTCTCCGGGCGGGCCAGCGTCGGCATCGCCGAGAGCGCTCCGGACTGCGGCTCCGCGAGCTTCGCCAGTCCGAAATCGAGGATCTTCGCGAACCCGTCCTTCGTGACCATCACGTTCTCGGGTTTCAGGTCGCGGTGCACGATGCCGGCCGCGTGCGCCTTGGCGAGGCCTTCGGCGATCTGGGCGGCGACGTTCAGGATCCTCTTCAGCGGCTGGGGGCCGGAAGCCTCGATCTCGCGCAGCGTCTTGCCGTCCACGAGCTCCATCGCGATGTAAGCCGTTTCGCCCTCCCGCCCGATGTCGTGAATCGTGACGATGTTGGGATGATTCAGCGCCGACGCGGCGCGCGCTTCCTGCTCGAAGCGCGCGAGGCGCGCCCGGTCCTCCGCGACCGCCTCCGGGAGAACCTTGAGCGCGAGCTCGCGCCCGAGGCGTGCGTCTCGCGCCCGGTAGACCTCTCCCATTCCGCCGGCGCCCAAGGGGGAAAGGATTTCGTAAGGCCCAAGTCTGGTGCCGGTCGAGAGTGTCATTTTCGTTCGCGGCGTGACCAGGTTTCGCGAAGTAACCGAGCGAAACGACTCGTGCCGCGGGAGCCGGAGCGCCGCGAGAAGATCAGAGCAGCGGTCGAGTCCAAATCCGGACGAGCCGCTGTCCGGCGCCCGAAGGGCGGATCTTCGAGAAAGCGTAGGCGACGGTGCACCTCGCCTATCCCTCCCGCGCCCAGCGGCGCGAGGATCTCGTAGGGACCAAGCCGGGTTCCGCCAGTGAGCGTCATGAATCGCCGCGATGTTCGGTCGCTTGCGGGAGAATCCTATGCGAGCGTCCGGGGGATCGCTCGCGGTCGATGCGATAATTCGAGACCTCGGGGCGTAGCGCAGCGGTAGCGTACCTGCTTTGGGAGCAGGTGGTCGCCAGTTCGATCCTGGCCGCCCCGACCACAAACCGGCGACTACCCGATGCGCTTCCTGGCCGCCGCGAGCAGACGTTCCACCGAAATGATCGCGCGGTCGTGCACGGCGCTGCCGATCGCGCCGCCGGGATCGAAGGCCTCGACGTCGAAGCGATAGAACTTGCCTTCCATCCCGCGGTAGACAGCGCGCGCGGTGACCTTCGCCCCGGGAGGCGTCGCGGCGGTGTGCCGGGCGTCGATCGAGACACCGACAGAAAGCTCGCCCGGCTCGAGCAGCGGCACGAGCACGCGCGCGGCGGCGAGCTCCATGAGGGCGATCATCCGCGCGGTGGCGAACACCTCCGGAAAGGAGCTCGCGTGGCCGTCGGAGAGGGCGCTCGCGAGATCGGCGTCCTTCACGATCCAGCTCGCCTCGGCGGCCGTGCCGGAAGCGATCTCTTTTCGCGGCATGAGACCTCCTGGAGAGAAACGGCGATAGGCTATCGCGGCAAGTCAGAGGAGAGGACGGACGCGATCATGCTCCGGGAGTACGTCGCCTGGGACTCGCCGATCCTCGGCCGCCGCATGGAGCTGCTCTGGTTCGGCCATGCGGGCTACCCGACGATCTGGTTCCCGACGTCCCAGGGACGCTTCTACCAGAACGAGGACTTCGGCCTCGTGGGCGCCGTGGCGGATCACGTCGAGGCGGGCCGGCTGCAGATCTGCTGCGTGGACAGCGTGGACGCCGAGAGCTTCTATGCGAAGGACCGGCCGCCCGCGGACCGGATCCGGCGGCACGACCAGTACGACCGATATCTCTACACGGAGGTCGCCCCGTTCGTGCGGAGCAAGGCGGGCTGGTCGGGGCGCGTCGGCACGCTCGGCTGCTCCTTCGGCGCGTACCACGCCGTCAACTTCGGATTCCGGCATCCCGACGTCTGCGACCGGGTCGTCGGCTTCTCCGGCAAGTACGACATCCACAGTTTCCTCGACGGCTACTGGGACGACCTCTGCTACTTCCACTGCCCGACGGCGTATGTCCCGAACATGGACGCCACGTGGGTCGTGCGCCTCTCGACGATCGACATCTGCATCGTCACCGGCGAGACGGACAACATCCTCTCGGGCACGACGGACATGCTCCGCATCCTGAGCGAGAGGGGCATTCGCAATCGCGGCAGCGTCTGGCCGGCGCCCTACGGGCACGACTGGCCGTGGTGGAAGGAGCAGATCCGGCGATATCTCGCCTAAAGACGCCGCCTCACCGAGGCCACACACATCCCGACGATCCCACCCACGTCCGGTCCTTGTTGTAGTTGACGCCCATCATCTTTCCCTGCGACAGGCGCGCGAGCGTCGTTACGGGAAGCGGCTCCCCGTTCTTCCAGACGAACATGACGCGCACTTCGACTTTGGAAAAGTTGCCGTCGGTCGTCTCGATCGCCGGCGCATAGTCGACCTTCCGCATCAGAAGCGTGTGGGCGCGCGCGTCCGCCGGGACCGCCGCGAGGTCCGCCGCCGTGACCTCGACCTTCACGCCCGAGCCCGCGAAGGAGAAGAGCGGCTTCAGAACCCACTTCTCGAGATCGCGCGGCGCGGCTTTCAGGTCCGAGAGGAAGATCGCCTCGGGCACCGTCGGATGGCGCAGCTGCGGCAGGCAGTGTTTCGACCAGCGGAAGTACCAGTTGGGATGTCCCGCCCACGTCACGTCGAGCGGCTCCGTCAGATCGAAGGGGAGTTTCGCGCCGCTCGCTTCGAGCTCGTCGAAGATCAGGCGGTTGTAGATCCGGAGGATTCGCGTCGGGCGCCCCTCGCAGTCGCACCAGAGCTCGCGGCCCCGCTTCTCGATGTGCGCCGGGTCGACCGCTCGCACGCCCCAGAACTGCATCGTGAAGGCGAAATCGATGGCGGTCTTCTGCCTCGGCGGATCGAGGTCGAGCAGCACGACGTTCTCCGACGGAAGGCCGCCGAGGATCGCCTCGCCGACCGCCTTCCAGTAGCCGACCGTATCGAGCCCGGAGAGGTACCAGCCGAGCCGCTCGCCGTCGGGAGACATCCGCGCGAGCTCCTCGCACTGCGCGACCTGGAAGGCGTAGAGCGTGGGGAAGGCCTGGAGCTCGATGAGCTTCGGGGCGAGGCGGCCGGATGCGTCGCGCGTCACCGCGAAGTCCGTGACGGCGAACGCCGGTCGCTCCGGACAGCCGGGCACGTCGAAGCGCGCCGGCACCGCCGCTTTCGAGCGCTCGAGCGCCTCCGGCGTCGAGAGCTGGCGGAAGATCTCGAGCGACGCCGCGACCATCTCGTCGCGCAGCTCCGGCGGCAGGAAGACGGGCGTCTCGGCGAGGCGAAACGGGATCGCCATGCGGCCGCGCGACTCGAGCCGGCGGCGGTAGTCCTGGTACTTCGCGTCGGTGAAGGCGGCGTTGTAGGCGCGGCGGAGCGTCGGGATCATGTCGTTAGTTCAGGCCTTCGACGACGTAGAGGTCGGATGATTCCATGCGGCCGTAGGTGTACGCGTAACCTGTTTCGTCGCGGTTGAAGCGCACCTCGTCGATGCCGATGACGCCCGAGCGGTCGGCCGGCTCGATCTCCTTCCAGAGGGTCTTGGCTCCGGTTTGCACATCGATGCGAAAGATGCGCGCCGGAACGTCCGAGGAGGTCTGGGTCTCGAGGAAGCGGCCGTCGGCGCTGAAGACGGTGATGTATTCGTCGGGAGGAAGAAGCGCTCCAGGGATCTCGCGGACCGGCCCGCCCTCTCTCTCGATCACGATGTGGCGATCGGTTCTCGACCAGGCGGCCAACTTTCCGTCCGGCCCGACGGCGCCATGCGCATCCCAGTTGATCCCGGGCAAGTCGAGGCGCTTCGGCGTCCCGCCGTCGATGTCGAGGGTATAGGCGTCGAAGGGCTGGCCGGGCGAGGAGCTCAGAACCGTCAAGGTCTTGCCGTCGGGCAGCATGAACGCGAGAAGCGGGTTGAGCCCGGGCGTCGGAACCTCCTTCGGTGATCCGGGCCCGGTCGGCAGGAGAACCAAACCCGGCGGTGTCGCGGCGGTGATCGCCAGCACCCATTTCCCGTCGGGAGAGAAGTCCGTCGGCGTCCCGTCGCCCAGCCGAATCGCGGGGCCGCCGTCGGTCGGCCGGATGAAGACGCCGTTGCGGGGACTGTGGGCGTCGCCGATCTCATCGAAGAGAATCCATTTTTCGTCGGGGGAGAGCTTCGTGAGATTGGTGCCGTCCAGCCATCCGAGATCCTTCTCCTGCGTGGCGCCGGGCGCCATCCAGGCGACGCCGCGGCGGACGACATAGCGCTCGAGGAGGACCCGTCCGTCGGCGGCGACGTCGTGGAGCGTGAAACCGGGCGGCGCGTACCAGAGCGCGCGTTCGCGGCCGGAGAGCGAGACGCTCCGGAGGGCAGGCCCCTCGCTCGCCCGGGACGCGATAAAGAGAATCTCGCCGGTTCGCCGGGACCAGGCGAGGCGGTCGGAGAGGTTCCGGTCGCCCTGGGACACCAGTTGCCTCCGGCCCTGGCGATCGACCGTCCAGATCGCTTTGTCCGGTCCGGCGCTCCCTTCGACGAAGGCGAGGCGGTCGCCGCTCGGCGAGAAGACGAGGGCCGCGCCGACGAAGAAGGACTCGTAAACGGAGTGGCCGATCGGCCATTCGATGCGGGACTTCCCGTCCGGCGTCAGCCGGATGACGGCCAGGTCGTCTCCGCCCGGCGTCCAGGCCGCGGCGAGCACGTCCTCCGCGATTTCGCGGGCGGCTCCGCCGCCCAAAGGCACGCGGGCGAGCGTTCCGCTCACGTCCGCATGCTGGAAGCTCCCCTTGCGAAGTTTGATGGCGACTTCGCCCTGCGAAGAGACCGACATCACGTCCGCGTGCTCGATGCCGAGCGGCCGCGACTCGACCGAGTCCGTGCGGACCGAGAACAGCTCGGCCGGCCGGCCTTCCCAGGCGGCGCTGTAGACGACGGTCTTGCCGTCCGGCGCGAAGCGCGCCGACAGAAGGTTGCCGCGGCGAAACGTCAAACGCCGGAACGAAAGCGGGCGCGCCGCCGCGTGCGCCGAGACGAGGCGCTCGCCCGCGAAGAAGGCGAGGGTCAGGGCGGCCGCCGCGGCGGCTCCGACGGCCAGGCGTCGGCGCCAGCGCGAACCTCCCGCCGGAACACGCACGGCGCCGCTCTCCGGCGTCGCGCTCGAAAGAGATGCGAGGCCGAACGCGAGATCCCGGCCGGACTGGAACCGTTCGTCGGGCTTCTTCTCGAGGCAGTGGGAGACGATGCGCTCGAGCGCCGGCGCGATGGACGGGCCGGAGGCCGAAAGCTCCGGTGGCTCGTCCTTCAGAATCGCGTTCATCGCCTCGATCGCGGTGTCGCCCGTGAACGCGCGCCGGCCGGAGAGCATCTCGTAGAGCACGGCGCCCAAAGAGAAGATGTCCGAGCGGTGGTCCGCCGGATGGCCGCGAAGCTGTTCCGGCGCCATGTAGCCGACCGTGCCGAGGACGGCTCCCGGCTGCGAGATCTGCGCCGCCGTCGGTGAGTGCGTGTCCCCGGCCGCGGGCAGCGCGATCTGCCGGGCGAGACCAAAGTCGAGGATCTTCAGCCGGCCCTCGCGCGTCAGGAACAGGTTCTCGGGCTTCAGGTCCCGGTGGACGATGCCCTTGTCGTGGGCCGCGGCGAGCCCGAGGGCGGCCTCTCGCGCGATCTCGACGGCCTTGCGCTGCGGCAGCGGGCCTTCCGCGAGACGCTCGCGCAGCGACTCGCCTTCGAGCAGCTCCATGACGGCGTACGTCGTGTCGCCGGAGCGGCCGAAGTCGTGAACCGCGAGGATGTTCGGGTGCGAGAGCGCGGCGACGGCCTTCGCCTCGCGCTCGAAGCGCGCGAGCGCGGCGGCGTCGTTCGCGAACGCGGCCGGAAGCACTTTGATCGCGACGTCCCGGTCGAGCTTCGTGTCGCGTGCCCGATACACCTCGCCCATCCCGCCCGCGCCGAGCGGCGCGAGGATCTCGTAGGAGCCGAGGCGCGTTCCGGCGGCGATCATGGGCGTGGCTTATCCCCGGCGCGGAGCGCGGCCGTCCAGTTGGTGACGACGACGGTGGCATCGGGCTCCGTGTCCGCCGCCCGGCGGATGACGAGAAGCCGCTCGCCGTCCGGCGAGACATCGTAAGGGTGACGCTGCCACGGGAGCTCGCCGCTCGTGCCCAGTACGAGAGCGAACAGAGGCTGCGGCTCAGCGCTTTCGAGCCGGCCGGATTCGATTCGGAGAGCCACCGACATGAGCGTTCCGTCGCGGGCCGCGTAGAAGATCTCCCTGCCGTTTCGATTCCAGACGGGCATCTGGCCGCCGCCGATCGAGACCTGACGCTTCGGGCCCCCGCTGACCGGCTGCACGTAGACCTCACGTCCTCCGGATTCGTCGGAGTCGAAGGCCGTCCACCGCCCGTCGGGAGAAAACTCGGCGTGCTGCTCGAGGTATCGGGAATCGGCGCTCAACCCGCCCGGTTCGCCCGTTCCGGACGCGGGAAACAGGACCCGAGTGTAGAAACCGCCTTCGCCGACGCTCGCGAGCAGATGGCTTCCGTCGGGCGAAACGGTCGGCAGGACCTTGTCCTGCCGGGTGCGAACGAGCAGTTTCTCGGGGCCTCCGCTCGCCGGCCTCTCGTACAGGTCGTAGAACCCCGCACGGTCGGATACGTAGACCAGACGATCGCCGTCGGGAAACCACGCCGGGTCGAATTCCTCGGTCGGCTCGGCAGTGATCCGTGTGCTCGTCCTGCGGGAGACGTCCAGCACCCAGACGTCCTGGTTCTGGCCATGCGCCGGATCGCGGACGGTGACCGCTGCCCTTCCTCCGTCCGGTGAAAGGCGGACGTCCACGTATCCTGCGATGCCGCCGACTGTCCCGACCTCCCGTCCCTTGCGATCCACCCAGACGAGCCGCTGTCTCGCGAGCCAGGTGAGATAGACGATGCGATCGCGGGCGGCCGAGGCGACCAGGTCGTTGTCCTCGCGGGAGAAACGGACCTGTTCGAATGCGGGCGTCGGCTGCCCCATCATCGCGAGGCTCCGCGGATCGAATCTCCACGCGAAGACTCCGCTGTCGCGCCCGAACAGGAGGAACCCCGGGTCGCCGAAGATGGCCTCGGAGTCGCTTCGGAAGAGGAGGCGAGTGTCCTTGGAATCGAGAGAGCCGAGCATCACGGCGGTTTTCTCCCGGTCGGCATTCATCGCCGCGAACGCGAAGTGGCGGCCGTCGGGAAGGAAGACGGGGTGGTCGTGGGCCACGTCGCCTCGAGCCACGTCGATCGTCGTGACCGGACGAGGCGCGCCTCCCGACGCGGCGACGGCGAGGATGGGCTCGCCCCAGAACTTTCGAAACAGGATCGTGCCCGTGCGGCTCCAGGCGCCGTTGTAGGCGAAGCCGGCGTCACAGATCGTCTGGACGGGGCCGCCCTCGGCGGCGATCCGCTTCAGCTTCCGTTCGGAGAAGAAGGCGACCTCGCGGCCGTCGGGCGACCAGAACATCCCGCGCGCGTCATCGGTCCCCGGGAGGCGGCGCATCTCCAGGCTGTCGAGCGGACGCACCCAGATCGAGTTTCGCCCGGTCTCGTCCTGAAGGAGAAAGAGGATGCGCCGTGCGTCGGGCGAGAGCTTCAGCATTCCGAAGAAGACGTATCCGGATGGCGGCGTGATCGTGAACCGCGTCGTCTCCGCGGCGGGGACCTCGGGCCGCCGGAGAAACGCGGCGGCCGCGAGCGCCAGCGCGAGCCCGGCGATCGCCCAGGGGACAATGGCGAGCCCGCGCGCGCGGCGCCTCTCCGCCGGGACGATCGGCCCGGGGCTTTCGGTGATCCCGCGCAGCTCCCGCGCCACATCGCCGGCGTTCTGCCAGCGATCGTCGGGATCCTTGGCGAGGCAGGTCTTCACGAGCCGCTCGAGCGCCGGCGGGCTGGCCGGCGAGAGCCGCGAGATCGGCTCCGGGTCGGCCGTCAGAATCGCCGACATCAGGCTCGCGGGGCTGCCGCCGGAGAACGGCTTTCGCCCGGTGGCCATCTCGTAGAGCGTCGCTCCCAGGGCGAAGATGTCCGTGCGCTCGTCGGCGTCCCTGCCTTCGAGCTGCTCCGGCGCCATGTAGGGGATGGTGCCGAGGATCGCGCCCTCCGCCGTGAGCGGCTTGTCCTGCGTCGAAAGTGCGGACTGAGAGACGACGGGCTCGGGCCGCGCCGCCGCCCGCGCGAGGCCGAAGTCCATCAGCTTCACGCCGGTCTTCGTCAGCATGATGTTGCCGGGCTTCAGGTCCCGGTGGACGATCCCCGACCGATGCGCCTTCTCGAGCGCGCCGGCGACCTCGGAGCCATAGCGGAGCGTCTGCTCGAGCGGCAGGGGCCCCCGGCCGAGGCGATCGGCGAGCGTCTCACCCTCGAGGTACTCCATGACGAGGAACTCGGTCTCGCCTTCCCGGCCGACGTCGTAGAGCGCGCAGATGTGCGGGTGAGAAAGCTGGGAGATCGTCTTCGCCTCGCGTTCGAACCGCTGCCGGGCCTCGGCGGATCGCGTGCGGGTCGCGGGCAGGATCTTGATCGCCACGGTCCTCTCGAGACGCGTGTCCCGCGCCCGGTAGACTTCGCCCATTCCTCCGGCGCCGAGGGGAGAAAGGATCTCGTAGGGGCCGAGGCGGGTTCCGGCGGCGAGCGTCACGGCTTCAGCTCCGACGTCCAGTTCACCACGACCTGGATCCCGGCACGGCGAACTCCGGTGAAGGCGACGAGAAAGCGTCCGTCCGGCGCCACGTCGTAGTCCGAGGCATCGGTAACGGCGAAGAGCAAAGCCGGGGCGTCTGACTCTACAGCCTTGCCGAGTCGCACCGGCGCGGCCATCAGCTTGCCCGCGGCAATGAAGTCGATCTCCTTGCCGTCCGAACGCCACCGCGGGAACGCTCCCCCGGAGCGTGAGATCTGCCAGCGCTCGGCGTCCAGCGGGAAGCGGCGCAGGTAGATCTCGGACTTGCCCGATTCTGCCGAGGCGTACACCACGAACCGGCCGTCGGGTGAGAATCGCGCGTCGCTCTCGTCGAAGGGCGTCGCGACGAACGAGAAAGGCTTCTTCGGCCCGGAGAGCGGCAGAACGCGGATGTCTCGCTGCTCCAACGATCCCTCGTTGTACAGCAGGAATCGGCCATCGGGAGATATGTCGGTCGCGGACTTCGGGTCGATCGAGCGCAGCAGGAGCTCGCTCTTCAAGTCCGTCAGATTGACCTGGTAGAGGTCGGGCTTCTTTCCTCCCCGGTCCGAGGAGTAGATGAGCCGCAGGCCATCGGGCGACCACACGGCACTGAACTCACTCGACGGGTCGAAAGTGACTCGGGTCTGCGTTCCGCGCTCCGGGTCCTGAACCCACAAATCGGTCGTGCCGATTTTTCGATCGAAAACGGAAACCACGAGGCGCTTCCCGTCCGGCGAGAGGCGCAGGCTTCTCCCCAGAAGCACACCGGATCCGGCCGTCCCGACTTCCTTGCCGGTTCGATCGAGCCAGACGAGCCGCGCAGAATCGTTCGCCACGTAGAACGCGAGGATCGGGGCTCTCTGCGAGGCGGACAGGGAGGCGACGCTCGTTGGGCGGTACGTCTGGATCTCCGGGACGACGAGGCGAGGCTCGCCGAGAACCCTGGCCGCCGCGGCGTCGAAGCGCTCCGCAAAGAGCGCTCCCTCGCGGGCGAAAAGGAGAAACCCGGGAGGCGCGTAGGCGAACTGCGAGTCCGCAGGGGCAACCGGGCGCGCGTCGAGCGATCCGAGCGTGACGACATAGATGTCCCGGTGGCCTTGCGGCCACGTCTCGCCGGAAGAGCTCAAGTAGAGGAAGCGGTGCCCGTCCGGAAGAAACGTCGGCCACTGCTGCCAGTGCTCCTGGCGCGAGGCGTCGAGTCGCGCCGCCGCCGCCGGCTCTCCTCCGGAATCGGAAACCCGCAAGAGGGCTCCGGCTTCGTCTCCCCACTGCGAGAAGACGATCGTTCCGTCGCCGCCCCACGTTCCCGTCGCCCCGTGACCGGCGTTGCAGATCGTGATCGCAGGGCCGCCGGATAGCGCGACCTTCTTGAGTTTGCCGTCGGCGAAGAACGCGAGAGATGATCCGTCGGGCGACCAGAAGGGCGACATTCCTCCTTCCGTGCCCGGGATCGGCCGTGAGACGAGGGAATCGAGTGCCCGCAACTGTATGGGGTCGCCCTCGGCCGACTCCGATGACATGACGTAGGCGATCTGGCGGCCGTCGGGAGACAAGGAGAAGAAGGTCCCGACCGGATTCTGGTGCAGGAGGACGGCGCCCTCGGGAGGTTGGACCTCGAAGCGGATCGCGCCGCCGACGCCGGACGGCGCGGGTGTGTGGGCGATGAGGAGCTCCGCAACGAACGCCGCCGCGAGACCCGCCGCGACGAGCCAGGGTACGAGCGACTTCATTCCGCGAGCCCCGGGGACCGGCGCCTGGCTGCCGGACGCGCCGTCGCGGACCCAGTCGAGCTCGCTCCGGATGTCGCGAGCGCTCTGCCAGCGGTCTTCGGGGTCCTTGGAGAGGCACTTGCGGACGACGCGATCGAGCACCGCGGGCGCCAATGGCTGGATATGCGAGACCGGAGCGGGCTCGTCGCGCAGAATCGCGGTGATTAGCGAAGCGCGGCTCTGCCCGGCGAACGCCTTCTTTCCGGTCGCCATCTCGTAGAGCACGGCGCCGAACGCGAAAATGTCCGTGCGAAAGTCGGCCTCCTTGCCTTCGAGCTGTTCCGGCGCCATGTACTGAATGGTTCCGAGGATCGTTCCCTCCTGCGTCAGATTGGGGCTTCCCGCCACCGTCGGAAGAGAAGTGGCGTCCGCCGGCGACACGGGGGCCAGGGCTTTCGCCAGACCGAAGTCGAGGATCTTCACTCCGGCCTTCGTCAGCATGACGTTGCCGGGCTTCAGATCCCGATGGATGATCCCCTGGCGGTGCGCCTTGTCGAGCGCGTCGGCGATCTCGATCCCGTATCGCAGCGTCTGGTCGAGCGGCAGGGCGCCCTTCGCCAGGCGATCGGCGAGCGTCTCGCCCTCGAGATACTCCATGACGAGATACTCGGTCTCGCCCTCGCGGCCGATGTCGTGGAGCGCGCAGATGTGCGGATGCGAGAGCGACCCGATCGTCTTCGCTTCCCGCTCGAAGCGCTGGCGCAACTCCGAGGACGAGGCGAGGTGACGCGGCAAGACCTTGATCGCGACGACGCGATCGAGACGCGTGTCCCGGGCCCGGTAGACTTCGCCCATGCCCCCGGCTCCCAGGGGAGAGAGGATCTCGTAAGGACCGAGCCGGGTTCCCGCGGAGAGCGGCATCCGCGCAGACTCTATCCGGCGGGGCGGTCCCCAGCGTCGTCTATATGAGGAACTTTCCCGCCGCCATCACCTGATCCTCGTCGAACCAGATGTCGAAGCGGCGCCCGACGACGTCGATGTGCGTCGTGCTGCGCCACTTGGCGCCGGTGTGCTCCGTATACGGGTGCCCGAAGGCGACGTGCAGGGTCGGCAGCTTCTCGTCCTGCAGGATGTTGCCGATGACCTGCTCGACGGCGATGTTGGTGCCGATCGCGAACTCGCCGACGCGGTTCGAGTTCTCGTCCGTGAGTGTGTACGCGCGAAAATCGTCCACCAGGTCTTGCCGGTCGCACGACAGCCCGACGATGCGGCTGTCCTCGATCGCGATCGTCAGCGGATTGGCCTGCAGGTCGCCGTAGCGCGCGCAGAGGTACTCGCCCACGACGCCGTCGGCCACGTACACGCCGTCCACGCGCGCCGGACAGGTCAGCACCTCGCCGCCCGGCAGATTGCCCCACTTCTGGGTCGAGATGATGCCGGAGGTCTTGAGCCACTTGATCTCGGGGTCGAAGGTCGCGACGAGGTCCGAGCCGCCGGGAGACTTCGCGACGATGCGGCGCGCGGCGGCGGCGCGGTCGCGCACCCGCTGCGACAGCGCGTCCACCTCGTTGAAGTCGGCGCGCATCGCCTCGCACATGATCCGGCGCGATATCGAGACCATGTGCGCGTGGCGGATCTTGCGGCGGTCCACGACCTCGGTCAGCGCGCGCCGGAACGCGAGCTCGCCCGTCTTGGGCTGGCCGGCGTAGATCGAGACGTCGGCCTGCTCGAGCGCCTGGCGGATCTCCGCGGGGAGCTCGAGCATCGGGCGCACCCCGTAGTCCTCCATGATGCAAACCTGAAACTCCCCGCCGGCCTCCCGGATCTCGCCGGCGAGGCTCGCCGCGATCTCCGCGGTTTCGCGGTCGGTGATGAGGGCCACCTGCTCGCCCGGCTGGATGCGCAGGCAGGTGCGGACGGCGTTTCGGGCTCCCGGAATCAGTTCTTCAGCGTAGGTTTCCGGCAAGGTCGTCATCTCTCCTTTAGCCTTCGGGCCCGGCCGGCTAGCCGGGATGTGAGTCGGCGGCGCGAAGCGTGGACTCGGCCGGGAGCCCCTGAGAGGTCTCTTCGCAGATGAAGTCCACGACTTTTTTCAGATCTCCCGTCGCATTGTAAACGGCGAGCTGCCGATCTGCACCCGTCCCGTTGGCGAGAATCCACCCGATGCCCCCGAAGACCTCCCGGCGAGAGCCGAGCTCGTCCACGACATCGTCCACGAACTCGAGCATCTCGGCGGCCAGATCCCGGAACGGGACCTCGATCTCCTTGCCGAAGTCGATGAGCTTCCCGTCGATCCCGTAGCGCGAGGCGCGCCACTTGTTCTCCAGGATGTACGCCCGGCGATACCGCCTCCATCCGATGTTCTGCAAACGCAGCTTGTAGAGCTTCACGCAGATCGCCTGGATCAGCGCGGCGATGGCGACCGTCTCGTCGACGCGCATCGGGATGTCGCAGACCCGGAACTCGATCGTCTCGAAGAACGGGTGCGGGCGCACGTCCCACCAGATCTTCTTGCCGTTGTCGATGCTGTTGGTCTTCACCAGGATGCGGACGAACTCGTCGAACTCGGCGGGCGAGTCGAAGTACTCGGGAATCGACGTGCGCGGAAACCGGTCGAAGACCTTCGTCCGGAAGCTCTTCAGGCCGCTGTTGCGCCCCAGCCAGAAGGGGGAGTTGGTCGAGAGCGCCAGGACGTGCGGCAGGAAGTAGAGCGCCTCGTTCATGATCTGGAGCGCGAGGGCGCGGTCGGCGATCCCGACGTGCACGTGGAGTCCGAAGATGAGATTCGCCCGGGCGAGCATCTGCATCTCTTCGACGACCTGGTCGTAGCGCGCGTCCGGGAAGATCTTCTGGTCGGCCCAGTTGGAGAAGGGATGCGTCCCGGCCGCTGCGACGCGCGTGCCGCTCCTCTCGGCGAGGCGGACGATCTCGGCGCGCATCTCGCTCACGTCCCGGCGCACCTCGGAGACGTCCTTGCAGATTCCCGTGCCGAGCTCGATGACCGACTGATGCATCTCGGGCTTCACGCGCTCCTTGAGCACACGCTTGCCTTCTTCGAGAATCTGCTGGACGTGCGAGCGTAGCTCCCGGGTCTGCGGGTCGATGATCTGGAATTCCTCCTCCACGCCGAGCGTGAAGGCGGGCCGCTCGCTCATCGGGGACTCGGGCGGGAGGAGAGACTCGTCATGGGACCGCCAGCCTTTCTCACGGCAGGGGGACCGCCGGACCGGGGATTATATCGAGGCGTTCCCGCCCGAGATCAGGACCGATGCTTCCGGAAGAGCCGCCGCTTCACGAGCTCGGCCGCCGTCAGGTAGGCGCCGGTCATCGCGGCCAGGAACAGCCAGAACGGCAAGGGGAGGGGCACGAAGCCCAACCGGCCCGCGAGCGGGAGGAAGGGAAGGGCGATTCCGGCAGCGACCACCCCGATCGTGGTCGCGGCGAGCGGAGCGCTCGGCCGGCTCCGAAAGGGGTTGCCGGACGTTCGGATGACGAAGAGGACGAGCGTCTGGGTCGCGAGCGACTCGACGAACCAGCCGGTCTGAAAGAGGGCCGGGCCCGCATGCCAGAAGGTCCGAAGCGCCCCGAAGGTCGCGAAGTCGAACACGGAGCTGACGGGTCCGAGAAAGATCATGAAGTCGCGGATCCCGGCGATGTCCCAGCGGTGCGGTTTTCGGACGTCGGCGGGATCGACGTTGTCCGTCGGGATCGTCACCTGTGCAAGGTCGTAGAGGAAGTTGTTCAGGAGGATCTGCGTCGGCAGCATCGGCAGGAAGGGAAGGAAGGCGGACGCGGCCGCCATGCTCAACATGTTTCCGAAGTTGGAGCTCGTTCCCATCCGCAGGTACTTCATGACGTTGCCGAACGCCTTGCGGCCCTCGAGGATCCCGCTGTGGAGCACCGCGAGATCCTTCTCGAGGAGGATGATCTCTGCGGCGTCCCGGGCGACGTCCACGGCCGTGGCGACCGAGATCCCGACGTCGGCGGCGTGGAGCGAAGGGGCGTCGTTGATGCCGTCGCCGAGGAATCCGACGACGTGGCCGCGCCGCTTCAGGGCCAGCAGAATCCGGCTCTTCTGCGCGGGCGTGACGCGCGCGAAGAGGCTCGTCCTCTCGGCGGCGTGGGCGAGCGCACCGTCGAGCATTCGGTCGATGTCCGTCCCGAGCAGGATCTTGCCTTCGGCCAGTCCGACCGCCGCACAGACGTGGCGCGCAACGAGCTCGTTGTCTCCGGTGAGGATCTTGACCTTGACGCCGTCGCGCTTGAACGCGGCGACGCAGGCCGCCGCGTCCGCGCGGAGAGGATCGATGAAGGTCAGATAGCCGGCGAGAACCAGGTCCTTCTCGTCGCGGCTGCCGTAGGCGGACTGTTCTTCCGGCTCGCGGAAGGCGACGGCGAGGACCCGGTCGCCCTCGGCCGAACGTTCTCGGAAGATGGCCTCGCAGCGTTTCCGCGCGGCTTCGTCGAGGGGCTCCCGCCGACCTCGCACCTCGTACGAGGCGCAGCACGACAGCACCGATTCCGGTGCGCCCTTGGTGATCAGGAGGCGCCGGCCGGCGCGCTCGACGACGATCGAAAGGCGGCGCCGCTCGAAATCGAACGGGATCTCGTCGAGCTTTCTCCATTCGCCCGCCTCTTCGGGCGCCGGAGCGGCGCGGAGCGCGTCGTCCAGGGGAGAGAGAATCCCGGTCTCGAGCGAGCTGTTGAGCCAACCCAGGCGGAGGGGCTCGGGCGAAGGCGCGCCGAGCGGATCGATGCTTCGGTCGATCGCCACGTCGCCGGTCGTCAGCGTGCCCGTCTTGTCGCTGCAGAGGATGTCGATGCTTCCGAAGTTCTGAATCGCGGCCAGGTGCTTGACGATCACCTTTTCCCGCCCCATCCGAATCGCTCCCTGCGCGAGAGTGACGGACGTGATCGCGGGCAGGAACTCGGGGGTCAGACCCACGGCGACCGCGAGCGCGAAGAGAAGCGAGTCGAGGGCGGGGCGGCCGAGCGCCAGGTGCACGAGGAGGATGAACAGAACGAGGAAGAAGACGGTTCGCATGATGAGGAGGCCGAACTGTCGCGTTCCCCGGTCGAACTCCGTCTCGGGAGCCTTCGAGCTCAGGTGCGACGCGATCTCGCCGAACGCGGTCGCGCGGCCCGTCGACGTCACGCGCGCGAGTCCCGTGCCGCTGACCACCGAAGTTCCGAGATAGACCCGACCCGGCCCGAACGGCTTCTCCGCTTCGGCAGGATCGGAGGCCGATGGGCTCTTCTCCGCGGGCGCGGATTCCCCGGTCAGGGGCGCCTCGAGGACGTGGAGGTCGCGCGCTTCGAGAAGCACGGCGTCGGCAGGGACCAGATCTCCGGCGGCGAGGAGCACGAGATCTCCCGGCACCACCTCGCCGCGAGGGACGATCTCTTCCTTTCCCGCACGCCGCACCCGGGCCCGAGGCGCGACCCGGGCTTGCAGCCGGTCGGCGGCCCGTCGCGATCGGTAGGTCTGCCAGAAATTGAGGCCGACCGAGAGCGCGATCATGAGAACGATCAGCCATGCGTTCAGGCGCTCTCCGGCCAGGAACGCGACCCCGCTCGCGAGAAGCAGGATCGCCACGAGCGGGTTCGTCAGGGACGGCATGAGCTGGCCGGCGAGCGGCGAGCGGCGCGGCGGCAGCGGATCGTTGGGGCCGAACCGGGCGAGACGGCTCGCAGCCTCGGCGGGAGTCAGTCCGCTCAAAGCGGCGTCCGGTTCGGGCCGCTCCGGATCCCGCGCGGCCGAAATCCTGCCGCGTTCGACTCTGCGCCGCATGGGAGGGCATCTTGCTCCGAGCCGTCCCGGGCCGCAATCCAACGGCGCCCGCCGGGCCCGCCTTCCATCTGATTCGAACGAATCAGGCCATCCGCGGACTTCCGGAATGATCTTTTCTTTTACCGGCCGCCCGAAGCGAGGAAGGACTTCTCGCGGGGACGTCCGGAAAGGAGGTCCAGCGTGGCGCACACGAAGCTCCTCTTTCGGTCGGAGGCTCGCGAGAAGGTGCTCCGCGGGGCGTCGGCTCTCGCCGACGCGATCCGTGTCACGCTCGGGCCGCGGTCGAAGAGCGTCCTGATCGAAAAGAAGTGGGGAAGCCCCATCGTCTGCAACGACGGCGTGACGATCGCGAAGGAAGTAGATCTGACCGATCCCGAGGAGAACCTCGGAGCGAGGATGATGCGGGAGGCCGCCGACCGAACGGGCCAGGAAGTGGGCGACGGCACGAGCACGTCGACGCTTCTCGCCCACGCTCTCTTCGCCGAGGGCGTGCGAAACGTCGTCGCGGGCGCCTCCGCCATCGACCTGAAGCGCGGGCTCGAGAGGGGCGTGCGGGCGGCGATCGGGGCGTTGAAGGGGCTCTCGAGGCCGGTCACGAGCCGCAAAGAGAAGGCCCAGGTCGCGACGATCTCGGCCCACAATGACGCGACGATCGGCGAGGTGGTCGCCGACGCCGTGGAAAAGGTCGGCGGTGAGGGCGTGATTTCGGTGGAGGAAGGCAAGGGCACGGAGACGGTGCTCGAAGTGGTCGAGGGCCTGCAGTTCGACCGCGGCTTCCTCTCCGCCTACTTCATCACCGATCGGGAGCGTCTGGAGTGCGTTCTCGAGGACGCCTTCGTCCTGATGCACGAGAAAAAACTGAGCGTGCTGCAGGATCTCCTGCCTCTGCTCGAACAGGTCGCCCGCGCGGGTCGACCCCTGCTGATCATCGCCGAGGACGTCGAGGGAGAGGCGCTCGCGACGCTGGTCGTCAACCGCATCCGGGGGACGCTCCTGGGCTGCGCCGTCAAGGCGCCGGGTTTCGGGGATCGGCGCCGCGAGATGCTCGAGGACATGGCCATTCTCACGGGCGGCAAGGTGATCTCCGAGGAGCTCGGCCTGAAGCTCGAGAAGCTCACGCTGGAGGATCTCGGCAAGGCGCGACGGATCGTGATCGACAAGGAAAAGACGACGCTCGTCGGCGGCGGCGGGTCGAAAGAGGCGATCGAGGCCCGCTGCGCGGACATCCGGAAGCAGATCGAGAAGGCGACGTCCGACTACGACAAAGAGAAGCTTCGCGAGAGGCTGGCGAAGCTCATGGGGGGAGTGGCCCTTATCCGGGTCGGGGCGCCGTCGGAGGCGGAGATGAAGAGCCGCAAGGAAGCCTTCGAAGACGCGATCAGCGCGACGCGGGCGGCCGTCGCGGAAGGGGTGGTGCCTGGCGGGGGCCTCGCCCTCCTCCGGGCGATCGACGCCGTGGCCAGCGAGGAGCCGCAATGCCAGGGGGACGAGCGGACCGGCCTGCGCATTCTCAAGAGCGCTCTCGAGTCGCCGGCGCGCCAGATCGCGGCGAACTCCGACGTCGACGGCGGGGTTGTCGTGATTCGGATGCGGGAAGGCACCGGAAGCTTCGGTTTCGACGCGTCGCGGAACGAGTACGGCGATCTGGTCGAGCGGGGAATCATCGATCCCACCAAGGTCGTTCGGGTGGCGCTCGAGAACGCCGTGTCTGTCGCGAGCGTCCTGCTCCTGACGGAAGCGACGCTGACGGAAATTCCGGAAAAGAAGCCGGAGATGCCGGCGTCGTTGGAGTAGGGCGTTTCGCCGGAGCCCGAACCGTGACCACCTCGACCGGCGAGCCGCGCCTCCATCGCTTCGACGCGATCGCGTTCGTCGAAAATTTCCCCCTGAAGGACCTCGCCTCGATGTTCCCGGGCGCGCGGGTCGCTCCGCACGAGCTCGCTTTCGCAATCCCCTCCGGCGGCGATCTCTTCGCGTATCCGTTCGGCGCGATCGTCTTCCACGACGTTCCCCGGCCCGAGCGCGAGGCGCAGCTCGCGAAGCTGCGGGAGGTTCATCCGCGCCTGACGACCGAGACCTCGCGCGAAGACTTCGTCGTGAGGGAGGCCACGGGTGCCCGGCTCGGAGTCGAGGAAGGAACGCTCACGGTCGACCGGTTGACGCCGGCGCGCGCGAGCGTCGTCGCTCTGATCGTCGCTCAGAGCGTCGCGATGGAGTACTACGAGCGAATCCTGGATCATCTGGCGATTCGCACCCACGCGCTGGCGGAGCGCCTCCGGGAACGCGGCGATGTGTCGTTTCGGACGCGTCCTCTCCACCGATTCATCGGCGAGGCGATCGGGATTCGGACCGAGGTGCTCTCGGTCCTGCACCTGCTGGACAAGCCCGACGCGACGTGGGACGACCCCGGAATGGATCGGATCTACGACGATCTGCGTGCGGAATTCGATCTGGGAGATCGATACGACGCGCTCGGGCAGAAGCTCCGAGGCGTCCAGGAAGCGCTGGAGCTGGTGCTCGGAGTCGCCCGCGACCGGCGTTTCCTGTTCCTGGAGGTCGCGATCGGTCTTCTCATCCTGGTCGAGCTCGTTCTGGCTCTCGTGGCGTGAGCTCGCGCGCGCGGAAGTCGGGTTGCGGAATGCTCCGGCCGCTGCTCACCGATTCTATGGCTCTGCGGGCCCATTGAGCTCGGCGTCACTGATGTGAATGGATCAAGTCCCTCTTGAGGACAGCCGACTAGAGTGAATTTCGAGGCAGAGAAATGGATGAAGAAAGCCGCGGCATCGGATTCCTGGCGAGCGACCGGGTTCTCTTCTGCTCGCGGGCGTGCGCTCTCGAAAAGGGCAGAGGAACGGGTTACGAAGTCGACTCGGATGAGTACGATGCTCTCATCGAGAGCGGCGAAGTCGCGCCGGGGACAGTCTGTCCGAGGTGCGGCGCTGAGTTCACCGTTTCCTGGCCTGAGCGCGAGCCGAGCTGAGGGCCGGCCGCCGTCGCGCGCCGAGGCCACGCGGCGGGTAGCGTTTTTGCGCCGGGAAATCCATCGGCACGACCGTCTCTACTACGTTCTCGACCGGCCCGAGATCCCGGACGAAGATTACGACCGCCTTCTTGCCGAGCTGTCCCTTCTCGAGGAAACGTTTCCGGACCTGGTCACGCCCGACTCGCCGACGCAGCGGGTCGCCGGCGCGCCTCTGCCCGCCTTCTCGCCGGTGCGCCATCTCGCTCCCTTACTCTCGCTGGAGTCGGCGACCGATCCCGAGGAGGTCCGCCGATTCGACGCGCGAACGCGGAAGACCCTTCGCCGCGATCGCGTCGCGTACATCGCCGAGCCCAAGCTCGACGGGCTCTCGGTCGAGATGGTGTACGAGCACGGAGAACTCACGCGAGCCTCAACCCGCGGCGACGGCGAAACGGGCGAGGGGGTGACGGAGAACGTCCGGACGATTCCCTCGGTTCCGAGGCGGCTCGAAAAGGGACGGGCTCCGCTGCCGAGCCGTCTCGCAGTCCGCGGTGAGGTCGTCATGCCGATCGCGGCCTTCCGGCGCTTGAACGCCGAGCTCGAAAAATCTGGGCAGCCTCTTTTCGCCAACCCGCGCAACGCCGCGGCGGGCTCTCTGCGGCAGCTCGACGCTCGTGTGACCGCGAAGCGGCCTCTGGAGGTTCTTTTCTACGAGATTCTTCGGCAGGAGGGAGGCAGGCGTCTCGAGACCCACGGGGAGGCGCTCGAGTCCCTTCGGAGCTGGGGTTTGCCGGTGTCTCGCGAGTGGCGTCGATTGGACGCCTTCGAGCAGATCTTCGATTACCACGGAAGGCTCGAGCGCCGGCGGGACGGACTCGCCCAGGAGATCGACGGGGTCGTTGTGAAGGTGGACGACCTTGACGCGCGGCGGCAGCTGGGCGAGACGGCGCGGCATCCACGATGGGCGCTCGCGTTCAAGTTCGCGCCGCGGGGCGAGGAAACGACGATCGAGGCAATCCTCGTGCAGGTCGGCCGGACCGGCCTGCTGACACCGGTTGCGGTTCTGGCGCCGGTCCGAGTGGGCGGAGTCACTGTGGCGAGGGCGACCCTTCACAACCGAGACGAGCTGGCGCGGAGGGACCTGCGCGTCGGCGATCGCGTGCGCGTCGTGCGGGCCGGGGACGTGATCCCGGAAATCCTCGAGCGGGTTCCGGTGACCGGCGGCCGGAGGGTGAAGCGGTTCGGGATGCCGCGGCGTTGCCCCGTGTGCGGAACTCGGACGGTCCGGGAGGGCCCCTTCGACCGGTGCCCCAATGGGCTCGCCTGCCGGGCACAGCTCGAAAGAGCGGTCGCGCACTTCGGCTCGCGGGCGGCGCTCGACATCCGGGGGCTCGGAAACAAGACGGTCGCGCAGCTCGTGGGAAGCGGCCGAGTCCGGAACGTCGCCGATCTTTTTACTTTGACGCCGGTCGAGCTTTCGCGTCTCGAGCGGTACTCGGAAGTGTCTGCCGGGAACCTCGCCCGCTCGCTCCAGCGAAGCCGGAGACCCGAGCTCTCACGTTTTCTCTACGCCCTCGGCATTCCCGCGGTTGGTGAGCGGACGGCCCGCGACTTGGCCGGGCACTTCGGAAACCTCGCCCGCATCCAGGCCGCCAGCGCCGGCCGCCTGCAGGAAGTCGAGGGGATCGGTCCGATCGTTGCCGATGCGGTGGAAGAGTTCTTTCGCCGCCCCGAGAACCGGCGGGTCGTCGCGCTCTGCCTCCGGCGGGGCGTGCGGCCGCAGGCGCCGCACCGGGCTCGCCGCAGTGGTCGGCTCGCCGGTAAGACGGTGGCCTTCACCGGAGCCCTTCACACGATGTCGCGCGAGGAGGCGGAGCTTCTCGTCCGGGAATCTGGGGGGCGCGCAGCGTCGAACGTCGGTCTGCGGACGGACTATGTTGTGGTCGGCGCGAAGCCGGGCCCCAAGCTCGAAAGGGGAAAGAGCTTGAGGATTCCGCTCCTCGATGAGAAGCGGTTTCTGTCCCTCGTCCGCGCCGCAAGGGGGTAGAGATGGACAACGTCGACGTCGCACGGCTCTTCGAGGAGGTCGCCGACCTTCTTGAGATCCAGAACGAGAACGCGTTTCGGATCCGCGCCTACCGCACGGCGGCGCGCACGATCGAGACGATGGGCCGGCCGGTCGCGGAGATGGTCCGCGCGGACGGGGCGCGGCTGGCGGAGCTCCCCGGCATCGGGGAGGACCTGGCGGGCAAGATCGAAGAAATCGTCCGGACCGGTCGTTTTCCTCTCCTCGAGCAGCTCGCGCGCAAGGTCCCGGAGACCTTGGTCCAGATGATGCGCATCGAAGGAGTCGGACCGAAGCGCGCCCGCTTGCTTTACGAGAATCTGGGTCTGAAGACGCTCGCCGACCTGGAGAAAGCCGCGAAGGAAGGCCGCCTCTCGGCGGTGCGCGGTTTCGGGAAGGTCCTGGAGATGCGAATCCTTCGCGGCTGCGCGGAGCACCGCGTCCGCGCGAGCAGATGCCGTCTGTCGGAAGCCGACGTTCACGTACAGCCGCTGCTTGCGCATCTGGCCGAGGCTCCCGGCGTCGAGAAGCTCGAAGTCGCCGGAAGCTACCGCCGAAGGAAGGACACGGTCGGGGACGTCGATATTCTGGTGGCGGCGCGCCGGCCGGAGGAAATCGCCCGACGATTCGTCTCCTATCCGGAAGTGGCCCGGGTGCTCGCCCGGGGAGAATCGAAGTGCTCGATCCTCCTGCGCTCGGGCCTCCAATCGGATCTCCGCATCGTTCCGCCGGAATCGTACGGAGCGGCGCTCCACTACTTCACTGGCTCGAAGGCGCACAACATCGCCATTCGAACACTCGGCGTCAAGAAGCATCTGAAGATCAACGAGTACGGCGTCTTCCGGGGGCGTCGCCGCGTCGGGGGAAGGAGCGAGGAGGAGATCTTTCGGGCCGTGGGGCTCCCGTGGATCCCGCCGGAGCTCCGGGAGGCCCGGGGCGAGATCGAGGCGGCGCGCGAGGGGAAACTCCCAAAGCTCGTCGACGTCACAGACATCCGGGGCGATCTGCAGATGCATACGGACGCCACCGACGGGAAGAACACGCTCGCCGAGATGGTCGAAGCGTCTCGTGCGCGCGGCTACGAATACGTCGCCGTCACCGATCACACTCACGCCGTTCGGGTTGCCGGAGGCCTGTCCGGGTCCGAGTTTCGAAGGCAGTTCCGGCGCATCGAGACTCTGAACCGGCGCCTCTCCGGAATCACGATCCTGAAGGGAGCGGAAGTGGACATCCTGCCGGACGGCCGCCTCGATCTGGACGAGGAAACTCTGGCGGACCTGGATGTCGTGCTCGTCTCCGTCCATTCGAAGTTCCACATGACGGAGGGGGCCATGACGGAACGGGTTCTCCGGGCGCTGCAACATCCGCGCGTCCGCATCTTCGCGCATCCCACCGGGCGCATCCTCGGCCGTCGGGAGCCCTATCCGATCGACCTCGGCCGCGTGGCCCGCGCCGCGGCGGATCTCGGGGTGCTTCTGGAGATCAACGCGCAGCCCGACCGGCTCGACCTGAACGACGTCCACGTCAAGATCGCGCGGGAGGCCGGTGCGCGCTTCGTCGTTTCCACCGACGCCCACCGCATCGCTGAGCTCGACTTCATGCGTTACGGCATTGACCAGGCGCGGCGCGGGTGGTGCACAGCCGCCGACGTGGCCAACACGCGGCCGCTCGAAGACCTGAGGAAGCTGTTCTCGAGACCCGGACGTGTGGCCCCGTCGGTCGGGGGAAGCAGAACCGGCGCCCCGCCGAAGCCTTACCGTTGGGCGGCTCGGGCGCTCCGCGTCGGAACTTGGCGCCGCGCGTCGGCCGCCGGCGGATAGATCGGGCCGGGGGCCGCGTCTTTTCGTGCGGTGAAAGGCCCCGGCGCGCCGTCTGCCTACTCGAGCAGGAACGAGATCTTCGCGTTGAGCCGATAACGCGTGATCTTGTTCTTCTCGACCTTCGCTTCGAGGTGTTCGACGTAGATCGAACGGATGTTCGTGAGCGTTTTTGCCGCTCGTTCGACCGCCTCTCGGGCGGCGTCTTCCCAGCTCTTCTCGGATTCCGCGAGCAATTCGATGACTTTGACGACATTGGTCATGACAAGGCCTCCTTGCTGCCTGCGATGAGACAGGAAAGCGCTTCGGGCGGAGTGGTTTCTTTGCATCAAGAGGTCGTCGGGCCGGCGGACTAGTGTGAGGAAGCCGCGGCCTCCGGCCCTCGCGAGATGGTTGCGACGAAAGGAGACGTGGAATGGCAAAGCAGGAAACTTCCGCGAGGAAGAGCCGGCGCTATCTCAAGCACGGCTATGGCGGGTACGGCTCGGCCCTCGGCCGCGGATCGGAGGGGGGCAGCATTCACTGGGGGCGAGGCTTCGCGGGAGTGGGAGCCCCGGGTCTCTATTCGAGGGATGCTCTGGTCCACTTCGGCCTGGTAGCGCCGGAAATCTGGGAACCGGGACCTCACCGCGGCATTGGGCCGAAGGGATATTCGCGCTCCGACGATCGCATCCGGGAGGACATCTGCGACGAGCTGACCCTGCATCCCGACGTGGATCCGAGCCGGGTCACGGTGGACGTGCGGGACGGGGAGGTGACGCTCGAGGGCGCCGTCGAGGCCGTGTGGACGCGGCAACTGGTGGACGGAATCGCCAGCGAATGCGTCGGCGTTCGGCAGGTGCACAACCGCCTTCGCATCGAGCCCGCAGCGACGAAGAAAGCCCGGGATCTCGGCCGAGTGTCTTAGGGGCGCATCTTCAGAACGATGCGAACGAATCAGGCAGGTACTCGAACCTTCCCTCTAGTCTCGGAAAGTCCGCTTCCGCGCGGGCCAGCTCTGTAGAGCCGATGGTCGCCGGACGGCAGGGGCGCGGGAAGCGCCCCTAACTATTTTCTCCGGGCCGGATTCCGGAGCTTCGAAGTCGGCGGCTCCAGATCACGTGCTCCATTCGTCGCGTTGCACGACGGGAAGTTGCAGGGCTCGCTCGCGGTCGAGGTCGATCATTCCCACGTGCAGCGCAAGAGGCGCCTGAACCCATTTGAAAATCGAGGCCGTGAAGAGCCGCGCGAAACGTTCCGCGAAGGCGCGTAAACGCTCCGGCTCCGACTCGGGGAAAAGGGCCGGAAGGGCCGCAGCGATCTCGCCGACCGACATCTTTTCCTCCGCATAGAGGTCGAGACAGGCGTCGAGGATTGGGAAGGGCATGAGCTCCTCCTCGGCGAGCTGGTGCGGCGCGAGCTCGGGTCCCGGCGCGGACTCGAGCGTCAAGCGGATCCCTTCGAAGCCGAACCGCTGAAAGAGCCGCTCGAGCAGGGCGACGACGACGGTCTTCGGAACGTTGGCGATCACCGCGAGGCCTCCCTCGAGGTCCCCTCCGACCGTCGTATACCCGACGGCCTTTTCGCTCATGTCGCTCGTCTGGAGAAATAGGGCGCCCGCGCTGTTGGCCCAGTTCCACATCCGGAGGCTGCGCAGCCGCGCCTGAATGTTCTGCTGCGTGACCGGGGTCGGCTCGGTCCCGCCAAGCATGGCGCGTGCCGCCTCCGTCTCCCGTTCGAAAGCGTCCTGAATCGACACGGAGCGCAAAGAGACCCCGAGCTCCTCGCAGATCTTCGCGGCAGCGGCGCGTGTCCGAGGCTCCGAGAAGCTCGTGGGCATCGCGAACGCCGTGATCGACTCGGCCGCGAGTCGCCGCCGGAGGGCCTCGTCGGGTCCCGGATGCCTCATCGCCATCGAATGCCAGGCGACGAGAAGCGTGAGGAGCGAATCGCGGCCGCCGGAGAGCGCCACCCCCAGAGAGCGAAACGCGCCGCTCTTCTCGAAATAGTCCTTGACCCCGAGAGCGAGGGCTTCGAAAAGCTCGTCCAGCATCTCCTCGCGCGGCGAAAGGCGTGGCGGCGTCTCCGGGGGGAGGAAGAAGCTTCCACCGGGAGGAGCGGGATAGGCGAGCCGAGAGCGATCCGGCCCCGTCTCCGACGCGGGGATCGCGGATACGCGGTGAGAATCGCGGAGAAAGGCCTCGGCGCCTCGGCGCCAGGTCGTGTTCTCCATTCGTCGCCGGCGCGTGCGGTCGAGATCCACGACGCAGGCGGCGAAACCTTCCCGGAAGCGGGGCGCCTCGAGCTCTCGCCGGCCGTTCTGGAAAACGAAGCCGCCGCCGTCGAAGACCAGCGCATCCTGACCTCCGACGAGGTTCACGTAGGCGAATGTGGCCTCGTTGTCGCCCGAACGGGTCGCCAGAAGCTCACGTCGTGTGGCGAGGACGCCGACTCGGTAGGGCGAAGCGGAGATGTTGACGACGATCTCCGCGCCCGAGTAGCAACGTCTTCGCATGGGCCCATCGGGCGACCAGGCGTCCTCGCAGACCTCGACCGCCAGCATACCGAAGTCGAACTGGAAGATCCGGTCGCCGAGCGCAAAGCCATCCGCGTCGAGCAGAAGACCCGCTCCGCCGCGCGAGAAGGTGCGGGCTTCGTAGAAGACCCCGTAAGTGGGGAGGAGCTCCTTGGGCACAAGGCCCAGAACCCGACCGCGATGGAGGACCGCTGCCGTGTTGAACAGCTGACCTCCGGCCGGGACCGCGACTCCGACCACGAAGACGGTCGAGAGAGTTTGCGTCTCGGCGGCGAGGCGTTCCAGGGCTTTCCGCTGCGCCTCGAGAAAGGGCCGCCACTGAATGAGGTCTTCCGGAGGGTAGCCCCCGAGGACCTGCTCCGGAAAACACCCGATGGTCACGTCGCGCTGGGCCATGTCCCGCGCCATCCGGACGACGCGGTCGGTGTTCGAATCGACTGCTCCCACGGTGGCCGGCACGCTCCCGAGGGCGATCTTGACTAGCCTCATCGTCTTGCGCGCGCCTGCACGATATCAGCGCGAGGCGCGCGGGTCGCCGCTCGCCGAGGGATAGCATGGGCCGGCCTTCGGGCCGGACGGAGAGAGATGGCCAACGCCCTCGAGGTCTCGCACCTGACGGTCGCGTTCGGGAAGACGACGATCATCGACGACTTGTCCTTCGACGTGAAGACGGGCAGCTCGCTCGCGATCATCGGGCCGAACGGGTCGGGGAAGACCGTTCTCTTCAAGGCTCTGATCGGCGCCCTGCCCTCGCGGGGAGCGGTGCGCTGGGCGCCCGGCACGAAGATCGGCTACGTTCCGCAGAAGCTCGACATCGAGCGTGATCTGCCGCTGACGGGCCTCGAGTTCCTCCGCGCCCGGGCGGAAGTTGCCCGAGCCCCGCAGGAGGAGGCGACGCGAGCGCTCGGTCTCGTCGACCTGGCGCCGGAGACCGCCGCCCAGCCGATCGGGACGCTCTCCGGAGGTCAGTTCCAGAGGCTGCTCCTCGCCTTCGCGCTCATGGGGCATCCGACCGTCCTTCTCTTCGACGAGCCGACGGCCGGAGTGGACGAGCCGGGGCAGGAGGAGATCTACGGCCTGTTCGGGCGTCTGAAGCGGGAGGAGGGGCTGACGCTTCTCATCATTTCCCACGAGCTGACGCTCGTCTACCGGAATGCCGACAACGTGCTGTGCCTCTCGCGGCGTCGCGCCTGGCTCGGGCCGCCGGTCTCCATCCTGACCCCGGAGCGCCTGCAGGAAGCCTACGGCGCGCCGGCGCATTTCCACGTTCACGGAGACCGATGAGCCTCCCGGCAGCCTCCGACCTCCTGCTCCCCCTCGGGATGGCCGCGGCAGCGGGTCTCATCGGCTCGATTGCCGTGATGCGCCGGATGACCCTCGCCTCCGACGCGATCTCGCACGTCGCCCTCCCCGGGATCACGGCGGCGATGCTGATCGGCGCCAATCCCGTGGCGGGCGGCTTCGTCGCGCTCGTGCTCGGGGCGATACTCGTCTGGTCGGTCGAGCAGAAGACGCGCGTGCCGACCGAAGCGATCATCGGCGTCGTGTTTTCGGCGGCCCTGGCCATCGGAAGCATGCTCGCGTCGGGGGAGGAGCTCATCGAGGCGCTTTTCGGCGCGGCGCGACGCCCGAGCCCCGCGGAGGCGGCGGTCGGCCTCCTCGCCGCGGTGGCGGTCATCGTCTTCGCCGTGCGCGCGCGCAGCCGGCTCGTGATCACGCTCGTGTCGCCGGATCTCGCGCGCACGATCGGGATCAACGTGGCGAGGACCAATCTGGTCTTCCTCCTCGCCTTTGCCCTCACCGTGGCGCTCGGCCTGCGCTACCTGGGCGTGCTCCTGATGGGATCGCTGATCATCATTCCCGCCGCGACCGGCAAGCTCCTGGCGCGCAGCCTGTCCGGGATGCGCCGGGTCTCGGTGGGAAGCGCCATGGGCTCGATGCTCGCGGGCTCGCTCGCCGCGCCGGCGCTCGGGGTCGAAAGAGGGCCGCTCGTCATCGCCGCGTCGGCGGCCTTCTTTTTCGCGAGCCTTCTCCGGCGCCCGGAGGCGTAGCCGTCTCTGCGGCGGATCAGGCTCCGGCGCGCGGGCGCGGCCGGCGGGGCGTGGCGCCGGTTCCGAGCGGCCGCGGGGACGGCGACTTGGCTTTCTTCGCGCCGCCGCCGGACAGAAATTCCTGCCAGTGATAGCGGGCGACGGGCTCCGCGCCCTCGCGCACCCGCTCGACCAGCCACTTCGCCGCGTGCTCGAGCACCCACTCGAAGTTCTGCTGCCCGACGGAGGCCGGATCGGCGTCCGGCGCCGGGTTCAGGAAGTCGATCGCGTAGGGCACCCCGTCGCGCACGGCGAACTCGAGCGTGTCGAAGTCGTAGCCGAGCGCGCCCGTGAGCTTGAGGCAGTCCGAGTACAAGCGCTCGTACATCACCGGGTCGATCGGCGTCCCGTCCTTCACGTAGCGCGCGTGGTGCGGCTGCCGCGGGTCGTACCGCATGATGTGAACTTCCTTGCGGCCGATGACGTAGCAGCGGAAGTATTCCTGGAAGTCGATCTCCTCCTGGAGCGTCATGACGTTCTGGCCCGAGTCGCGGTAGGCCGTGAAGAACTCGTCCGGGTTCGTGACGCGATAGACGCTCTTCCATCCGCCGCCCGAGTACGGCTTGAAGTACGCCGGGAAACCGATGTGCGCGAAGATCTCGTCCCACTCGAGCGGGAACACGAGGTTCGACATCGATTCGGAAGTCGTGTCGGGCGGATGCTGGTTCGATGGCAGGAGCACCGTCTTCGGGACCGCGACGCCGAGGCCGCGCGCGATGACGTTGTTGAAGAACTTGTCGTCGGCCGACCACCAGAAGGGGTTGTTCACGACGATCGTGCCGTCGGAGACGAGCTTCTTCAGAACCGCCCGGTAGAAGGGGATGTCCTGGCTGATTCGGTCGAGGACGAGGTCGTACTTCTTCGGCGTTTCGAGGGAGACGCCTCCGACCTTGACGGGCTCGGCCGTGACGTCCGCGGCGCCGGAACGGTTGATGCGGTCGACGAGAGCCAGCGGGAAGGTCCGTTCCTGGCCGAAAAGGACTCCGATGCGTTTCATGGGAACACCCGCCAGCCTTTCTCGCGGCGGGAGCAGGCCGCCGGGCCGGCGATTATATCGAGCGGCCGGCGACCGGGGATTCGGGACGAAGGACCATCCGCCGAGCGACTCAGAGCTCGGTCTCGATCCCCTGAAGGTACGGCGCCAGCGCCTCCTTCTGGACCTGCGCCAGCCGCTTCAGCCCTTTGCGCGCGAGGGCGAGAAGCTCCTGGAGCTGCTCCTCGGAGAACGGCCGCCGCTCCGCCGTGCCCTGGATCTCGACGAATTTCCCGGATGCCGTGCCGACGACGTTCGCGTCCACGTCGGCCTCGGAGTCCTCCGCATAGGCCAGGTCGAGTACCGCCTGCCCCGCGCACACGCCGACGGAGATCGCGGCCACCGTCTCGCGCAGCGGCCAGCGCGGGATCGTCCCCTCGCGCACGAGCCTGGCGAGCGCGACCGACAGGGCCACGCACGCGCCGGTGATCGCCGCGCAGCGCGTCCCGCCATCCGCCTGCAGGACGTCGCAGTCGAGCGTGATCGTGCGGTCCGGGATGCCCCGCAGCTCCATGACGCTGCGCAGCGACCGTCCGATGAGCCGCTGGATCTCGTGCGTGCGCCCGCCCTGCCGGCCGGACGCGGCTTCGCGCGACGAGCGCGTGTGCGTCGAGCGCGGAAGCATCCCGTATTCCGCCGTGACCCAACCGCTGCCGGTGCCCTTGAGGAACGGCGGCACGCGGTCCTCGACCGACGCCGCGCAGAGGACGCGCGTGTGCCCGAGCGACACGAGCGCCGAGCCCTCGGCCCAGCGCGCCGCGCCGATCTCGATCGCGATCTCGCGCATCTCGGACGGCTTGCGGCCGTCGGGCCGGGGCGTGCCGCCGGATGAAGCTTTCATGACGCTCGCTCGCCGCTCGACTTCACGACGCGAGCTCCCCGCGGAGGTAGAGGAGCGGGCGCGTCAGGTCCACGTGGCCGCTGAGGCTCTCCGCCGGCTCGCCGTTGACGAGCAGGCGCACGCTCTTCGTCTCCGCGACGTTCTGGAGGACGGTGTCGACGAGCGACGCGACGATCGTCAGCTCCTCGTCAGAGCCGAACGACAGGCTCGCGTCCACCGCGAGGTCGAGGACCACCTCGCCGCCCGGAAGCAGGAACGCGTTCCGGAGCTGGATCTTGTCCGGAAGCGGCGACACGAGATCGAGATGCGTCGGTCCGCGATGCAGCTCGTCGAAGATGGCTCGGAGCGCGGCGCCGGGTCCGGCAGGCTTGGGAATGTCTCTCTCCTCCGGGCGTAGCTTCGCATCGTCGCGCCCCGGAAAGAAGAGGGTCAGGCGAACGGTCTCGCCCGGCGTCGGGGTCGGCGCGCCCGGCGTGGTCGCTGCGGGCGGCGCCGCCGCCGGCGAGACGCGCAGGAAGAGCGGGCCCCGGCGGCGGCCGGGAAGCTGGGAGCCGGCGCGCGTCCAGAGGATCAGGACGCCGACCGCCACGGCCAGAAAAACGAGCAGGAGCGCCGCGGCCCGGCGCGTCATCGAGGAGCGGCCGTGGGGGTGGGGCTCGGCGCGGGCGATGGCAAGGCGACGGCCGCGGGGCGCCGCTTCGCGAAGAAACGCGCGACGGCGCGCGAGATCGCGTCGGCGACGTTCTGCTGGAACTCCGGCGAGGCGAGCTTCTTCTCCTCATCGGCGTTCGAGATGAAGGCCGTCTCGATCAGGACCGCCGGCATCGACGCGCCGACGAGCACGCGGAACGGCGCCTGCTTGATGCCGCGGCTCTCCGTGCCGGAGACGCCGTTCAGCTCTTCCTGGATCTCCTCGGCGAGCTCGCTCGATTCCTTGAGGTGCGCGCTCTGCGCGAGATCCCACAGCACGAAATCGAGGGCGTGGTTCGTCGAGGTCGTGGCGTCGGGCGACGGCGTCGCGGCGGCGCCGGGCGTTTCGTTCTCCTGGCTCGCCACTTCCTGCGCGAGCTTGTCGGAGGCTTCGAGTGACAGGTAGTACGTCTCGGAGCCGCGCGCGTTCGCGATCCGCGAGGAGTTCGCGTGGATCGAGAGGAAGAGGTCCGCCCGCTCGTGGTTGGCTGCGGAGGTCCGGTCATCGAGCGAGACGAGCCCGTCGACGTCGCGGGTGAGCACCACGCGGCCGGCGACGTAGCGCGGCAGCGTCGCGGCGAGCCTCTTGGCGATCTCGAGCGTCGCCTGCTTCTCCTGAAGCCCGCCGGGCCCGATCGCGCCGGTCTCCGTCCCGCCGTGCCCGGGATCGATGACGATGACGGGCGGAGCTTCCGCGGCGGCCGACGGGGGCGGGGGCGCCGGACCGCCCGGCGCGGCGGCGCGCGTGACTTCGACGACGACGCGGTCGGGAGCCGTCAGCCCGTAGGCGCGCGCCGAGAGACCGGGGTCGCGGAGAGCGATCGCGGCGCCGTCCTCGGTGAAGCGGACGGCGGAGACGAAGGGGTCCTCGTACTTCTTCTCGGCGAAGGGGGCCGCGACGGTCCGGTCGGGCCAGCGCACCTGAATGGCCGCCGCGCCCGGGGTCGAGACGAACTTTGCGGGCCCGGACTGGCGGAGCACGACCTGGGTCGCCGCCTCGACGTGCACGACGGCGACGTCGATCGCCAGCGCTCTGGCCTCCGCGAGCGTCCAGACGCGCTTGACAGCGTCGTAGGAGCCGGAGGCGCCCACGAGCGGAAAGAGGACCTTCTCGAAGAAATCGGTCGGCGCGTAGAGCGCGCCGGAGATCGTCTGCGCCGGCCGCGAGATCGAGACGAGGCGCTGGTCCACGGGAACCTGCGCGGTGCCGGCGCCGACGAGCACCTTGTGCCCGTGGCCCGTGAGGGTGAGGACGCCCGTCGTCGGATCGGCGGCGACATCGAAGCCGAGGGCCTTCGCGGCGTCGGCGATCTTGAAATCCGCGCCGCTCGCGGCGATCTTGGAGGTCTGTCCCTGCCAGGCGAGCGTCGCTTCCTGCGCCGCGGCGGATACCGCCAGAAGGAGGAGTCCCAGCACGGCTCCCGGCAAGCGCCGGGCGGCCGCCGTCAAGAGGAGCCTGCCGGGGCGGTGCCGCTCACGTCATAAAGGTACACGGCGGCGCCCGTCGCGCGAAATGTGTCGAGACGCCGGCCGGCGGCGTCGAGGAGGCCCACGAAGCGGACCTCGTCGTCCGTGCCGTCGGGCCGGATCGGATGCGTGAAGAGAATCCAGACGCGGCCACCACCTCGGAGTTTCTCGACGTCCCGCCGCGCGCCGGCGTTTTCGCCGACCCACGCGCCACGGAGGATGCGCTCGCGCGGGAGCCCGCTGCGCGGCCCGTAGTAGTCGAAGGCCGGGAGCGCCGCCGAATAGACGTAGAGGCGGTCGCCGGACGCCGCGTGGCCGCGCACGTAGGCGAGCGCGGGCTTCATCTCCTCCTTCACGCGCGGATGGAACAGCGCGCGGACGGACCAGAGCACCGGGTGGAAGAGCAGCAGCGCGAGGAGGATCGCCCAGACGGCGGGCGCGCGCGGCGACGTCTCCTCCCGGATTTCCTCGATGCCGAGCGCGACGAGCAGGTAGAGCGCCGGCGCGAGGAAGAGGAGCGTCCGGCCCGAGAACGGGTACCAGGACAGGACCGAGGCGGCGAGGGCGAAGAGCATCGGCGCGACGAGCAGGGCCAGATGAGCGCGGTCCCTACGGAAGAGGACCCAGCCGCCGACGAGGAACGCCAGGATGCCGAGTCCGCGGAAGACGAATCCGGCCGGATCGCCGAAGAGCGCCCCGAAGGTCTTCGGCAGCCAGTAGAGGTCGGCGAACGAGCGCGGCGGGAACGGCAGGAACGCGTCCGCCCAGAACGCGAGCACGTCGGGCGCGCGTCCGATGTGACGGAGAAACACGAGCCAGAAGGCGGCGAAGCTGCCGATCCAGAGAAGCCCGATGGCGGCGACCGCCCGCAGGCGCGGCCGCTCTCCGGCTCGAGCGGCTCCCGCGGCGAGCGTCGCGCCGATGCCGGCGAGCGTGAAAACGGCCGGCAGCGAGAACCAGACGAGCACGCCCCCCGCGATCGCCAGGGTAACCAGCGCACCGCGCCTCTGCGGCCGCTCGAGCGCGTCGAGGGCCCGGTCGAGCAGGAAAAGCGCGGCGAGGACGTCGGAGGAGTACTGCTTGAGCTCGGAGGAGAAGCCGATCAGGGGTCCGGAAAAGGAAAAGAGCGCGGCGGCGATCGGGACCGCGGGAGCCGGCAGCAGGCGCGCCGCCACGCGATGGAAGAGGAAGAGCGCCGCGAGCCCGCAGAGAAGCGGCACGAGGCGCAGCGCGTACTCGCTCGAGCCGAACAGCGCGACGGCCGAGCGCACGAGCGCCAGGAATCCGGCCGGAACGATCTGTCCGTAGTCCGGCGGCGCGAGGAGGCCGGCGAACGACCGCCGCAGGATCGTCGGCGCAATGTAAGCCTCGTCGAGCCACAGCGACCGGTTCGACAGGTACTGCGCGACGCGCAACAGCGCCCCGGCCGCGAGCAGCCACCGCGTCAGGCGCTCGGCGCGTGTCACCGGCATCGGCGGGCGTCGGTCCGAGGGCTCAGGCGCCGAACTGCCTCAGGTGATGGTCGAGATGCTTGTGCATGACGACGCCCCAGTCCTCGCCGGAGATCCGTCCGAGGAAGGAGTGCTTGTGTTTCCCGGCCTCGGCCGGCCCGCTCTGACAGAACCGCGCGATGAGCGCCGTCAGATGCGCCTTTTCCTTCGCGAAGTCCTTTTCGTCGCGGATGACGAAATGCGGATCGGTCGGGGAGTTGCGGCCGAACGGTTTCTCGCCGAGGAGCGAAGATCGCACGAAGGGCGAGAAGATCCTTCCAATGAGCGCCTGCTTGAGCGGCAAGTCTCCCGTGCCGGCCTCCATGGCCCGCGAGCAATGCGCAAGCATCTGGGCCACGCTCATCGTTCCCCACTCCCGTCTTGCGTCCGGCGGCAGTTTCGCGAGCCGGTCCAGGATCGCCTCCCGCACGGCGGGATCGAAGAGGCTCGTCAAGCCGGCTTCCGATCGAGCGGCGCGGCCGCTTTTCTTTTCGCGAGCGGATCCCTCGATCCGACGCCCAGCCGCATGAGTTGCCTCATCGGGGCCCCTCCTCCTCCCGGTTCTGCACGTGCTGCCAGCCGAACCGTCCCTTCACGCAGAGATGCCCGTTCGTGACGTCCTGGTCGATCGGCGACGTCACGCGGACGATCTCGTTGTCCTGGACGCGGAGCGCGAGCGTGCAGCCGACACCGCAATAGGGGCAGATGGTCTCCGTGACGGTCTGCCGCGACTCGTCCCAGCGGCCTGCCTGCCGCAGGTCGTGCTCGCTCTTGAACATGAGCGCGCCGGTCGGGCAGACGCCGATGCAGTTGCCGCAGTAGACGCAGGCGGAGTCGGGCAGCGGCGTCGCGAACTCCGTCGAGATCCGCGCGTCGAAGCCGCGCCCGGCGACCGCGATCGCGAATGTGTTCTGGGCCTCGACGCCGCAGGCCTGCACGCACTTGTAGCAGAGGATGCAGCGCGCGTAGTCGCGAACGTAGAGCTCGTTGTCCACTTTGACGGGCTGGGCGACCGTGGCCGTCGCGCCCGAAGGCGGTCCGTGGTGGCCGGGACGCGCCTGGTCGCGCGCGTTCGCCGCGGTCTGCGGCGCGGGCGGCCCATAGCGCTCCGGCCGCGCGCCGTAACGCTCCATCCAGCGGCGCACGTCGGGCGACGCACAGGAGAGATCGACGGAAGACGCCAGGAACTCGAGAACCATCCGGCGCGACAGGCGCACGCGCTCGCTGTCGGTCGAGACCTTCATCTTCGGCTCGACCGGGCGCGAGCAGGCGGGCACGAGGACGCGCGAGCCCTCGACCTCGACGACGCAGACGCGGCACACGTTGACCGGCGCGAGGTTCTCCAGGAAGCAGAGCGTCGGCGTGTCCTTTCCGTCCTGGCGGCAGGCTTCGAGGATCGTCGAGCCCTCCGGCACCGTCACGGCGCGGCCGTCGATCGTCACCTCGACCGGGCGCTCGGGATGGAGGCGGCGGTCGGCGGGGATCATGCGGGAAACGCTCCGAGCTTCTTGATGGCCGACTGCAGCGCGCCCGACGCCGTCTGTCCGAGGCCGCAGATCGAGGCGTCGCGCATCGCCTGCGCGATCTCGTCGAGGAGCGCCAGCTCCTTCTCGCGCGATCCGAGGGGCCGGCCGGCGGAGAGGCGCGCGACGAGCTCTTCCTGCCGCTCCGTGCCGACGCGGCAGGGGACGCACTGCCCGCAGGACTCGTCGCGGAAGAACGAGGCGATGCGGCGGAGCGCATCCGCGAGATCGTCGCGGTCGTCGTAGACGAGGACCACACCCGAGCCGAGCGAGGCGCCGATCGCGCGGGTGCCCTCGAAGGTGAGCGGCACGTCGAGGTCGCCGGGCCCGACGAACGAGCCCGCGGCGCCGCCGAGGAGCACCGCTTTCACGGCGCGTCCCCCCGGCACGCCGCCGGCGAGCGCGATGAGCTCCCGCAGCGTTGCGCCGAACGCGACCTCGTACACGCCGGGACGCGCCACGCGCCCCGAAAGGCAGAAGAGCTTCGGCCCCGTGGACTGCCCGGTTCCGATTGCCGCGAAAGCCGCGCCGCCGTGCTCGACGATCGCCATCACGTTGGCGAGCGTCTCGACGTTGTTGATGACCGTGGGCTTGCCGAAGAGCCCCTTCTCGACGGGAAACGGGGGCTTGTTCCGCGGCTCTCCGCGGAAGCCTTCGATCGAGTTGAAGAGCGCCGTCTCCTCGCCGCAGATGTACGCGCCGGCGCCGCGCCGCACCTCGATGTCGAATCGGTGCGGCGATCCGAGGATCGCGTCGCCGAGGAAGCCGCCGGCCCGCGCTGCCTCGATCGCGTGCGAGACGCGCTCGAGCGCCAGCGGATATTCGCCGCGAATGTAGAGATAGCCGCGCTCGCAGCCGGTCGCGAACCCCACGATCGTCATCGCTTCGACGACCGCGAACGGGTCCTCCTCGAGGAGGACGCGGTCCTTGAACGTGCCGGGCTCCGACTCGTCGGCGTTGCAGACGAGGTAGTGCGGGCGGGCCGGCTGCCGCGCGACGGCTTCCCACTTGCGGCCGGCGGGAAAGGCCGCGCCGCCGCGGCCCTGGAGCTTCGATTCGAGCGCCTCGCGGATGACGGCGTCCGGACCGATCTCGAAGGCGCGGGGGAGAGCGCGATAGCCGCCCTGCGCGCGGTAGTCGTCGAGGCTCGCGGGATCGACGTGCCCGACGCGGCGCAGCAGACGGAGGTTGTCGCGGCGGGCATCCTGCGTCTGCGGTGCGGACCGTGAGCCGTTGCGGGCCGACGGGGTAGGGGCGGGGCTCGCCCCCGCCCGGACGTCCGCGGCCGGCGCCACGGCCTCGTCCGCCGCGCCTTCTCCCGCTCGCTGGTAGAGGACGGCCGGCGAGCGCTCGCAGAGCCCGAGGCATGGCGACGGGCGGACCGCAACGGCGCCGGACACTTCGATTTCCTTGCGTGCCCTCTCGAGCAGCTCCCTCCCGCCCGCAAGACGGCACGCGAGATCGTCGCAGACGTGAACGACCGTCGCGGGCTGCGGCTCGACCGAGAGCATCGCGTAGAACGTGGCGACGCCGTACGCCTCGGCGGGCGCGACGGCGAGGCGCTGACAGACGTAGTTGAGCGCCCCGGGCGAGATCCAGCCCCGCCGAGCCTGCGCCGCCCAGAGTGCGGGGAGGAGAAGGTGCCGGCGGGCGCGGATCGCGTCGCCGCCGGTCGCGACGTGCCCGTCGAGGTCCGGGCGCCGCGTCCCGCCTTCCCAGCCCGAGGCGGGAGCGCCGATGACGGCGTCCACCGCGGCGCGCTCGGCGGCCGAGGGCTCC